>JAFLEF010000069.1 GCA_017309115.1 Verrucomicrobiota bacterium | reverse complement strand
TAACCTTCCGCCAACAAGAGGTCTTTCCAACTTGGTTCTACCGCGATCTGGCATTCGCTCTTCCGCACCGCTTTTTCACGAACAGGACTTCCATGCTCATCGGTTTCCGTTCCGATCTGGAAGACGGGCGGCACTACGGATGGCTGAAGTTTAGCCGGCCCGATACGCTGTTTGCCCGGCCCTTCACGTTGGACGCGTGGGATTGGAATCCGGTGCCGGACCTACCCATCCCGGCAGGACTGCCGCCCCAGATTCCGCTGGCGGGAGTAGTGGCGAAGAACGAGTCGGACCAGCCGGTCCTTCGGCTGAGTTGGCCCCAGGCGGTGAGCGCCTGGACTCTGGAAAGCTCCACAAACTTGGCTCCTCCGATTCAGTGGGAGTACTACCCCACCGGTGGGGCTGGAGTGGATGTCCCTCTTCCGGCTGAAGGCGAGCCGCAACGCTATTTTCGACTCCGCAAGCCGTAGCATTAATAGCCATTATGGAAGTCCTAGAAACAGATGTTGTGCGCCGGTCATGGCAGGCAGGCCTTTTCTGGAGTATACTTGCCATACTTTTCGTAGCTTTGCCCGACCTGAGTAGGGGTGTTGAGCCAATAGATCTGCCCGTTCCGCCGGTGACCCAGTCGGGTCTACTGGCATCGATAGATTTGGATTTAGATTCGAGTTTTGAATTGGAGTATAGAGTCCACTATTATCCGTCTTTTGGTGAGGTGTTTGAAGTGGGCTACCAAATAGAGCCGAGCCTCAATGCGAAATTTGTGCGAGCAAGTCAGTTGAGCATTCCTTTTGAATCTTTGCAGTACGTCGGTGTGCAAAGCCCTGTTTATCAGTCATCGAGTGTTATTCTGCCATTAAACATGTTCAGGCAACAGGAGGTGTTTCCTGTTTGGTTTTATGCGGATTTGAGTCGATTTTTGCCGGAACCATTTTTCACCAACAAAACATCATTTCTGATCGGCTTTCGGGCCGATCTGGAAGACGGACGGCACTACGGTTGGTTGAAGTTCAGTCGGCCGGACACCCTGTTTCCCAGGCCCTTCACGTTGGACGCGTGGGATTGGAATCCGGTGCCGGACCAACCCATCCCGGCGGGACTTCCGCCGCAGATTCCGCTGGCGGGAGTAGTGGCGAAGAATGAGTCGGACCAGCCGGTGCTTCGGCTGAGTTGGCCCCAAGCGGTGAGTGCTTGGACGCTGGAAAGCACCACGAACCTCGCTCCTCCCATCCAATGGGAGTACTACCCCACCGGTGGACCTGGAGTGGATGTGCCGCTTACCTCGGAGGGCGAACCTCAGCGTTACTTCCGGCTGCGCAAGCCGTAGCCACCTTCCATGAGTCGCGAAACACCAGTCGGGGAGCAGCTGGAGAGAAATCCTTCCGGCCGAACGTCTGGCCGGAACTCCAGGTGCCGGGTCCGCTCCAGGCGGGGCTTCTCCTTGATTGAGCTGCTGGTGGTCATCGCGGTGATTGCGATTCTGGCGGGTCTGCTGTTGCCCGCGCTGACTCGGGCGCGTCAGAAAGCGTGGGGAATTGGCTGTCTGAATAACCTCCGACAGTTGCAGATTGCCTTCCATTTGTATGCCGATGACCACGAGGGCTGGCTGACCCCGTCGGAGATCAACATCATCATGCCGGAGCAGGCCCGCTGGGTGAATGGCATCATGTCACCGTGGTACGCTCGGGAGCTTTCCGATTTAACCAATAGTGCCTTGTTGCTGGCGCCGGGGCCGGGGCATCTGGGCTCGTACTTGAAGGCCGCCGAGATCTTCCATTGTCCCGGGGATGACAGCCGGTATTTCCTGGAGAAACGGCGCGGGCCGCGGCGGGTGCGGAGTTACACCATGAACCAGTCGATTGTGTGCGGAAACGGGGTGGGTATGCGAAACGGGGTGGTGGACCAGTATGATCCGAATGCCTTTGTGAAGTGGGGAGATTTCGCCCGGAAGTCTCCCGCGGAGACCTACGTGTTCATTGATGAGCATGAGCTGACGATCAAGAACAGTGCGTTTCAGTTTCGCTGGACCGATGGGCCGAAGTCGTATTGGCCGGCGCACTGGCCCGCTCGGCGGCACGGGGGAACGGGCGCGCTCAGTTTTGCCGATGGTCATGGGGAGCTGCATCGATGGAAGGATCCCCGGACGGGTCCCTCGGTGCGGACGTGGGCGGAGGCCGAGGCGGTGGGTTGGATGGCTTGGGACAATCCCGATTACCGCTGGCTGTGGGAACGGACGGCGGGTCCCTGGCCAGAGGGGCTGTGAGGGGGGAAGCTGAGAGCTGAGAGGTCGGAAGGGGGAAGGCGAAGCGGTAAGCGGTAAGCGCGGGAGGGGTGAGAAAAGGCCGAAGTCGGCTGAGTGCGGAGAGGCAACACCGGGAAGTGAAAAGGAATTCCGCATTCGTGCTTCTTCCGTGTGATCCGTGGTTCAACGCCGATTCGTGTTTCTGGGGTGCAATTCGTGGATCATGGGGGGAAGGGGGAAGGCAAAGCGGGAAGCGGTAAGCGGGGGGCGCCGTTTGTGGATTGGTGACGTATCAATTCGTTGCGGCGCGAACGGCTCGGTGGAACCTCGCCCTACCGGGGGCGGGAAGCTGGGAGCTGAGAGGTCGGAAGGGGGAAGCGGGAAGCGCGGGCGACTGCTCGTCTCTCAACTCTCAACTTTCAACTCTCAACTCGCCCCACCGGTTGCTGGGGGCGCAATTTGGGCCCTGCTGCCGATTGACACCGGGGAGCGCAATTCGGAGGCTGCCGGTCTCTGCGTTATGGCCGAACCGAAGGAAAACGTGTTGATGGAGAAGATTGTCTCGTTGTGCAAACGACGGGGCTTCGTGTTTCAGTCGTCGGAAATCTACGGCGGCATCAACGGCTTCTGGGACTACGGTCCGCTGGGAGCGGAGCTGAAACGCAATGTGAAGGACCTGTGGTGGCAGGCCATGACCCGGCATCGCGAAGACGTCGTCGGTCTCGAGGCCACCATCATCATGGCGCCGCAGATCTGGCGGGCGTCCGGTCACGTGGACACGTTTGCGGACCTGATGCGGGAATGTCCCGTGACCCGGAAGCGCGTGCGGACGGATCAGGTCGAGCCGCGCTCCGGAGTCGTTTACCGCTTCACCGGTGCTGAATTCACGACCACGGGCGCCAAGGTTGAGAAGAGTCTCGCGCTGCTGGTGGAGAAGGGTGGGCATCCGGAAAGCGCCCGTAAGCGAGCCCGGGAGTTCTTCCTGGAGAGCTTGCCCGAAGCGAAAGCCGACCTGGCCGCCCTGGTATTGCTGGGTGAGCAGACCCAGCCGGTCGAGAACTCCATCGACTTCCATCCCGACAGCAATGTGGAGCTCGGGCCGTCCCGTCCGTTCAACCTCATGCTCCAAACCTGGGTCGGGCCGATCCAGTCGGACGAAAACGTGGCCTACCTGCGTCCGGAAACGGCTCAGGCTATCTTCGCGCAGTTCAAGAACGTTCACGAAACCTCCCGGCAAAAGCTGCCCTTCGGCATCGCGCAGATCGGCAAGGCGTTTCGCAATGAGGTGACGCCGCGCAACTTCACCTTCCGCTCCCGTGAGTTCGAGCAGATGGAACTGGAGTTCTTCATCAAGCCGGACGAAGCGGTTGAAGCCATCTCCGGCGCGGTGAACACCCAGCCGGTCGAGGGCCATCCGGGCGAACCTCAGGCCGATTGGGGCTGGCAGAAGTGGCATCAGTACTGGGTCGAGGAACGCGTGCGTTTCTACGAGGGCATTGGTCTTTCCCGGAATACCCTGGGCTTCCACATCCAGACTCCGGAAGAGTTGGCGCACTATGCCCGGGCGACCACGGACATCCTGTTCAAGTTCCCCTTCAGCAAGGTGGACGAGGCAGGGAACGTGAAGGGTGACGAATTGGAAGGCATCGCGGCCCGCAGTGATTTCGACCTGTCGCAGCACGAGCGGTTCTCGGGCAAGCCGATGGGGGTGTTCGACGAAGAATTGCGCACGGCCTGGGGCAAGCTGACCCCGGAGAAGCAGGCGGAACTCACCCAGCGGTACTATGAGGCACGCTTCAAGTACCTGACCAAGTCGGGCGTGGCGCCGGAGGCTGCCGAGAAGGAAGCGCGCGAGGACGCCGTGGGACTGTCCAAGGGCCAGTACATCCCGCACGTCATCGAACCGTCGGCCGGCGTGGATCGTTTGATCCTCGCCCTGCTGGCCAATGCCTACACCGAAGTCACCGAGACCGACGCTAAGGGCAAGAGCGAGACGCGCGTGGTGATGAAGTTCCATCCGCGGGTGGCGCCGATCAAGGTCGGGGTGTTTCCGCTGCTGAAGAACAAGCCGGAGCTGGTCGCCAAGGCGCGGGAGATCTTCAATTTGTTGAAGCGCGACTTCGCCTGCTTCTACGACGAGAGCGGGGCCATCGGCCGCCGTTATGCGCGTCAGGACGAAGCCGGCACGCCGTTCTGCGTCACGGTGGACTTCGACACCCTGGGTGAAAAACCCGAACTGCTCGACACCGTCACGTTGCGGCATCGGGATGACAGCCGGCAGGAACGCCTGGCCATCCGGGATCTGCCGGCCTGGCTGCGCGAACGGCTGAGCTGAGCCCGCGATTGGAATCTTGGATGAGCCAAAGTTCTCCTTCCCTTCCCAAAGGCGTCAGCGCTCCGGTTCGAATCTCGTTCCTGATCATGCTGGCCCTGCTGATCCTGATCGGCTGGCTGCATTTGGCGACGTTGGTGCTGACGTCGCTGTTCGGCTACCTCGCGATCCGGGGTCTGGGCTTGGCGTTGGGGGGGCGGAAATGGCTGGCGGTGACCTGCTATGTGATCTTCGTCGCCGCGATGTTTCTGGGGTTGATATACTTCTCGAAGCGGGCGTACGAGGTGTTGCCGAAGTTGGCGGAGAAGACGATCCCGGCCGTGGTCAACTTCGCCGAGTCGAAGGGAGTCGACCTGCCGTTCACGGACTTCAGCAGTCTCAAGAAGCTCGCGTTGGAGGGGGTCCGGGAGAAGTTCGCCAACGTGGGCCTGTACGTGCGCGGGGCGATGTTTGAGATCGCGTCGTTCATCATCGGACTGGTGTTGCCCATCAGCCTGTTTCTGAATTCGCGCTTCCAGATGGAAGGGGATCCCCATGCCGTCCGGGGGAGTCTGTATTCTTTGGTCGGTCGGGAACTGAGTTTTCGGTTTCGGACGTTCTACGCGAGTTTTGCCACGGTCATTGGCGCCCAGATCATGATCTCGGCGATCAACACGTCCGTGACGTCGGTGTTCCTGCTCTGGAATGACTATCCCTACGTCACGGTCATCATCGTGCTGACCTTTCTATGCGGTCTGTTGCCCATTGTCGGGAACCTGATGAGCAACACGCTGATCATTGGTGTGGGCTTCACCATCTCGCCGCAAGTGGCGCTCTGGGCGCTGCTGTTCCTGGTGACCATTCACAAGTTCGAGTATTTCCTGAACTCCAAGATCATTGGCGACCGGATCAAGAATCCGATGTGGCTGACCCTGATAGGGCTGATCGTGGGGGAACGATTGATGGGCATCCCCGGGATGATCTTTGCCCCGGTGGTGTTGCACTACCTGAAGGTCGAAGCGTCCCGGGCTCGAATCGCAGCGGATGCCATCAGTCTGTCGGAAACAGCGCCGGATGCTGACGACCCGGCGTACTGAGCTCGCTCCTCGCGCCCGAAGGACCAAGTGACGTGTCCTGGGTGCGATTCGGTAGAGCGATGCTAGCCGGCATCTATGTCATCTGGAGCTCCAACGGGATACGTGTGAAAAACGAAGACCTCCCTGTCGATTTTTGCCTGCTCAAAAAACTCGATTCCGGCTGGATACTCCGCCTGCTTCTCTCGGGTCATGAGCATCGACTCTTCCACCGAAACGATGCGCCATTCCTCATCGCCAAGGCAACTTCGAGCGACTGCTTCAGCCTGACTCAACGTGTCGCGCAAGATCCAGCAATTGACAAACCCGCCGGCATACTGGTCTCGCTGTGGGTGCGTCTGCTTCGGTTGAACCTCAAACTGGAAAAAGAACATGGGCATATCTTATGTCGGAACAATGCAGTTGGAACCGCAGATTAAGCGCAGATTAACGCAGATTTCTTTATTGGTTGGCCAAGTTCAGGGTCGAGGCGCCGGGCTCGATGAGCGATTGGGAAGCGGAAAGGGCCGGGCTTTCTGCTTAAAAAATCTGCGTTTAATCTGCGCTTAATCTGCGGTTCACCTCCGCGGTCGGTCTGAATCGGTCCGGCTTAATCGGCCTTGTGAGCCTCAAACCAGACCTGACTGCTCAGGCCCGCCGGCAATCCGTTGATCGGCGAGGTGGTGACGCGGTCGATGACGAAGCGCTGGCGGATTCGTTCCCGCAGCGTTTTCCAATTGAATCCCTTGTGGCAGTGAAAGGTCATTCCGCCGGGAGTGCTGTGGGTGATTCGCGGAATATGCTGGCGGGATCCGGCGAAGAGTCCGCGCGCCAACTCGGAGAAGGTATAGGGCAAGGTGAAGCGATAGTCGCCGATGCCCCGCCAACCGGCCAGACGCCGGACGGCTTGCTTGAACACCAGGGTGGGACCGGTCTCGACGGGAACGCTCAGCAGCAGGCGTCCGCCCGGACGGAGCAGTGAGTGAATGAGATCCAGGTAGTGGTCGGGATCGGTCAGGTGTTCGAAGACCTCCATGCACACCACGGCGTCAAACGTGCCCCGGTATTCCGGCGCTTCCAGATCTTCCTGAAAGACGAAGGACACCAGCGGATGATCGGCGAAGCGGATTCGGTTCGCCTTCACCACCCGCGGATCCACCTCGGCGCCGACGGCCGTCTTTGGACAATCCGGAGACTGCAACAGCAGCGCAAAGTACGTCGCGTCACCGCAGCCCAAATCGAGCACGTGCCGGCCGCCGAACCCCTTCGACTTGCGCACCGCCACCTCGAACCGCCGCCGATGGCTCCAACGAATCAGGCCGCTTTTCGAGAAGAGCTGTTTCTTGGCAAAGTGCCCTTCGCTCAGGTCGCTGACGGCCATAATCGCGGGAGAATCGTAGGGTCGACCGCGGGCTGAGACCAGCGGGAACCCTGATTCAGGGCGGCCCCGCTCAGGGCGCCTGCTTCGCGTGGCTGGCCTTGAGATGTTCGGCGAGGAAGTCCCGGCCGAAGTCGCTCTTCAAATCGCGCCACACGGCATGCGCGTGGTTGGCGTCATTCTGAGTGTTGTCGTACTCGATGAGGAAGGTCGGCCCCGCCAGTCGGTAGTAGTGGCGTTGTCCCTTTTCGAGTCCGCCCGCCCAGGCAAAGCGAATCTGGGCGAGTCCGGCGGCGTGAATCTCCGCCAGATCAGCCTCGGCCAGTTCGCCACGCAGACGACCGGCGTATTCGTTGAGCAAGGTGAGCGCTTTGGCCTGCTGGGTGGGGGTCAGCTCATTCCAACTGATGCCACGCGGGGCGCCAGCGTCGGCTACCCGCTGATTGCTGGTGAGGATGTCGTCCGGCGCCTTGGTGTCGACGAGGGCGATCTTCAGCTGCTCGCTGGAAAGGGATTTGACCAGGTCGCGTCCGAGATCTTCCTCGGCGGCGAGCACGCGCAGTCCGGTGCGAGGTCCCTGGCGGACTTCGGCGGGATTGGTGCCGAAGAAATTCGGTGCCCCGGAAATCAGTTCACCGCCGGCGAGCGAAACATTGACGGCGAGGTGATGTCCTTCGACCCGCCAGCCCCAGGCGCCCTTGAGGTCGGGAGTGCCGAAGATGCTGACGAAATACATCTCGGGATCGCGGGGGAACTTACGGTTTGGTCCTTCGATGTCCTGAAGGATTCGCTCGAGACTCATGATCGAAAGCGCTTTGACCATGCCCTTTTGGCTGAGCCCGGAGCTGAGCAAGCCGTAGGCGAGATGGCGCTGGGCCGGTTCCATTTCCTTGAGGGAAAGTCCCTTTCGATCCACCGGAGTATAGTTCCAGTTGTCCCGCTCGTTGTGGTTCAGGGGAAACGTCGCCTTGGCTCGCTGTTCCGAGGTCAGGGAATTCAGGAAGGTCTGCGCGGCCTGCGTCATGTCTTCGGCGGGGGTAGCCGCCACCTGAAGCCCAAAGAGGAAGGCGAGGAGAAATCGAATGTGCACAGCAAATGACTCTCCCTTTCCGGATTCGGGACCAAGGAAAAAATCCGGAAGGAGGCTCCCATTCCGGGAACCAGTTGAGAGCTGAGAGCTGAGAGCTGAGAGGTAAATCCAGGGAATCGGCACGTTCGAAATGCGGACGGGTTTGTGGTCCCAAGGCGAAATCGGTTTACCGTTTTTGGATCCTCTCAGCTCTCAGCTGGTTTCCGGGAGTTCCCGACCGGATTTGTATGGCCGGGACGAGGGCCTTGGCGTTTCCTAAAGAAGTTCCCATGAATGCTTCCCGATCTTCTCCTTCCGAGCGCACGGCCTTCACGCTGATCGAACTGCTGGTGGTGATTGCCATCATCGCGATTCTGGCGGGAATGATCCTTCCCGCCCTGGGCAAGGCCCGGGATCGCGCGCTGTTGGTCAACGACCTCAGCGGCATTCGGCAGGTGCTCCTGGGCGCCCATTTGTTCGCGGCGGACAATGTCGATTACCTGCCGTATTCGAGCTGGGGCTATCCCGCCGATCGGGACAACTGGTGCCACGCCAAAAACATTCCCAGCGGAGCGGGCAGGGACGATGCGCTGACGTTCTCGAATCAGGTGGAGTCGTTCAGGAAGGGCCAGCTCGCGCCCTTTCTTGGAAACGTCAAGTTGCTGACCTGTCCCAAAGACCTCGCGGAACGCGGCACGGCGAAGGGCAAGGCCGACTTCAAGAAGCGCGAGATCAAGATCTGCAGTTACGTGTGGAACGGCGCGATCATTGGGTACGCGCAGCCGCCAGCCACTGTGCTGACGTCCACCTACAAGCTGGGCGCGCTCCGACCGACGGGAATCCTGATGTGGGAAGGCCCGGAGAGCGAGGAGCAGTATCTGTTCAACGACGTTGGTAATCAGCCGCACGAGGGCATTTCGCAACGGCATGGCGGCGGTCGCCGGCCGAAGGATCAGAAGGAATTTGTGGGCGGGGTGGCTCCGGTCGGGCGTCTCGACGGCTCTTCGGCCGCGCTCAAGATGCAGGTTTGGTTCTCCCCGGATTTCGCGGGCAAGGCGATCTGGCCGACTACCGCGAATCCGACCGGTCCGAATGACTGCTGGTACAATCCGGGTTCCAAGAACGGCACCTATTGAGTTCGGTGGGCGCGGTCCGGTGGGAAGCGTCCTTGCCCCGCGCTGCGGACAGTCCCACCTTTGGCGGCAATGCGGATTTTGTTCATCGGAGATGTCGTGGGCGAGCCGGGGCGGCGCGCGTGCCAGCGGCTGATCCCGGAGTTGCGGGAGCGTCATCGGATCGACTACGTCGTGGCCAATGGCGAGAACTCGGCCGGAGGCGCGGGCATTACTCCCGGCACTGCGGGCGAACTGTTTGCGGCGGGAGTGGAGGTCATCACGTCGGGCGACCATCTGTGGGATCAGAAGGACGTGGTTCAATTGTTGAAGGAGGAACCGCGCTTCCTGCGTCCGGCCAACTATCCCGCCGGTGTATCGGGTCGGGGGGCGACGATTGTCAGCAAGCCCGGTGTGGCGCCGTTGGGGGTTTTGAATCTTCAGGGCCGGACGTTCATGGCCGCGCTGGAGAATCCCTTCGTGGTCGGGGCGGCGGAGGTGGCGCTGTTGCGGGCGGAGACCCCAGTCATCTTCGTGGACTTTCATGCCGAGGCGACGTCCGAAAAGATTGCCTTGGGGTGGCATTTGGACGGTCAAGTCAGTGCCATCGTGGGCACGCACACCCACGTGCAGACGGCGGATGAGCGGATTCTGCCGGGCGGCACGGCCTGTCTCACCGATGCCGGATTCACCGGAGGTCATGATGGTGTGTTGGGCCGGGAGTATGCGCCGGTGATTCAGCGGTTCCTGACCCAGTCGCCCCAGCGTTTCGGGGTCTGCACCACGGGCATCCAACTCAACGGGTGTGTGATCGAAGTGGACGAGATTTCGGGACGAGCCTTGGGAATCCAGCGCGTCTCGGAGCGCTTGGCCGAATAGCGTAGTTGAGAGTTGAAAGTTGAGAGTTGAGAGAAAAACACGAAAACAAGGCGGCGGGTCCGGCCGCGGTCGGAACCTTCTAACCGTTTTGGATCCAATGAACACTTGGTTCTCTGGATCTCGACTTTCCATGAACCGCCGTAGCCGCGGACGGAAGGACGCGCCATCTGGATTCCTTTGGTCCGACTCGCAAACTCGTCAGGGGAGTCAGAGTGACAGAGCAGCGCGTCGATCTCCCACGTCGGTTCATGATCTTAACTCGCGTCCGTTTCCGGAGGTTTTCCCCAACCACAAACCGGTTGAGAGTTGAAAAGAGCCAAAACCGGTGAACCTAATCCGCCTTGGGGCCACAAACCGACGGGCGGCTCCGCAGAGCGTCGCCCAACCGGCCTTTTTTCTCTCAACTCTCAACTTTCAACTCTCAACTAGATTGAACACCGACACCTCGCGCGTTGAGCCGCTGATTCCCGGGGAAGCCCCGCGGCGTCAGCCTCGGGTGAGAGCTTCGGGTTGGGTGTGGGCGGTGGCGGGACTGTGCTTGGCGGGCGTTTTGGCGTGGGCCTTCGCCCGGGGAGTATCTCCTGGGGAACGGGAAGCCGGAGAGTGGCTCAAGGAGTTTGAGGCGTTGCGCTCGTCCGATGCCTGGACGGGAAGGACGCTCGTAGACAACGGACAGTCGTTAAGAGAGTTAAAAATTCGCGATGGAACCGAGCAGCGGGTGCCGGAACGGCCGCTGAGCCTGGAGGGTCAGAAGGCGCTGGTGAATCGGCTCGTCCGACCGGAGTCGGCGGTAGCGCGCCTCTGGGACCAATTCTGCAAGAAGTTTCCCAACAACTGGGGTAAGTCGATTCCCCGGTTGCCGTTGGCGCGGGACCAAGTCCGGGTGGTGGCGCCGGCACTGATCGAACTCGCGACCACGGTGGAATTGCGCCGGTTGCTCCTGGAAGCGGCGCTGCGGCCCAAAGCGTCCAATCGAATGTACGCCTTGATGGTGGCCAACAACTGGCCGATTCCTTTGGAGGTGCTGCCCTTGCTGGAGCAATTGGCCCAGTCGGAAGATCCGGTGATTCGCATGCGGGTCGCCCTGATGTTGCACGGCATTCCGGAGCGAACCCCTGCCGTGGCCCGACTACTCGCCCAGTTGGAGGCCGATCAGGTATCGGTGGTGCGGGAAGCGGCGCGCTATTCCTACCGCTCGGATGCCGAAGGAGGCATTGTTCCCGAACCGCGACACTGACCATGCCTCGACCCTCCAAGTCTCAATGGGACTTCGGCGATCTCTTCGCCGCCCCTGCCCGTCGTTCCGAACCGGAACGGACTCCGCCGCCCGTGCCGGAAGTTCCCCCGGAAACAAAGTCCGAGTCGAAGCCGGCGGTGGTGTCGGAACCGGCGGCTGTCAAGACGCCTTCCCGATCAGCGGCGCCGGCGATTCCAGCGGCTCCGGTCGTTTCGGGGCCGCCGCCGGCGTGGTCGGTGACCGAACTGACCCAGGGCATCAAGCGTCAGTTGGAAGACGCCTTCGGAGCGGTTCGGGTCACGGGCGAGATTTCCAACTTTCGCCTGCAAGCGAGTGGTCATGCCTACTTCGTGCTCAAGGATGCCCAGGCGCAACTGAGCTGTGTGCTGTTCCGGGGTCAGAGCGGCGGCGCGCGGAATCAGCTGCGCGATGGCGTGAAGGTGACGTTGACCGGGGAAATCACGGTCTACGAACCCCGCGGGCAGTATCAGTTGCGCGTGACGGCGGTGGAGTTGGAGGGCGTGGGAGCGTTGCAGGCGGCCTTTGAACGACTGAAGGCGCGGTTGCAGGCGGAAGGGTTGTTTGCGTCGGAACGGAAGCGGCCGATTCCGGCGTTTCCGCGGCGGGTGGGATTGGTGACTTCCCCGACAGGCGCGGCCATTCGCGATGTGCTTCACGTGGTCGAGCGGCGGTTTGCGGGACTGGAGTTTGTGCTCGTGCCGGTGCGAGTTCAGGGGGAAGGCGCGGCGGCGCAGATTGCGGCGGCGGTGCGGGCGTTGAACGAGTGGGAGCTGGAGAACCCCGGATCGTTGCAGGCCATTCTGGTGACTCGCGGCGGGGGTTCCCTCGAGGATCTCTGGGCTTTTAACGAAGAAGTCGTGGCTCGGGCGTTGGCGGAGTCGGCGTTGCCGGTGATCTCCGCCGTGGGGCACGAAGTGGACTTTACGATCTCCGATTTCGTGGCCGATCTGCGCGCGGCCACTCCCAGTGCGGCGGCGGAACTGCTGACCGCCGGATACGTCGCGGCCGAAGGACGGCTGGTGGAGGGGCAGCGTCGGCTGCGCTGGATGGTGGCCCGGACGCTCGGCGGATTTCAGGAGACCACGCAGGACTGGGTGGCGCGCCTGCAACGGCTGCATCCGCGGCGTCAATTGGAGGCCCGGGCCCAGCGGGTGGATGACCTCACCGTGGCTCTGGCTCGAGGCGGGCGGCGCGGGGTGCGCGAAGCCCAAGTGGCGTGGCAGACGGCTCTGCGTCGGCTCACGGACCGCCGGCCGGCGGTGGTGTTGGAGCAGGGACGCCGTCGCTGGCTGGAGGCGCGGCGGCGGTTGTCCGTGGCCGCGCGGCGTCAGTGGGAACGCTCCCAGGTCCGCTGGGAACGAGCCGACCGCAGCCTGCGCCTGCTGTCGCCGTTGCAGGTGTTGGAGCGGGGATATTCGCTGACGTTTGACGCCAGCACCGGACGACTGCTCCGCGCGGCGTCCGAGGCGAAGCCCGGGGAGTTGGTGCGAACCCGGCTGGCTCAGGGCGAAGTGGATTCGCGCATTGAAGCTGTGCGGGGGGCTCAGCTGAGGGGGAGCCCTGGAGTTGGGACCGCGAATGAACGCGAATGAACGCCCATAGGGCGTCCCGAGTTCTCCCGCTGATCTTCCGGGTCTTCTGATCCGGAAGGTGTCGGGGCCTCAGAGGCAGAACCACGGCAGTGCGGTGACGTTCTCGTGCAGTTGCAGGGGGCGCGGGCAGCGGCAGATCACATAGCCGTGTTGTGCCTCCTTGGGCTTCTCCGCCAGGAAGGTCAGGAGGTGCCGCGCATCGGCCAGGCTGGGATGCTCCGTCCACTTCACTTCCACCGGCGTCAGGCTCCCGCCGGTCTCAATGATGAAGTCAATTTCGGCGCCGTCGCGGGAGCGTTGGTGATACAATCTGCCTTCGCCGAGGTATTGCAGCCGATTCCACAATTCGATTCCGACCCACTGTTCAAACACGGGACCGGGATCCGCTTTGACCAGGTCTGTTGAGGGATTCATTCCCGCTGCCGCGTGGCGAATGCCCAAGTCAAAGAAGAGGAATTTCGGCGTGGAGAGCAGGTTCTTCCGCGGGCTTTTCGAATAGGCCGGCAGCCGCAGTCCGATAAACATGTCCTCGAGCAACTGATAGTAGCCCTTCACTGTCGGTTGCGAGATCCCGACCTCTTGGGAGATGCTCGCGTAATTCAAGATTTGGCCAGATTCGGTAGCGGCCAGTTGAAGGAACCGCACAAACGCACCCCAGTCCTTCACGAACGCCTCCCGCCGGATCTCTTCCTCCAAATGCACGAACGCATATCCCTTCAACAAACTGGGCCGGTCCTGGGGGTCGGCCGTGACGATTCCCGGCAAAGCGCCATACGCCAGCCGCGTCATCAGATCCCACGCAGGGAAGGGGTGCTGGGGAGCTTGGTCGTCACTCCAGGAAAAAGGCAGGGGCGACGTCGCGGGCAACGCGGTGGTGGCCTTGGCTGGGTGTTCCGCCAGGGTGAGCGGATACAAATGATGCACCATGCTGCGGCCGGGTAGCAGGTTGGCGCCCGTTAAGCGCAGCTTGCGGGCGGAGCTTCCACAAAGCACGAAACGCCAGCGTGCCTTGTCCGCATCGTAGAGGGACTGAACCGCGTCGAAAACGGCGGGGACGGACTGGGCCTCATCCACGAAGACGAATTGCCCCTTTTTGTTCGCGGGTAGGGCCCGGCAGGCTTGCGCAAACTCACCGGGATTGGCCAGAAGTCGGGAACGCTCTTGCGGATCGGCCAGATTGAAGCGTAGGGAATCGTCAGGAATCAGCCCATTCAGGAGCGTGGATTTACCAGTCTGGCGAGCTCCGAAGAGCAAATGGACATAGGGCCGGGAAAGCTTCGTCCGCAGGGCTGCGGCGAACCAACGGTCAAACATGACCTTTAGATATATCGCTCTTTTCTAAAGGCAACTTTAGATTTATCGCCGAGGCGACGGCCCGATTTGGCGGCGGTTGACGCCGCCTCACGCCTTGCCGCCGTAGGACACGAAGTCGTCCACGTCGAGCAGATCCATCCAGGTCTGGAGGTCTTCGCGGACGGGGCTGAGCTGTTGGACGGCTTGGGTGAAGTATCCCAGGGTCTCGGCGTCGCTGTCGGGTCCGCGGTTCGAGTGGTAGTCAGACCACGAGCGGATTTCCCAGGGCTGACGTTTCAGCGACGCGTTTTCCTGGATCCAGGTGAGGATCTCCCAGTCGCCTTTGCCGGTGGCCAACTGTTGTTTCAGGGCTTCGGCGTCAATGCCGATGAAGCGCAGGAAGTGTTGGTCCAGGGGACAGCCGTACTTGTAATCGCCGAGGGTTCCGGCGAGGGCGGCGCGGCCCTTGTCCAAGAGGCGGGGGAGGAGGACGTAGCCGCCGAGTTTGCAGCGGGGACTGCGCGGAGGACGCTTCGTGAGATCAGGATTCATGAGGGGAGTTGGTTATTTGGCCAGCCAGCCGCCGTCAACGGCGAGGGTATGACCCGTTACAAAACTGGCTTCATCGCTCGCGAGAAAGAGTACGGTCTGGGCGACTTCCTCCGGCCGTCCCATTCGGCCGAGGGGATGCATGGAGGCGAGGTACTTTCCGGTTTCGGTTTCCGGACCGCCGGTGAAGCGCTGGACCATGTCGGTCACGATGGCCCCGGGAGCGATCGCGTTGACGCGGATTCCTTGGGCGGCGTATTCGAGGGCGGTGCTGCGGGTGATTCCTTCGACAGCGTGTTTGCTGGCCACGTAGAGATTCACGTTCGCCATGCCGATCTGACCGGCGACCGAGGACGTGTTGATGATGCTGCCGCCTCCGGATTGGAGCAGAGCCGGAATCTCGTATTTCAAGGCCAGCAGCACGCCGAGCACGTTGACGTCAAACACGCGCCGATACTCCTCCACCGTAAATTCCGTGATCGGGCCGGCGGCCTCCACTCCCGCGTTATTGAAGGCGACATCCAGTCGGCCGAAGGTGGTAACCGTCGTTTCCACGAGGGTCCGGACTTCCGCTTCTTGGGAGACATCGGTTCGCACGAACCGCGCTTCGGCTCCGAGCGCCTTCAGCTCGGTGACGAGATGGGCGCCCTCGGCTTCGCGCCGTCCGGCGACGATCAGGCGGGATCCTGCCTTTCCGAACGCGAGCGCGGTGGCCTTGCCAATGCCACTGGTGGCGCCGGTGATGAGAACGACTTTGCCGGACAGCGATTTCATGGGGAGTTGAGACTCGGTGGGATTAGGCAGAAGGGGCGTGATGGGCGGGTGAGGGATGAGCCGGGATCGTGGCGGGCTTCGGCGTGGTGAAACGGGCGGCGATCTTCATGACCACGACGTAGAAGACCGGCGTTAGGAAGAGACCGAAGAACGTGACGCCGATCATGCCGGCAAACACCGCCACGCCCATGGCCTGACGCATTTCGGAACCGGCGCCGGACGAGATGACCAACGGGAACACGCCGGCAATGAAGGCGATGCTGGTCATCAGGATCGGACGCAACCGCAGCCGGCAGGCTTCCAGAGCCGCGTCCACAATCGACATGCCTTCGTGCTGCTTTTCCCGGGCAAACTCCACGATCAGAATCGCGTTTTTGCAGGCCAATCCGACCAGCACGATCAGGCCAATCTGGGTGAAGATATTGTTGTCCTGACCCTTGAGGATCACCCCGACCATCGCGCTGAGCAGACACATTGGAACGATCAGGATGATCACGAGCGGCAGGGCGAAACTCTCGTATTGGGCGGCCAGCACGAGGAACACCAACAGCAGGCAGAGCGGGAACACGTAGAGGGCCGTGTTGCCGGCGATCCGCTGTTGATAGGCCAGTTCGGTCCATTCGTAGCCCATGCCGTTGGGCAGGTTCTTCCGCACGAGGTTCTCGATGAAGGCCTCGGCCTGGCCGGAGCTGTAGCCCGGCGCCGGAGCGCCGTTGATTTCCGCGGCAGGATGTCCGTTGTAGCGCATCACGCGGTCGGGTCCGTAGGACTCCTTGACCGTCACCAGGGTACCGAGCGGAACCATCTGCCCGGAGGCGTTCCGCGTTTTCAGTCGTGTGATGTCCTCGGGCTTGGCCCGGAACGGAGCGTCGGCCTGTGCGATCACCTGATACGTTCGGCCGAACCGATTGAAGTCATTCACATACAGTGAACCCAGGTAGATCTGCATCGTCTCGAACAGATTCTGCAGCGGGACACCCATGGACTTGGCCTTCGTCCGATTCACCTCGGCGTCGAGTTGGGGCACGTTGATCTGGAAGGTCGAGTACACCGCCTGGAGCACGTTGGTTTGGTAGGTTTGTCCCACGATGCCCCAGGTCGTTCCGTAGAGGGTTTCCTGACCGAGACCGGCGCGGTCTTGGAGGTACAGCTTAAAGCCACCCCCGGTGCTCAGGCCGTTCACTGGCGGCGCGTTGAGCACGAGTGTTCGGGCTTCCTGAATTTGGGAGAAAGCGGCCGAGAGCTTGGCGGTGATCTCCTTGGCTGATAGCCCCGGTCCGCGCCGCTCCTCGAACGGCTTGAGCCCCACAAAGGTGATTCCGGAATTCGGGCTGGCGGTGAATCCGTTGGGGGAAAGTCCCGGGAAGGCGATGGAAGATTCAATGCCCGGAGTCTGGAGGGCGATTTCCGTCATGCGCTTCATGACGGCGTCGGTCCGGTCCAGCGAGGCAGCGTCGGGCAGTTGCGCCACGCAGATCAGGTATTGCTTGTCTTGATCCGGAATGAATCCGGTGGGAACGCTCGTGAAAACCTTGCCCGACAGAAACACCAGACCGACGTACACGAGCAGCGCCACTCCGCTCAGCCGGATGATCCGGGCAACCATTCGGGAATAGCTGTCGCCGATCCAGGTGAAGAACCGGTTAAAGGGCCGGAAGAACCAACCGAACAAGAAGTCCAGAGCGCGGGTGAGCCCGTCCTTGGGGGCATCGTGCCCCTTGAGAAGCACTGCCGCCAGGGCCGGCGAGAGAGTCAGGGAATTGAAAGCGGAGATCACCGTGGAGATGGCGATCGTGATCGCGAACTGCTTGTAGAACTGACCGGTCAGACCGCTGATGAACGCAGTGGGAACGAAGACGGCACACAGGACCAGGGCAGTGGCGATGATCGGGCCGGTGACTTCGTTCATCGCCCGTTTGGTAGCGTCTAGGGGCGACAATCCCAGGGAGATGTTTCGTTCGACGTTTTCGACGACCACGATGGCGTCGTCCACCACGATGCCGATGGCCAGCACGAGGCCGAACAGGGAGAGCGCGTTGATGCTGAATCCAAAGGCGCTCATGACCGCGAACGTGCCGACCAACGAAACCGGTACGGCGGCGAGCGGAATGATTGAGGCCCGCCACGTTTGGAGAAAGATCAGGACCACGAGCACCACCAGCAGGATGGCTTCGAACAAGGTTGCCACCACGGCATCGATGGACTTGGAGACGAACACCGTTGGGTCGTAGACCACCCCGTAGTCCAAGCCGGCCGGGAAATTCTTCTTCAGTTCGGCCATGGCGGCTCGGACGTTCTTGGAGAGTTCCAGCGCGTTGCTGCCGGGTTGTTGGAACACCGGAACGGCGACGGCGGAGCGATTGTTGAGCTGGGAACGCAGCGCGAATTCACCGGCGCCCAGTTCGATGCGGGCGACATCCCGCAGTTGGACCGTTTCGCCGTTGGCCCCGGTTTTGATGATGATGTTGCCGAACT
This sequence comes from Verrucomicrobiota bacterium, assembly GCA_017309115.1. Taxonomy (GTDB): domain Bacteria; phylum Verrucomicrobiota; class Verrucomicrobiia; order Limisphaerales; family UBA9464; genus UBA9464. The sequence goes on along the minus strand of JAFLEF010000069.1, from coordinate 14,085 downwards.
CCTCTTCAGTGGTAAGCCGACCCTTGGTGTTGATCTGCAGTTCGAGCGAAACCGGGGACGACACGGGTTGCTGTCCGACGGCACCGGCGGCCACCTGAATGTTCTGTTCCCGGATCGCGTTGACCACGTCGCCGGGCGTCATGGATTTGGCGGCGACCTTATCGGGATCCAACCACACCCGCATGGCGTAGTCACCGGAACCGAACAACTGCACCTGACCGACTCCGGGAATGCGCGCCAGCACATCCTTCACCTGGAGCGTGGCGTAATTGCGGACATAGACCTCATCGTAGCGATCATCGGTGGCGAACAAGTGCACCACCATCGTGAGATCCGGCGTGGACTTCAGGGTGAGCACACCGAGGCGGCGAACTTCCTCCGGCAGCTTCGGCAGCGCCTGGGAAACGCGGTTCTGGACGAGCACCTGGGCTTGATCGATGTCCGTGCCCAGCTTGAACGTGACCGTCAGGGTCATCACGCCGTCGCTGGTGGCCTGGGAGAAGATGTAGAGCGAATTCTCCACGCCGTTGAGCTGCTGTTCCAGCGGCACGGCGACCGTCTCGGAAATCGTGGTGGGATTGGCGCCGGGATAAACGGCGCGCACGACGATCTGAGGCGGGACCACCTCGGGATACTCCGAGATGGGCAGCCGGAACATGGCGATCAGCCCGACCAGAAAGATCAGGACCGAAAGGACTCCGGCGAAGATGGGACGCTTGATGAAGAAGTGACTGAAGTTCATGCGCGCAGAGGGGACCGGAGTCAGGAGCGCTTAGCGTTGCGCGGTGGTGGGGGAGGCCGGTGGGGTTGAACCTTCCTCGATGGGACTGACGGGCGCGCCCGGCATGACCCGAAGCAGACCGTTCACAATGACTTTCTCGCCGGGCTGAAGTCCGGAGCGCACGACCCGCTTGGTGCCCACGGATCCACCGAGGGAGACCGGTCGGTAAGCGACGGTATTGGAAGAAGTGAGAGTGTAGACGAACTTTTGGTTCTGATCCGTACCAATGGCGGTTTCGTGAATGAGCAGCGTGGGCTTCTTGGCGCTGCTGGGAATGCGAATGCGGGCAAAGAGTCCCGGCAGCAGCTTGCCGTCGGTGTTGGAATACTCGGAACGAACCAGAATGCTTCCGGTCCCTGGATCAAGCCGGTTGTCGATGGATTCGATGAAGCCCTGATGCGGATAACCGGTTTCGTCTGGTAAGCCCATTTCTACGAGGACGCGTCCCTGGCCGTCGGTGGAAATCTCTCCCTGCCGAAGCAGTTGGCGAAACTTGAGCAGACTTGCTTCGTCGACATCGGTGTAGGCGTAGATCGGATTCACGCTGACCAGCGTGGTCAGGAGTGTGGTGAAGCCATCTACGCCGCTCACGTTGTTGCCGACCGTGACCAGCGCCCGGCTCACGCGGCCGTCGATCGGGGCCCTCACGGTGCAGAATTCCAGATCAAGTTTGGCGGTCTCGCGGCTGGCGATCGCGGCTTGAAGGACGGCTTGAGCGTCGGTCACCGCCCAGCGGCGTTGATCCGCCTCTTCGATCGAGACGGCCCCGGTCTCGAAGAGGGCTTCGGCGCGACTGGCTTCGCGGGAAGCAATGTCGACTCGCACTTCGGCCCGCTTCACCTCGGCGTCGGCTCGGTCAAAGACAGCTTGCCGGGGTCGGGGATCGATGATGAAGAGAACGTCGCCGGCTTTCACCAGTTCGCCGGGTCGGAAGCGAACTTCGGTGAGGTAACCCGAGACTCGGGGCCGAATCTCCACTACTTCGGGAGCATCCAACCGTGCCGTGAACGTGTCGTACTCCACTAAGTCCCGATTTTCGACGGGCGCCACCGTGACCTGGGGTGCGGGCGGAGCGGCGGAAGCGGGGCTCGATTGACTGGGCCGGCAGGCGGTGATTCCCAGAGTTAGCAGAGAGACTAGGGCGGCGGACGAGAGGAATGGCTTCATGAAGGGAATCCAGGGGTTCAGGCCGTAAGAGAGATCTCGGGACCGCCCAGAAGCTGCTTTTGGCGTTCCTGCCAAGCTTGGGCCGCAGCGAGTTTCTCAGTGGCGAGTTCGGGCCAGAAGAGCGACGGCACCGGAGTCAGGGAGGCGAGGGAGTCGGCTTCGCGGAGTGCGTGCTGGATCCATTCGGGCGAGAGCGAGACGCCAAGCTCTCCTTTTAGGCCGGCCAGGAACGCCTCCTTGTATTCCGTCAGCCAAGCTTCGCATTCGGCCGACAGGGAGCGGGGGGAAAGATCGGTAAAGGTGACGGGTTCGAGGAAGCGGACGGGTTCGGTGTTCATGGGATCAACGGACGGGATGTGAATTGTTGACCGGTCGTCTATCAGCTGGGCCATACTCGGGGCGGGAAGCGACTTGTCAAACTGAAGGCTTAGGGTTTTACCGTGGCGCTGAGCAGTCGCATCACGGTGGGTTCGAGGTCCCGCAACACTTCGGGGTCATTTTGAACCTTGGCCTGCAGGGTTAGGCCCATGACGGTGGAGGCGAGGAGGAGAGCGGTTGCTCGGATATCCGGGACATTGACCGCGCCATCACGCTGGGCCTCAGCAATGGCGCTTTCCAGATACCGCAGACCGCGGCCGAGGAGTTCCTCGGACTTGCTGCGCAGCCGGTCATCCAAGGATGCCAGTTCCGAGCCGACATTGGCGTAGGGACAGCCACAAACATGGCCAAACTTCTCACAGAGAGCCTTTTGTGATTCGTAAATATGGGCCGTCCAACGGCGAAGTCGCTCCAAAGGCGGGAGCTGCGGGGAGAAGATGGCGTCCAGTTCCGGTTGTTTCTCCTGCCAATGTTCCTCGTAGGCGGCGACCGCCAGGTCGGCCTTGGAGGGGAAGAAGTGGTAGAAACTTCCCTTTTTGACACCGGCGCGAGCGCAGATGTCATCCACGCTGATGCTGCCGTAGCTGTTCGTCCAAATCAGGTCGAGCGCGGCGGTCAACAATCGTTCTCTAGCATCACTGGTACGGCCCATGGGTCGGTTCGGTTACGGGAACACCCAAGTCCATAACGTAATTTGACCGGATAGTCAACTTGTCTGGGGGAAGCTGAGAGCTGAGAGCTGAGAGCTGAGAGCTGAGAGCTGAGAGGTCGGAAGGGTGGGGCGACGCTCTGCGGAGCCGTGCGTGGGTGGACGGGTGACGCGTGATTCGGCGGGACGTGAACGGCTCGGTGGAACCTCGCCCTACCGGGGGGAAGCTGAGAGCTGAGAGAGGTCGGAAGAGGGGTAGGGCGACGCTCCGCGGAGCCGTGCGCGAGTGGACGGGTAACGCGTCATTTGCCGAGACGTGAACGGCTCGGTGGAACCTCGACCTACCGGGAGATTATCCCAACGACTTCAACGTCGCTTCGATGATGCCGAGGCCTTCGGCGAGTTGGGCGCGAGGGATGTTCAGCGCCGGTAGAAGGCGCACCACCTGATTGCCGCTTGGGATCGTGAGTACACCGGCTTCGTGGAGACGGTTCACCATTTGGAGACTCGCCGGTTTTTCCGATCCGGCGAAGGCGGGAATCGTTTCCCGTGCCTGGAGTTCCAGACCCTGCATGAAGCCCAGACCGCGGGCGGATTTGACGCTCACCGGATAGGCCCTCGCGAGCCGTTCCAATTCGGACTTCAGCCAATCCCCGGTGGTCCGGACGTGTTGTTCCAGGTGATCGCGTTCGATGATCTCGAAAATTCGATTCGCGACAGCGCAGCCGAGGGGGGTGCCGCCAAAAGTGGTGCCGTGAGTGCCGGGTCCGAGGAGATCGGCAAGGGCGACGCCGTGGGACTCCTGCCGCACCCAAAATGCGCCGATCGGAAATCCACCGCCCAGCGACTTGGCCATGGAGACACCGTCGGCCTGGAACGTTTCCGCACCGGGAATGCCTTCGAGAATGCGTTGGAAGCTTTGGTACCGGCCGCTCCGGAAATGGCCACATTGCACGGCATCCACGAGCAGCAGCATCCGCTTCTCGTCACAGAGGCGGCGTAGTCCCAGCAGGTATTCCGCCGTCGCGGGCGTGAGGCCGCCTTCGCCTTGAATGCCTTCAATCAAAATGGCGACCGTCGCGGGTGACACGGCGTCTTGGGCCGCCTTTAAGTCGTTGAACGGGATGTGTCGGAAGCCGGCGACGGCAGGTTCGAAGCCCTTCTTGACCTTGTCCTGACCCGTCGCGGCGATGCCGGCGAGTGTTCGGCCGTGAAAGGAATTGATCGCGGTGAGGATTTCGAAGCGGCCCTCGTCGTGACCAAACTTGCGGGCGACCTTGTACAGGCCCTCGTTGGCTTCGGCGCCGGAGTTGGCGAAGAAGACTTTGCCTGGGGCGAGGTGGGTCACGATGTGCTCCGCGAGCCGACCCTGGGGTCCGTGGTAGTAGAGATTGGAGACATGCAGCAGCCGGCGGGATTGCTCTACCAGCGCTTCGGTGACTTCGGGATTCGCATGGCCCAAAGCACACACGGCGATGCCGCCGCCCAAGTCGAGGTAGCGCTTGCCGCTGACATCCCAGACGTAGCTGCCGGCACCGCGATCCAGAACCAGGTCAAAACGTCCGTAGCTGGGAACCACATAGCGGTTGAACAGCTCCCGGATTTCGGCGTGTTGATTGTGAACGATCGGCGGCGGTGTCAGCAATTCCTTCATGAAGGTTGTGGCGAGCGAGTAAACACACTTTGGCCGGAAGGTTTAGTGAATTCTTTTGGGCACAACCGTCTCCTGTTCGATAGCAGCTCGGAGCAACCCAGAGTGTTCGAGCGCGCACTAGGGCTGGTAGGGAACGGTCCCGTGCTGATTCACCCGATAACTCCACTGCCGGATGTATTCCGGACCGGTCCTAAACGTGTCCTGTTGGGCCGCTAACTTTTCCTGGAGTCGCTGTTCGAGGTCGGCTTGGACCGTAGCCCAGCTGGCTTGTCCGACGCCGTTGTTGAGCTGATACGGGTCGGCTTGGTGATCGAATAAAAGCCACGGTCCGTGGAGATCCCGAACGTAGGTGAATCGGGCCGTTCGGATTCCCCGGTATTCCTTGCCGCCGGTTCGCCGTTCGAATTCGCCGAACGGGGAAAGGCAAGCGAGGAGGGCGGCGCCATCGCCCGGAGCCGGTCCGCCGCGTAGATGGTCGCTGAAGTCGAGTCCTTCCACACTGGGCGGACGAGGCAGGCGGAGCAGTCCGAGCAGGGTGGGCATGACGTCCTCGGAATTGATCGGCGCGTCCACGGTTCGGGCGCTGGCGCCGAGGCCGGCGGGCCAGCGGAGTAGGAACGGCACTCGGGCGGATTCGTCGAAGGGCTTCTGTTTCTTCCAAAGACCGTGGGATCCCAGCATGTCGCCGTGATCGGACGTGAAGAGGAAGAGGGTGTTGGTGGACTGTCCGGTAGACTCCAACGTCGAGAGCAGTTCGCCCAGTGCTTCGTCCAACGCAGAACAGTGGGCGTAATAGCCCGCCAGACTTTTGCGGGTGGCCTGTTCAAAGGCCGGAGGGACGTTTGAGCGCAGGATCAATCGGGCCGGATCGTAGAGCGCCCGGAATCGTTCCGGGGCGGTGTGGTATGGATCATGGGGCGGACCCCAAGCCAGCCAGAGGAAGAAGCGTTGACCGGACTGCGCCTGGGTGCGGATGTACGCCGTGGCGTCCTTCGTTTGGGACAACGCGTCATAGCCCTCCCAGCGCCGGGGTGTGGGGGAGTCGGAATAGTAGGTCGAGTTCGTGTAGTCGTGAGTGCACTCCTGAACCTTCCAGTAGTCGAAGCCTTGCCGACGTTCGGGTGGGATAAAGGCGGATCGGCCTTGGCCATCGAGATGCCATTTGCCAATGGCACCGGTTTGCCAGCCCGCTTGGCGAAGCACTTTGGCGAGGGTGACCGCATTGGTGGACAGCGGAACGTCGTTCAGGAAGATGCCATGGGTCAGGGGACGCTGACCCGTGAGCAGGGAAGCCCGCGTGGGCGAGCACACCGGAATTCCGGCGACCGCGTGACGAAAGTGGACACTCTCCCGGGCAAGGCGGTCGAAGTTTGGGGTGCGGACATTGGGATCCGCGGCAAATCCGAAGGCCTGGGCGCGCCATTGGTCCGCGAGGAGGACGACCACATTCGCGGTTGCCGGTGATTCGGCCCGGAGCCCGGCCGCAAACAGCGTCCAACACAGGAACCCTATCCCAATCAGGGACCAGCGGTTGGAGGCTGGCCGTCCTCTGAGATTGGTCGAATGCATGCTGGATTACCAGCAAGGCGACCCCCGATCGAGTTGTCCAGCCCGAGCTCGCGCGAACAGACCGACTCCGGGTCGGCCCGAACCCAGCGGAACTGCTACTGGCGGGGTTCGTCGTCGTCTTCCAATGGAAGGCGAGCCGCACGTTCCAGGTCGGTAAACTGACCGTGAGTGACGGCCCAGATGAATCCGCCGACCGCCGTGGCCGCGAGGAGCAGCCAGGTGATCGCTTCGTTGAGTGTCGGTTCCGCCTGCATAGACGACATGCTGTCCCGGTTTTTCGTTGGGTCAAATGCGTGAATGCCGCACCCCGGAAAGGGTCTCCAGTTCGGTCCGGTTCAGACGCCGGGATTCCACTACGTCCGACCCTGATTCTGGGAAAAGATCCTTGGATCGAGGGGGGCTGGCCAATTCGGGAACAGATCGGAGCAAACCGGGGTTGGTCTTCCCCTCGGCGAGACTCCAGTGTTTTCCCATGTGGGGTGGCATAACGGGACGGATGATGGCCGGGGCGACGGTGTTTGCCGGAATCCTCTGGGGATGTTGGGCGCAGACCAACGGACCGGCGTTGGGCCAGTCGGGCCAGTCGAGGGATCATGCGCTCGTTCAGGAAGGACGGTACGTGTACGAACGCAACTGTCTCGTGTGTCATGGGCGCTGGGGCGACGGCAAAGGGGAGATGGCGCAGGGAATGTGGCCCCGGCCCCGGAAGTTCACGTCCGGTGTGTTCAAATACCGGTCCACTCCGAGCGGCTCGCTCCCGCTGGAAGCCGATCTCGAGCGGACCATTCGCGGGGGGCTTTACGGAACCAGCATGCCGACGTTCCAGCATCTGAGCGATCGGGAGGTGCGAGCCGTGATTCAGTATCTGCAGACCTTCTCCCTCCGGTGGGATCGGCCCCAGTGGAAGGCGGCGGCGTTGCCCTTGCCTCCGATGCCGACTTGGTGGGAAGCCGGTGACCGAAGCGGCCACGTTCAACGGGGCCGGGAGCTATATCGGGTCAGTTGTGTGCCGTGTCACGGCGATCAGGGGAGGGGAGACGGTCCGGCCGCGAGTGGACTGGAGGATCAGTGGGGCGGGGCGACGCCTCCTGCGGATCTCACCCAGCCTTCCGTGCGCAGCGGACCCCATCCCCAGGATCTGATTCGGGCATTGCTTACGGGCCTGGACGGAACGCCGATGCCCAGTTTCCGGGAGAGCCTGAGCGATGAGCAATGTTGGGATTTGGTGGCGTACCTGTGGACCCTGCGGCGCCCCAATGAGCCACGCTAAAGCAAAAGGGGCAGGCGGAATCTCCGCCTGCCCCGCTTGAAATGAAGCAACACTTACGGGGTGAACACCACCCGATAGAATCCGGCCTGGGCGCCGGCGTTGGTGTCCGTATAGGAGGTTGAGGTTCCGACAGCTCCGCCTTCGGGGTGCCCGGTCGCCAGGGGCGTCCAGCTGCCGCCCAAGGCTGTTTGCTTCTCCACCCGATATCGCAGACCCGCCTGGGATCCCCAGGTGAGGGTGAAGCTGCCGTTGGCGGGATTGAACTCGCTGCCGGTGACGATGATTTCCGTCGGTCCAACCACGGGAACGTAGGGAACGGTGGAATTGTAACTGCCGACGCTCATGAAGAAGTCATCCACCAGAACCCGATTCGCCAACTGACCCGTTCCCGGCGTGGAGATGAACACGTGCGTCAGGTGGGCCGTGGGGGCGCCCAGAGCGGGATCAATGGTGACCGCATCCCGGTCGGCCAGGAAGTTCTCGAACACCGTGGTGCGGCCGGCGTCGCCTTCTTTCTGCAGATAAACCGAGTACACGTCGCCGCCGTTTTGTACTCCATCGACCACGTTGAAGGGCTTGTTCTCGACATCCATCCAGAGCCGATACCACACGCCCGGTTGGAAGGCATCCACCACCATGCCTTCGTAGAATTGGGTGGCCACCCCATTGCGGGCCAGCAGATCGATAGTGGTGCCTTCCGCCAAACGCTCCAACCGAACATAGGGCCCGACGTTTTGATTGAAGTCGCCATTGAACCGAATGGAACGTTCGGTGAGTCCGATGTGCACTCCGATCGGCGCCGACAGTTCTTCGGCGGGCGTGGGCAGGAACTGGATCCGGAAGCTCAGAGTTCCCTTTTGGCCTTCGGTCAGGCCGAAAGAATTCAGCTTTAGTGCCGTCAGGTCGGCTCCGTCATCAAACCCGAGCGCCTTGTTGCCCGTTTGGGAAATGACACTGAACAAGCCTTCGGCACCGAGCCATTGGCTCTGGTTGGCGATGTTTCCGTCGTTAAGGAATTCGAAGGTCTCCACCAGATGCCATCCCGCGGCCACGCCTGGGACCGCGCGGACAGCGAACTGCGCCGTGAGGGTTTCATTGCCCCGGCTGGCGGTGAGGGTGTAGGTGGTGGTGGCATTCACCGTCACCGCCTTGGCACCGACGCCACCGGCGGTTTGGGCTGTGACATCGCCGACGCCCTGATCGAGGGAGTAATTGGCGTCCTTGCTGCCTTCCCAGCGCAACCAAACTTGGTCGCCGTTGGCGGCGGCCGGGTAGTCAGCCATGAAGGATTTGATCTCGAGGGGTTGGCGCTTGGTGATGACCTTGGGAACCCCCGAGTTCTTGATGGTGTTGATCTCGGCTTCGGACAGGGCGCGTTTCCAGATGGCGGTTTCGTCGATGAGACCGGTAACCCAGTGGGAGGCGGAGGCGCGGAGAATTCCGCCGATGGTGGTGTCGTTGAGAATCCAGGTGCCGGCTTCCTTGGCGGGAATCTCGAGATCATCCGGAAGGCCGTCGACGTAGAGTTTACGGGAACCGTCCTCCTGTTGAACGAAGGTGATGTGACGCCAGGTCCCGTCGAATGGCTGGGCAGTAGACTTGATGTGGTTGACGTCGGTCCAGCCGGTTTGGCGAATGAACAGATCCACGCTGCCGTCGGTGCCGCCATTGTGGGTGCCAATGTTGAAGAGCGGATTGTTATTGTTGGGAGTGAACGCCTCGGAGAAGAGGCGCAGATCGGTCTGCCCGGTGCCGTTGACGTTGGCCCAAAAGGCGATGGTAAAGGCGGCGTGCTTGTTGGCCGGCAGATCGTCGTTGGCGCCGTGAATGCGACTCAACAGGGTCTGCTTGGCGTTGGAGAAGGAGAAGCACTTACCGAATTTACCCGCCACCAGATCGGCCTCGGTCAGGTTGTTGAGCGTCATGTCGTAGCCGCTGACGAGGTCCGGTGTCTTGCCGCCGGCGACTTCCTCCATCGGCCAGTGGGCCACCAGCCCCTTGGCTTCCGGCGGAAACACACTGACCAGCCCCTGATTTTTCAGTTCGGTGATCTCGGCTTCGGACAGAGCGCGTTTCCAGATGGCGGTTTCGTCGATGAGACCGGTGACCCAGTGGGAGGCAGAGGCGCGGAGGATGCCGCCGATGGTGGTGTCATTGAGAATCCAGGTGCCGGCTTCCTTGGCGGGAATCTCGAGCTCATCCGGAAGGCCGTCGACGTAGAGTTTGCGGGACCCGTCTTCTTGTTGAACGAAGGTGATGTGACGCCACGTGCCATCGAAAGGTTGGGCGATGGATTTGATGTGGTTGACGTCGGTCCAGCCGGTTTGGCGAATGAACAAATCCACGCTGCCATCGGCGCCGCCGTTATGGGTGCCAATGTTGAAGAGTGGATTGTTGTTGTTGGGAGTGAATCCCTCGGAGAAGAGGCGCAGATCGGTCTGCCCGGTGCCATTGACGTTGGCCCAAAAGGCGATGGTGAAGGCGGCGTGCTTGTTGGCCGGCAGATCGTCGTTGGCGCCGTGAATGCGACTCAACAGGGTCTGCTTGGCGTTGGAGAAGGAGAAGCACTTACCGAATTTACCCTCCACCAGATCGGCCTCGGTCAGGTTGTTGAGGGTCATGTCGTAGCCGCTGACGAGGTCAGGCGTTTTGCCGCCGGCGACTTCCTCCATTGGCCAGTATGAGACCAAACCCTCGGACAACGCGGCCCGGGATTCGGAGATTGCTAGGATTGAGCCGACGAGCAGGCACGGGAGTGCGGCACGCCGGATGAGAGCGTTGCTAAACATAAGTTAGGGATTCGGGGTTAAGTAGAACGCTCACTGAAGACCGACTGCACGAAAAAAAGTTCGTCGGCCGGTTTTGGCGACCTCGGGTGTTGTTGGGAATGGGTGCGGGAGAATCGAGCCAGGATTGCGAGGGCGCGAACCCGACCCCATGGTGGGCGCGACCAATGTGGCCGGTGTTGCAACGGGAGTTGCGGGAACAAGCGCGACAGGGTGGGACCTACTGGCTTCGGGTCCTGGCCGGTGGCGTGGTGCTGTTGCTCTTCTGGCTGGCCTGGGAACGCGAGGCCAACGGCGGTCAGATGAATGGGCGCGGTTACTTCCTCGGACTGCATCGACTGCTGTTCCTGGGCATCTGGTTTCTGGCGCCGGTGCTCACCGCCGATTGCCTCAGTCGGGAACGTCGGGAAGGAACCTTGGGGTTGCTGTTTCTGACTCCGCTGCGTCCGGTGGATGTCGTCGTGGGAAAGGCCTTCGTTCATGTTCTGCGCGGTTTGGTGTTCGTCCTGGCGGCGGTGCCGGTAATGGTCATTCCGGTGTTGATGGGTGGGGTGAGTTGGTTGGATGCCGTTCGGATGTTTCTTTTGGAGTTGGCGGCGCTGGGCTTGGCGTTGGTGTCGGGACTGACAGCCTCAGCGGTGACCGAGTCCTGGTGGCGGGCGCGGTTGTTGGCATTCCTGCTGGCGATCATCGCCGCCGCATTGTTTTTCGCACTGTACTTGGGTCTCCAATGGGTCCCGGGTTGGTGGCGTTCGCTGTTGAATGGAACTCCGGGAACAGCGGTTCCCTGGGATGCCTTGTGGGACCAGTTCCTGGCGCGGCAGGGTTTTTACGCGAGCCAGGGCTTCAATGGACTCTGGATCGATTGGACGCCATTGGCCGCCGGTTGGCCGGCAGTGCGGACCGCGTTTTGGGTCTGGGTCTGTTCGTGGATTCTCGTGGCCTTGACGGTTCGTCTGGCGGCGGTGGGAGTTTCGCGGACGTGGCGCAGCGAACCCCCGTCGGCCCGACGGCAGGAGGTGGCCCGTTGGTTGACCGAGGTTCAGGTGGCGGGCACTTGGTGGCGTAAACGTCGGGCGCAAGCCCTGACAGCCAATCCGGTTCGCTGGCTGCAATCTCGCACCTGGAGCGCCCGGGTCGGGGGTTGGGCGCTGCTGGGGTTGGCACTGGCGATTGCGGGCACGGCCATCGATGTACCGCGCTCCTCGGCCGAGGGGCTTTACTTCATGGGTCGGGTTCTGCTGTTGGGGGGAGTGGCGTTTGCCGCGGCGGCGAGTTTTCGTCAGGAACGGGAAAACGGCGCCTTGGAGCTCTGGCTGGTCACTCCGCTGGCGCCAGAAGCCATGGTTCGGGGACGCTTGGGAGGATTGGCCACGCGCTTTCTCCTGCCGTCCCTGATCCTACTGTTCCTGCCGCAGATCCGGTTTGGCTGGCGATGGTACCTGGCCTCACAGGATCCCCAGTTCGCCTGGCCGGGCTACTGGGTCATGCCGCCGGTCGAGTGGATGTTTGCTCTATGGGTCGTCGCCACGGTGGTCTTTGGGGTGGGTTTGTCGCTGTCCCGACTCTCCTTTCTGACCACCTTCGCCCTCGCGTGGGTGGTGCATCATGCGCCCTTTGTGGTGACGGCTCTGCTTGACTGGGCCAATGACGAGGCCGGTCAGAAGTTCAACGGGCGGATCCCCTGGTGGAACAGCGATTCCTTCTATCTGTGGTTCAGCATTCTCCTGGCGATGGCGGTGACGTCTTGGGGCGCGTGGTTTGCCCGGCGTCAGTTGGCCGAACGCCGGTTTGTTCCGGGTTGGTGCAGTGTGGACTTGTCGGTTCCGGCAAAACCTCGTGAAGTCACTCCGGCATGACCGTTTTTCCCGTTGTCGGTCGCGAGTTGCGGGTCGCCTCCCGCCGACCCTGGACCTATTGGAGTCGGCTGGTGGCGGTCGGGATCGGCCTGATGATCTGCTCGTGGTTCCTGATGATGCGGGGTGGCATCGGGTTTCAGATGACCGGCGAGCCGGTGTTTTACGTGGCCTCGGCGATGGCGCTGGGATTTGGCCTGTTGGCCGGGTTGTTGTTCAGTGCCGATAGCGTTTCCAGCGAGAAGCGGGACGGCACGTTGGGACTGCTGTTTCTGACGGATCTCAAGGGCTACGACGTAACGCTGGGTAAACTGGCGGCGACCTCCTTGGGAGCGTTCTACGGACTGATCGCGGTCATGCCTCTGCTGGCGTTGTCGCTGTTGATGGGCGGAGTCACGCTGGCGGATTATGGACGGATGGTGGTGGTCTTGGGGGTGACCCAGTTTAGTTCCCTGGCGTTGGGATTGCTGGCGTCGGTCCTGACTTCAGATGTTCGGCGTTCGGTCCTGGTGGCCTTTCTGATGATTGTCGTGTTGTCGGCGGGTGCGCCTCTGTTCAACGCCTCGGTGAGTTGGAGCATGACCCAGTTGGGAGTTCCGGCGACGTCGGTGGAACGGTGGGATCAGAATTGGCTGAGCCATGCCTCGCCGTTTGCGGCGTATGTCAACTCGGCCGATGCCAACTATCGCACGTCGTCGGCCAACTACCGCCACGCTCTGTTGTTCACGGGTGGGGTCGGACTGCTGGCGTTGTTGGTGGCGAGTCTGGTGCTGCCCTTGGTCTGGCAGGACAAAGCGTCGTCGGCGCCGGGGTGGTTTTGGACCCGCTGGTTGAATCGACTGCGATTCTGGCATCCGGAGGCGCGGATCGAATTTCGGCGGGAGTTGTTGAACCAATCACCCGTGGCTTGGTTGACCTCCCGACACTGGATGCGTGGATGGCTCGTGTGGGGCTTCCTCGGGGGAACCTTGGTGTTGATCTACCTGTTTATGGTGTTCGTGGCGCAGGAGAATTGGTGGGAGCCGGAACTGGGACTGATGGTGGGCATCTTCTTCCATCTCGTTCTGAAGTACTGGATGGCCAATGAAGCGCCCCGTCAGTTCTACGATGATCGGCGCAGTGGCGCGCTGGAACTGCTGTTGTCCACGTCGCTCTCCATCGACGACCTATTGGCGGGACGTTGGCTGTCCCTTCGCCGGCAATTTCTGGGGCCAATGTTGGTCGTGCTCTTCCTGGATCTGCTGTGGCTCTGGTTCTTGTTGCGGTCGTCGGGTGCGACCGGGGCGCCGGAGATCTTGTGGATGGGATTGGCCTACATGTCCGTGCTGGTGGTCGACCTCTGGGCGCTCGCCTGGGATGGGCTTTGGTCCGGACTCAATTCCACGAGCCGGGCGGTGGCGTCGGGACTGATCGGTCGGATTTTGGTGTTGCCCTGGGTGGTCTGGCTGATGGGTATGGCGGCGTATTCTTTCATTGGAGTCATGGGCGGCTTCCGGGACGTTTTGCCCGAGCCCACCATGGCCCTCTCGCTAGGGAGTTGGTGGGGCTTGGCGATGCTGAATTCGGCATTCTGGGCGCTGCGAGCCCGACTGCAGTTGACCTCACGGTTCCGGGAAGTGGCGACCGAACCGGTGGCGTCGCGGCGTTGGTTCGCTTGGTTTCGGGCGAAGGGAAGCTGAGAGGGATCGATGCAGTTGGAAACGCAGATTGGACGCAGATTAACGCAGATTTCTTTTTTGTTTTGGCGAGCTCGGGGTCGAGAGACGTGACCACTGAGCGGTTGGGGAGCTAAAGGGGGACGTTCTTTTTGCCGAAAAAATCTGCGGTTAATCTGCGGTTCACCTCCCCGTGTCAGCGGCGGTTCGAAACTGGTGAGATCCTGGCGGTTTGAAATTCCGTCTCCTTCCGAAGCTTCTTCTTCGAACCATTCCTCAGAAGGCTCTTCTTCCTTCTTCGAATTTCGTCTTCTTCCCTT
>JAFLEF010000068.1 GCA_017309115.1 Verrucomicrobiota bacterium | reverse complement strand
CACTTGGTGAAGGACCGAACTCGTGGATGTTGAAAAATCCTGAGATGACTTGAGAGTAGGAGCGAAAGACTAATCAAACCCCGTGATAGCTGGTTCTCTCCGAAATCGCTTGAGGGCGAGCGTTGGGCAAGTAAACCGTGGAGGTAGAGCACTGGATGGCTTAGGGTCCCTACCAGGATGCCAAAACCAATCAAACTCCGAATTCCACGGGATCCATTAACCCAGCATTCAGACGGCGAGGGATAAGCTTCGTCGTCGAGAGGGCAACAGCCCAGACCTGCAGCTAAGGTGCCTAAACATAGTTAAGTGGAAAGGATGTGACGTTACTTAGACAGTGAGGATGTTGGCTTAGAGGCAGCCATCATTTAAACAGTGCGTAACAGCTGACTCATCGAGTGATGTCGCGCCGAAAATGATTGGCGATCAAACTATGTACCGAAGCTCAGGATTCTACAGTGATTCGTCATTGTAGAGTGGTAGGAGAGCGTAACCCGTGCTGTAAAGGTAATTCGAAAGGAAAACTGGAGCGCTGGTTAGTGAGAATGCAGACACGAGTAGCGATAAACCAGATGAGAATTCTGGTCGCCGTAAACCCAAGGTTTCCTGGGCCAGGTTCGTCCTCCCAGGGTTAGTCGGGAGCTAAGATGAGGTCGTAAGACGTAATCGATGCCCAGCCGGTCAACATTCCGGCACCGAACCGGGTCAAACCGATGGTGACGCATGATGGAACGCAGTGGGATCATTGAAAGATCCAGCTTAGGAGCAATCCGAAGCGTACTGCCGGAAGTTGTGCCTAGAAAAGCCATCGGCCCTTTCCCGGTCGCCCGTACCGTAAACCGACACAGGTGGGTGGGTGTAAGTGCACCAAGGCGCGCGAGAGAGCCCTCTCTAAGGAACTCGGCACATTAGCCCCGTAACTTCGGGAGAAGGGGTGCTCACTTCGGTGAGCCACAGTAAATTGCGTTTAGCGACTGTTTAACAAAAACACAGCACTCTGCCACGTCATTAAGACAACGTATAGGGTGTGACAAGTGACCAATGCGGGAAGATCAAGGCAAGGGGTTAGCCGCAAGGCGAAGCTCTGAACCTAAGTCCCCGTGAATGTCGGCCGTAACTATAACGGTCCTAAGGTAGCGAAATTCCTTGTCGGGTAAGTTCCGACCTGCACGAATCTTGTAACGACTGAACGACTGTCTCGGAGAGGTTCTCGGCGAAACTGTAGTTGCGGTGAAGATGCCGCATGCCCGCAGTAGGACGGAAAGACCCTATGCACCTTTACTGTAAGCTCGTATTGGCTTCTGTTTGATAATGCTTAGCGTAGGTGGGAGACTTTGAAGGCATGGCTTCGGTTGTGCCTGAGTCGCAATGTGAAACACCACTCTTTGTCAATTAGGAGTCTAACCTTGATCCCGTTAGCCGGGCAGGGGACAGTGCGTGCGGGTCAGTTTGGCTGGGGCGGCTTCCTCCCAAATGGTAACGGAGGAGCGCGAAGCTGGGCTCAGCATGGTTGGCAACCATGCGTCGAGCGTATGGGTAGAAGCCCGGTTGACTGCGAGACATACAAGTCGAGCAGGTGCGAAAGCAGGCCCAAATGATCCGATGGTTGAATGTGGAATTGCCATCGCTCAACGGACAAAAGGTACGCTAGGGATAACAGGCTGATCGGATCCAAGAGTTCACATCGACGATCCGGTTTGGCACCTCGATGTCGGCTCATCGCATCCTGGGGCTGGAGAAGGTCCCAAGGGTCCGGCTGTTCGCCGGTTAAAGCGGTACGCGAGCTGGGTTCAGAACGTCGTGAGACAGTTCGGTCCTTATCCACTGTGGGCGAAGGAAACTTGAGGGGTTCATTCCTTAGTACGAGAGGACCGGGAATGACGCACTTCTGGTGTGGCAGTTGTTCCGTCAGGGGCATCGCTGCGTAGCCATGTGCGGAAGAGATAAGCGCTGAAAGCATCTAAGTGCCAAGCTCATCCCAAGATTAGGTTTCCCGGAGCGCAAGCTCCCTAAAGGCCGCAGGTAGACTACCTGCTCGATAGGTTGGGCGTGCAAATGCCGTGAGGCATGAGCGGACCAATACTAATCGGCCGTGAGGCTTGATTGTTCGCCTTTATTAATTGAAGACAGACGGTTCATTTTACATGTCCGACATGCGCAGATTTCAGAGAACGTTTTGTTCTTAAACATTTTTTCGGTGGCCATAAAGAGGTGGCCCGACCCGATCCCATCCCGAACTCGGCCGTCAAACACCTTATTGCCGATGGTAGTGCTTCTATAGGTTGCGCGAGAGTAGGTAGCCGCCGGTTATTTTCAGGGCCAGTTGCAAACGCAACTGGCCCTTTTTGTTTTCCTGCGTTGACATTGGCTGTATGGGTGTTATCACACACGCACGCAAGCTATGCACGCAACGCCCAAGCTCCATCTGCAAATTGATGAACGTTCCGGGGTGCCAGTTTATCGGCAGATGATGGACCAGCTGAAGTACTACGTCGCGGGCGGAACGTTGCGTCCTGGAGACCAAATTCCCTCAATCCGTGAGTTGGCGGCGGCTTTGGCCGTAAATCCCACGACGGTTGTGAAAGCGTACACCGAGTTGGAAAGGGAAAGAGTGATTGAAAAGCGCCATGGCAAAGGAGCTTTCATCGCCGCCGCCGCAAGTCAGTTGACGAAGGCCGAGCAGGAAGACGCATTACGCCGTTCGGCCAAGCAACTAGCGGTCGAAGCGACTCAATTGCATGTTCCTTCGCCAAAGGTGATTAGCGTTGTGCGTGAGGAGTTGAGCGCGCTCGATCCCGAACGGGTGTCAGATGAGACACCGGTGAAATTTGCGGTTGTTGCGGGTGGGGCCAATTCGTAAGGACTGCCCATGGAGGCTGTCATTCAACTTCGATCGCTGAACAAATCGTTCCGGAATGGAACGGTGGCTGTCAGCAACCTGAATTTGACCGTACGTCAGGGGGAGGTCTATGGGTTGATTGGACGGAATGGGGCCGGTAAGACCACAGCCCTACGGATCTTGATGGGGCTCCTAAGGGCCGATAAAGGGGAGGCTACGGTGTTGGGGTGGAACCTGTGGGAAGCACCCAGAGAACAGCGCCAAAGGGTGGCGTATCTCTCTCAAAGTCAACAGCTACCGGATTGGATGACACTACGTGATTTGGGCCGCTATGCTGCCCATTTCTACGATCGCTGGGACGGCGATTTGTTGCGTCAACTGCAACACCGTTGGGAACTTCCGTGGACGGAGTCCATTTCGCGCATGTCCGGAGGTAATCAACGGTTGGCTGCGATTGCCTTGGCCTTGGCGACTCGACCAGAGGTGGTTCTTCTTGATGAGCCGGCCGCTGGATTGGATCCCATAGCGCGAAGGGAACTCAACCAATGCCTGATCGACGCTTTGTTGTTTGGCGACGGCTGTACCATTTTGCTTTCAACCCATCTTTTGGCAGATCTCGAGAGGTTAGCTACGCAGGTTGGAATCATGGATCACGGGCGGATCGTCGCCGAAGGTGCCGTCGAAGATTGGCAACGGACAATGCGCCGGGTGCAGGTGGTTTTTCCGGAGGACCGGCCACCGGCGGATTTCGCCATCCCTGGTGCGTTACGATCCTATACGTTGGGTCCGGTTGTCACGGCCCTTACTCGCGTCACAGACGAAGCGCAACTTTTTGGAATACAGTCGTTACCAGGGGCGCGCGTTTACGTTTTTCCGCTGACCTTGGAAGAGTTGTTTGTCGATTGGTTCCACAACACAACCACTCCAAGTCCGACGACAGGGAAAGAATCAAGCCAGCCCGGGTGAACGAGTGGACGTCGGGTCTTTACTGTGTGGGCAACGACTCGATGTTCGCAGTCGCCACCGCGAGCGCGGAACGGCGATAGGTACCGTTCCCCGGGCTGGCTAGTTGCTCGGAAGAATGGGAGTTTGTTTCTGAGTCGGCAAGATTGGCCTGATTCCCAACCATGCTAGGGTGCTGTTCAATTCGAGAGCCAAGTCAGCGACGAGGCCGTGGTTTCACCATAGTGGAACTTCTGACCGTCATCGCGGTCATGGCGGTCATGGCCACATTGGTCAGCTCAGCTCTGGCCAACGCTCGCCTCCGTTCCGAACAGATGACGTGTTTCGGAAATCTGCGTCAGGTGGTCCAAGCGATTGAGATGTACAGTCGGGACACCGGCAAACGCCCTCGGTCGCTTTCAAGAGTGATCCAACATCTCCCGAATCAGGGACCTTCCAATGTCTTCGTTTGCCCTTCAGATCCAGCGTTGCGGCGAACGATCACAACGAATTTGTTCTGGGGTAATGTGGCGAATGCTTCTCAGGAACCGTGGGCGGGTCAGAACGACTTACGCGATCCTGAGTCCGGTTCCTGGACGGCTGAGCTGGCCGAAGTAAATGAGACCGAACCATTTTCGTATCTGCATCCGCTTTCCTGGCGACGAGCTGCATGGCAACGACTGGGGGTCTTGGGAACCGATGCGGGAACGGTGATTTGCCAGTTGCACGGAGTAAGGGTTCCAACTCCTGCGGCCGTGCCGAATTTCAAACACTATCTTCAGTATGAAGGACTCGTGTTTCGGGCGCTACGGGATGGATCCGTCGTCAAACGACGAGTGTTCCGTCCTGGCTCCATGGGTGAAGGTTCTCCGGGGTCCGACTACCCGTGGGAGTTTTATTCAGATGCCCTGCTTCCGGTGCGCTGACTGTGTTCATTTATGATTCACACTGTCGTTAAAAGCAGGTTCAGTCCGGGAGCGGGAGTCATATCATGAGAACTGGTGAGGCACCTTTGGCTCCCCCTCTCAGGTTGGTGAGTGCCACTGAATCGGAGGACTTCCGGTTAGTGCGGCCAGGTCAGCGTCGGCGTTTTTGGATGGGTTTGATTTGGGGGGAGTGGTTTGCGCATTCGCGGCTTATCCTCGGTTTCCTTTTGTTGTGGCTGATCGCGATGTGGTTGTTGCCGTGGGTGGCGCATCCTCTCTGGATTTTGGTTCTGGGAGGGGTTGTAGCAGTAATTGGTGGACCGGTGTTCGGGGGCAGCGACGTCATGGGAGGGTGTGAAGAGTTTTCTTTTTCCCAGCCGGCGACTCGAACTCAACGCTTCGATGCCCGGCTCATTTTTGCCGTGGGTTGTCTACTGGTGTTCACGCTGCTGAATGTCTTCGCGCTGTACCACAACCTGGCTGATCTCATTCTGAGTTTCTTTGTGTCCACGGGGTTGGCCGTTGTGGAACTTCGCCACCCGGAACTGTTGTACGGCGTGATTATCGCGATGCCCCTGGCGGCGCTGGCGGTGGGCTTCACCGTTGCCTGCCTCGCGACCACGCGTGCGGTAGCGTATACAGCCTGGGTGTGGGGGGCCTTGGGCTCGCTAACCGGATTGCGGGCCGGTCTTTCGCTAGAGGACTACTTTTGGGATCGGCTCAACGGTCGAATCACGATTCCTCTGTTATTGATGTTGGCCGTGGTTACCTTGGGAATTGCCCGTCGGCTCTACTCTGAGAAGGAGGCGGGACGCGCGTCATCTCCATTGCGGCTACCGCTAAGTGGGTGGGCGGCCCTGGGTGCAGCCGCTCTGGGTGCCTTGGGCGTGGCCTTGCTGATCACCTGGTTTGTGGCGAATTACGCGCGGTACCTTTGAATGATGGGGCCCATTTCATTCGAGCAGGGTTTCTTCGAGAAAGAGCAATGTGCTCAGAAATTGAAAATCAGCGTTCTTCTTTTTGGCGAAGCCGTGTCCCTCGTCCTTCGCCATCAGGTACCACGCTGTGCCGCCTTGGGCGCGGATCGCCTTAACCATCTGTTCCGCCTCGGTGACGGGGACTCGGGGATCGTTCAGCCCCTGAACCACCAGGAGGGGAGTACGAATTCGACTGACCTGATTCAGCGGTGAAATGCGACTGAGGATGGCCCGCATTTCCGGATCTCGCTCGTCCCCGTATTCGACGCGACGCAGGTCACGTCGGTAATCCTGGGTGTTCTCAAGAAAGGTGACAAAGCTGGAGATTCCGACGATGTCGATGCCGGCGCGCAGGCGACTGCCAAAATGAACCAAAGAGGCCAACGTCATATAGCCTCCATAGCTTCCACCCATCACAGCGACCCGGTTTCGATCCAGTTGAGGATCACGCTCCAGCCAGTTGAGGAAGGTGCCGATGTCCTTGACCGAGTCCTCGCGCAGCCGGCCGTTGTCCAGGGTCAGAAACGTCTTCCCGTATCCACTCGATCCACGAACATTCGGGTACAACAATGCGATCCCCAATTGATCAATGAGGAAGTTGTTCCGGCCGAGGAACACCGGCCGGGACTGTGACTCGGGTCCTCCGTGAATCATGATGAGGACCGGCCGCGGGCCAGGAAACTTCACGGGATCTGGACGATAGAGAAAGCCACTGATCGGCAAGCTATCGAATGAATTGGTTCTGATCAGTTCGGGCAGGCAAAACTGAGTTGCTTTCAATCCGCCGGTTTCGCTCTCGGTCCAGCGGGTGAGGCTATCGTTGGAGACATCGAGTGACCATGCATCGGCTGGAGACTGCGCCGAAGAAAGTGAGAAGCCGAGAATGGTGCCATTGGAATGCCATTCCAGGCCCGTCAGGACGCCGAGGGGCAAGGTAGGCGCAGAACGTTCCCGCGCGGATTCCACATCCCAGAGATGAAGGACGCTGGCTCCGTCTTCGTTGGCGACATAGGCCAGGGTTTTTCCGTCAGGGGACAATTTGAGCGATTCAACATCCCACTTGAGATTTGGGGTCAGGACGGTTGCGGCGCCGGTAGCCAACTCCACCCGTACCACTCGTCGAAACTCCGCGCCTTCGTCCGAGGTTGCGTATACTGCCTTTCCATCCCGCGAGAACTGGGCGTTGCCCCATGACACGCCGGTTTGTCCGGGCGGAGTCAGCGGCTTCATTTGGCCATCCTGGAGATTGAGCAGAAAGAGATGGCTTTGGTTGATCGACTCATAGTTCGACACCAGTAGTGTGAGTTCGTCGGGTGACCAGTCGGCAACGGACCAACCTCCTCCGCGGACTTCGGAGACCAGCCGGTTCGATTCCGGGCGAAGGGGATCGATGACGTAGAGATCGCTATCCTTTCCGTTGCGACGGGTGCTCGTGTAGGCGAGTTGGTTTCCGGAGTCTGCCCAGACGGCACCCATGTTCCGGCTCTTGCCGTCGGTCAGGAGGGTGGTTTGGGCGTTGGTGGGATCAAAACGATACAGTTGAAAGAACTCACCCCCGCCGGTGTCCTGCGAGAAGACCAGATAGTTTCCGGCGCGTGGCTGGTAGCTGGCTCCGGCCACGGGTTCGTTGAAGAAGGTGAGCTGACGCCGGGCGCCTCCGGGCTTGGCGACCGAATGAATCTGTGGGGTGTCGGCGAAACGGGTGGTGATGAGCATTTCCATCCGTTGCGGATGCCACGATTGGAAGGCCGCCAGGCGAAACTCCAGATAGGGACGAACCCGGCTGCGAAGTTCCTCGGGAATCGGTGGGACTCCCTCGACGACGAGATTGTCCGGAACTTGGCTGTGGAGGAGAGCGGTGGCTGTTAGCGCGAGGAAGGCCAGGACCCGTTTCACAAGTGGAGCTTGCCGGCAACTCGGCACTCCAGCAACGCCGTCAGCGGACCAATCCGCGCCAATTCGAGGGTCCAATCGAATTCAGGAAGTTTCGCAGGAAGCGCCCGTTGTCTTCGAGGAAATCATATTGGAGCGCGATGCCGATGCTGTTGGCACCCCGGTTGCCGTTGCGGATCGCGTTGAAGCCATAGCCGTAGCTGATAATGACGTGCCACGCGCGGGACCGGGAGTGGTAGGCGAACCCCCCCCCCAGGCCACTGTTCCAAGGCTGTCCCAAACTAAAGCCTTCCAGATATCGGACATTTGCCGCCGATCCCAGTACGCCCACTTCCAACCGGCCATCGGAGGTTAGCGGGTAAAGGAAATACCCACTGATCAGCGCAAAGCTCGTGGCACTGATCTCTTGGGTGTAGTAGCCGGGAATTGTCAGAGGGAACTCCGCGCCCATGGGCAGAGTACCTCCGAGGCGAAAGGCGGAGAAGCGGTCCGGATTGACGCTTCCCCCGCCGGTGACACTGAACTCGATCCGGAAACTGTTGGTGAAATAGCGCGAGAAAAGCAGGCGTCCCCAATAGAGCTGAGTGGTGTGCTCGATTTCGCGATCCCCGTTGTAGCCATAGGACCCGGGATGGGTGCGTTCGCCGAGTTCGTACCACCCGGAAATCTCGAAGGCTGCATCCGGATACAACAACGGTTCCCGTCCGCCCCAGCGAAGTCCGGTGCGAAGATTATATGTCGGCTGATTTTCGGGCAAAACGAAGTCGGGACTGGTGTCGTTCTCCGGGCTGAAAAACACCCCTTGGAAGGTGTTTCGCAGTACGAATTGCAACGGGACCTCTCCCAATGAAGAGGGGCGTTGGTCGGTTGGGTTGAACGTGTGATAGAGAGACGCACTGGCTCCCATTGAGGCCCCAAAGAAGGACTGGTCGTCGTAGAGTTGGCCCTGGTTCACTTCGGCGTAACTGTCAGCAAACCCTCCGCCCGCGACTCCCAATCCAATGGAGGTTCCCTTGCCGAGCAGATCGCTGAATCCGAGTTCCGAATCGAGGTAGGTGGGCGCTACCACCGTCCGCAGTGTGGTGTTGGTCCAAGGAAAGCTGGGCTCGTTCCAGTAAAAGTAAGCGTACGCCGCGAGCGGACCTCGACCTTCCAAGGGTTGGTTGTACCCAGCCTGGATGACTTTACGTCGGTCTGGGTCAATTTGGGCGAGGAGTGATCCGATTGCTAAGCACAACCCGATCAGCAGCCTCCAATTGAAGGTTAGCCGCACCAAGTGGGGAGTCTTGCCGAGCTCAATGGACGAGGACAAGTCGGAGTCGCTACCTCTTTCGACGCAGTGACGTCGGACAAACGTGACATCGTGGCGCTCGACTCACAGACCACTCGGATGGTCCACGAACTCCCAGGGAAGACGGAACTTCTTGGCCACCTCTGCTGCGAGGGCTTTTACGCCAAACGTTTCAGTCGCGTAGTGACCGCCGTAAAACACGTTGAGTTGTTGCTCTTCCGCCAGAGCATGCGTCCAGTGAGGCCCCTCGCCAGTGATGAAGGTGTCCACTCCTTCGGCAACCGCC
Source organism: Verrucomicrobiota bacterium (assembly GCA_017309115.1). Classification (GTDB taxonomy): domain Bacteria; phylum Verrucomicrobiota; class Verrucomicrobiia; order Limisphaerales; family UBA9464; genus UBA9464. Next base: position 23,287 of record JAFLEF010000068.1, on the reverse strand, counting down.
TTGGACAGTTCGCTACCGGCGCCCCCGGTACAGATTCCGAGGCGGCGGCAGACGGGTGCCCCACCCGGGAGTAGAAGGGGAGGCTTTCCCAGAACCCGGGCGAGTTCTTGGCCCAGTTTTTCGCGGGAAATCGGCTTGGTCAGCCGGGTCTGCACCCCGAGAAACGCGCCCTTGTGCGCGAAGAACGGCCGGAGAGACCGGAAGCCCAACGCCCGGGCCAGTTGGGCGGCGTTCCCCAGGGTCGGATGGCCATCCAACGGTAAATGCTGGGAATACACGGCCAGATTGCCTTCGAGAAGACGCTTCATCAGACCGTATCGCGATCCGGTCCAGGGCAGCGTTGGGCTCCAAAACAGACCATGATGAACAATCATGAGGTCGCCTTTGGCTCGGAGCGCCAATTCCACGGTAGCCCGGGAGGCGTCCACCGCAGCGATAATTCGGGTGACCTTCCCCTGATTCTCCACCTGAAGTCCGTTCCACGCCCGATCGTAGTCCGCGAAGGTGTCCGGTCGGAGGCGACGGTCGCAGTAACTGACAATTTCCTGGAGGGACGCTGAACTCATGGCGAGAGGTTTAGGACCTGGGCGCCGCCGTCAATGTCACCGTCGCGGGACTTCGGCTTGCCCGGCGACGCGAGCGGGGCATTCTCCGCGCCCGTGTTCGATCTCAATGCCCTCAATCCCGAACAGCGCGAGGCCGCGGTCACTGTCCGCGGACCGGTGCTGATTCTCGCCGGGGCGGGTACGGGAAAGACTCGGGTGATCACCTGCCGGATTGTGTACATGATCGATCGGGGTGTTCGTCCCGACCATATTCTGGCGGTCACCTTCACCAACAAGGCTGCGCGCGAGATGCTGGCCCGGGTGAACGAAATGCTGCCGCGGGAGCGGAAGCGCAGCCGCGACGAAGAACCGCCTCCACGTCCAACGTTGTGTACCTTTCATTCCCTGTGCGTTCGCATCCTGCGCCAGCACATCGAGAAGCTTGGCTACAAGCGAAACTTCGTGATCTACGACGAGTCGGACCAGTTGGCGGCGATCAAGAAGATCTTGGCCGGCATTCGCGATGGCGCGACCAAGACCGATCCGGGTGCGGTGTTGGGCTTGATCTCCAAGTATCGCAACGGCGGAACCCGCTCTTCGGTGTTCGAAGATCCCAATGTCCGGGCCTTGGCGGAACACGTGCTGAACCGTTATCAGACGGCGTTGCATGCCTGCAATGCGGTGGACTTCGATGACCTGATTCTGCTGGTGTTGCGCTTGTTCCGCGAACATCCGGACGCCTTGCAAGCCTGCCGGGACCGCTTTCGCTATGTAATGGTGGACGAGTATCAGGACACCAATGCCGCGCAGTTCGAGTTGGTGAACGCCCTCACCAGCGAATCCCGCAACCTCTGCGTAGTCGGCGACGACGATCAGTCCATTTACGGCTGGCGCGGAGCCGAGGTGGCCAATCTGCTGGACCTCGAAAAACACTATCCGGAGGTCAAGGTCGTCAAACTCGAACAGAATTACCGGTCCACCAACCTGATCCTGAAAGCCGCGAATGGGGTCATCCGGAATAATTCACGACGTCGAGGAAAGCAGCTCTGGTCGGCCAAGGGCGAAGGGGAGCGGGTCATGCTCCAGTGTTTCGACACGGACGAGGACGAAGCCAAGACCGTGGCCCAGAATATCGAGGATGACCGGCTCGTGAAACGCGTCCCCTGGGGAGATCAGGCGATTCTGTTCCGGACGAATCTTCAGTCACGCCCGCTGGAAACGGCCCTGCGTCAGTCGAAAATCCGATATCGGTTGATTGGTGGGCAGAGCTTTTTTGACCGCCGGGAAATCCGGGATTTTTTGGCGTATCTGAAGATGTTTCTGAATCCGCACGACGACGTGGCGCTCCTGCGGGTGGCCAACACGCCGGCTCGCGGGCTGAGCGATGTGACGATGGAGCGGTTGCTGGCGGCGAGTCAGGAGCGCCATAGCAGCGTCTTTACGGCGATGCGACATACTGATGTTCAGGGTCGGTTCCAGGCGCGCACGGCCGAGGCGATCCGGGAGTTCATCGTCTTCATTGAGGAGACGCGGGCCATTTTGGAATCCAAGGAAGCGGTGTGCCTGGGGCATTGGGCGGAAGATTGGTTGAAGGCCATCGCCTACGAGGCGGAATTGCGGCGCACGGAGAAAACGGCGGAGGCAGCGGAGAACCGTTGGCGTAACCTGTTCGAACTCCTGGATGACTTGGACGAGCCGGACGGAATTGCGGCCGAAATGCGGGTGGCTCCGGAGGAGGAGACGTCACCCGACGGCTTGGTGAATCTGTCTTCGGCCGCACCGAAGAAGCCGGCCCGACGTCGGCTGACGCGCCGGCCGGCGGAACGGGTCGCCGAGTTTTTGGAGCAGCTTTCGTTGGATCAGGAACGGAAGGACGAAGAGGAAACCGGGGATCAGGTCACGTTGATCACCATGCATGCGGCCAAGGGTTTGGAGTTTCCGCATGTGCAGATTGTGGGCGTGGAGGATGGTCTGCTGCCCCATTCCCGTTCCAAGGCGGAGGGAACGTTGGACGAGGAACGTCGCCTCTTTTACGTCGCGATCACCCGCGCCCAGAAAACGCTGCGCATCTCCCATTGCGGTGGCCGCAAGCGGTACGGGCAGGTGATGCCGTGTCATCCGTCGCCGTTCCTGAAGGAGCTGCCGCCAGAATGTGTGGAGGATGCCGAACACGCCGGAGTCAATCCGGTGGCCAGCGAAGCGGGGGTCGACTGGTTTGCGGCGATGCGCGCTGCCTTGGAGTAAGCCAAGCTCATTTCGGGATTTTCCTTGCTGTTCTGTTGTTTCAGTAAATACTGAAAACACAATATGGAAGCCGGGAACGAAACGGAGCGGACGGCGGACGAGGCGCAATTGGAGAGCGCCCGGGATGAATTTGTGACGCAGTGGGGCGCCATTGGGAGTGCCTGGGGAATCAATCGGACGATGGCTCAGATCCATGCTCTGTTGTTGATCACACCCAAGGCGCTCACCACGGATGAGGTGATGGAGGAGTTGAAGATCAGCCGGGGCAATGCGCATATGAACCTGCGGGAGCTGGTCGGCTGGGGATTGGTGCGGAGCGTGGTTCGGAAAGGGGAGCGAAAGGAGTATTTCGAGGCGGAAAAGGATGTTTGGAAGATGTTTTGCATCATTGTCCGCGAACGAAAGCGCCGGGAAATTCGACCCGCCATCGGGGTGCTCAAAGACTGCATCGAGCGGGTGGAAGGCCTGAAGTCCAGCGAGGCGCAACTGTTCACCCAGCAGACCCGGGCACTGTGCGAGTTTATGGAAATGGCGGATGGAGTGCTCAGCAAGGTGGCGCGCTCGGAGCAAAGCAGCGTGGTGCCCTGGGCTCTCAAATTCCTCAAGTAGACCAATTTTTTTGGCAGTAAGTTTCAAAAGAAACTGAAAATACAGAAAACAAAATAAACAGGAAATACCATGAACTACCTCGTGATCACTTACCTCCTTTACCTCGCGATCAGCATTGCGCTGACCGTGTGGGTTGCCCGGACTCTTCACCGCAACGGTCGCATCTTCCTGGTGGATGCGTTTCAAGGGAACGAACCGCTGGCGGACTCGATCAATCACCTCTTGGTGGTCGGCTTCTACTTGGTGAACATTGGCTTCGTCACTCTGGCCCTGAAGTACGGGGATCGCGCCGAAGATCTCCAGCAGTTGGTGGAGGTGCTGAGCACCAAAGTCGGACTGGTTCTCCTCATTCTCGGAGCCATGCACTTCTTCAATCTCATTGCCTTTGGCCGGATCCGGAGACGGGGTCTGGGACTCCGGGCAGGTACGCCTCCGGCGTTGCCGCAATTCGGAGGGCGGTGAGAACCCTGCTGGGGCGCGGATCGGGAATTCGCGCCCCATTTCCCGCAGGTTGGCTTCCGGAATGTCACCCGGTCGCCTGCGACGCCGGCTTGCACCTGGCCGGGCCCTCAGTTCAGGTTTTGTCCGCGCATGAGTTCACTCGATCGCTTCCTCGTCGCCCCCCGGGTTCTGCCTCCGCTGGATCCTGGATTCCGCCCTGCCGTCCTGGCCACGCGCGCTTTCGCCGCGGAGGCGACGGTTCCGGTGACCCTGGCTCTGGAGCAGGCGGATGGATCGGTGTTCCACCACGCGTTCCGGGTTTTGGCCGATTCGCATCCGAGCGCGGCCGAGGCCAATCCCTTTTTTGTCGAGCGCCTCGCTAAATTCCTGCTTTGGGCTTGGGGCGGCTGGAAATTCACCGTGGCCGGCCCCGTGGCGATTGCCGATGCATTGCGCCGGCATTATCAGGACGACGCGGCGGGCCGGTTCGATTCGGAAATCATTGGCCAGCGCATTTACGACCGGCCCATTGAAGTCGTTTCCGTGTCGACGGTCGCCGAGCTTCCGGCACCCCGGGCCAGCACGACCCCGCTGGGACGTCACTTGGATGGCTGCCGCATCGGATTCGACCTCGGGGGTAGTGACCGCAAGGTGGCCGCGGTTCAGGACGGAAACTGCGTCTTTTCCGAGGAGATCGTCTGGGATCCGTACTTTCAAAAAGATCCGCAGTATCACTTCGACGGCGTCATGGATTCCCTGCGGCGGGCGGCGGCTCATTTGCCGCGAGTCGATGCGATCGGCGGTTCGGCGGCGGGAGTGTACGTCAATAACCGGGTCAAGGTGGCTTCACTCTTCCGTGGAGTTCCGCCGGATCTGTTCGAGTCTCGGGTGAAGGACCTGTTCCTGGAATTGCGTCAGGAGTGGAAGGGCATCCCGTTCGATGTGGTCAATGACGGCGAGGTGACCGCACTGGCGGGATCGATGGCGCTGAAGGAGAATGCCGTGTTGGGTGTGGCCATGGGCACCAGTACGGCCGCGGGGTTTGTGACTCCGGAAGGCACGATCACATCCTGGTTGAACGAACTGGCCTTCGTGCCTGTTGACTACCGACGGCAGGCTCCTCGGGAGGAGTGGTCGGGCGACGTCGGCTGTGGCGCGCAGTATTTCTCGCAACAGGCGGTCGGACGACTGCTGGCGCCGGCGGGTATCGAAGTGGACGCTTCGCTGGGGCTTCCCGAGAAGCTCAAACTGGTGCAGTCACTCATGGCGGCGGGTGATGCCCGGGCCACCAAGATTTACGAGTCGATCGGCGTGTTCCTGGGATACGCCCTGGGCCATTGGTCAGAGTTCTACGCCATGCGGCACGTGTTGGTGCTCGGTCGAGTCATGACGGGTGCCGGAGGCGATTTGATTCTTCGCCAGGCGCGACGGGTTTTGGAACTCGAGTTTCCCGAGTTGTCCGCACGTTTGGATTTCCCCACGCCGGACGAAAAGGACAAACGTCATGGCCAAGCGATCGCTGCCGCGAGTCTTCCCGTGCTGGCCTGATCTCCCTTTGTTTTCTCGCTGAGTCCGACATCACGTCATTGCCATGAATCCCTACGCCCACTTGGTTGCCGAGTACGCCCGCTTCTTCCGCTCGGGTAAGAACTATCAGCTCGGTGGCTTCCCGCCTTTGGCCCGGCCCACGCCGGCTCCGGATGCTCCCGTTGGCTTGATCTTTTCCCCGCATCCGGACGACGAGTGCATCATTGGCGCCCTGGCCATCCGCTTAATGCGGGAGTCTGGGTGGAGCATTCGCAATGTGGCGGTCACCCAGGGCAGCAATCGGGACCGCCAAGCCGAGCGGCTACAGGAGTTGCGCAATGCCTGTGACTACCTCGGATTCGGTCTGATCCAAACCGCATCCAACGGGCTGGAGGCCATCACGCCTAAGGCTCGTGCCCAGGATCCCGCCGGCTGGGCCGCCAAGGTCAAGCTCGTGGCCGATCTGCTGCTCCGGGAAAAGCCGCGCGCGATCTTTGTGCCGCACGAACATGATTGGAATGGCACGCACATCGGTGTGCATTTTCTCGTTCAGGATGCACTGGCCACGTTGCCCCGGGAGTTTTCCACGTTCCTAGTCGACACCGAGTACTGGGGGCAAATGACGCGACCGAATCTGATGGTGGACACTTCGGAGCAACAGGTGACCGACCAAGTCAGCGCGCTCTCGTTCCATGTGGGCGAGGTGCAGCGCAATCCGTTCCATCTGCTCCTGCCAGCGTGGATGCAGGACAACGTCCGGCGGGGCAGTGAACTGGTGGGCGGTCAGGGTGGGGCGGCACCGGACTTTGGATTTGCGACGTTATATCGGCTGCGGGCGTGGCGCGACGGGGCGTTGCAGGAAGTTCAGACCGGCGGCCGCAATTTATCGGTGAAGGAACCGGCGGGAGTGCTGTTTGCGTGAACCTTCCGCACCATGTCCCCCGGAAGACGCTGACCGACGGTTGGATTCACATCCGGCCGGTTGGTCCGGAGGATACGGTGGAATTCTACGCCGCTTTCCTGGAATCGTGGCCCACGCTCCGGCTCTGGATGAATTGGGGTGAAGAGATCCGCGACATTCGCTCGGCGCAGGCGCATTTGGAACTCAAGGCGGACGAATGGCGGCGCGGGGAGGCCTACTCCTTTCTCGTGGAATCCGAGGATTGCCGGTTTCTGGGCATGTGCGGGCTGAGCCAGTTCAACTGGCGACATCGTTTCGCCAACGTGGGCTACTGGGTCCGTCCTTCCCAACGGGGAAAAGCCGTCATGCCGGCGGCGGTTCGCGTGTTGGCTCGATTCGCCTTCGGAGAGCTGAAACTGCACCGGATAGAACTCCTGATTGAGCCCAGCAACCTGGCCAGTCGCCGCGCAGCTGAGAAGTCGGGGGCGCGCTTCGAAGGCCAGCTGCGCGGTCGTATCTGCAACCAGGGATTGGCGCGGGATGCCTTGATGTTTTCCCTGGTGCCGGAGGATGTGGACTCGCGGTCAGGGGCTCATTCCGAGACCTGACCCGCCAGTCGGCGGACCTGAAACAGCGCGTCGTAGGCGGCGTATTTATAGAGGTCGCCCAGGGTCGGATAGTTGAAGCAGGCTTGGTTGAAGAGGTCCGCCCCGGCGCCGGTCATCATGGCGATGAGGCCGATGTGGACCACTTCGGTTGCGTGTTCGCCCATGACGTGAACGCCCAACAGACGCAGATCATCCCGGTGAAACAGCAGCTTCAGGAAGCCCACGTTGTCGCCGATGATATCGCCCCGCGGGATGTCGCTGTAGCGGGCCCGGCCGACCAAATATGGAATCTGCTTCTCTTTCAGTGAGGCTTCGGTTTCGCCGACCATGCTGGCTTCGGGAATCGTGTAGATGCCGGTGGGCAGCAGACTGGCGATGCCGGTCTTCAGAGTTTCCCCGAAGGCGTGGCAGACGGCCACGCGGGCCTGCTCAATGCCGGTGGCGGCGAGAGCCGGAGGTCCAATGACATCCCCGGCAGCGTAAATGTGGGGAACCTCGGTCGACTGGAAATGCTCGTTGACCTGCACGAGGCCGCGTTTCCCGGGAGTCAGGCCGGCAGCCGCCAGGTTGAGGTCCTCGGTGTTGCTGCTGCGTCCGGCGCAGACGAGCACGCCGTCGCAACTCAGCGCCTCCCCGGAGTCCATGGTGAGAACGACATCGCCCGGCTTCGATGAGTCGCATTTCACCACCTTTTTCTTCCAGTGGAACTGGATGCCGTTTGCGGTCATGGCGGCGGCGAGGGCTTGGGAGATCTCGGGATCGAGGAAGGGCATCAGGACCTCCCGTCCGTCGATCAGGTGCACCTCGGCGCCCAAAGCCGCGAAGGTCCCGGCGTATTCGCTGCCGATCACTCCGCCTCCGATGACCGCGAGTTTCTTGGGGAGCGCCTTGAGTTCCAGGATCTCGTTGGAGTCGTGCACCCGGTCGTCATTGAAATCGAATCCCGGCGGGCGCAAGGGGGATGATCCGGTGGCGATCAGAATTCTTTCTCCGCGCAGCAGGACTGCCCCTTCCGGCGAAGTAACACGCACCGTGTGGTCGTCCACGAAGGAGGCGGTGCCGTGAAACTTGGAGGCGCCCTCCTGCAGGAGCCGCGACTCGACGCGTTCCCGTTCCGTTGCGGTGACCACCTTTTCGTGGCGCATGAAGTCAGACACTGTCGCCTCGCGGCGAAGCGACAGATCCACCCCGAAGAGCCGACGGGATCGCCAGCCGGAGAGGACGAGTGAGGTTTCCCGGAGGGTTTTGCTGGGAATGGTGCCGGTGTTGATGCCGGCGCCCCCAACCAGTTTGGCCTTTTCCACCAAGGCGACTTTTCGTCGGAGCAGGCCGGCGGCGATTGCCCCGCTGGAGCCAGCGGGACCGCCTCCGAGAACCACCAGGTCGAAGTTGAGAACGGAAGGAGTGCTCATGAGATCGGGTTGCGGGCGGTCCAGCGGAGCGCCCGGGGCCAAGGCTGCTGGGTTGCCGTGGGTTGGCGAGGAAAACTGATCTCGGATCGTTGGCCAGGCCGGAGCATCAGCGGGAATGCACGTGATCGAGAAGGCGCGCCACCAGTCCGGTCCAGCCGGTCTGATGACTGGCGCCCAGGCCTGCTCCGCTATCTCCGTGGAAGTACTCGTAGAAGAGGATGAGATCTCGCCAGTGCGGATCGGATTGGAATTTCTCGCAGCCGCCGTACACCGGTCGCCGACCCTGATCGTCGCGTTCGAAGATGGCGGCGAGCCGTGCGCTCAGTTCCCGGCTGGCCTCCAGCAGCGTTATCTGCCGGCCGGAACCGGTGGGGAACTCAACCTTGAAGGAGTCACCGTAGTAACGGTGCAGTTTGATCAACGCTCGGATCAGCAGGCCATTGATGGGCATCCAGACTGGTCCCCGCCAGTTGGAGTTGCCACCGAACATGCCGCTGTCGGATTCCGCGGGCAGATAGGTCACTCCGTATTCCTGTCCGGCCACGGTGACCCGGAAGGGATGTTCCTGGTGCACTTTGGAGACGGATCGAATGCCGTGCGGGCTGAGGAATTCCGTTTCGTCGAACAACCGGGCCAGGACCCGGCGCAGCTTGCGTTCGTCCATGAGGCAGAACAGCAGATGTCCGGAGTCGCTGGGCTTGTTGGGCGGGGCGATGGTGGCGGCCAACCGGGGATGTTTCTCGAGGAACCACCGGGCGCGTTCCACCAAGCGTGGCAGTTTCAGGACCGCCTGAGCGTCGAGAACCGTGGTGGCACAGAGGGGCAACAGTCCCACCATGGAGCGGACCTTCAAACGGGTGGCCTGCCCATCCGGGAGTCGCAGCACGTCGTAGAAGAATCCGTCCTGTTCGTCCCACATCTCGTCGCTGTGTTCGCCGGGCCGGTCCATGGCGGAAGCGATCCACAGGAAATGCTCGAAGAACTTCATCGCCATTTCCTCATAGACGGAGTCCTGCAGCGCGAGTTCGAGGGCGATCTCGAGCATGGATTGGCTGAAGAACGCCATCCACGCCGTACCGTCGGCCTGCTCCAAAGTGCCGCCACCCGGCAACGGCGCGCTGCGATCGAAGGCGCCGATGTTGTCGAGCCCGAGAAAACCTCCTTCGAAAACATTGCGACCGCTGGCGTCCTTGCGGTTGACCCACCAGGTGAAGTTCAGCAGCAGCTTCTGAAAGGCGTGCTTGAGGAACTCGATGTTGCCGGTGCCGTTTCGCTCCTTCTCGGTGAGGTACACATACAACGTCGCCCAGGCATGCACCGGCGGATTCACATCACCGAAGTTCCATTCGTAGGCGGGAATCTGGCCGTTGGGATGCAGGTAATGGTCCCGCAACATCAGATCCAACTGCTCGTGGGCGAAGTCGGGATCCACCAACGCCAGGGGAACGGTGTGGAAGGCGAGATCCCAGGCGGCGTACCAGGGGTATTCCCACTTGTCCGGCATCGAAATGACGTCGGCGTTGACCATGTGGTACCAGCCGCGGTTGCGGCCGGAACAACGTTGGGTGGGAGCGTTCGGATCTTCGGAGGGTTCCTTGAGCCACGTTTCGAGATCGTAGTGATAGTACTGCTTGCTCCACAGCATGCCGGCCAGGGACTGACGGAACACCCGGGCGGCATCCTCCTCGGCTCCCGCGGGCGTGATCTCCCGGTAGAACTCATTAGCTTCCTGTTCGCGCTGGGACATCACGGCGTCGAAATCGGCGCTCCACGCTTTCGAGTCGGTCTTGAATGGGGCTGATCCCGCGGAGAGACGCAACTTGAGCACCACTTCGCCGCCGGCCGGGACCTTGATCTGATGATGCAGGGCGGACTTTGTGCCCGTTTGCAGCGGATTCACCGCGTCGGTTCGGCCGTGAACCACCATTTCGTGGAAGGCGTCTTTGACGTAAGGGGTTCGGTTGGGCTGCTTCCAGAGGCGTTCCCGGTTGGTCTCATTCTCAGTGAACAGCAGCTTGGGCTGACCTTCGCTCTCCAGCCGCCAATCTCCAAGGTCGGGATGAGTCGCCACCACGGACGCTCCGTTCCCCGCCTTCAGGGAAGGGCGCGACGAACCGTCCCTCCACGACCAGGTGTTGCGGAACCAGAGCGTGGGCAGAACATGCAGTTCGGCTTCGTCAGGTCCACGGTTGCAGATGCGAAGGCGGATCAACAGATCCTGCGGACCGGCCTTGGCGTACTCCACGAAGACGTCGAAGTAGCGGTCGTCCTGGAACACTCCGGTATCGAGCAGTTCATACTCCATCTCGGTGCGATTGCGTTTCGCGTTCTGGGCTACCAAATCCTGATACGGGAATTCCGTCTGCGGGTACTTGTAGAGCATCCGCATCCAGGAATGCGTCGGGGTGCTGTCGAGGTAGAAGTAGTACTCCTTGACGTCCTCACCATGGTTGCCCTCGGCGTTGGTGAGTCCGAACAAACGTTCCTTCAGGATGGGATCCCGGCCGTTCCACAGACTGAGCGCGAAGCAAAGCCGCTGCTGGTCGTCACTGATTCCGGCAATGCCATCTTCGCCCCAGCGGTAGGCGCGGGAGCGGGCTTGTTCGTGTGGGAAGTAAGCCCAGGCATTGCCGTCGGCACTGTAGTCCTCCCGGACCGTGCCCCATTGGCGTTCACTGAGGTAGGGGCCCCACTGCTTCCAGGGCGTTTCCGGGGTGCGGGCGGCGGTGAGTCGGGTTTGCTCAGCGTTCATGGGGTCGTTGACCCCGTTGGTAATCCAGTCCGAGCGACTGGTCGATGGGCAACTCCGGCGGAATGGCCATCAAGGCTCCGCGAGCTGACCCAACAAGACCGCCCGATTGGCCCCGGTGGTTTCCGGGAGATTGGCCGGCCAGCGCTGACAGCGGTAATGAGCCAGAAGCGCGAACGCCGCCGGTTCGATGGCCTGCCGCGGCCAGCCCAGTTCCTCTACGGTTGTGAGGTGTACTGCGGGCGAATACTCGGCGAGCGCGGCGTCGAGTTGTTCCTTCAACACGGGATTCGCCGCGCCCCCTCCGGCCAGGATGACCGTCTGTGGTAACTCTCCTGCGGCATTGCGCAGGAACCGGTCATAGGAAATCGCAATGGAGCGGGCGGTCAGCCAGGTCAGCGTCGCCAGGACATCTTCGCGACTCAGGCGGCGGGCTTTCAGACGGGAGCGGATGGTCTTCCAAAATGGTTCACCGAACAGTTCCCGACCGGTGCTCTTCGGCGGCGCTTGGCGGAAGTACGGATGCTTCAGCCACGACTCTACTAGATCCCCGGCGATCCAGCCTTTGCCGGCCCAGCGACCATTGAGATCCAGGGAATGGCGACCGCCGCTGAACTCGCGCACGGCGAGGTCGAGCAAAACGTTGGCCGGTCCGGTATCGAAGGCCAGCACGCGAGGCTCGGGAGTCCGTTGAGTCCAATCGAGGGCGGTGACGTTGCTGATGCCACCGAGATTGTTGACCGCCACATAGCGGCCGCGTTGCGCAAAGGCGACCCGATGAAACAGCGTGGCTAGCGGAGCCCCTTGTCCGCCGGCGGCGAGGTCGGCCGCGCGAAAATTGGAGACGACCGGAACCCGGAGGGCCTCGACGAGGTGCGCGGATTCGCCAAGTTGAAACGTGGCGGGAGTGCGCCGATCCGGATGGTGGAACACCGTCTGGCCGTGCAGGCCGACCGCGAACAGGGCGTCGTTGCCGAGGCCTGATTGGGCGGCGCGGACGTAAAAGCGGCCCAGATCGTGGTGCAGTTGGCCGGCTTCCCAGCTGGTGGCTTCACCTTGGGCGGCGGCGTGAAGCCGGCGGGCCAAGGCTCGGGGAAACTCCACGGACCACAGTCGGATGAGCTCGATCTGGCGCCGCCCCGAACAGGTGCACAACGCGCAATCCACCCCATCCAAGCTCGTGCCTGACATCAGGCCCAATATCCGGCGCGGCGTCATTTTTCGGGGAACTGAGTTAAGAGCTGAGAGAAAAACGTCAAAACAGGCTCTTTTTGAACCGATTCGGCTGGTCGTTCCAAGGCGTGTTTTCAGCCGCGCCTTTTGTCTCTCAGCTCTCAGCTCTCAGCTCTCAGCTTCATTTAGGGCTTCATCTCCGGCAGCGCGACCGGAGGCGGCAGTTGCAGCACAGTTTGCAGCGGGTGACTGGCCTTTATAGCGCCGCCCGTGCCGAGGAAGAACCAGCCGGCGGTCAGGCCGGCATCAATGTTGTCCTTCGATTCCCATTCGGCTCCGGAGGCGGTGAAGCGGGCCCGAGTTAAGGAAACCCAGTCGCTCTTCAGACCCTGGACCCAGCCGTTGCCGAAACGGGCTCGACGAACCTCGTTCACACTGGCTCCGTCACGGCGGAAATCTTCCACGAAGGAGTAGTAGCCCTTGAGCGGCAATCCGCCGGTGCGAGTGCGGAACGTGGCCAGCTTGCGCCATTCCCCAGCGTCCTGGGCGACCCAGGCGGTGTAGGCCGTTTTTTGATCCTGCACTTCGCCGCGAATCAGAAATCGATTGGTCTGACCCAGCTTCCAGGCGAAGGGAGCCATGCACTGTCCGCCGGTGCCTTCGCCGCCGAACCGACGGATGCGCACGCCGGCTCCTTCGTACAACAGTTCCACCCGATCCTCGGTCTTCACCGCTTTCGGATCATCGCCCGTCGTGGGGTCCCACACGGAGAAGATCACTACCTTTTCGTTCGGCGAATCGAGTTGTTGCAGACCGAAGTATCCGGTGTTCCAACCGGCGGCCATGAAGTAGCTGCCGTTCACCGATTCCTCGATGACCATTTCGGTGTAGAACAACTGGCCTTCTGGAGCGGGATAACCCAGATGCACCGAGCGGGCGGCCCGCGGCGGTTTGGCCGCACCCTCCGCGGCGAAGAGACTGGTCGAAACCAAGGCGAGACCCACGAGACCACCGACGACATTCCGGATGCGCACGTCGGAAGGTTATCCGGATTGCGACCAGCGCATCAATTCTCGGACTCCGGATTCAGGTTTTTCGCCCAATGTTGAAGGAAGAACCGCTTCTCCACCGGTAGGAGTGTGTCGGCCGTTCCCACCAAGGGCCGCAGTGCGGTCATCATCTGGAGCATCACCAACACAAACAGGACACTCCAGACCGCCAGCGCGGCATTGGAAGGAGCGCCCCAGTGAACCAGGCCCTGATGCAGGAAACGCACCCCAAAGGCGATCGCGGTCAGGCAAAAGACCAGATGCAGTGCTCCCATGGCGGCGACGGACTGCGTGGATTCGGAGAAGATCCAGGCCACCGGGGCGAAGCTCATCAGCAACACCGAGAAGAGTGCGAGCAGTCCGATGACAAGTCCGACTGCGTCGAGCAATCCCACCCGCGCTCCGGAGAGACAGGCGAATACGTAGAGACTGGGCAGACACAGAAGTCCGCAGGCCAGCAGGCCGAAGGTCAGCTTGAGGGGGGCGGCCCACCACTGGGTGCCCCCGGAGAACGAACCCACCACCACTCCATACAACAGGGTGGCCACGAGTGTGAGGGTCAGCAGACCCAGCATCAGGCTCGGCGAACGGTTCTGGCCGAGTTGCTGCCAGAGTTGCCGGGGACGCCGGAGGAGGGCTTCCAGCACGCCGGACAAGCCAAGGATGGGCTGGGAATCTTCCGGATTGGGATGGAGGGGAGGAACTGAAGTGTTCATGGGAATTCAGCAGGTGATGTCAGAGGGAAAGGAGTTGGCGGAAGTTGTAGGCGAGGGCTTCGAAGAAGTTGCTGCGAAAGGCGTCGTCACGGAGGAAGACCACTTCCAAGTCGGGCTGGCCAAAGAAGGGCCGGGCGATCCAGGACAGCTGCGCGCCGAGCAGGAGATTGGTCGCGAGCCAGGCGAAGAGGAGACGCCGGGCTGGTGCAACGGATCCGGCGAGTTCGCGGAGGCCTTGATACAAGCGGAGGTTGGCGGCGACTCCCGCAATGGCCACCGCTCCAACTGCCGCGACCTGCAGCAGGGCGAAGGCTTGTCGTTGCGCTTCCGGTGGGCTGGTCGCATCGGGCAGATTCCACACGAGAAAGGCCAACACCGGAGCCAGGGAAGCCAGAATCACCGCCGCCAGCACGAAGCTCATCAACACGGCGAGAAAGGACTGCCGGAGCTTGAGGTCGATTCCGAGGAGCGGAGCCAGCAGGCCGTTGAGGGCGGTGTTGCCGGCAGCGGTGATCAGCAGGATCAGCGGAAGCTTCACTGCGGAATAGGCGGCCTGGAGTTCGGAGCGCCATCCACCCACGACGGCACCAAACAAACCGGCTCCAGCCACAATCAGGGTCACGGCCCAGGCGATGCGAAGCAGGTCCGGTTGGGACAGCCAGCGTTGCAACTCTCCGGTCTCACCCCGGAGTAAGGCTTCCAAGCGAATTGGACGGGAGGCCGACATGGAAAGCGGAGACAAGCTTGAACGATTTGCTACCTTGCCAAGCATGGTAGGCAGCCAGAGTGGATACAAATTAAACTGTGAATCGCATTGAATCCGGCGGGTCAGCCGGTGCCTGGGCTGGCTTAGGCGACGGCGAACTCCGGTTGCGGCAGGGTAGAAACAGGAACGCGGGGGGATTCCCAAGCTTCGGCGAAGCGCTGTAGAGTGAGTTCGACTCCGGCGATTACGGAATCCGGGGTACTGGTGCCAGCGGTCACGCCTACTGTGTCATCGGGATGAAACCAATCGCGCCGCAGATCGGCGGCCAGTTGAACATGGTGGACCCGGCGGCAATGGCGTTGGCAAGTGGCGACCAGCTCCCGGGTGTTATTGCTCTGGGCGCCGCCGATGACCACCACGACATCGCAGCGTCGGGCCAGGGATTCCGCGGCGCTCTGGCGTTGTTTGGTGGGTTGGCAGACCGTGTCGCGAAAGCGGACTTCCGACTGCGGGAAGCGTCGGCGAAGGTAATCGACCAATGCTCGGACCCGGGCGACCGGTTGGGTGGTCTGGGAGACGACTCCGAAGCAGGGCCGGGCTGGGAGCGCGTCGATATCGGCCTCGCTCAACACCACGTCGCAGCCGTCGAAATCCCCAGTGAGTCCCACCACCTCCACGTGGCCCTTCTGTCCTATGACCACCGGGTGGCATCCCTGCTTCACCAGGGTCGCCAGAGACTCATGAGCATGCCGGACCAGGGGACAGGTGGCTTCAATGATGTGGTGTCCGCGAGCCCGCACTTCGGCAAGACGCCGTTCGCTGGTGCCGTGCGCGGTGATCATGACGGTGTCCGTAGTGACGGCGGACAATTCCCGTTCCAGCCGGATGCCTCGTTCCCGGAGGTCGGCAAGCACAGTTTGGTTGTGCACCAGATCCCCCAGTACCGTAACCGGAGTACGCTGGGCTTCGGTCTGGGCCAGGGTTAGGGCGTCACGAACGCCAAAACAGAAACCGAGGTGATCGGCGCGGAGAAGTTTCATGGTGAGAAGGCGCGGGGCGCTGGGCTGGGGGCAAAGGGTTCCGGGGAAGGGCAAATGTCAAATGGCCGGAAGAGCCATGGGGTGTTTGGGTCACCTCGACGACACGGAGTCTTGGTGGATCGCATGGGAATCACAAGCTTTGTATTACAAAGTAAGAACGCACGGGTTGGGAAATGTTCAATCGGGTCACAATTTTCGAGTTTCGGCGACGATCTGCGCGAGCAGATCCACCTGGCGGGTGAAGGCTTCCCGACCGGCGGGGGTGAGGGAGCAGGTGGTGAGGGGACGTTGTTCCCGATAGGACTTGGTGACGGCCACGTAGCCTGCCTCCTGCAGGGTGCGGATGTGGGTGGTGAGGTTGCCGTCGGTCATCTGGAGCAGACTGCGGAGTTCGGTGAAGGCGAGTTCGGGCGACGCGGCCAAAGCGGCGAGAATGGCGAGGCGTCCCTTCTCATGAATGACGCGATCCAGTTGCAGGAACGGCTCGGGATTCACGGCAAGGCGCGTCGTTCCGCCGCCAGGATCCAGCCGCCCGCCAGCAGGTGGCCCAGTCCAAAGACGGCTCCCATGAGCAGATGCGCCTGGGATAGCGTAGGAAGATCGGCCCGGGTGAGGGCCCAGAGACCGCCCACGGCCAGGCCCGCGGCGATGAAGGCCCAGCCCAGCCAGCGAATCCCACGAAAGGTGAAATGCCCGGCGGCATGCAGGGCGAGTCCGTGCAGCGCCATCCAGAACGGCAGTAACGTCTCGGCCATGACTTTGGTCAGCGCACCAAACAGCAGGGTCAGGTACACCGTGCCAACAATGGCCACGGCATAAACCGGGAGCATGGCGCCGACGATTCGGCGCGTGGGCGGGGTGAAGAACGGTTCGGCTGCGCCCAGCGCCTGACGACGCATTTGGAGACTGGCGCCCACCACCCCCAGCAGCGCCACCGCCGACCAATAAAGCACGAAGGTACGGGAATGGTCCTGGCCAATCCCGACCCCATACCCCAGGGCTCCGGCCGCCAGACCCAGGACTCCCAGCCCCACCAGCGTGGGACCCAGTGCCCGCCGGTAAAGCGCCGCCCGCTCCATCAGGGTCCGGATGGTGTTCAATTGTTCCGCGGCGTCGGCCGGATTCACGGACTTACTTTGCGCGGCAAAGTGAATGAGTCAACTGGGGATTTGACGGGGGTGGGCCGGGAACGGAAGGGCTTCGGGACGGGATGTCGGGCGTTCCGGCGGGCTTCTTGACGCTAGTGCCCGTGACTCCCAAGCTGCCGGGACCGAGGAATCCCGGTTCACGCAGCCGAACTCGGGTTGTTTGTTCCGGCATGACCACACCCACCCTGCTGATAGTTGACGACGAGAAGACGACGCGAGAGGGCCTGCGGGCGGCGTTGGAGGACAAGTTTGACGTTTACGTGGCGGAGGATGCCCAAAGTGCCTGGCAGTTGTTGGAGAAGGAGCCATTCGCGGTGTTGCTGACCGATCTGCGAATGGCCGGTGAGGACGGTCTGAAGCTGATCAAGCGCGCCAAGTCGCTGCAGAAGCCGCCGGTTTGCATCCTGATGACGGCCTATGGGTCCGAGGATGTTGCCGTACAGGCGATGAAGGAGGGGGCGGACGACTATATTTCCAAGGGCAAACTGCAGATCGACGAACTGGAACTGCGGATTCGACGCGCCTTGCAGCGGCAGAATCTGGAGACGGAGAATCAGCAACTGCACCAGCGGTTGGAGAAGAAGTTCGGCGTGGAGAACATCATCGGCGACGCGCCGGCGATGAAGGAGGTGTTCGAAACCATCCAGGCGGTTGCGCCCACCAAGGCGACGGTGCTGATCACGGGCGAAAGCGGCACGGGGAAGGAACTGGTCGCCAAAGCCATTCATCAGAACAGTCCGCGCGCCCGGGGTCCGATGGTCACGGTGAATTGTGCGGCGTTGCCGGCGACATTGCTGGAGAGCGAGTTGTTTGGGGCGGAGCGGGGGGCCTACACCGGCGCGCACGAACGCCGGATTGGGCGCATTGAGCAGGCCCAGGGCGGGACCTTGTTCCTCGATGAAATTGGTGAGATTGACGCCACCACTCAGGTGAAGTTGCTGCGCTTTTTGGGCGAACGGACCTTCGAACGTCTGGGATCCAGCAAGACTCTCAGCGCCGATGTTCGGTTGGTGACGGCGACGAACAAGGATCTGATGGCTTTGGTGAAGGAGGGGAAATTCCGGGAAGACCTCTATTACCGTCTCGCCGTGGTGCCGATCCACCTGCCGCCGCTGCGGGAACGAGCCCTCGATATCCCCGCCTTGGCCACGGCCTTCCTAAAGGAATTTGCGGAAGACAACGGCAAGCCAGTCCAGTCGCTTAGCACGGAAGCCATGGAACTGCTGCTGAAGTACCATTGGCCGGGCAACGTCCGGGAACTGCGCGCTGCCATCGAACACGCCGTCGTCTTGTGCCGCGGCGGTCAGATCACAGGACGCGACCTGCCGCCCGCGGTGCGAACCCCACAGTCGGTGTACACGGAGCAAGCCACCCGGGAGCAGTTGTCCACCGGTCGTCTCTCCATGAAGGACGCGGCGAAGCAGCTCCTGATCCACGCGCTCCAGGAGACCAACGGCAATCGAACGCTCGCGGCCAAGAAACTGAACATCAGCCGCCGCACCCTTCATCGACGTTTACATGAGTTTGGTCTCGAAGAGTTCTGAACCGCGATTGTGGGCATCCGGCGGGCTTCGGGAGGCGTTGCTGCTGGTGGAATGCCGGCCTTGGAATCGTTCCGCAGAAGTCCATCCATGAACCCGCCGCGGCCGCGAGATCCCGGCCCACCGGTGAGGTTGGGGCTGGTCTGTCCGCCGCTGTCCGGACACCTCAATCCGGCCCTCGCGCTCGGACGAAAACTGGTCGATCGCGGCTATTCCCTGACGTATTTCGGGGTGCTGGACGCCGAGCGGGCGGTGCGATCCGCCGGCATCGAATTCGTACCTTTGGCGACGTCCGAGTATCCGCTGGGGGAAACCCCGCGTCGCATGCAGCGCTTGGGCGAGTTGAGCGGTTGGGCGGCCTTGAAGTACGTCCTGACCTGCCTGCAGGAGGAAAATCAGGTTCATCTCCGGGAACTGCCGCGAGCTCTGTCGGAGGCCCGGATGGAGGGGATGATCCTGGATCAGATTGGACACGGCGCTGTGAGTGTGGCGCAGCATCTGGGATTGCCTTACGCCACGGCCTGTCACGCGTTGGCCTTGCATGCCGATCCGGCCTTACCGCCGTTCAATGAATGCTGGGAACATCGGTCGACAGTGGGGGCGCGCCTGCGCAATCAACTGGCCTACCTGTTCGGACGTCCGCTGCTCGCGTGGTACTTCGGTTCATTGAACGTCCAGCGTCGGCTTTGGGCGTTGCCGCCGTTGCATGCCAATGATCAGGGAGAATCCCCCCTGCTCCAGTTGTCCCAGCAGCCGGCCGGCTTTGAGTTTCCCGGGCGACGGTTCCCGGACTGCTTTCGTTTTACCGGTCCCTGGACGCTGCCCGACGCCCGGATTCCCGTGACCTTTCCCTGGGAATGCCTAAACGGCCGTCCCTTGATCTACGCCTCGTTGGGAACGCTGCAGAATCGGCTCTATGACGTCTTCCGAACCATCGCCGCCGCCTGTGTGGGCCTGGACGCGCAACTCGTGATTTCACTGGGATCGGCCCAGGCTCCGGACTGGCCGGGCCTCCCGGGCCATCCGCTGGTGGTGAAGTTCGCTCCCCAATTGGAATTGTTGCGGCGGGCTCATTTGGTCATCACCCACGCTGGCCTGAACACCACCCTGGAGAGTCTGCGGGAGGGGGTGCCTCTGGTGGCCATTCCCATTGCCAACGATCAACCCGGTGTGGCGTCGCGGGTGAAGTACCTGGGCGCCGGAGAATTCGTGCCCGTGAAACGCCTGACTGAGGCTCGTCTGCGCGTTGCCGTGCGGAAGGTGTTGGAGAATCCGTCCTATCGGAACGTCGCCCGGCGGTTTCAGCAGGAAATTGCCCAGGCTGACGGACTCAACCGCGCGGCTGATCTGGTGGAACGGTTCCTGGTGACCGAAGTCCGTCGCTGGCGCCCGAAACCCTCGTTCTGAGCGAAGGGAAGTGAGGATTCACTCCCGGACGTTTCCCCTCTGGCTTCCCGGGAGGGGTCCCGGGTAGGTTTCGCGTCGGACCGTTATGGACGCACCTTCGCTGAGTGAATTCCTCAAACTGGCGGAACGGGGCAACTTGATCCCCGTCACCCGCCGGCTGCTTGCCGACTTCGAGACGCCGCTGTCGGCCTATTGGAAATTGCGCGGTCAGGGGGAATCGTTCCTGTTTGAGTCGGTCGAAGGCGGCGAACACTTGGGCCGCTATTCCTTTGTCGGTTGCAATCCCCGGTCCGTGATCCGCCAGCAAGGGCGTCATGTCGAAGTGTGGGAGAACGGCCGAATGACCCAGCGCCATGAGGTATCCCGGGAACCGGGTGCGGGCCATGTGGCCGATGGACTCCAGGTGGTTGAGCAGGTGCTCGCACGCTTTAGGCCCGTCGATCTCCCGGGACTGCCGCGCTTCACTGGTGGAGCCGTGGGCTTCATCGGTTACGAATTCATTCACGACGTGGAACCGGTGGTGCCCCGGCCGGCGCAGGACGAGCTCGACACGCCGACGCTTTATTTCCTGATCGCCGACGAATTGCTCATTTTCGATCGCGTGGCCCAGACGTTGACGGTTCTGGTCAATGCCGTCATCGAACCCGGCCGTCCGGCCAGCGAGGCCTATGAGGACGCGGTAGGCGAGATCGATCGTTTGGTGGAACTGCTCAAGCAGCCGTTTGAACCGGCGCCCGTGCAACTGCCGGTGGAACCGCCAGCGGTCGACTTCGTTTCCAACACGTCCCGCAGTCAGTTTGAGGCAAACGTGCTCACGGCGAAGAAATTCATCACCGCCGGCGACATCATTCAGGTGGTCGGATCACAGCGATTCAGTGCCGACATCAAGGCCACGCCGCTCGACGTGTACCGCGCTGTTCGCACGGTAAACCCTTCTCCTTACATGTTCCTGCTTGAGCTCGAGGGCATGGCGTTGGTCGGAGCCTCACCGGAATTGCATGTGCGCTGTGTGGACCGCCAGGTGGAGATTCGTCCGATCGCCGGCACCCGGCGTCGGGGCAAGACCGTGGCCGAGGACAAGGCCCTGAGCGAGGAGTTGCTCGCCGATCCCAAGGAACGTGCCGAACACGTGATGTTGGTGGACCTCGCGCGAAACGACATCGGGCGTGTTTGCGAATATGGTTCGGTGCAAGTCAAGGACCTGATGATCATCGAACGGTACAGCCACGTGATGCACATCGTTTCGCAGGTGAACGGGATGTTGTCTCCGACCCACAGTGCCTTTGACCTCATGCGCACCACCTTCCCCGCCGGCACGCTCAGCGGAGCTCCGAAAATCCGGGCGATGCAATTGATCTCGGAGTTGGAAGGCACCACCCGTGGTCCCTATGGCGGCTGCGTAGGTTACTTCAGTTTCAACGGAAACGCGGACCACTGCATCACGATTCGTACGGCCCTAGTGAAGAACGGGCGGGCCTATGTGCAGGCCGGTGGCGGCTGGGTCAATGATTCCACACCGGAAGCCGAATACGAGGAGACCGTCAATAAGTCGCTCGCGATGCGGAAGGCCATTGCGCTGGCAGAGAGCTTTGTGGCGGAGCGCTAACAAGTTTACAGTCCGGGTAGCGGCTTCGATTGAGGACGGGGAATGTCCTGAGTTCGGCCAAGACAAGAGCCGGATGTCAGTTAGGACTTAAGGAAGTGCTTCGGTTCCGACTGCGGCGGCCGGGCTGCCGGGTTGCATTCGCAAGTCCCCGGCGGTGGCATCGCGGAACTGGGGAGAAATACCATACGTTCCGTCGGTTTCCGTCGTGGGCAGGGTGGGACGACTGCGGGCCGGAACATCGAGGCAATACCACCAATTGCGGGCAAACTGGAAGGTGGTCGGAGTGGTGTTGCCGCCCACGTTGACGCCGCCGGCCGACCACTGGGTGGATTGGAAGACCACGAGGTTGTCGGTGAACGTTCCTTCGCGACACGGTCCGAATCCGGCGGCGGTGTTTTCCTGAAGTATCCGGATCACCCAACGTTCCGGGACATAAATCGTGTTGAAGCGGACAACGGCGTTGGAAACCCCGACAAATGCGATGGGAGCTGTGCTGCCGAGGAAGGTGTTGCCCTCGACGCGCAGTTCCTTGGCTTCCCAATGAACCTGCCCATCGACGAGCGGCGGTCGGAAGAATTCCAGGCCGGTGCTGCCGCCAAGATTCACGCCGCGCGCTCCGGTGTTCTCGAATCGATTCCGCCGAATGACGATGGCACTGCTCCCTCCTTTGGCTTGGACACCATTGGCGCCCCCGTTGGAGGCCGCTGGCAGATGTCGGAAAACGTTGCTTTCAATCAGTCCCCGATGACAGCCGACCAGGTCGATGCCGGATCCTCCCGTGCCCCAGCGCTCGACCGTGCAACCTTCGATGCGGAAGTCAGTGACACCGGAAAGCTTGATGCCATCGCGATTGCCGGTGGGTCCTACGTCAGTGATTCGGAGGCGACGCAGCACCAGATGTCGGGCGGGTGTTTCGCGCGCTCCGCTGTCGTCGATGTTCAGCCCGTTTCCCGTGGCGCCGGTGAACACGAGATCCTGGAGTTCCACTCATTCTGGAGCGGAAAGTTGGATCCCGTTGGCGCCGCCCTGAATTACGGGAGGATTAAGGGGATCAGCGGCAGCGATGATAATGGGGGCTCCCTCCTGACCTCGGAGTTGAGGGAAGGCGAAGCCGCCGGTGTAGGTTCCTGGGGCGAGGAGGATACGGGAGCCGGGTCGAGCGGTATTGACGGCTTCCCGCAAGGTGGCAGCGGAGTGGACCGAAAGGGGTGCCGAATGGTTTTGTCGGGCGAGAAAGAAGGAAGGCGTGGGCGGGTGTGGAAGTTCCAAGTGCAGGAGGCCATTGATCACCGTTCGCGAGGCCGTGAGAGGCGACCACTGATTCAGAGCCAAATTGGTGGAATGGAGCAGGTCGATTCCGTCGGCTTGAGCGGCGGATAGGCTGGCGCCATCGCTTCGAGCGACATTGATTTGGAGTCCGCCGTTACCCATGGGGATGACAGGCAGCAAACGGGGTTCGTGAGCCACTCCGGTGAGCATTAAACTTCTGAGTAGAAGAGCGGTCACAGTCGCCGAGATCAGGCGTTGGCGTGAGTAAGGGGAAAGGAACGGCAGCACCAACCAATTGAAGAGCCGGAGCCTGAATTGGGGAACCGCAATTTCCACCAGGATCACTTCCAGGAGGGCACCGTGGAGCAGGTCCCTGAGGTTGCCGCCTTGCGAGGTTACTCTAGCCCAATCCGATCTCGCCTTAGATTACCCGCCTTGGTTCACCAGACGACCTGTCGTCCGGGGCCCTTCCCACAGAGTGCCAGGCGATCTATGGAGTCGGCAGCTATACCAACAGAGCGCCCGGTGATCTGTCGGATTGGACCAATCCTACAGGTTTCCAGGTGATCTGTGACGCGCAGGAGGAGGCACGATAG
>JAFLEF010000067.1 GCA_017309115.1 Verrucomicrobiota bacterium | reverse complement strand
AGGGCCTCGAAGAGTACGAAGAAAAACACCGCCAACGCGTCCTCAAACACCTCCACAAAACCGCCCAAAACCTCGGCTTCCAACTCACCCCAAACACCCCGGCCGCCTCGGTAGTTTCTTAGAAGGAGGAAGACGGCGACGGAGAAAGTGGGAGGGCGAGACTTGGGGACGCGGCCAACTTCCGGTCTCTCAACTCTCAACGTTCAACTCTCAACTTCTCCTCGGTAGGGATGGACCGCTGGTCCGTCCCCGCGCTTCCGCGCGCAGCGTCGGAACGCGGCCTTTGCTGGTCAGCGTCGAACGGACACCCGCCTCGATTACACCCCGGGGAAAGGGTCTCCCGCGGAGGACGCGGAGTTCGCGGAGGGGGATGAATCTGGAAAACATGAAAACAGGAAAGGGGAAGGGAAAGAGGGGGAGTGGGAAGGGGAGACACTGAACAAGTCGGATTCCCAAAGAATCTGCGGGAATCGGAGTCAATCTGCGGATACCATCTACTGTTCTCTGCTCGCTCAGCGGTTCCTGAGGTTTGAGATTACCCACACGGCAAAGGTCATGGAACGCACACCACGATGTCAGTTAGCAATTGACCATGCGGCGGAGTCGTATTGTCGCCTTAGTCATTCGCAGCTCACGAGTGCGCATTTGGTTTATGGGTTGCTGACACTCAACGGCGGAGTCGGCGATACGGTGCTCAAAGACGCAGGCTTATCTGCTGAATTGGTCGACCGCTATTTGTCCATCAATCCAAGCCAGGCTGAGGAAGTGATCAGGCAAGAGGGCTTAGTCTTTGGCAAGTCTGCCACGAATGCGTTGGCGCGAGCCGAAATGGAGGCCGCAGCGTTCCACCACACGATTCTCGGAGTTGAGCACCTGACGCTAGGATTGTTGGCCGAGGAGGCAGGCGGCGCTGCTGCGGCTTTGTTCAAGCTGTTGCGCGTGGATTCTGCGAAGCTGATGCAAAAGATCTTGGAGGATTTGGGCTCCGGCTGACAGTGCACGACTTGGTCCTTTTCAGGCCCTGCGTGGTCGATACGCTCCACGCAGTTAGTGATTCAGGTTCAGTAACGATACCCGCCCCCCCGCTTACCACGCCATGGACTCCAACGACCGGGACATCGAGATTGCGGAACTCCCGGGATTTGAGGAGATCGCAGCCTTCGCTCGGGGGGCATAGTCCGGCGATCGTATGGTGACTTTACATTCAGGTCTGAAGTTCGTCGTTGGACACGTTCTGGCAGGAGCGGTCGTGATCCTTGGGACGCTGCTGGTGACGTTTGTCTGCTACGTCGTGGGGGTGGCCACTGCGGCTGGCGGAATCGACAACCCGATAGCCGTGATTCCCGAGTTCTTCGCGTTGATGTTCCTGGCAGGGGTGTTTGCCGTGGTTTTCTCCACCGCTGCATTCGTGGTTTCTGTGCTCCTCACGTGGCTTCGCGCGAAGCGGTTCTTTCCGGCCTGGCTGCCGGTTTTTGCCGTTCCGCTCGTCACGTTCCTGGTTGTTGTCTTGCTCTACGGACGGACACGGGAAATGAGTTTTGTGGCGGTCGTGACGGGCTTGGCGTTTGTCTACTTCGGCATCTACTGGACGCTTCTCACCTCGTCGGGAGCGGTGATCGACCTTCTCCGCCGGAAGTTCTCGGGCCAGAAAACATCATGAGATACCTCCTGGTGCTTTGGGAGTCGTGGGGTGATCCGGACGAGGGGATCGACTTGGTCTATCGCCTGCGGAGGGTCGCCGAGGCAGAGAGTGGCCACCACCGGAAGGGCTTTTTATCCCCAGATTGACGCAGATTCACGCAGATTTCAGGGAGGGAAGCGGGTTGAGTTTGGGTTGGGGATTGGTTTTGGCAGTGGATGGAAGACGAAGGGTCGTTGGTTGAGTTGAACTTGAGACTTCCCGCGAATCTGTGTGAATCGGTGCCAATCTGCGAAAACCCTTTGCGGCGTCCGTCGAGGCGGAAATCTTGGTAAAATGCAGCGTAAAAACCTGATCTATATAAAGTTGGCTATTTGTAAACAGAGCTTTACGAGTAGCCAGAAAAGGTTAAGGTGGCCGGCATGATTGAACGTCGGCTGTTGCCGGTCGCTCGGGCAGCTCTTCAAGGCTTTCCGGCGCTGGCGATCACCGGTCCCAGGCAGTCGGGCAAGACCACCTTGGCCAAGCAATTGGGAGGCACGAAGCCGTACGCCAGCCTGGAAGATCCGGACACACGACAATTTGCTGAAAGCGATCCGCGAGGATTCCTGGGTCAGTTCCAAGACGGAGCGGTGCTGGATGAAGTGCAGCGGTGTCCCTCGATCTTCTCCTACCTCCAAGGGGTACTGGATTCGGATCGGCGAATGGGCCGGTTCATCCTGACGGGGTCGAAGCAGTTCGGTTTGGTGGAGGCCATCACGCAGTCGCTGGCGGGTCGGGTGGCGATGTTGAACCTGCTCCCTTTCTCCCTGCCAGAGCTTCAGGCCGCCGACCGGGCACCCAAAGACCTGGATTCGCTCCTGGCCAACGGACTCTTTCCTCCGCTGTACGACCGGGCCGTAGACCCGGCTTCCTGGATCAAGAGTTATGTGTCGACCTACCTGGAGCGTGACGTCCGGCATTCTCTGAAGGTTCAGGACTTGGCCTCGTTCCAGCGTTTCCTGCAGCTTTGTGCTGGCCGAGTGGGACAGCTCGTGAATCTGAGTAGTCTGGCAGCGGACGCGGGAATCTCCCGGCCCACGGCGGAGGCCTGGTTATCGGTGTTGCAGGCGAGCTTTCTCGTGTTTCAGGTGCGACCACATTTCGGGAATCTGTCGAAACGGATCATCAAGACTCCCAAGCTTTACTTCTGCGATCCCGGCTTGGCTTCGTGGCTGGTCGGTATTCGGGAGCCGGGCCACGTGATGGCACATCCGCTCCGGGGCGGACTCTTTGAGAACTGGGTTATCTCCGAACTGATCAAGGAACTGGCCAACCGCGGGGATGTGTCCTCGGTGTATTTCTGGCGGGACAAGGACGGTCACGAAGTGGATGCGGTCGTGGAACGGGGAACGACCTGGCACGGGATCGAAATCAAGGCCGGTAAAACGGTGGCGACTGACTTCTTCGAGGGATTGGATTTTTGGCGGTCTCAGTCGCCAAAAGCTGATCTCCGTCCCTGGCTGGTCTATGGGGGCGACGTTGCCCAGACGCGCGAGCGGGGTGGGGTGGTGCCGTGGACGGGTATCCGCCAGCTCTTGGATGCACTGTGACTCGGTATAGGGGAGTTGCTCCAGGGGATGTGGATGTGGTTGGCTCCGGCTTCAGCATGAACACCCTTGATGACGCGATCGAATTGGTGCTGCGCCGCGTCTTCCTGGCGCAGGGCGTTTTGGTGGCGGGACTCGTGGCTCTGGTGTTGATCGGGCAGTTTCTGTCACCGGAACATCTGGGTTCCATGCCGGCGTCCATCCTGGTGGGAGCGCTGGGCGGGAGTCTGTCCCTGCTGCGGCGTCTGCGGACGGGTGATCATCATGGGGTGGTCCAAATGGCCCGAAGCTCGCCTGCCACATACATGCCGCTGGTGTATGGCGGCTTGATGGCCGGGGTGGCGTATCTGCTCTTCATGTCGGGAATCCTCACCGGCGAAGGCGGGCACGGACTGTTCACCAGCAATCTGTTTCCGAACTTCACCTTTTTGCCGGAGGCCGAGGGTCTTCGGTTGAGCATGCGGGAGGTGCTGGGGTTGCGTCCCAAGGGCGTTCAGGATCTGGGCAAGCTGCTAGTATGGTGCTTTGTGAGCGGGTATTCCGAGTCGTTTGTGGTCGGGGTTCTGAACACGTTGGAGCGTCAGCGCGGCGGGGAGGAAAACCCTCCGACGGATCCTCCGAAGAAGCCCTGACCGCACGCACTCGGAAGGCTGGGCAGGTACCCCAAACCCGCGTAGGTCCCGGATTGCCACTGGTGACCCGAACCGCCTAGGCTCCTCGCTCGTTCACCGTGGATATCATGTGGTTCGGCAAAAAGCGCAATCCTGAGGAGCATCGGTACTACCTCCTGCCCGGTCAGGGCCGAAGCAACCGTCGCAAGCATCGGTTGCAGTTGGTGGCCGCCATCATTGCCGGATCCATCTTCGCCGCGATTATCGGAACCATCATGTGGTTCATGAACGGGCCGAGGTAGTCGGGGAAAGCTGAGAGCTGAGAGCTGAGAGCTGAGAGGTCGGAAGGGGAGGGGCCGGTAAGCGGTAAGCGGTAAGCGGTAGGGCGACGCTCGGCGGAGCCGTTCGGGTGTGGAGGGGTGACGCGTGATTTGCCGGGACGCTCGGTGGAAACCTCGCCCTACCGGGAGCCGCGAAGCGTTTGGAGTGTGGCAGACCTCGAGCCCGGATATTTCACAGGCTTTCGTCGCGAGGCGCCGCGAAAGCCCGTCTGGCAAGGCGGCCGAAGCGATTCCGAACCGGGCTGTATGGGGACATACTGTCCGGCGAGGAATGCGAGGCCAACGCCGCCAGACGGGCTTGCAGCCAGCCGCAGCAGAAAGAGTGTGAAATATCCGGGCTAGCCCTCTGCCGCTTTGGGGCGCGAGGATGGCGGGTGAGGTTTCTGAATACTCTGGCCCGTCACCCGCCGGGACGAAAAGCGGTAGCTTCGCTGCGCTGCGCGACCGCACTCCAAACGCTTCGCGCGGGCTGGAGCGAGAAGGACGGTGGTGCTGCCGGTTTCTTACGCTGACCAGCAACTGCCGGTTGGCCGGGCTTTGCCAGCCAACCGGGGACGGCCCGGCGGTCCATCCCTATCGCTCCCACGTTCCAGATTCATCTCCTCTGTCTCCTAGTCTCCCAGTCACCCCCTCAACCCTCACCCCCTCACGCCCTCACGCCCTCACGCCCTCACGCCCTCACGCCCTCACGCCCTCACGCCCTCACGCCCTCACGCTTTTCCCGGGTTCGCTTGATTCTGGGGATGGTCAAGGGTGAGGGAGTTCGGCAGTCTTGCGCCTCTACTCGCCATGCGTGTCCTCGTTTTCGGACTTTTGGGTTGGCTCGGTGTGCTCAGCGCGCTCGGCGCAGAACGAGTTCCCGGCGTGGTGGCGCTGATCGGTGGCTCGCAATTGGTCGCCGCTTCAGAAGCGGGCTACTTGGAGACCTATTACGTGCTTCGGGAGCAAGGGAAGGGAACCCGGTTTCGCAATCTGTCGTGGGAAGGTGACACGGTGTTCGCTCGACCCCGCCCCCTCAATTATCCCGGGTTGGATCAACAGCTGAAATCCATCGGCGCCACCGCCGTCCTGATGCAATTCGGCCAGATGGAGTCGCTGGCGGGAGCGGCTGGCGTCGAGGAATTTGAGAACGCTTATGAGACGCTGATTCAGGACGTGCGGAAGGTCGTTCCGCAGGTGGTGTTGCTGACGCCCACGCCGTTCGGCGGAGGCGGGCCTTTGGATGCGGCAGCCGTGGCCGCGCGGAATCGAAACTTGCGATTGTATATCAACGCCGTGGAGCGGATCGGGACCCGGCAGGACCTGCGCGTGATTAATGTATTTGGAAATCAGGGTGAGCCACCGTTTCCTTGGAGCACGGAGGACGGGGTTCAGCCCACAGCGGATTCCCAGCGAGCTATAGCGGCTTGGATTGCGCTTTTCGATCTCGCGGACCGCCGTGGTGCGTTGGTGGCCGAGTACACCGTTCAGCCGGGTGGCAAGGATGTTGAAGCCTTGCGGGAAGCCGTCATCGCCAAGAACAAGATTTGGTTCCGCTACTCGCGTCCCACCAATTGGGCCTTTCTCGCCGGGGACCGAACCGAACAGGCGAGCAGTCGGGATCATCGGGATCGGTCCATTCGCTGGTTTCCCCAAGAGATGGAGGAGTTCGTGCCGTTGTTGCAAGCGGCCGAGTCCGAGGTGGCCCAACGGGCAGCTGCCCTCCGCCAGAAAAGCATTTCTCAATGAAGCGCGTGGTTCTTATTTTGGCCCTGCTGACGGGTCCGCTGGTCCGAGGTCAGTCGGATCCGGCGCAGGAACAAGCCTCGTTCCGGGTCCTTGATGGATTCGAGGTCAACCTGTTCGCCTCCGAGAAGGAGGGTGTGCGCAAACCGATTCAAATTCGGTTCGATCCCGACGGACGTCTGTGGGTGGTCGGCAGCACGGTGTATCCGCAGATCAAGCCGGGCGAGGAACCGGATGATCAGGTGGTCGTGCTGGAGGACACCGATCGCGACGGAAGAGCGGATCGTTCGACGGTGTTTGCCGGTGGCTTGCACATTCCCACCGGACTCGAGTTGGGGCAGGGCGGGGTGTACGTTGGCGCGGCAACCGAGCTGCTGCATCTGCGGGACACCAATGGCGATGGCAAGGCGGATGAACGACGGGTCGTTCTGCGGGGCTTTGGTACGGGCGACACGCATCAGACGATCAATTCGTTCTGCTGGGGACCGCTGGGGGAACTGATGATGTCCCAGGGATTGCACGCCGAGAGTCGGGTGGAGACACCCTGGGGCGTGGCGGAGTTGCGTCAGGCCGGAGTGTGGCGGTTCTGGCCACGGCAGGTGCGGTTGGATCCGTTCTGGACCGGCGCGATGGGTGCCCACAATCCGTTCGGAACCGCCTTCGATGCGTGGGGTCAACCGTTCGTCTTCGCGGGGAACGGACATGGAGTCTATCACCTGACGCAGGCCATGATTGCGACCGATCATTTTCTCGAGCAGCGGTCGATCTGGAATCAGGGACGGAAGTTTGGCGGGGCTGATTTTGTGGAGAACACCCACTGGCCAACCGCGAATCAGGGCGAGGTGGTGTCGGGAGGCTATCTGCAAAACACGGTGGAACGGTTCCGTCTGACTCCGGACGGATCCACCTTCAAGGCGGAACGGCTGCCGCCGCTTGTGGAGTCGACGAACACCGCGTTCCGTATCGTGGATGTGCGCTTCGGTCCGGATGGCGCGTTGTATCTGTGCGACTGGTACAATCCGATTATAGGGCATTACCAAAACAGTTTTCGGGACCCCAACCGGGACAAGGCGAATGGTCGCATCTGGCGCGTGACGGCGAAGGGACGTCCGCTGGTGACGTGGACACCGCTGGGTGCCGTGGCGACACCCGAGGTGGTGAAGCAGTTGTCCTCGAACCAGCGGTGGAATCGGCAAATGGCCCGGATGGTCTTGGCGGACCGGGATCCGGTGCCCACCTCGGAAGCCCTGCGGACGTGGGCTCAATCCTTGCCCGGAACCGGTTCCGAACTGGCCCGATGGGAAGTTCTGGGTGCCCAGATTGCTCTAGGCACCACGGACCTTCCCCTGCTGCAACAACTGGTGGCAAGTGCGTTGCCCGAAGCGCGCGCCGCTGCGGCCCGGGCGGCGGGTGAGTTGGCCCGCCGAGGCGGCGTCAGCCCAGCCGGCGAGGGAGTCAACGCGGTTAAGGCGACGGGGGAAGCCGCTCCGCTGCTCGAGCTGCTTTCGACCCTCGTGCAGGACGAGCATCCACGGGTGCGGTTGGAGGCGGTGGTGGCGTGCAGTTATGTGCCCACGGCGGCGGCCATGGATATCGCCGCGCGGGCGGCGGACCGACCGATGGACTCCGCGTTGACCTACGCGTTCACACAGTGCGTTGCGGCCTTGCGGCCGTGGTGGAGTTCGGCTCAAGCACGGGGAGAACTGAAGTTGCTGCAGAATTCCCAGCAGGCGGCCGCGTTCGCGCAGGCGGAAGGCGGGGCGGGTTCGGTGAGCTACGCGGCGGGCCGATTGCGGCGTATCGGCGAGGTGGCGTTGGACGCGCCGACGATTCGTCAGCTGTCCGGGGTGGTCGCGGCTTCGGGTGGCCCGGGCGAGTTGAGTGTGTTGCTGTCGCCGCGGTCGTTCACGGTGGGCACGAATTATGACGCTTCACTGCACGCCCGGCGCCTGCGCGAGGCTGCGGAATCGAGCCGAAGGCGCGGGTTGGTGCCAAACGGTGACCAAGCGCCCGCGCTGCAGCGGTTGAGTCAGTCGCCGTCTCCCGAGGTGCGGGCTGCCGCCAGCGAACTGATCGGAGCCTGGAAAGTCGAATCTCTGCGGGCTTCGCTGGAAGCTTTGGTGACGTCGGATTCAGTACCCCTTTTGGAACGTGTGGCGGCGGTCGAAGGACTGGCTTGGTTGGGTGGCTCGAAATCCACCGCAACGTTGCTGACGTTGTCCAGTTCGGATCTCCCTGGACCCATGCGGGCCGCGGCAGTGGCCGGACTTGTCCCGCTCCAGCTAGAGGTAGCTGCCGGACAGGCCGCTCAGTGGTGGCAGGGATCTGCTGACCCCGGAGCCGTGGCGAGCGCTTTGCAGGCGTTTATTCGTCAGCGAAATGGAATGGGCGCCCTTCTGGCGGCCCTGAGAGCACGTCCTCCGGCGGCGGCGAATGCCCGGGTGATCCAGGAGGTCCTGGCGCGGAACGGACGACATGAGCCGGATTTGAATCTCCTTCTCGTTGCGGCCATGAGCCCGGAAGTCCGGAAGCAACCATGGTCGGCGGCGGACGTGCCTTCAGTCGTGGCGGCCGCCCGAGCGTCGGCGGATCGCGCTCGCGGAGCGCAGTTGTTTGCTTCCCCGCAACTCGCTTGCACCACGTGCCACGCTGTGGACGGGACTCCAGGCCGGGTGGGACCTGACCTCGGGGCATTGGGAACCGCCCAGACCTTGGAGTTTGTGGTGGGAGCCCTGATTGAGCCTCAGCGGGAGGTTAAGGAAGGCTTCATGGCACATGAACTCGTGGTGCAGGACGGCACCATGTACCAGGGCTATTTGCGGGGCGAGACGGCCGAAACTCTGACGATTCTGGATCACCTGAGTGGTCGTACGGTAACCCTGCCGCGTTCGAGTGTGGTGGAGCAACGTCAGCTGGGATCGCTCATGCCGGCGGGGTTGGTGGATGGATTGTCCGCGGAGGAATTGCGGGATCTCGTCGCCTATCTGGCCGCGCTGGGGAAGAAGTGAGTGGGGAGAAGCTGAGAGCTGAGAGGTCGGAAGCGGGAATTGGTAGGGCGAGGTTCCACCGAGCCGTTCGCGTCTCGGCGGGTGAGGCGTGGGGAGTCCACAAACGCACGGCTCCGCGGAGCGTCGCCCCACCGGGGAGAGTTGAGAGCTGACCGAGAGCTGCCCCACCAGGGATAAGCTGGGCGTCACCCACCGGGTCCGGGTTCATTACTCAGCGTTTACAAACGGTATTGACAGTTACACGTGTAAATTGTTTTCTAGCTCCGTTCCCCGTAATTCGAATCAAACCCCAGTTCATCATGCATACCAAGGCTCCCCTCGTTGCTTGTTTGTTTGCAATTGTAATTGCGACGCTTGACGTTGGTGCCGCTGATGGCGCGTCCGTGTCGGCGGCTTTTTCACCGGGATCGGCGTCGGTGACGTTGCCCAAGATGGAATCAAACCATCGGCTTTACCTGCGCGCTTCGGCTAATCAGGCCACCCTCATTCGGGCGCTTCGCGTCGCTGGCGTGGCTTACTCCATCGGCCAGTTTCGCGTTCCGGGTCCGATCGATTCCGGGACCGAGGCACCCCTGATTCCGCTGACCGATGCGGCGGGTCGCCCGATCGTGTTGACGCCGAATGGAACCAGCTTCGGTGCCAACGTCTCGTATGTGATGGATCTGAAGGCAGCACCACTCCCGAACCTGATGGAACTCGTGGCGGTGGCGACCTCGGAGAATCCCAGTCCGGTCTATGTGGCTTGGGTGGAACCGCCGCCTTCCAGCTTGGGCGTAGCGCCGGGAACCTCCATTGTGGTGGAGATCGCGCCGGGGGAATCAACCCCGACGAGCAGTCAGTTCTTCCTGAACGATCGTTCCCCGTCTCCGGGACCGACTCAGTCTCCCAGGACCGATAGTGGCCGGGTTCTGAACTACCGGCCTCCACAGGAACTCACGGCCGGTCGCCATTCTGTTCTGGTCGATTTCAAATCGATTGGCCGGTCGGAACAGTTTTCCTGGGTCTTTGATGTGGGTCCGGGGCCGGCCTTGTCCGTTGAGAACGAGCCCGCCGGTAGCTTGGTCGTCAACTTCCTCGGCCGTTTGGAGTCAGCTCCCTCGCCTGATGGTCCCTTCGTGGCTGTGCCTGGGGCGACGAGTCCGCATCGCGTCTCCACTACGGAGGGCGTCCTGCGATTCTTCCGGGCCGTTCCCTGAACGCGACCCTCAAGCGCCGGCCCCAGAGCCGAACGTATTGGGATTGCTGAGGGCGTCCCTTTGCCGCGAGCTAGAGGCATGTCGCCCTCTGCGGAACCAGAAGTCGTCGTGCAACGCCAGTTGGATGCCTACAACGGCCGGAACCTCGGTGAACTGTTGGCGGTTTATGCGCCCGATGCGTCGTTGTGGGAACATCCCAATCGCTTGGTGGCCCAAGGCGCCGACGCATTGCGGGAACGATTCGCGGCCCGCTTCGCCGAACCCAATCTGCACGCGCACCTCCGCCAACGCATGGTCATGGGCAACTTCGTGGTGGATCACGAGACCGTGACCCGGACGTTTCCGGAAGGTCCGGGTACGCTGGAGCTGATCATGCTGTATGAGGTTCGCGACGGACGGATTGCTCAGGCTTGGAGCCTGATTGGTCCCAAGCGACTGGACCTTTGAGCGGATCCCTGCTCAGGCGGTAGTCGGTGACGCGGAACGGAAGTGTCGGCGCAACCAGCGGTGGGCGTCGGCGGCAGTCCCGCGGGTGGCGATGATGCCATCGGGTCGGACCAGCAGACCTTCACCGGAATCCAAATGCAGAATGGCCCGCAGCTTTCCGGAGACGTCGCGCAGGTTCGGTCCCAGATGGCGGACCGCCAGCGGTCGATGGCCAAGGTGCATCGGCCAATTTTCGGCGCGGGCGGAGGCCTCCAGAATGAGAGTTCCCAAGGTTCCGGGTTCGCCGCGCAGCAGGTCAGTGGCGGGGCGCAATTGTCCGTTGAGTTCCACCTGGGCTTCAGGGAAGGCGTGACCCGAAGCCGCCAGGGACGAACCCAACGTCGCTTCCACCAAGTCGCTGTGATGATAGTGAATGTCGTCCTCCGACAAGGCATCGGTGGCCAGTTCCCGGACTGCGGGTACGTGCAGGGCTACTGACATCACCAAGTCCCGCAGGTGTCGGGCAACGGCGTTGGTCACCATGCCCGCCCGCAGCATTCGCCCGGACATGCGGATCACCCGGGCCGCAACGGGGTGGCGCTCCTGATGGTAGGTTTGCAGCAGTTCCGGCCCGGCCTCTCCCGAGTGCACGAGGGAAACCTTCCAGGCCAAGTTCAGGGCGTCTTGAATCCCGGTGTTCATTCCCTGTCCGCCGGCCGGGCTGTGAACGTGAGCGGCGTCGCCGGCCAAAAGGACCCGACCTTGAACATACTGGGCTACCTGCCGCTCGTTCACTCGAAAGTCAGCAAGCCAATGCGCGCGAAGGGCTCGCCACTGCAGACGGGTGCGCTGATGCAAAGCCGCCTGCAGATCCTCCAAGGTGGGGTCGCACCGGGGCGTCGCGGGGTCGGCGGGACCTCCGTCCACGATGAGGCGGTAGCGGCCGGGTTCGATCGGGAACAGCGCCAGAGCGCCATGGGAGGAGCTATCGATATAGATCCAACCGGGCTCAATGTCGGCTTCGCGCGCATCGGCAGCGGCCCGGGGATTGATCCCATCCACCACTTCAATATCGATGTCGCCCAGGAGCCAGCGTTGGGCGACGGATTCGCCGGCAAAGTCCAAACCGAGGGTGTGCCGCACCTGGGAATGGGCGCCGTCGCAACCGATCAGAAAGGGCACGGTCCACGTTTCGGTGCCGGAAGTCCGTTCCATGACGCACTGAACGCCCTCGGGCGACTGCGTGAACGACTTGAGCAAGGTCTGACGCTCGACGGTGATTCCGACCTCGGCGAGCGCTTGGATCAGGACCTTTTCCAATCGCGACTGCGGGAGGAGCAATCCGGCGGGCAACCCGTGGCCATGTCCAGCAAACGGCAGGGCGGCGACGGACCGTCCCTGATCGAAGAAGCGGGCGCCCCGGGCTTCGATGCCCAGGCGCAGGAGTTGATCAACGGGCAGGTATGGATCGAGGGTGAGCAGCGTCCGGCGCCAAACTACGATGGCCTTGGAGAGGGAGGTGGGACCGGAATTGGAGTCGACGATCCGCACCGGAGTTCCCTGACGAGCCAGGGCCAAGGCGGTCGAAAGCCCGACGGGTCCGGCGCCGACGACCAAGACGGCTGATTGGGTCATGAGCCATCCTATTCACGCCGCTGATGACCTGACAAGTCGAGGGGTGATGCCGGAGCTAGCTGAGAGCTGAGAGCTGAGAGGGAAGCGGGAAGCGGGAAGCGGGAAGCGCGGAGCGTCGCCCCACCAGGGAAGAAGCTGAGAGCTGAGAGGTAGGGCGAAAGGCAGTCGCTTCCGGCGGTCTCTCTCCATTCCCCACCCATTCGTGCTTCTTCCGAGGGATTCGTGGTTCCTCTCCTGGTTTTCTAACGGTGGGGCGAGGTTCCACCGAGCCGTTCGTGTCCCGGCGAATGACGCGTCGGGAGTCCACGACGGAACGGCTCCGCGGAGCGTCGCCCCACCAGGGAAGAAGCTGAGAGGTAGGCGGGAAGCGGCAAGCGGGAAGCGTTTGGACTGCGCCAGCCCTCTGGCGCTTTTGGGGCGCGTGGGGGGGCGGCGGGGGAGATTCAATTCGGCGCGTTAGGGCGAAATTGAGCGGAGCTACTCCACGAGGGAACGGCTCCGCGGAGCGTCGCCCCACCAGTGGGAGCTGAGAGGAAAACCCCGGTCTTCAACTCCGCGAACTCCGCGTCCTCCGCGGGAACCCCTCCGTAGGTCAGATCTCCGCGAGGCGGCCGGTGGAGTCGCCGAAGCGGTCGAGGCGGACGTCGAACTTGTCCATCATCGACAGGTACAAATTGCACATCTGGCGGTCGGGCTTGCCGGTGTAGTCTAGGATGCGGCCACCCTGAATCTTCCCGCCGCCACCCCCGAGCATCAGGACCGGCAACTGATCGTTGTTGTGGTTGCCGGTCATCATGCTGGAGCAATACAGCAACATCGAGTTGTCGAGCAACGTTCGGTCACCCTCTTGGATGGCGTCGAGTTTGCCGGCGATGTAGGCGAGTTGCTGGATGAAGAACTGATTCACCTTGAGCCAATCCTCCGTGTCGCTGTGGGACAACAGGTGGTGAATCATGTAATCCACGCCGAGATTCGGGAACCGCAGGGAACTGTGATCGTTGTTGAGCTTCAGCGTGGCCAGACGGGTGGTGTCGGTCTGGAATCCCAGCACGAGGATGTCGCTCATCAGCCGCATGTGTTCGGCGATGTCCTGGGGAATGCCGTTGGGCGGGCGGGGAATGTTGGGCGCCGACAGCGTGGGGCGCCAGCCTTGGAGTTCGCCCTTCTTGCCGGCTTGCTCAATCCGCAGTTCCACTTCGCGGACGGAGTCGAGGTACTCGTCGAGTTTGCGTTGATCGTGGGCGCTGATCTGGCGGCGAAAATCCTGGGCATCCTCGAGAACCGCATCGAGCACGCTTTGATCGCCTCGGTTGACTTCGTCCTTGAACAACCGGTCGAACGCCAATGCGGGATAAAGCTCCAGCGGAGTCGGCGTAGTCGGCGAGCTCCACGAGATGTGCGAGCTGTAAAGCATCGAATAGTTCTTGTGCACCGACGGATTCGACTTCTCGCAGCCGAGGACCAGGCTGGGCACTTTGGTGGAGCGTCCGTACCGCTGGGCGAGCACCTGATCGATGCTCGTGCCCGAACGAATCTCGCCGCCGGAAGCGAGCGGAGCGCCGGAGAGGAGATTGCCCGTCTGCGAGCTGTGAATGTTCCCCTTCAGGGCCTCGGCGTTGTAGAGCCCGCGGATGAACACCAGTTTCTTCCGATGTTCCTGGAGCGGGGCGAGCACGCGTCCGAGTTCCATGCTTTGGCCTTCGCCTTTGGCCCACCATTCTTTGGAGTGAAACCCATTGCCGGAAAACAGCACCGCCATGCGGACCGGGGCTTCGCTGGCGGGCTTGAGTCCGACGGGCGGCTCATCGCCCCAGACCGTGTGGGATTCCATCCAGGGCAGGGCCATGGTGACACCCAGGCCGCGGAGAAAGGTCCGGCGAGAGAAACGATAGGAGCTCATGGGAAACGGTTCTGGGAATCAGTTCTGGGTCACGAAATCACGTCCGCGCACTTCGCGAAACTGCGGACTTCGCACAATCCATTCGACGGCGGTGGCCGCCGGATAATTCTGGGCCGCGAGCGTCTTCTGCAGATCGGCAATCAAGGGTTTATCGGACAGCTGCACGCTGCGACCGAGGGCGTAGCCGAGCAGCTTGCGATAGAACTGCCGCAGGAAGGCGTCCTGACGCTGCTGAACCAGGTAGTTGCGCAGACCATCCAAGCCGACGAATTCGGTGCCATCAGCCAGCTTGGCGTGGGCGTCGATCGGCAGACCGGAAGCGTCGTTGGTGCGAAAGCGCCCGATGGCGTCGTAAGCCTCCAGGGAGAATCCGTAGGGATCCACACGCACATGACAGCCGGCGCACTTGGGATCGCTGCTGTGGCGTTCGGTGAGCTGACGTTCGCTCAGACCCGCCGGGGGTTCTTCGGGCAACACTGGCACGCCCTTGGGTGGCCGCGGCAATTTCTCGCCGAGCAGGGTTTCGCACAGCCAGTTGCCGCGTAGAATCGGACTGGTTCGGGACGCGCCGGATTGCTTGGCCAGAATGGCGGCCTGGCCGAGCACGCCGCCGCGTCCGTAGGCCCGGACCCCGTCCACCCGTCGCCATTCCGTTCCGGTGATGCCGGGGATTCCGTAATGGGCGGCGAGCGCTTCGTTGACGAAGGTGTAGTCGGCGTCCAGCAGACTCGTTACTGGGCGGTTGTTTTGGAAGAGGTCGGTGAAGGTGCGGATCGACTCCTCGTACATCGACTCGCGGAGTGCGGCGAAGGTCGGGAAATGGCGTTCGCTCTTTTCATCCAGCGTGGTGAAGCCGTGCAGATGCAACCAAGCGGCGCCAAACTCCTCCGCCAGCCGGCGAATCCTCGGATCCTGCATCATGCGCCGGGCCTGGGCGGCCAGAACATTGGGATCGCGCAACTGCCCGGCAGCGGCGAGTCGGCGGAGTTCGGCATCCGGGGCAGACGACCAGAGGAAGTAACTTAGGCGGGTGGCGAGCTCCCAATCGTTGACCGGGGTTGGTTTAACTCCCGGACCGGGCTGCTCGAGGCGATACAAAAAGGCCGGGGCCACCAGCACCCGGGCCAGGGTCAGTCGGATGGCTTCATCGTGGCTGAGTTCCTCCTGGCGCAATTTTTGGTACAGCGTTCGGAGCTCCTGGTCTTCTGCGGTGGTCAGCGGACGACGGAAGGCTTGATCGGCAAACTTCAGGACGGCCTCCAGTTGGGCTGGCTCGGATTCGCGTTCGCGCTGACGGAAGGCCACGGCCCGCTGGGTTACGGGTTCGCGCATCGGCCCGAACGACTTGACCATGTCGGGTCGATCCTGGGTGGCGTACTCGTAGATTTGCTCGAAGGCCGACTGCAACAGCACGGGTTCGCGGCTGACGAACAGCAGTTCATCCCACAGACGGTTCAGCTGCTGGACCTGGTCCTCGGTGAGCAGCAGACGCTGGAGCGCCTGATCTTCGCGGTAGTAGAGCGTGAGCGTCACCGCTTCGTCGACGGGAACGATGCGGGTGTAACAGAGCGCGGCGGGGAACAGTTGGCGAAAGTCCTCGAAGGACTGTTCCGCCCGGC
Organism: Verrucomicrobiota bacterium; assembly: GCA_017309115.1. Lineage (GTDB taxonomy): Bacteria > Verrucomicrobiota > Verrucomicrobiia > Limisphaerales > UBA9464 > UBA9464. The sequence goes on along the minus strand of JAFLEF010000067.1, from coordinate 17,137 downwards.
CGCGCGCGGCGCTCTCCGGCAGGGTGACCACCGGCGTGCCGGGCCGGAGTTGGGTCAGTTCCGGTCGGGTGGTTTGGACGACCAATTGAACGCTGCCGTTCGCGCCGGCAGCCGGATGCAGGATCCCGGTCGTTACGAATTCACAGCCGGCCACCAGGTCTGCTGGTAGACGCACCTCGGTGATGTCCGGAGCGCGCACCAGCAGGTCGGTGGCGCCTACCGGGATGCCCTGGATTCCCTGACCAAAGCGGGTTGCGTCCAAGCCCCAATCGCCACTAGCCGCTGGGGCGGGAGCGTCGGACAGGCGAATCCCGGCGAACAGCGGTCCACCCAGCGCGGAAAGCTGTCGGTACAGTTCGACATCCGGTGCGGGCGTCGCTGCGGTGGGACCTTGGGTCAGCAGCGATTGCACTTCGGCGGCAAGCGGTCGGCGGGCGCTGGGTTCGGCTGTTCCCTGCCAACGGGCCAGCAGCGATCCGGCAGGAATGACTGTGCCGGTGCCGCCAGAAACGGGTTCGGTGTAGAAGCTCCAGACCTCTGGATTTCCAAACCGGTCCGCGTGCGGATTGCCCGCCAGGACGTGGGGCGAGACATCGGCGGAGAGATCCCATTCTTGCGTTCCTCGAATCTTGAACTGGACGTCCGTCAGGTCGCACGAGTGATTGCCATCGCGCGGTCCGATCAGCAGCGAAATCAGGTCGCCGGGCTGAACGGCAAGCCCGTCCACCGGCGGAACCACCACGGGTTTTCCGCCTTGGGAGACGCCGGTGGCCAATCGTTGGCGGACGGCGCCCCGACGTAGTTCCAGCGACCAGGTGACGCCGTTGCCGCATTCCGGATGGGCGTGGGTGACGATGGCTTCCACCCGCACTGGACCGGACTGCGGACTGCGCCAGCCCACTCCGATGTTCAAGGTGGGGGAAGGATGAACCGCCACGGCCGAGCCCTTCATGTTGCCCGGTACCCGGACGGAATTGGTGGAGGCGTTGGCGATCAGCAGCGGCGTCTCATCGCTGCCCCAGCCTTGAATGAAGTCGTAGTTGCCGCTCTTCGGAATTTGGCTGGTCAGCAACTCCACCTTCACCTGGGAATTCGTTCCGATGCCCAGGTAATCGAGCCAGGCGCCCAGAACCTCGGCGTTCACTGCATGCTTCTGCGCGAGTGCGGCGAGGTTGAATCCGGGGGATTGGCTGGCTTCGGCGGCGGCGGCGAGGCAGGGCGCGGCCGAGCGGAAGACCTGTTCCCGGCGGGCGGACAGGTCCTGGGCAAAGCGGCGAACGTCCCGCAGTGGCAGTGCCGGACGTCCGGGAATGACCAGATGCGGATCCTTCCAGATCACGACGTCTTGAGTCGCGCCATCCCCGGCGGTCCCGGCGGCCAGATAGAGCACGACATCCTGGGAATTGGTCGCGGGCGTCAGTTTGAGGCGGACCTCGGCCTGGGTAGCGGAAGGACTGACGGCTTCCATCCACGAAGCGGGTCCGTCCGTCCCGCCCAGATGCCGTCGAATATGGCCAATGGAATTGAACTTCCAGAGCGCTCGTTGCCACTCCGCCACCTGAGCCGCTAGAGCCGGCGCGTCGGCGGGTTGAGCCTGGGACCAACGCTGGCGCAGGGAATCGAGGAGCAGGGATCCCGAAGGCGGGGCGTTCAGGGTTTGCCACAGCGTGGTGAGGTAGCGCGCATTCAGGCCGCGCTTCTGCGCCACCAGGGCCGGGGTGGTCGTCCCCGTCCGAAGATCCCCCCGTTCGGCCAGGGTGGCGGCCAGATAGGCCTCCACGGGTAGACGCCCGCCGTCCTCGGATTCCACCACGAACTCCCGGTAGAAGGCGCGCAAGCGGGCGAGGTTTTCATCGGTCCAATCGCGTTCGGAATTCTGCGGGGAGAAGCGTAGTCCATCGGGCAGCAGGACGGCATGGCTGGCGACCTCCTTGGCGGCGTCGAGATACTTGGTGAGCAAGGCTGGCGACATTACCAGGGCGTTCCCAGTGTTCATGAAGCCTTCGCCGGCAGCGCTGTCGGCGGGGAATTCCCGGGCCGGGTCCAAAGAGTCCACGCCGGTCAGGTCGCGCAGGGTGTAGGTGTATTCGGCATTGTTGAGTCGGCGCAGGACCACCGGGCCGGGATCGCCGGCGTATTTGCGGGCGGCTTCATCCAGCGTGGCCGAAACTCCTTCGGACAACCGGTCGCGTTCGGCGGCGGTGGGTTGCGGATGATCCTTCGGGGGCATTTCCCCGAGATGAAGTTGCTCGATCACGCCCTCCCAGATGACCGGCTCGGGAAACATGGATTCCACCGTGGCGAAGCGGGTGAGATCGAGGTCGCCCTTGTGTTTCTCGGCGTTATGGCAGTCGTAGCAGTACTGTTTCAGCAGGGGTTGCAGGTCGCTGGCGAAGCGCTGGGATAGCGCAGAATCCGCCGCCCGGGCCCCGCTGAACATGAGCGGAGCGAGCGAGACGAAAGCAACGGTGGAACGAATCCAGGAAAACGTCATAGCCACACTCCCGAAAGGGCTGACCGAATCCGGAGCGACCCTTCAGGGATTTCAGAAAGGCTGACGGGAAGTGAGCCGATTTTCACGTCCTTCCTTGGGGAAAGACATTCAAAGCAAATGCGAGGGCGGGAGGAGAGGGGGAGAAAGGGGGGGAGACTGGGAGACGACCATGTTCCGGTCATTCGACGCTCAACGACTTCGCGGTAGGGTAAAGACGAATCTGGAAAACATGAAAACAGGAAAGGGACTGGGAGACGAGAGAGGGTGAAGGGGCGAAAGCGGGATGGGGAGAATCGGTGCTTTGGCTGCCCGGCAGGGCGAGGTTTGACCGCGTAGCCGCCGACGGCAGGAGGCGCCATCCAATCACGCACGCCCACCGGAGCTTTTGCTTGTGAAGTTCGAAACCGGTCGGCTTTGCGCGAAGCGTTTGGAGTGCGGTCGCGCCACGCAGTGAAGCTACCGCTTTCCGTCCCGCCGGGTGACGCGTCGAATCACTCCACACCTCCTGCCTGTCTCAACGCGCCGCAAAACATCCGAAAATCTCCCGCGGAGGGCGCGGAGCTCGCGGAGGAGGGGAAAGACGAATCTGGAAAACATGAAAACAGGAAAGGGACGGGCTCTTCTATGGAGTGCCGCAGGCCTTCTGGCTAGAAGGTCTAGAAGGTCTGCCGCACTCCATAGCTTCGCGTCCTTACCGCTTACCGCTTACCGCTTACCGCTTCTGCCTCTCAGCTCTCAGCTCTCAGCTGCGCCATGCGCTCCCGTAACCAGATCGATTCCGGCCGGTCTGCCGCTCGTTCCTGATTTCCATATGAATCTCACTCGCTTGGGGCTGGCCCTGGTGGCCGGCTGGATTTTCACTGTCGCGGCCATGGCGCAACGTCCCAATGCCACGCCTATCACGTCCCCGGAGGTCGGGGCCGACCGCAAGATTACCTTTCGTCTGCTGGCTCCCGAGGCCACCTCGGTGAAGCTGGGAGGCAGTGATTTGCCCGGTCTGGGGCAGGGGAAGGACCTGACCAAGGGTACTAACGGGGTCTGGGAAATCACCTTCGGTCCGGTGCCGGCCGGAACGTACCGCTATCAGTTTACCGTTGGCGGGGTGGCTGTTCTAGATCCGCGGAATCCCAAAACGAGCGAGTCGAATGAGAATTCCTGGAGTTTGGTTCACGTGCCGGGCGACGCTTTGCAAGACACCCAGGACGTCCCGCACGGAGCCGTGGCGGAAGTCACGTATTGGTCGCCGACCTTGAAGAAGTTCCGCCGGATGCACGTGTACACGCCCCCGGGCTACGAGGCTGGGTCAGAGACGTACCCGGTATTCTATCTGTTGCACGGGGCCTTCGATTCGGACGACTCGTGGAGCACGGTGGGTCGCGCGGGGATCATTCTCGACAACCTGATCGCCGCCGGCAAAGCCAAGCCGATGGTCGTGGTGATGCCGCACGGACACACCGGGCCGTTCCGGTTTGGCAGTGGTTCAATGTCCGGGGAATTCGAACCGGAGTTTGAAGCCGACATCATGCCGCTGGTTGAGAAGCGCTATCGGGTGAAGACGGATCGGGCAAACCGGGCATTGGCGGGTCTGTCGATGGGCGGTGCGCACACACTGAACATCGGTATCCCGAGCTTGGACAAGTTCGCGTATCTGGGCGTCTTCAGTTCCGGAATCTTTGGAATTGTGCAGCGGCCGGGTGCTCCGGCGCCGGCGGGGCCGACCTTTGAAGAGAAGTACCGGGTGAAGCTGGACGACGCCCAGTTGAAGAACGGTCTGAAGCTGTTCTGGTTTGGGACCGGCAAGGACGACTTCTTGGTGGAAACATCCCGCAAGACGGTTGAGATGCTGAAAAGCCACAAATTCGACGTGGTCTACCGCGAGACCGACGGCGGCCACACTTGGGACAAGTGGCGCGAGTATCTGATCGAATTCGCGCCCCAGCTCTTCCGCTGAACGGTGTTCAGTGGAATGGTAGGGTCGGACCGCTGGGCCGTCCCCGGTTGGCCAGTGCAGCGAGGCCAACCGGAGCTTTGGTGGTCCCACCTAGGGAAAGCTGAAGGCGGAGGGGCAAGCAGGTAGGGCGAGGTTCCACCGAGCCGTTCGCGTCTCGGCGAATTGTCGCTTCAGGAGTCCACCCACGTACGGCTCCGCGGAGCGTCGCCCCACCTAGGGAAAGCTGAAGGCTGAGCGGGAAGCGGGTAGGGCGAGGTTCCACCGAGCCGTTCGTGTCTCGGCGAATTGTCGCTTCAGGAGTCCACCCACGTACGGCTCCGCGGAGCGTCGCCCCACCTAGGGAAAGCTGAAGGCTGAGCGGGAAGCGGGTAGGGCGAGGTTCCACCGAGCCGTTCGTGTCCCGGCGAATTGACGCGTGGGAAGTCCACCTGCGCACGGCCCCGCGGAGGATCGCCCCACCGGCAGCGGTAGGGACGGACCTTTCTTTGGAGTGCGGGAGCCCATGAGCCCATGCTACCGCTTTCCCCCCAGGCGCGAGTGGAAGGGACGTGTCGATTGCTGTTGGCGCCTCGCTCGTGGGAAAGCGGCAGAAGGTCTGCCGCAATCCATAGTTGGCAGATTACTCCGCTTTGGGCAGCTCACCCTTGCGGTAACTCTCCAGGGTGGCTTCGAGCGACTTCTTCATCTGGTCGTCCGCCTTGGCGACAGCCTTCTCCTGAATGGCAATGGCTTCGGCCTTCTTGTCCTGCATGAACAAGGCCCGGGCCAACGTATCGAGAATCGACGCATTCTCGCCCTGGGAACCTTTATTGGCTTGGTTGGCGATTTTCTCCGCCAACGCCAAGTCCCGCTGCTCCAGCGTGGTGTCGGTCAGGATTTTCCAAGCCAGTTCGTTCTGGAACATCGGCTGGTCCTTGGCGGCCTCAGCCAGCTTGGCCACCAGTTGGTAGGCAGCCGGGTAGTCCTTCTTGTTGAAGAGAATGTCGAGACGGACCTGATCTAGTCCGCCGCGTTGATCGTCGGGAAGGAGTTCCGCGAAGGCATTGAGCTTGGTGGTGGCTTCATCCCACTTTTTGGCCTTCATGGCCGCGCTGATCTCGGTCCAGGCCGCTTCCATCAGGACCTCCTGTTCCTTCTCCTTTAGATACAATGCCGCAGCGGCTTTGAGGTCGTAGTTTCCGGCCAGCACGTCGGTGATGGTCTTCTCGGGCAGCGTCATCGGATGACCAATCCAGGCCACGCGTCCCTGGGTGTCGACGAGGAAGGCGGTCGGAATTCCGTTTTGTCCCGCGGCGGTCATCCAAGTTTCCGCCATCTTGCCTTTCTTGCTGCCCTCCAGGTCGTCGAGGGCCACCCGGTAGGTCATTTTTTCGCCCATCTTTTTGACGAACGGAGCGACGGCGGACTCGTCATTTTCCCAAACGTCCTGGCCGAGCACGATCAGGCCTTTGTCTTCGAACTTGATGGCAATCTCGTTGAGGTGCGGGATGGAGGTCCGGCAGGGTCCGCACCAAGTGGCCCAGAACTCAACGATGTAGGCCTTGCCCGGTGCGAACTCCTTGATGGGTTCGCCTTGAATCCATTTACCCGTTTGAAGTTTCGGGGCGGGATCGCCGACTTTGAGGGTGGGTGCGGCTCCGCTGGCGGAAAGCACCAGGGAACAAAGCGCCAGAACGAGTCGCGGTAGGGGTGATTTCATAAGGTGAGGAACAAATAAGAAACGTGACGGCGCAGGTTAGAAGGCCTGATTCCCGACCGCAAACGCGGTTGTGATCTGAAGAATCTGAGTGAATCGGCGGAAGTTCCCAGGAGGGGTTAACCGCGGATTGGCGCCGACTACCGCAGATTCTCGAAGGTGGCGGATGAGGCATTGAGTAGGAATACAGCCGTTGGACCGCGAATGACCGCAAATGGCCGGGGGCCGAGTCGTATTCTGGGAAGCGTTAACGACCCAACTGGTACTTTTTCAAAACTGCCCGGTTCATCCGGTGCTTCTCCGATTCGCGTCCATTCGCGTCCATTCGCGGTCCAACGGCTTCCTAAGCTCAGCGCTCGGCGGATTTGGCCACGCGGACCCGATTGCCGCTGCCCAAGGAGTCGCGCGGATTCAGGATCACGACGTCGTTGGAGTTCACTCCGGAGATGATTTCGATCTCGCGTCCGAAATCGCGGCCGAGGGTGACCGGGCGGAGTTCGACGGTCTGATCGGATTTCACAAGGCCAACGAGGGTGCCTTCCGGGCGAAAGAGCAGGGTGTTGGAAGGAAGGGAAAGCGTGGCGTTGGTGAGCGTGCCTTGGAGGCGCACCTGGCCATAGCCGCCGGCCAGGATTTCGCCCTTTGCGTTGTCTACGGTTAGTTCGACCAGGAGAGTTCGGGATTGTGGATCGAGCGAACCCGCAGTGCGCTCGACAATGGCGGCGAATCGTTGATTGGGACTCTCGGGAAGGGTGAGCTCGGCGGCCGTGCCCACGGTGGCGAGGCGGGTTAGGGACTGCGGAACCCGCACGAAGACCCGCAGCTTGCGGGTGTCGGCCAGACGGAACAGGGAGTGGGGCGTCTCGGCACTCACGAGGTCGCCCACATCGGTCGTGCGCGCCGTGACGGTGCCGGCAAAGGGCGCCACCACGCGACTGAACTCTTCAGCTTCCTCCAGCCTCTTCAGCTTGGCTCGGGCCGCCTCGACACTAGCGGTCTTGAGCAGGAAATCCGCCTGCTTCTCGGCATCTTCTTGGGCGCTCACACTGTTGGACTTCATCAATTCGGTCCAACGTTTGGCCGTTTCTTCGGCCAGACCGCGGGCGGCTTCGGCTTCATTCAGTTGGGCGCGTGCTTCGACCAGTTGCGCATCGAGTTCGGGGGTATCGATTTCGGCGAGAAGCTGTCCGGCTTCGACTTGGCTGCCGATGTCCACCAGCACTCGCTGGACGTAGCCGTTGGCGCGGCCGAACAGAGTGGCTTCCGTGTTGGCCTTGAGTTCGGCTGGCAAGGGCAGGGCCGGACGAGGCGTGGCCGCCTTGGGCTGAGTGACCGTCACGGTGGGCACGGCCAGTTCCCGGGTTCGTTCGACCGTGGCGCGCTGCTGACGGAGGCGAGGCCACAATCCGGCCAACACGCCGGCGGCCACCAGCAAGGCGGCGATCAGCACCCAACGGCCAGGATGGGGTGGTCGGACCACCTCGGGCTGACCCGCGGGAGGCAGGGGTTCATGGGGATCCATCACCCGGGTACGAGTTTGTTCCAAGGAATTCATGGCAAGGGCAAAGTCGGCTGGATTAGGAAACGGGAACGGCCTCAGCCAGGGGTGAGTCCAAGGGTGTGGGTCGGGCGGGCACGGATCGGCGGTGCAGAAAGGCAAACACGGCGGGTACGAAGAACAGGGTGGCTCCAGTCGCGAGGATAAGTCCGCCAATGACGGCACGGCCCAAGGGAGCGTTCTGTTCTCCGCCTTCGCCCAGACCCAGGCTCATGGGCAACATGCCGATGATCATTGCCAGGGCCGTCATGAGCACCGCGCGCAGTCGGGTGGTGCCGGCTTCCAAGGCGGCCTCTTCGGGAGTTCGACCTTCGCTGAGCAGAGTGCGGGCGAAGCTGACCACCAGCACGGAATTCGCCGTGGCGACGCCGAGACACATGATGGCTCCCATCAGAGCCGGCACGCTGAGGGTGGTCTGCGTGAGCCACAAGGCCCACACGACTCCGGCCAGGGCGGCGGGCAGGGCCGAGATGATGATGAACGGTTCCAGCCACCCCTGAAAATTCACCACCAGGAGCAGATAGATCAGGAGCACGGCGACGCCCAGCCCGATGAGGAGGCCCCGGTAACTGGATTCCATGGTCTCCGCCACACCGCGTACCGTGATCACACTTCCTCGGGGTAGATCCTTGCGGGCGGCATCAATCAGGGGCTTCAGATCCCGCATCACACTGCCCAAATCGCGTCCCTCCACGCCGCCAAAAACATCAATGACCGGTACGGCATTGTAGTGGGAAATCACCGCCGGACCCACGCTTCGCCGGACGGTGGCAACGTTGGCGAGCAACTGATCCTCCGCGGTCCCACGTCCGGAAATCACGGGAATGCCTTCGAGGGCATCCACGGAGTCCATCACGTGCTCCGGCGCGCGGACATTCACGAGGTATTGGATCCCGACTTTCGGGTTGAGCCAGTAACCGGGCTGGACCTGGCCGCTGCCGCTGAGGCTGAGCAGCACGGAACCGGCGACATCGCGTCCGGTGAAACCCAGTTCGCCGGCCTTCACCCGGTCCATTTCAATTTGGAGCTTCGGCTGATCTGCGGGTTGCTGGACGCGGACATCCACCACGCCTGGAACCGACCGGATCTGCGCGGCAAGTTTGGCGGCCGCGGCCCGATTGGCGTCCTGATTTCGTCCTACGAATTGGATGTCAAAGGGGGCGGGCAAACCGAAGTTCAGCGTCTGACTAACGATGTCGGCCGGCAGGAAATAGAAAAGCGTTCCCGGGAAGTCGCGGTTCAGCCGGAGGCGCAGTTCGTTGACGTACTTCTGGGTTGGGGCATGACCTGGCTTCAACGACACCAGGACGTCGGCGTCGCCCACACCAATGAGGCCGCTGGTGCTGTAGGAAAGGCTGATGCCGGAGGTGGGGATGCCGATGTTGTCGAGAATGCCGGCGAGTTCTTCGGGCGGGACGACTTCGCGAATGACTTGTTCGACTTCATCGGTGATTCGCGCGGTTTCCTCAATACGCGTTCCGCTGGGAGCACGCAGGTGGAGGCGAAATTGTCCGGCATCGACGGTCGGGAAGAAATCCTGCCCCAGAAACGGAATTAGCGCGCCAGTGCCCGCGCAGAACAGCAGCACCAGAACAATCAGAGTTCCGCGTCGGGTCAGCCAACCGGCGAGGCTTTGCCGATAGGCTTCCCGCAGGCGGGTGAAGCCGGACTCAAAGGCGGATTGAATCGCCACGAACGGTCGCATCCAGCCGGCGTGTTCGGCCGATTCTCCGCCGTGCCAGTGCGTGGCGTTCCGATAGAACCACATCACCAACGTGGGAATCAGGGTTCGGCTCAATACATAACTAGCCAGCATGGCGAACACGACGGCTTGCGCGAGTGGCACGAACAGATACTTGGCCACGCCGGTGAGGAAGAACATCGGCACAAAGACAATGCAGATGCACAGCGTGCTGACGAAGGCGGGTAGGGCGATTTCCTGGGCGCCGTCGAGAATGGCCTGTTCGAGCGGTTTTCCGAGTGCCATTTGCCGATGCACGTTCTCAATTTCCACGGTGGCATCATCGACCAACACTCCAACCGCGAGGGCGAGCCCACCGAGCGTCATCAGGTTAATCGTCTGGCCCAAAGCACTCAGCACGGCCAGGGACGCCAGAACGCTCAAAGGAATGGACAGCGCGATGATGAAGGTGCTGCGCCACGAGCCAATGAAGAGCAGGATCATTAGAGCCGTCAGCGACGCCGCGATGACACCTTCCTTGGCCACCCCTTCGATCGCCGCTCGGACGAAGAGCGACTGATCGGCGAATTCCCGTGCTTCGAGTTCCGGAGGAAGTCCCGCCAGAATCTTGGGCATCGCTTCTTTGACGCGCTTGACCACATCCAGCGTGGAGGCCTGACCGCTTTTGAGAATGGTCAGCAAAGCGCCCCGCTGGCCGTCCTGGCGCACGATGTTCACTTGCGGTTGCGATCCGTCACGGACCTGGGCCACGTCGCGCAGATAAATGGTCGCTCCATTGACCACCTTGAGGGGGAGTTGATTGAGTTCGTCGAGCACCCGTGGGGAACCGTTGACCTCCACGTCATATTCGGTGGCGCCGATCTTCGCGGTGCCGCTGGGCAGAACGAGATTCTGCGCGCTGAAGGCGTTCACGACGTCCTGAGCGGAAAGGCCCTTGGACTTGAGCGCATTGAGATCGAGATCCACCGACACCAAGCGCGTTTTGCCGCCGTAGGGCCAGGGAACCTGGGCGCCTTCGATGGTGGCGAGTCCGACGCGCACCTGGTTTTGCCCGAGGTCGTACAGTTCCTGTTCCGACAGTGCCTTGGAACTGAGTCCGTACTGCAAAATGGGAACCGTCGAGGCGTTGTAGCGGATGATCAGCGGCGGGGTCTGCCCGGGTGGCATTTGCCGCAGGATCGTCTGGGCAATGGCAGTAATCTGGGAGACGCCGGCGTCCACCGAGGCCCCTTCCCGCAGGAAGACTTTGATGATGCCCACGCCATTGAAGGAAGTGGACTCCACATGCTCGAGATCGTTGACCGTCGCGGAAAGGGAGCGTTCATGGTTGTAGAGAATGCGTTGTTCGATCTCGGAGGCGTTGAGGCCGGCGTACTGCCAGATCACCGAGATCACCGGGATGTTGATGGCTGGGAAAATGTCTGTGGGCGTTCGGAGCAGCACGTAAGGCGTCATCAACACCAGCACGAGGGCGGCGACGACGAACGTGTACGGACGGCGAAGGGCGAGGCGAACGATCCACATGACCGATGCCCGCGGGGAGCGGGCGACCCAACACTCGCGTATGGATGGAAATCAGCTTGGACGGCCTTGCGGTGAATGGAGGACGAAGTTGCTGTCTGGAATCGGTCTTCGTTTCCCAAACGTCACGCGCGACCTGGATTTCGAAGGCGCCCGCGAGCGCTGGAACCGGACGACAACTCCGACCAAGGCCTGATACCCCCTCCACTAGACCGTCGTTCAGGGTGTGCTTACCGACGCAGTCCCTGGGAACAGACACTTGAATCCCTCGGGTCGCGCTATACCCGTCATGAATTCACCCTCAATTACCCAGATCACTGGCAACGTGTGTGCGGGTCTCGCGGCGGCGCTGCTGCTGTTCCCTCTGAGAAACGTGCTGTGGGACTACTCGCGCAGGTACCTTAGTGACGACCGATGGGTGGCGCCCACGCTGTCCATTCTCGCGCCGCTTTGGCTGCTATTGCTGGTTGCGTTGCTGTGTGTCGCCAACCGCGGCGGCTTTGACTGGTTGCCCTTGGGGCGAACTTCACTCTACGTGCTGACTGCCTTGGCGGCCTTGGCATTGGCCGCTCTGACGTTTGTCTTCATTGGTCTATACATCCGCCCTGGCTTTACCCCGCGCCAACTTTATAGCCCGGTGATTTACCTCGTTCCGCTCTCTACCGTGTTACTGGTGGTTCTGAGCGTGAATCCTTCGCTCACCGCGGGAGTGCCTCTCCAATGGTTGCGGGTTCCCTGGGCGCTTCTGGCCGGTCTGAGCCTTGTTGTCGGCGGGGGATACGTCGGGGTGCGGACCTTCCGTGGGACGGTGGGCGCGGTGGCTATCCTTGCGCACCGGATCAGCAATCCTGGTCCATCGGCTCAAGAGTTGCTGGCCCGGGTGTCTGCGCTCGATCCGGAGACCCAGTTCGAAGACTTGCTCCGGAGTGCCAGTTTACATTCCGGCCGCACGATCCGGGACGCGGCCACCGCACGCTTGCGTTCCCATCCTCAGTTTCTCGACCGTCTGTCGTCCGAACTCGAATCTGGTTATGCGGAACCGGCACTGGACTTCGTGCTCGCCGCGGAACTGTCCCCGGCTGAAGTGGCTCGTCTCGCCTCGCCCACCCGTCGCGCCGTGGAACGGTGGGTCGGGAGGATTCCGGCGCCCAACTACACGACGAAAAAGCACCTCAAGGAGTTGAAGAACTGGGGGAAGGTTAGAATTCCTGGGCTCGCCGAAAAATTCGCCGGCACCGGTGTGGACTTCAAATGGGTACTCGAAGAGTTCCAGAACAAGGTCGGGACGTAGCCGCCGACGGCAGGAGGCGCCATCCAATCACGCTCGCCCACCGGAGCTTTTGCTTGTGAAGTTCGAAACCGGTCGGCTTCGCGCGAAGCGTTTGGAGTGCGGTCGCGTAACGCAGTGGAGCTACCGCTTTCCGTCCCGCCGAGTGACGCATCGAATTACTCCACATCTCCCCTGTCTCAACGCGCCACAAAACATCCGAGAATCTCCCGCGGAGGGCGCGGAGCTCGCGGAGGAGGGGAGCCTATGGAGTGCGGGCAGACTTTCTGCCGCTTTCCCATGGGCGAGGCTCTGATGGCACCGGGCGCGTCATAGCCGCATCGAAGTTAGGGCAGACGAACAGGGGAAGGGCTAATCTGGAAAACATGAAAACAGGAAAAGGACGGGGAGACGAGAGAGGGTGAAGGGGCGAAAGCGGGATGGGGAGAATGGGTGCTTTGGCTGCCCGGCAGGGCGAGGTTTGACCGCGTAGCCGTCGACGGCAGGAGGCGCCATCCAATCACGCACGCCCACCTGAGCTTTTGCTTGTGAAGTTCGAAACCGGTCGGCTACGCGCGAAGCGTTTGGAGTGCGGTTGCGCCACGCAGTGAAGCTACCGCTTTCCGTCCCGGCGAGTGACGCATCGAATTACTCCACACCTCCTGCCTGTCTCAACGCGCCACGAAACATCCGAAAATCTCCCGCGGAGGGCGCGGAGCTCGCGGAGGAGAGAAGCCTATGGAGTGCGGGCAGACTTTCTGCCGCTTTCCCATGGGCGAGGCTCTGATGGCACCGGGCGCGTCATAGTCACATCGGCGTAAGGGCAGACGAGCGGGGGAAGGGCTAATCTGGAAAACATGAAAACAGGAAAAGGACGGGGAGACGAGAGAGGGTGACGGGGCGAAAGCGGGATGGGGAGAATGGGTGCTTTGGCTGCCCGGCAGGGCGAGGTTTGAGCATGCGTAGCCGCCGACGGCAGGAGGCGCCATCCAATCTCTCACGTGTCACCGGAGCTTTTCGCGTGTGAAGTTCGGAACAGGTCGGCTTCGCGCGAAGCGTTTGGAGTGCGGTTGCGCCACGCAGTGAAGCTACCGCTTTCCGTCCCGGCGAGTGACGCATCGAATTACTCCACACCTCCTGCCTGTCTCAACGCGCCACGAAACATCCGAAAATCTCCCGCGGAGGGCGCGGAGCTCGCGGAGGAGAGAAGCCTATGGAGTGCGGGCAGACTTTCTGCCGCTTTCCCATGGGCGAGGCTCTGATGGCACCGGGCGCGTCATAGTCACATCGGCGTAAGGGCAGACGAGCGGGGGAAGGGCTAATCTGGAAAACATGAAAACAGGAAAAGGACGGGGAGACGAGAGAGGGTGACGGGGCGAAAGCGGGATGGGGAGAATGGGTGCTTTGGCTGCCCGGCAGGGCGAGGTTTGAGCATGCGTAGCCGCCGACGGCAGGAGGCGCCATCCAATCTCTCACGTGTCACCGGAGCTTTTCGCGTGTGAAGTTCGGAACAGGTCGGCTTCGCGCGAAGCGTTTGGAGTGCGGTTGCGCCACGCAGTGAAGCTACCGCTTTCCGTCCCGGCGAGTGACGCATCGAATTACTCCACACCTCCTGCCTGTCTCAACGCGCCACGAAACATCCGAAAATCTCCCGCGGAGGGCGCGGAGCTCGCGGAGGAGAGAAGCCTATGGAGTGCGGGCAGACTTTCTGCCGCTTTCCCATGGGCGAGGCTCTGATGGCACCGGGCGCGTCATAGCCCCATCGGCGTTAGGGCAGACGAACAGGGGAAGGGCTAATCTGGAAAACATGAAAACAGGAAAAGGACGGGGAGACGGGAGAGGGTGAAGGGGCGAAAGCGGGATGGGGAGAATGGGTGCTTTGGCTGCCCGGCAGGGCGAGGTTTGAGCATGCGTAGCCGCCGACGGCAGGAGGCGCCATCCAATCACGCACGCCTGGAAAATGGGATGGGTCCCACGAAGGCCGGTCCTAACCCATAAAACCTGGTCGAGCCTTTCCGAACTCGCCATGGACGGCTCCTGCTCCCAAAGCTTCGCAGCGTAATTCGCATGGCGCGTCTCCGAGATATTGCGTTTGGCCGCTTGGTGGCCCTGGCTGCGGGTGGTTGCTGTTTTCTATCCGTAGCGCTTGGAACGTTCGTCCTGGTGCACGTCTGTTTGCGGGCGAAAGGAGTGGAGCGGGCCAAATTGGGGTCAGCCGGCTTGATCCTGCTGGCCTTGGGAGGTGCCGCGGGCGTTATGGCGGTTCGGTTTTGGAAGTCTCCCCTGCCTGGGGCGCCGATTCAGCCGCTGGCGCCGGAACATATGTGGGCCTTGGAGGATCTCCGCCGCGATCTCGAGGCGACGGATGTGTGGCCCAAGGGCAAGGCAGGGCTGTTCTGGTGGAATCAGGCTGAACGGACATTTGCTGACAAACCGGCAGCGGGTGTGGTCGAACTGCAGAAACTCACCGCCGAACATCCGGGTAGCCTGAGATTCTGCCGCGCATTGATTGTGGATCTTCTGGCTGCGGAGAGGTGGGATGAAGCGAAGGAGGAGATCGCCCGGATATCACGGTTACCGTTAGGCGAGGGAACGCCGACGTTGCTGTGGTGGTTATGGATTGAAAATGTGGCCGCCAAGGGTGGTGCGACCGCCCTCGAAGCGGCCGTTGGCGAATGCCTATGGAAGCTGCCTGCACGTGGTCGTCCTCTCGTGTTGGATCATGCCGCGTGTCTTTGTTTCGTTCGGCCAGTCGGTGCTCAGTGGATTGGCCTCGCTGATCGTTTCAGTGGCGAAGCATTTCAGTTGGCTCCGCTGGTGGCGACGATTCGAGGTACCCGGGGCTCTGTTTTGGCCGAACTCGGACGAATGGAGGAAGCCGAAGCGCTGCTGCTCCCGGTGTTTGAGGGTTCCGCAGGCGGACTGAACCGTGGATTCTCAGCCCTCTATTTGGCCATCATCGCTGGAAGGCGGGGGCAGCAGCAGAAAGCGCTGAGGCTAGCCAAGGAGGCGCGCCGTTACGAACCGGTTGGTTTCGTGGATGACCGCCTCAAGGCTGATGGTCTCTGACTTTCCCTTTTTCCTGGGTCCGGAATCTCGCCTCCAGCAGCCGACGGGGGACGTTAATCTTCGGTTTCGGAGGGCGCTTTCGTTCCGCTCGCAGCACTTCAACTCGACAGTTGAGTCGGGTCGGCTCAGAGGTTCAGTCTTGGCGCGTCAGAAATACTGATAGCCCATGAAGATCTTGTCCCTGTGGTTTTGTGTCGTGGTGTTTGCGCTCGGACTGGCCGGGTGCGCCACATCATCATCCTCCGCTCCCATGAATCTTGCCGGCACCCAATGGAAACTCCTGGCTGTCCAAGCGACTCCGGCTCTGGCGGGCTCGACCGTCACGCTCCACTTTGACGCGAGCGGCCAGATTCACGGGTCGGACGGGTGCAATCAGTATCGGGGCACCTATGTCCAGAACGGCGCGAAGCTGACCTTGGGTCTGGGAATGGGCACCATGATGGCCTGTGCCGACCCGCAGATGAAGCAAGCCCAGGCCTTCGCCCAAGCCTTGGCGGCCACCCAACGCTTCCGTACCGAGGCGGGCGAGCTGGTGTGGGAGGATGCGCAGGGGGCGGTATTGGCTCGCTGGATTCCGTTGCCCGTGGCCTCGCTTCAGAACACCCCGTGGGTGGCCCAGGGGATCAACAACGGCCGGGAGGCGGTGGTGAGTTCGGCCCTGACTCCTCGCGTCACTGCGCTGTTCCTGCCGGATGGAACGGTCTCCGGAAGTGCAGGCTGCAACCGCTTCACCGGCCGGTACACGCTGGAAGGGAAAACCCTAAAAGTGTTTCCGTTGGCGGTGACGAAGATGCTGTGTGAACCCGAGGTGAATGAACTGGAACAGCAGTTCCTCGCTGCCTTCCAGCAAACGACGACCATCGAGCTTTCTGAGAATCGGCTGGAACTCCGGAACGCTGCGGGCGCGCTGCAAGTTGGTTTTAGCCGAGCGAAGTAAGGTTCGGAATCCTCGGTAGGGCGAAGTTCCCACTGAGCCGCTTCCCTGCTTTACCCCTCAGCTCTCAGCTCTCAGCTAAAACCGGCCCCCAGCTCCGCTGTCCTTACCCCTTACCGCTTACCCCTTACCTGCTTCAACTCCCGCAGGGATTAATCTGGAACACAGGAAAACAGGAAAAAGACGGGGAGGAGAGAAGGGGAGAAAGTGCGAGGGGGAGACTTGGAGCGGCGGTTAAGGGAGCGCGAAGCGTTTGGAGTGCGGTCGCGTAACGCAGTGGAGCTACCGCTTTTCGTCCCGGCGAGTGGCGCGTCGACCAACCCAACCGTCCACCCGCCATCAACACGCCAACGCTTCCCCCGGTAGGGCGAAGTTCCCACTGAGCCGCATCCCGTTTCCCTGCTTCACCTCTCAGCTCTCAGCTCTCAGCTAAACCCTGCCCCCAGCTCCGCTTTCCTTACCCCTTACCGCTTACCCCTTACCTGCTTCAACTCCCGCAGGGATTAATCTGGAACACAGGAAAACAGGAAAAGACGGGGAGGAGAGATGGGGAGAAAGTGCGAGGGGGAGACTTGGAGAAGCGGTAAAGGGAGCGCGAAGCATTTGGAGTGCGGTCGCGTAACGCAGTGGAGCTACCGCTTTTCGTCTCGGCGAGTGGCGCGTCGAACAGCCCCATCCGTCCACCCGCCATCAACACGCCAACAAATATTCGAAGATCTCCCGCGGAGGGCGCGGAGGCCGCGGAGTGAGAATCGAAACCACGAATCGAACGAAAGGAGCGAGTCCCTCACCTTACCCCTTATCTGCTTCATCCCTCAACGGGTGCATCTTGACGGTGTTGTTAGGATGGAGGGGAGCCGGGGGGAGGTCCCAGTTGCCCGAACCGGCTGAAGGAGACACGAGGATGGAAAAGAAGCCGGTTGGAACCGGAATGAAGTCGTTGAA
>JAFLEF010000066.1 GCA_017309115.1 Verrucomicrobiota bacterium | reverse complement strand
TGCGGCGACGCAGTTGCCTTCAGCTACACGACGCCCTGTCGGCATCGTACTCAGTCTTTCACTGGTTAGTCTCATCAGTTTCACAAACGCACGGACTGCGCCAGCCCTCTGGCGCTTTGGGGGGCGTCAGGAGCAGGCGAGAATTCGGCAACACCCGACGCGTCCGTTTGGTAGGGATGGACTGTTGGGCCGTCCCCGGTTGGCTGGCGGAGCCTGGCCGACCGGTGTTTGCTGGTCAGCGCTGGAAGTCATGGCGCTCTGACCTGCCGTGTCGCTCTGGAAAGCCGAAAGGCGGGTGGAATCTGGAAAACATGAAAACAGGAAGAAGACGGGGAGAGTAGGAGGGGGAGAAAGTGGGAGGGGGAGAGGGGGAGAGCGCCACTGAGGTAGGGATGGACCGCTGGGCCGACCGGTACTTGCTGGTCAGCGCTGGAAGTCGTGTCGCTCTGACCTGCCGTGTCGCTCTGGAAAGCCGAAAGGGAGGTGGAATCTGGAAAACAGGAGGGGGAGAACTGATTACCTTTGGAAAACTTTCGCTCTCAATCTTCACTATCGATCCCGCCACTGTAGGGCGACAAGAACAGTCTATCCACCAAGTTACGAGATCCATCCCTGTAGACAATCCTTGAATCAGTCCCGGGGGATAGCGACGGATTAAGCCAGACAAGTGGGACCCGATTGAACTCGTTTTGGTCAATTAGCTCGTGAAGATCGGGCAGGAATCGTTTGGCAGAAACCGTTTGAATACCAATCATGCCATAAGAGCCTGCCGGTATCCCTCGAAGCTGAAGCCTAGCAGTCTTAAGTAGTTCTCGTTGGAGTCTCCTACGCTGCCTGTCCAATCCGGGCCATGAATAAGTCAGTAAATGACATTTCTCGAGGGCAAACCTTGTCCATTCAGTTCCTACCTTATGTCGTCCGCTCATAATGGACGCACTGGCGCGAACAGGTTGGGACTGAGGAACGGACACCAGGGCGATGTTTGGGGTCACGGAACATTCGGTTCGAAAGTCTTCCAGGCCGAGTGTCCGAGCTGCCTTCTTCAATTCGTCAAGCTCCTGGCTGTTTGGCCTGGCTCGTAGATGAACCTCCAAGCGCCTGCGTTCCTGCTGGCAGGCCTCCGTGATGGGCTGGTTTGTGAAGGAGTCGAAAACCTCAGAAGAAATGGTTTGGAACGTCTGCGCGTAAGGAGCGTCAGCAAACCTGTGTGATTTGCACTCAACATAGATTGGAGGTCCACCCTCGAGCTCGACCATGAAGTCTGGTACTTTGCCGTCGCCCAATCTGGGTTCGTATACAACCTTGTGATTGTGGGCGAGGATGCCCATGCAAAGTAGTTCGAAAAGCGTATCAGGTGTTTGTGGTTTGTTCCGGAGCTTTTGGATCAACCCTTGCGGCAACGTGTGTCCGAAGTAACTCAATGCAAAAGCGATTGGCGGAACCACATCCTGGGCGACATCAAGGACCATGTTTCCCCGATTAAGGCCTACTTCCAGATGGGAGTGGACTTGGGCCGGCGTAAATTCCCAATCGGAAAAGATCGAAAGTACCTTTTCGTGAGCGTTGTCCAATAACGCTTGGCTGACGTGGATTTCGACGAGTTTATTCCCTGACGGGTTTTTAGACATTTTATCGATTCTCGCCAAGAACGCGGTTGCGAGAAGCGCTTCACCATTCCCCCCTCTCAACTCTCAACTTTCAACTCTCAACTTTCCCTCTACTCCAGTCGGATGGCGCGCTGGATGCGAATGGGTGGCGTGAGTTGCTGACCTTCGGCAGGCGAGGTGTGGATCTGACGCACCACGTCCATGCCCTTGGTCACGCGGCCGAAGGCAGCGAAGCCCTGGCCGTCGGGATTGCGCCGGCCGCCGAAATCCAATTCCGGTTGGTCGGTCGCGCAGATGAAGAAGTGGTCCTGCGCCGAATCGGGTTCGCCCCGGGCCATCGAAAGGGTGCCGGCCAGATGCTTCAACCCGGTGTCCCGGGTCCGCTCCAAACGGATCGGCGGATAGAACTCGTTCGTCTTGGCCGGATTCGCCTGGGCCTGAATCACGGCAATCTTTATGGCGTTGGTCGGCTGATTCGATGACGTCACGGTGCGGAAGAAACGGCCGTCGGCGTACAGGCCATCCTGGGCGTACTTGAGAAAGTTGGTGACCGTCAGAGGCGCTGCTTTGGCGTCGAGTTCCACCTCAATGTCGCCCAGCGCGGTTTGGATCAGCACGCGGGGATATTCCGACACCGGCTCATTGCGCCAACGGAAGCGCGGCGCGGAGGCGAAGTCGAATCCCTGCAAATGCGCGCGGTCAGCGGGAGCGCGGAGGTGAGGCTTCTGATATCGCCAGGGTCCGTCACCGAACACTTCCCGACACAGGGCCGCGGCGGTGGGGTCGTAGTCCTTGAGTTCCTGACGCGTGTTGACGTGATTGTGCAGGGCGTCGTTCTCGCGGTTATCATCAAACCAGTTTTGCACGCACTCGGCCCAGTATTCGTGATGATTCGATCCGGCGTAGGTGCCCTTCCAAAGTCCCTGGTTGGTGGCGCTGTGAAAGGCGGCGAGCAGTCGGGCGTCGAAGGTGGGATCCAAGGTGTTCAGGCCCATGCCGTGAATGGCGTGGGCGAACTCGTGGATGGCGATGTTCTCGGTCGAGTACGGATCGCCCGGAAAGCAGAGCACGTTTTCCTCGGCACAGCTGACCGCCGGGGCTTCCGGGGAGGCGCCGAGTCCGCGGGCGCGTCGATCCCAGAAGATGCGGGGCTTCAGATCCGCGTGTTCCGGAACGTCAGTAGTGTATTCGTTGTAGGCCATGACGGCGAAGCGCGTGCCGTTGGTGGCGAGGGAGCGCAGGATGTCGGGTCGTTCCGCGAGCATCTGGCGCACGATCCAAGCGGTCTCGAGCAGGGCGAAGTCGGAGACCTTGGTGGAGCCGACGACCGGCAGACCGCCCACGTCGAGGTACTTCTGGTAGAAGGGAGCCAACTTGAACTGGGCGCGGATGTCCGCCGGAACCGGAGTGACGGTCTGGGCGAGAACCGTTCCTAGAACTCCCAGTCCGAACCAAAGAAGACAGGCAAGACGATGCATGAGCGGGCGACGTCGGGATGCTCCCAACGCGGCCTTAACCGTGGGTTGGGCCCAGCGGTCCGGCTAGTTCCGAACCCCTTCGCGAACTGGCCAAGGATTACCAGCGTAGGAACCTGACGATCTTGGCCGGAACGATTGAGACCCACCGCGAATCAACCCGAGGTGAAGTGAACCGCAGATTAAACACAGATTAACGCAGATTTTTTCGGCAGAAAGAGGGTCATTTTTCTTTCCAACCGATCAGCCAGCTGTTCCCTCGACCTCAAACTCGCTGAAACACCAAAAGACCGTTTTCCACGGGAACGGAGATGGTCCGGCCGTCATCAAGTAGGAGTTGCAGCCCGGTAACGCTACCCGAATGGGCCCCTGGTCCGGGCAATCGTCAGATTTAGGGATGAACCCGGGGGGTGACAGAATCTGGCGGGAGTGATGGGAAGGAGACGGATGACTGGTTCGAACTCAAGCTTGGGCCCCAAGCACCCCACGGTGCTATCCGGAATGTCCTGGCAGCTAAGCCCGATTTCGAATCAGGAGTTGAAGTTATAGTCGGCACTTCGGGAGGAAACCGCGAGTGCTATGGCTGGCGCGTCGAGTTCTCTCTAAAAATCTCCCAGTAAATATCGTCGTCGCGACATTTGTCATCGACTCCATTCGGCCCAAATGAATAAACGACTCCATTAGTCGATGTAACAAAATATACCAATTTATTACCCCACAAATCACTGAATGTATTGCTTTTGTCACTACCCATTTGCCGAATGATCGCAACTTGCCAATCGTTTGTAACTGGCCAATGCCCATGAGTGTCCCGATAAAATATAAACCATTTCTCCATTCTAGCCAGAGAAGCGCGAGTCGACTCCACGGGTCCCATCCGGCTGCCAATACCATTGTCTAAATACAGTTGCCGCAGAAGAATTAACAAAATTATGCATATGCTGCTAAATGCAACTATTGTTAAAATTTTCATCGCATGCGTAAGAATTCTATCATTAAAAATCTGCGTTAATCTGTGTTTAATCTGCGGTTCCAACTGCCTCTTTCCCGTTCAGGTGACGCCACCCATCAATCGTCGGATTGGTCTGGCCAACACCAGCAGCAACGCTCCAGCGACACCGCTGATGAGGGTGACTTGGAGGAACTGCGCGGGCATGGCCGAGGCGTTGGCGCCGGTGACCTGACCGGCCAGCAAGCCCGCCAACAGATTGCCGAGGGACGCGGCGAGGAACCAAACGCCCATCATCTGACCGGCTAACCGGGCGGGCGCAAGCTTGGTGACGGAGCTAAGCCCCACCGGACTGAGGAGCAATTCACCGAACACCTGCAGCAGATACGTGAGGATCAGCCAAGTGGGCCAGACTGTTCCCTGGGCCAGTGCCCGCTTGGAACCGATCATGAGCACCAAGAAGCTCGAGGACAGGAGCACCAAACCCCAGGCGAGCTTCACGACTAGGGATGGGTTTCTGCCGCGCCGCGCCAGGCCCAGCCAGATCCAGGCGACCACTGGCGCGAAGACGATGACGAAGATGGCGGGCAACGACTGAAACCAGCCAGCCGGTACTTCGAAGCCGTTCACCGTTCGGTTGGTGTAGCGGTCGGCGAAGAGATTGAGCGAAGAGCCGGCTTGTTCGTATCCACTCCAGAACAGGGCGGCGGCGAGGAAGAGAATGATGATGACGATGACGCGTCCGCGTTCCACGGGTTCCAGTTTGACCCCCAGCAGCACCCAGCCGAAGTACGCCAGGGCCAGTCCCACAATGACGGCGGCGGTGCGACTGGCGAGCCACACCGGGTTCAGGGGTAGAACGCCGGCGAGGGCGAGACCGGCGATCAGCGCGATGGCGACCAATCCGAGGCCTACGCCCAGCCAGAGCCGGCCCGGATTTTCGGGTGGCGAGGGTGGGACGAGTCCGGCCGTGCCCAGGTGATGGCGTGTCAGGCGGAATTGAATCAGTCCGGCGAGCATGCCGATGCCAGCGGCGCCGAATCCGTAGTGCCAGTTGAGCTTTTCTCCGAGGGCACTGCATACCAGCGGTCCGATGGCGGCCCCCAGGTTGATGCCCATGTAGAACAGCGTGAATCCGGCATCCCGCCGCGCGCCACCTTCCGGATACAATTGGCCGACCAGCGTGCTGATGTTGGGTTTGAGCAGACCGGTGCCGAGGACCACGAGGAGCAATCCGGAAAAGAAAAAAGGCACTTGCGGTACGGCGAGGGCGAAATGGCCGGCGGTGATGAGACATCCGCCGTACCACACCGCGCGTTGGCCTCCCAGGAGTCGATCAGCGATCCAGCCGCCCGGCAGTGCGACCAGATAAACGGCGGCGGTGTAGAGTCCGTAGATGGCGGTGGCGACTTCGTCCGAGAGGCCGAGCCCGCCCCGGCTCACGGCATCGACCATAAACAGCACCAGCAATCCGCGCATGCCGTAGTAGCTCATGCGCTCCCACATCTCGGTGAAGAAGAGTGTGTAGATTCCGCGCGGATGCCGCTCCGTGGTTGCCTCCATCGGCGGCAAGGCTAGGGGGGCGGTTGCTCGGTGTCTCGCTTGAAAGCCGGAGGGAGGAATCTGGAAAGGGGACGAAAGAGGGAGTAGGAGACTTGGAGAGGCGGTAAAGGGAGTCGCGAAGCGTTTGGAGTGCGGGCAGACTTTCTGCTGCTTTGGTAGAGCGAGGCGTTGGAGGGTGCTGGGGCGTGTGATGTTTCGGCGCGGCGGTGGAATGGGAAAGCGGTAGAAAGGCTTCCGCAGTCCACAGGGAAGCGGTCGGCAGCAAGGTAGTCGCGAAGCGTTTGGACTGCGGCAGCCCTCTGCCGCTTTGGGGGGCGTCAGTCGAAGGCGAGAATTCTGCAACACTCGACGCGTGATCGCTGCCGAGGCCTCGCCCAGGGGAAAGCGGTAGCTACGCAGGCTTCGCTACCGCACTCCATAGACTCCGCGGAGCGTCGCCCTACCGGGTCGCATACTGCCCGCCCTTACCCCTTACCCCTTACCCCTTACCGTCCCGAAACCAGTTTCGCAGTGACGGCGGCGGCGTCTTGTTCGGCTTGGGGTAGAGGCTTGCCGGCGCCCATGCCGGGGCGTTGATGCCCCACGGCGGTCAGCAGAGGATCCTTCAGGGCGTTCTGACGTTGCTTCACGAGTTCGTACACTTCCGGACCGCGCGGGGACGAGGCGAGGAGCAGCGTAGGGGTCGGCGCCGCCAGCAATTCCGGTGTCGCGCCGAAGTGCCGCAGTACCTCCCGAGCGATGAGCCAGTGGCCCTGCTCATTCGCGTGAACACCGTCGGCAGCCAGGATGAACTTCGGATTCGTCTGACGCTGCTCGGCCAGGAACTGGCTCATCGGGCCGTGGGCATCGATGACTTCCCAGCCTTGCCCGCGTTGCGACAGCAGCCATTCGGAGTAGCGGTCGAGCACCTCATTGTAGCCTTCATACGGGGACGGATATTCGGTTCGCCCGGCGGGGAGCGTGCGGCCGGCGAGGGGGAGGGGATCGAAGACCGGCGGAGTGACGTGAATCACTCTGATGCCTTCATGGGCGGCTTTGCTGCGCAGTTGCCGCATCCCCTCCTGGAATTTTTTGGAGCGGTCCTCGGCGAGCGGGAAGTAGATCCCGTCGTTCATGCCGTAGCAGGCGATGATCAGATCAGGCTTGGCCTTGGTCAGCACGCGATCCAGCCGTTCCAGCAATCCGGGGCGGGGAAAGGATCCGCCAGCGTGGCCGGGTTCGGATAATCCGGAGACCGTTTCGCTCGGCAGACCCAGATTGAAGAACTGCACCTGGGCCTCGGGAAGGTTGAGTTGCAGCCAGGTCTCGACGAGTTCCACCCAGCCGCCGGCGTAAGTGATGCTGTCGCCGAGGACCACCACGCGTTTCGCGTTGACCAAATCCCGCGCGCCCGCCGGAGGGGCTTTAGCCGTGGTGGGCGGGACGAGTCGAATCTGGCGGATATCCATCACGGCGCCGCCCTGTTTGCGCTGAGGTTTGATGGCAAGCGTGTAAGTGCCAGCGGCGGGGAACGTCACCCGGCCGAGGGTGCGCGGAACGAAGTTTTGGAAGTGGCCGGTTTCCTCCACGACGAAGGGAAATTTCTGATCGCCCACTTCGACCAGGACATCACTGCCGCCGTGGCCGGTGCCGCAGCCTTGCCAGACCTGGACGTCGTAGGTGCCGGGTTGTTTGACCTGGAAGGTCCAGTCCGCCCAGTCCGCCGGATTCACCCAATAGCCGAGGCAGTTTTTGTTGGTCGCCGGTTCATAACGCATCATGACGCTGTGCGTCGTCGCCTCGCCGGAGTGCAAGGTGATCACGCCGTTGGCGGCCTGGGTGATCTCGCCACCTTCCGGCGCGGGAATCAGCGTGAGCGAACTCAGATGCAAGCCGGTGAAGCCGGGTTGGCCCAGAGTGGCCACTTGGAGCGAAAAGGGATCGGACGCCGGCAAATACACCCGGGCGGCGACGGCGTTGCTGAACCGTTGGGAACTGCCGGTGACGGGCGGCGTGAACGTGAACGCTTGTCCGGCCAGAACGAGGCGGACCTCGGGCGCGATTCCGGCCAGGGCGTAGTTCATCACAAGGTCGTAGCGTCCCCAGCGGGTGGGCTTGAAGTTCCATTCTGCGGCGCTACCGGCGGTCAGGGTGACGGAGGCTGGGCCGTCGGTGGGAGTGACCAGTTGGGTTTGATCGCCGGACAAGCGCGCGGCTGAGGCGGGGAAGGTGATGCGGCCATCCGGGGTTTGTTGCGGCTCGGCAGCGAAGGTGGTCGAGGCCCAGAGGGCAAACATCCCGACGACGAAGTGGCGCAGGCGACGATGGATCACGCGGGGAGTGTGGCGGGAGGCGCTGTCGGGGAAAAGGACTTCCCCCGCTACGGGCCCAGAAAAAAGCCGGCCAACAGGTTGCCCTGTTGGCCGGCGTGACGGCGTGAGGCGAGGTTTAGTTCGCGCGCAGCCGGTAGAAGTTCAGACCTGCGGACGGCACCATCTTGTAGGGTGAAGTCGCGCCGGCCACGTCGGTGAAGGTTCCATTGAGGGACGGGGCGGCTTGCAGCGCGCCGGAGGTCCAGGACAGGAAGTATTCCCCGCCAACCACGCTCAGGGTGAGCGCGCTGGGCGGCACCGGTCCGGTGGAGAAGGCGCTGTTGAAGACCGCCGTGATTTCCTCGCCGGAGAGCGCGCGATCGTAAACCGCCACTTCATCGAGCTGACCGATGTAATTGCGGTCGGCGCGAGCGGGCTGATTGCCGCCGAATCCCGGAGGCGACGTCACGACCATGGGTGCGTGATTCACGGCGTTGGTGGAGGACAACAGCGTGTTGCCTTCCGACATGTAGATGACTGCCTGGGTAGGTTCGACGACCAGGGCTGCGAAGGTCCAGACATTGGCCGGGACGAACAGACCGGAGCCCCAGCCCCATTCCCCGCCGTTCCAGTGATAGCGGAGTTCCGCGTCGGGATTGGTGGCCGAACCGTTGTTGAGGTGCAGACCGCCGCCGCCGAGCCAGGCGGGCCAGCTCAGGTCGCCGGTAGTGGAGATTTCCTGGCGATTGAGCCAGACGATGGCGGTGACTTGATTGCCGAGGGTGAGCTGGGGCGAGGTGACCCAGCCATTGGTCATGGCCACGGCGTCATTGGAGGTTTCGAGTCCGGGGAACGGCGTTGGTCGGGGACCATCGGTACCGGTGGCGATGAGCGGGTTGCCGAGGGTTGATCCGGCTCCGGCGTAGGTGCCGGTCCAGGCCGAGCCCAGGGTGCCGTTGTTGACGGCGGAGTTGGCTCCGGGGGCGAGTCCGGCGTCGTCCAGGCGCAGGTACTCGACGGCGCCGGCGTTGATAACGAGGTTGGGATAAGTCGCGGAGGTCGCGGCGTTGGTGCCGGCCTGGTAGTGCGCGAGCAACTGGGCGGGCGTGAGCAGCGAAGGATAGATGGCGACTTCATCCAGGCCGCCTTGGAAGGTCCAGCCACCGTAGCCGCGATCGCCCACGATCACCGGGGCCGCCTTGTTGGGAATCAGCGGCTCGGTGAGTACGACGTTGGTCACTTCGAGGCCATTGACGAACAGAGAGACGGAGAGGGCCTCGCTGTTGTAGGTGGCGGCGTAGTGACTCCAGACTTCGCCCTGGATGGCGCCTTCGGCCGTCACGAACTGATAGAACGCTCCACCAAATTCGAGGCCGACGAGGAACTGCAGATTCGAGCCCACCTGACGCAGCGCCCAGCCAGTGCGGTCGGCGGTGTTTTCAGGGATTTCGCCGTTGATCATGGACTGAACGAGGATCCGGTTGCCCGACGCGGTATTGGCGGGCTTCGCCCAGCATTCCACAGTAAAGGAGCCGGCCGGATTCAGCGCTTCGTTGTAGGCTACAACCGCCCGACCACCGGAGAGCGTGACAGCGGTGTCGCTGCTGCCGACGAGCGCGCCAGGGGAGAGCAGGCTGTAGGCGCCGACGTAGAG
The DNA here is from genome assembly GCA_017309115.1 of Verrucomicrobiota bacterium. Taxonomy (GTDB): domain Bacteria; phylum Verrucomicrobiota; class Verrucomicrobiia; order Limisphaerales; family UBA9464; genus UBA9464. The sequence goes on along the minus strand of JAFLEF010000066.1, from coordinate 23,414 downwards.
ACCAGTGCCGGCCGATCCGAGGCTGCCGCGATTGGTGGCAGTGGCTTGAGCAATGGGGGTGGTCTCGTTCAGCCGGAAATAAAGCATCGGCTTGGTGGCGGCCACCGCAGTCGGATAGGGCGCGCCGGGTTCGGCGATGGTCAAGGTCGCGGAGGCTTCCGCAGTGCCAGCGGAGTTGCTGACCTTGACGGTGTAGGTGCCGGCGTCGGCGCTCGTCACGCTGGGCAGCGTGAGCGTGGAGTTGGTCGCGTTGGCGATGGGCGACGTTCCCTTGGACCATTGGTACGCCAGTTGTCCGCCAGTGGCTTGAACGGAGAAGGTGGCGGGATAGCCCGAGAAGAACGTCTGCGACACCGGGGGCGAAGTGATGGTCGGAGTGACAATGGCCGAGACCGTTACGTTAACGATGCTGCTGGTGATCGCTCCGAAGCTGTTGGTGACCACGACGTCATAGTCGCCACTGTCGCCCACGGTGGAGACGGGCTTCGTGTAGGTGGCGGCAGTGGCACCGGTGATCGGGCTGCCGTTCAACCGCCATTGATAGGCCAGCGGTGAGGAGCCGGAGGCCAGGGCGCTGACCGTCAACGGGGAGCCGGAATAGGTGGGTCCGGTTGGGCCGGTCGGTTGGGATTCGATCAGCGGAGGATTGCTGCCGCCCGCGGTGTAGGTGATCAGGAAACCAGCCAGGGTGGAACGTAGGGCTCCGGCGCGCGGCACGCCGGTAAGTGTGGCGGTGTTGTTGGCGGCCACGGTGGCAATCTCCGGGGTGACGCTGCTGACACTGAAGACGCCGCCCGCGAAGCTCGGGTTTTGGATGTCGGTGTATTGAACGACATTGGTTCCGGTGGTGGTGACGACATTGGCATCGGTGAAGCCTTCACCGCCGTCGGTCGAAGCGATCAGCGTCAGCGAATAGCCCGACATGGAATTGCGGAAACCACTCACCTTGACTTGGTATCCCACGCCGGTGTCGTCGAGATAACCGTAAATCACCTGATCCTCACCGGGGCCATCGACCGGCACGTCGGCGGCGAGGCTGTAGGTATTCACGCACGTCCATTCCACGAGCAGCGTGCCGCCTTCGGGGAGAGTGACGACGGCGTTGGAGGAGACGGAGGGGCCGGCGATCGAGTTGAAGACGCGCGGCATGTTGTACCAATTGGCCGCCGGCACGCCGAACGCATCCTGGGTCACGGCGGCGCCACCGCCATCGGCCCAATCATCGGAGAAATTGATTCCGATGGTAGTGGCGGCGTGACTGGCGGGCAGAAGCGCCGCTATCGCCGCGATCCAGCCGCCGCCTCTGAGGCACCGGCTGAGGTGTTCAAACATTCGTTTCATGGGGAATTTCACTTTCAATTCGTGATTCAGGGACAAATCAGAGGGAATCACCCCAGACCGGGGCGATTCGCTTCCGTAAACCAGCAGTATCTAGCGGCGTCCAACCTAGGGAAGGGAATACGATGAACCTACCTCAAATTGGCCAAGATTCGGCCGCCTATTGGCTCAATTTGAACAGCGTGGTCGAAAGGAGGGGAGGGCAACTCCCCGAAATCAGGCAGCTGACATTTCGTCAATCGTCACCGTCCCGCGGCCTCCAGTCGCTCGATCATCTCCTGGAGCTGTTCCTGGACGAACCCGGGTGGCGACGTATCCACGATCCACTGGAGGTCAGCCCGAGCTCCGACCAGATCACCCGTCCGACTGCGCAGGCGGGCCCGGTCGATTCGCTGGGCGGCTTCCGACCGGGCATCGCCGGCGACCGCCACCAACAGGTCGGAATAGGGCAGGGACGCAGCCGGGCTTTCGTCGCGTTCGGTGAATGACTGCAGATTGCCGAGCAGACGCACGATCATTTCCCGCTTGGTGGCGGGCCGGATAAATTCCGATCGGACGGGCAGTCGGGCGGCGCTCGAGCCCAGTTCGTCGGCTTCGCTATGGGTGAGGTAACGTCCGCCGTCAAAGACATCGATGAGACGCTCGTCGCCGCCGGTCGGGGCGTACTTGACCAGGAAGTGGCCGGGCAGCGGGACGCCGTGCAGATCCGGGATGCCGGCTTGTTCGCCAACGGAGAGGAAGACGAAACTCAGGGTAATCGGCAGGCCTTCGCGGTCGTCGAGTACTTCGTTTAGATAACTGTTCGCCCGGTTGTAGTAGTCGTGTCGGCTGCCGTGAAAGCCGTTCTCCTCGAACAGGAATTTTCGGAGCAGTTCCACCCGTTCCGCGTCGGAGAGGGAGGCGCCCAGGCGGCTACGCAGTTCGTCGCCGAGGTCGCGGAGTTGCTGACGGTATGCAGTCAGATCCAGGTCGGGTTGGTCGAGGCGGGCCACCAACAACGCGGCCCGGGCGAGGTCGATCTTTTCCTCCGCTTGATTGAGTTCGGCCACGAGGTCGTCGCGCACCTGATCCCGATGCAGTTGCTGGCCGAGTTCCCGGAGGCGCGTGGCTTCCCGTTCCAAATTCTGGGCGCGGGCGGCCAGGAAGGCGCGGGCGGCGGGCAATTGCCTTCGCAGAGCGGCGAGTTGTTCCGGGGTGAGCGGGGCGGGTGCGGGGGAAGCTCCGCCCAGGGCGTTTGCCAGGTTTTCCGCGAGGGAAGTGCCGGATTCCAGCGAAGTGGCGCAAACAAAGTCGCGAAACTCGGCGCTGGTGTTGCGAAACTTGGTCAGACCGACCCGACGTCCCGCCAACGCCGACTCGGCGACGGAGAAGACTTCCGAGCCGTTGACCCAGCACTGGATTCGCCCGGAGTCCTGACGCACCCGTAGCACATTCCAGTCCCCGGAGCGGTAGGCCGGACTGGGAACGGTTCCCAGAATGCGCCAGGAAAAGACCTCGGGTCCTTCGAAGGCGGTGAGTCGGAGTTGTCCGCCGGTGGGATAGAATCCGTAGTGCCGGCCCTGCTCGTCACCGCCGAAGATGAGTCCGGCGGCACCGGCTTCGTCCTGCAGTCGCACGGTGACGGTGACTTCGTAGGGTGGTTCCGGGGCTTCGGCGCGTTGGACGATGTAGGAACGTCCGCCGAAACCGGATCCGACGCCTTCGACCTGGATTCGTCCGGCGCGTTGCCGCCAATTGGCGCCGAGGTGGGATTCCCAGCGGGTGGAATCCAGCGCCCCGGTGCGGACCCAGCGGGCGAGGGGCACCGGATTGGGTCGCTCGAGCAGTGGCTTGAGCAAGTTGACGGGCGTGGCGAATCCCAGGTTTCGAGTGAGCAGCGACTTGGCGTTGACGAGGCCGTTCACTCGGCCGGCCCGGTCGAGCAGGGGACCGCCGGAGTTGCCAGGCTCAATGGGAATGGCCACCTGCAGCATCTCGATTTCGTCGAAGGAACGGCGACCGGAGAGAACTCCCGCCACGACGGAATTCTCCAGACCGAGCGGATTGCCAAAGGCCACCACTTCGGCGCCCACGGCCAACCGGGAACTGTCTCCGAGCGGAAGGGCCGGCAAGTTGGTGGCCGCGACCCGCAGGATCGCGAGGTCGGCATGGCGGTCGAACGCGTGAATGGAAATGACTTCCAACTCTTCGCCCGAAGCCAGCCGGGCACTGATGGGTCGGGACTCGCCGACGACGTGCAGGCTGGTGGCGATCAGTCCGGTTGGATCAATCACAAAGCCGGTTCCCACACCTTCCTTGGCTCCGTCCCGGCCGCGGGTCGAGAGTGTGACCAAACTGGGACGGACCCGACCGACGAGTTGTTCGGTGGTGAACGCCGGTGGGGACGCTTCCGCGCGGAGTTCCTTCGATTCGGCGGCGTTCGCGGGGACTCTTAGCAGCAGGGTTGCCCCGCAGAGCAGAAGAATCTGAAGCCGGCGGCGCAAACGCATGAAGGCAGATTACGTGAGTCCGGGATTTGCGCCAATGCCCGGCTGGGGCGTCGGGCGAAAAGAAAAAGAGGGCTCCCAAAAAGGAGCCCTCGTGACGACTGCGGGGAGGAATGGATTAGTTCAACGTCAGGGTGGTGGCGTGGACGATTTTGGTGAGTCCGTCCCGCAGACCGGTCCAGGAGACCGATGAGCCCACGGTCAGAACTTTTCCATTGGCGGTAAGGGTGGAGTCACCATCCAGCACGATGAGCTTGGAACCCACCTTGATGAAGCCCTGACCGACGGCCGATACCAGCCCGGTGCCTTGGTCCTTCAGCGTGTAGTTGGGAGCCGCACCGGCCAGAACCGAGACTGTAATTTCGCGGACGAGCGTCGTCCCCAGACTGTCGACGGCCGTGGCGTGGATGATGAAATCGCCCGCCACTGTCGGAATGCCGCTTAGCACAGTTCCGTCCAACGTCAGGCCCGGGGGTAGGTCGGTCACCGTGAGGGTCAAGGCGCCGTAACCGCCGGTCGGCTTGAGTGTGTTCAGATACGGAATCCCGGTGGTTCCGGTGCGCAGGTTTCGCGGCAGGCTGATCGTGGGCGCCGCGACCGTCAGATTGAACTTCTTGGTCTTGAGCGTTCCCCGGGCGTCCGTGACGGAAACCACCACGGCAAACGTCCCCAAGGTCATCGGCATTCCGGAGACCGACTGACCGTCAAACTCCAAGTCCGGCGGAAGACCGGTGACGCTGATGGAATACGGTGCCACACCGCCAGTCGGAGCGATGGGAGCCGAGTAAGCCGTCGCGTACTTGGCTTTGGGCAGCTTGATGGTTCCGAGCGAGAGCGGGAAGGGAGACGGTTTCACCACGAGGGTCTTGGCTTCTACCGAACCCGTTTCGGAAACTTTGCCGGTCAGATCCACCAGTTCGCCGAGCGCGAGCATGGAGGTGCCGCCGGTGTAGGTGATCTGGGCCTGGCCGAAGGTCACCCGGTCCGTGGGCAGGAGTCCGCCGTTGAGGACCAGGAAGTCGGCGCCGATCGAAGTGATCTGCGCGCTTTGAACCACCCAGGGAAGCGTATCGAAGGTCGAAGGCGCGCTGGTGGTGGAAAGACCGTCGGCGTTGACGCTGACGACCGTGAATTCATAGGTCCATCCCGGGAGCAGGCCGCTGACGAGCACCTGGTGGTTTTGGGTCAGCGTGGCATCCAGGGGCGTGCCTTCACCCAGGAAGAATACCTGACTACTGGCCGGTTGGTCGGTCTGCCATTGGATCAGGGCGGAGGTCTGACTCACCTCGGTGGCGACCACGCCGGAGAGGGTGGGTGCCACGACCGGATCGCCGCCATCATCGCCGCCGCCGTTGGGATCATCAATGGTCAGGGTGAAGTTCTGCTGCACCACGAGACCGTCGGAATCAAACGCTTCGAGCTGGAACGAAAACACGCCGCTCTCGGTCGGGGTTCCCGAGAGAATTCCGGTTAGCACGTCGAGCTCCATTCCCTGCGGCAGCGCTCCGGAGGCGAGATAGGCGATGTAAGGCATGTTGCCGCCGACCACCACGGTGCGTTCGACGTAGGGAACATTCAGTTCGCCGTTCTGGAGATTTTGAATGAGTCCCAGCGGAGTGACGGCGTCAAAGCCGGCCATCTGGGCGCCGATATAGTCGCCGACGACCACCATGCTGCCGAAGTCGTAAACAACGCCCTTCTTTTCCTTGGTCCCGGAGCCGTGAATGCCGTCGTCGCCCACTTTGCTCGCGAGCGCTTCGCCGCTCTCGGCGTCCAGCGGTCCGACGTACTTGAAAAACTCGTAACGGCGCGTGACGACTTCGTCGCCGTTGGCGAGGTCGTCCGGTTTGCCCTCGAGCTTCTCGTTTTCGCCTCCATCCGAACTGTAATCGGCCTGGAGCAATTGCCACTCCACTTCAACTTCATCGGGTTCGCCATTCTTCCAGTTCTTCTCGTCCACTTTGTCGGGATCATCGGAGACGAGGTCTTCCAGCTTCACCTTCCGAGCGTTGTGGCTCGAAGTGGTGATCGCTTTGACCCAGACGGGTTCACCAAATTCCCGCGTCGGCACTTCGGCCGGCTCCGGGGGCACAATGGCGGCCTGCACCTGGGCGGGGGCGACATTCGGGATTGGTGCGTAGTAGACAAACGACGGAGTAGCAATGTTGACCATCGGACCCCGCACCAGATTGCCGCTGCCATCATCAATCAGCCAGTGGTAGCGAACGACGGATGGTGAACCGTAGTAGCCCACGCCGAAGTGTTCGCAGCCATCGTTCAGCGCCGGATTGGTGCAGCAATGTCCGTCGGTTGGAGCCAGCTGCCGAGTGGGAACCGCCGTGTAAGCCGACCAGGTGCCGTTGGGCTGACGCTGACTGCCGTAACGAATCGTGACGCGGGGATGCAGAGGATCGGTGTTGTCTTCGGTGATCTTCGGCGTGCCGTAGTGATTCCAATCGTAGGTGTAGGTGATGTCCCGGCTGTGGACATCTTCGAGCTCGATCTCGAAGCCATGGCATTCGACGCCGGTGTCATTGATGACATCGAAATTGTTGAGATCGCCGTAGGCCGTGCTGGCCTGGGTAGATAAGGGGCCGAAGGTGACCGCACCCAAAGCCAGAATTTTAAGCAGTGTTTTCATGGAGTGAATCTTTCAGCCGGGGGGAGATTCCGATCCGTTCGATACGGCGGACGAAATCGGGATGACGTCTGATGAGGACTGATTGCAGTCGACGTGCCATTAGTCGTCATGGCGGCGAAATGGCCTGGATTAAGGCGTTTTGATTTTGAATTGGTCCGGTATCGACCGAGCCAAAACAGCACTCGGACCGCCGTAGGTCCAGTGTTGGACCGCAGCGCCGGACGCGGTCGCGCTGGGGCGGCTGCGAATTCGCAGGTCGTCGTGGCGCGATGAGGCAGAGAGAGCATGGGTGGCGAATTGATCCGTCAGTTCCCGAGATCAGCGTGTCTCAGGGATTCTCAGACTCCGACCGGATGGCAGCAGTCGCGGCCCCGAGATCCAGGGTCAGGCGATGAGTCGCGACGCCCGGAGGGACGAGAGAATCAAGCAGACCAATCTACGCGGTGGTTTAAACCCGTTGGAGCCGGCGGACTCAAATGATCGTTTGGTCATGATCCGGAGAACGCGGGCGGGTGGCGTGGTGCGGCGGCGATTCCAAGAGTGGCCGCGCAGGCCGGTTGCTGTGATCATTCAGCCATGGAGGTGCCCACTCAGCGGGACCGTACCTGGCGTCCGCACGCCGGGTGCCGGTGGTTCCCTGAGTCATTCCTGGCTAATCCAGCCGGCGCAGAAAAAGGTTCGCAAACGACACCGGCCGGACGGTGGGCCGAAGTCCGATGCGACCGCTGGGCGCGAGATCGGGAAGCGTAACCTCGGTTTTTACCGCCTGGCCGTTGATCAGTACCGACAGCTGATTGCCGCGCAGAGTCACACGGGCCCGGTTCCACTCGTCCGGCGATCCGGCGGGCAGCGGAAGGGTAGCGCCTGAATCCCCGCGAAGTTGCAGGACGGCGGGCGCGAAATTCGTCGTCCCCTTCGGATAACTCCAGTCGAGGATCAACTCGAAGTCGCCGTGGGACGCTTCGCTCCAGAGCGTGCCGGCGGCAGGGTCCGTCGTGCCGGGGTGTTCCAGGTTCCAGTCATTCGGCGTCCATGCGGGTGAGCCCGACGGAGCCCGCCAGCCGCGCAGATCCAGCCCGGTGTAGAGCGTGTGGAATTTCTCGTCGAAGAGCGCGATGTCCGCTGGAGCCAGTGCCGTGGCAGCCGGCAGTTCCTTGATTCGCAGTCGGCGGAATTCCACCGGGGAACCCTCGGATTCCAGACACAGGTAGCCCTTGCGCGGCGTGGCGCTGACGCCCCGGGTCACGACCGCGCCGTTCACCGCGTGGGTGAGTACGCCATCCACGCAGGTAATGCGGTAGTGATTCCATTCCGGCGACGGTTTCATGCGCTTGGTGACGGGATAGGCTCGGTCGCCGCCGCGGCCGTTCAGTGGAGTCAGCCGCGCGCCGTGAATCGGAAACACGTCGCCATCCGACGTGTACCAGTCGCTCTCCAAGCCATCCAAGACCTGGACTTCCACGCCGCGGTGAAAGGGTTGTCCCCGGGCGGTCAACGCGTCGGCCCAGACGAACACTCCGGCGTTGCCCTTGGGTTTCAGATGACGCCACTCCAGTTCGGCGATGAAGTTCTGATACATCCGCTCCGTGCGCAGTTCGCCAATGGGCGCGCCGGTGCAGGCAATCACGCCGTTGGTGGCGGTCCAGGTTTCGGGGGCGCAGTTCACGTTCACCCAGCCCTTCAAGGATTGGCCATCAAACAAGTCCACGAATCCCGTGTCGCCGGTGCGAGTGTCTTCGCCGAAGATCCAGTCGAGATCCAAGCGTACGAGGGTCAGCGCGGCGTAGCTCAATGAAGGGCCCTGACTCGATTCATACAAACACCAGATCGAACCGTCGGAACCCGGGGCCAGATCGCTGTAGCCGGACGGTCCAGGATCCAGCACCCGTTGGACCGGCCAGGTCCGACCGTCGTCGGCGCTGAGGCGCACGGTGAGATTGCGGCGCGCTCCGGTGGCGGCGCCGGCGTTGGTGGCGGGAAACTGGCTGTCGGGATTGACGAAGACCAACGTGGCGGCGCGTTCGCGGGGCGGTCCGGGCAAACGAATCAGGCTGGCGGCACAGATCGGTTCGAAGAGGGCTTCATCGAATTGGGGACGGGACCAACCCCGGGCGCCGTCCGGGCTCACGGCGACGGCGCGGCGATGGTTCTTGGACTCGTTGCGGATGTTGAGCATGACCCGGCCGTCGGCGAGTTCAGCGAGGGTGGCTTCGCTGGGATTCGCGAGTGGTTCGGGATCGTTGGCAATCAGGTCCCCGGTTTTCCAGGTGAGGCCGTGATCGTCGCTGATCAACGTGGCGATGGCCGAAGGTCGATGTCCGTGTCCACCGGTGCCCAGGGAAAGCCAAACCGGAACGACCAGCCGACCGGCCAAGGCATTGGTGCGATCGGGGCGACCGGCACTGAGTTGCAGTCCGTGTCCGGGACCGGTGGCGATGACTTTCCAATCGTATTGTGAGCGCCAGGCCTCGGCTACGGACGTGAGTTCCTGCGGCGCTTCAAAGGTGCGTCCGTCATCGCGACTGCGGGTGTAGAAGACCCGATTGTACTCGGCGCCAAAGAGGAAGTGCACCGTACCGTCGCGGTCGGCGATGAACACGGGATTGTGCAGCGTTCGTTCGTCCTCGCGACCGAGGCGTTGAGCGAGCGCGACGGGATTGCGTGTCAGATCGGCCGGAGCCTGGACCAGTTTGGTGGGGGCGGACCAGGTTCGTCCGCCGTCTTCACTGCGCCGATACAGCAAGTCGGTCTGGGACCAGTCCGAGTCGCGTCGGGTGCGGGCTTCGCAGATGGCGAGGAGCGTGCCCTGGGTTGTGACGGTCACCGCGGGAATGCGGTACATCGGGTACCCGCCCTCGCCGGAGACGAACAGATTGGTGCGGATGCTGAAATCGGCGTTGAGGCGGACGCCGAGGATCAGCAGGAGAACAAACCATCCGGCACGAGGGTGCATGGCGGTTTGTCGCATGACCGCGTTAAGGAAGCCATACCTCGCACAGGGGCTCCGGGCTTCGTTCCCATTCCGGTCCTGGATTGAGCGAGGCCGGACCGTAGCGGCGAATTCCGTCGGCGCGCCGCCACTCCCACAGCGGTTCGGTTCGTCCGGTGGGCGGCGCAGGGGCCGGAGCGCGGGTGGCAGTCCAAGTGCCATGCTCGGAATCGTCGGGCTGACGCCACGTGCCGGAGAGTTTGCCGTCCCGCCCGTCCGCGGTGAGTTCGTAGCGGTCCTGAATGTATTCCACGTTCAGTTGGAGCCGGTTGGTCTTCCAGTCGCCGCCGGTCATGAAGGCAAAGCGGTAATCGGTGTGCGGATCAAAGCGACCGGCGACCTTTCCTGACTCCACGGTCAGTTCGAGGAAGGTCCAATGTTTGCCGCCGTGGACATTGGTGGCCTGGATCTGCCAACGGCCGGCGAGGGCGGTTGCGGTGGGATCGTGAGTGGGTGCGCGGGCGAAGAAGAGCGGGTCGGTGGTGTTTTCCCGGCCAAGCGGCGGACGTCGGCGCAGTTCGCGGTGGCCATTGCGTTCAACTTCGAAAATGGGCACGAGTTCGGCCGGCCAGGAGGAAGCAGTGAAGACCCAGCGGCTCCCCGGGGGCGCGCTGTTGGTGGGATGCAGTCGCGCCCGGTGTTGCCCATTCGGTTCGAGCACGAACTCGAGCGCCTGCCACGCGTCTTCGGCCTGTCCGGCCACGCCGAGTCCGAGCCACAGACCGAGAAGCCAGACTCGCCACATGGGAATAGAGGAATAATCAGGGAACGCGGGCGGTGAGCCGTTCCACGATGGAGTTCACATCGTAGACACAACCACCCCACGTGCCGCCGCCGACCGCTTGGAGCGCACCCCACAGCCGGGTGTCGTCGGGGAGATCGGGATGCGGCGCGAGGTCTGGGTGCATCGGGCGTTCCGCCAGCAGGGTCGCGGCTTCCTCCGGGGTGAGGTCTCGTCCTTCAACCCCAACCAAATTCACCGAGCCGCTGAGCGTGGTACGATTGATCTCGAGTCGGATTCGATCGCCCGCGCGCAGGCGTCCGATGGGTCCGCCGGCCAGCGCTTCGGGACCGACATGGCCGAGGCAGGCGCCGGTGCTGACCCCGCTGAACCGCGCGTCCGTGATGAGCGCGACATGTTTGCCGAAGGGTAGATGTTTCAGGGCGCTGGTGAGCTGATAGGTCTCTTCCATGCCGGTTCCCAGGGGACCGGCGCCCATCAGCACCAACACGTCGCCGGCCTTGATTTCCCCGCGCTTGATGGCGGCGATGGCGGCGCGTTCCCGGGTGAAGATTCGCGCCGGACCTTCGTGGCGGTACACGCCATCGGCGTCGACCACGCTGGGGTCGATGGAGGTGGATTTAATGACGGAACCTTCGGGGGCCAAGTTGCCGCGCGGGAAGGTGACGGTGCTGGTGAGTCCGCGTTCCCGAGCTCGTTCGGGAGGCAGGATGACGTCGTCGGGATCCACGCCGTCGAGTTCTTGAAGCGCCTGCCGGAAACGGGTGCGACGGGGTCCTTGTTCCCAGGCGGCGAGGACTTCGCCCCAAGATTGTCCGGCCACGGTGGGGGCGTCCAACTCCAGCAGTCCGAGGGCGCGAAGGTGTAGCATGACCTCCGGAACCCCACCGGCGAGGAACACGCGGACCGTGGGATGATGAATGGGACCGTTGGGCAGCACACTGACCAGTCGGGGCGTGCGACGGTTGATCAACGTCCAGTCGTCCACGGTGGGTCGGCGAAGTCCGGCAGCGTGGGCAATGGCGGGAATGTGCAGTAACAAGTTGGTCGAACCGCCAAACGCGGCATGCACCGTCATGGCGTTGCGAATGCTCGCGTCGGTCAGGACGTCGCGGGTGGTGAGACGGCGTTGCGCGAGGTCCACGAGCGCCCGCGCGGACTGGATGGCCAGATCGCGCCAGATGGGTTCGCCGCTGGGAGCGAGGGCCGAATGCGGCAGGGCCAAGCCCAGGGCTTCGGCGACCACCTGGGCCGTGGCGGCGGTTCCCAGAAACTGACATCCGCCGCCGGGACTGGCGCAGGCGCGGCAGCCGAGTTCCGCCGCTTCGTCGAGCGTCAGCATTCCATGACTGAAGCGCGCGCCGATGGTTTGCACTTTGCCGGCGTCCTCCCCGGTTTCCGGCGGCAGCGTGACGCCCCCGGGAACGAGGATCGTCGGCTGGTTCGGCGTGCCGGCGAGGGCCATGAGCATGGCGGGAAGTCCCTTGTCGCAGGTCGCCACGCCGAGCACGCCGCGGCGCGTGGGCAGGGAACGGATGAGCCGCCGGAACACGATCGCGGCGTCATTGCGGTAGGGCAGGGAATCGAACATGCCGACGGTGCCTTGGGTGCGGCCGTCGCAGGGATCGGACACATAACCCGCGAAGGGAACCGTTTTCAGTCGGCGCAGTTCCTCGGCGGCGGCTTTGACTTGCAGTCCCAGTTCCCAGTGACCGGTGTGATAGCCGAGCGCGATGGGCTTGCCATCGGGCGCGCGCAGTCCGCCCAGGGTGCTGAGAATGAGAAAGGCGTCGCGGCCCACTTCACTCGGTTCCCAGCCCATGCCCGCATTTTGGGTCAACCCGAACAGATCCCCGCTGGGAGCCTCGCGCAGTTGCTCCTCGGTAAGGGGAAGTTTGCCGGCGGGTCCAGCGGCCCGGGTTCGGATGGAGAAGCGTTCGGTCGAGTTGTCGTCGAACCATTCGCGGAGGAACATGACGTGAGCCTAGGCAGGCCCGGGCCGTTGTCGGAAGACTTTCCCGTGCCCGAAACGAAGGGCGTAGAGACGAAAAAGGCCGGTCGAAGGATCGACCGGCCGGTGCGGAAGGCTGCGGGTTAGGCAAAGCTTACTTGTTCTGGGAAATCCGATGGCGGCGCCAGTAGCCGGCCGCGAGGGTTCCCAATAGGAGCACGGTTCCCCCTGTTCCCGCTTCCGGGACCGGGGCCGTGACGATTTGGGCAAAACCGGTCAGGGCGGCGATATCCCCGTTCCCACTCAGTTTGAAATCCGCCATGGCTTGCAACACGGTCCAAGGGCCGGGTCCAGGTCCGGCAATCGGGCCGGCGGCATACGGTCCATAGGCATAGAACGCTCCCGGATTTCCCGGGCCGGCCGCGAAGGCCGCGCCGACATCCACGCCCATGCCAGTCAGGGGTAGGCCCAGACTGCTGGTTTGGACGAAGGCTCCCGTGGGAGTCAGGCTGACTCCGTCGCCGGTGAAGTCGGTCAAGCCGCCGACCAGACTGGCATTCACCTGATTCGGAAATCCCGTCGGAACAATGGGTGTGGAAAACAGAAAGGCGAACGTGCTCGGAGCGCCGAAGTCAGTGACGGCGAGGCCGTAGGCGATCGACGGATCCGGATCCATGAGGGAGCTCATGGTGATGAGGAAGTCAGGCGTCTCGAGGACGAAGCTCTCCACGCCGTAGCGCAGTTTGCCGTCTTCTCCGATGATCTCCTGGATGCGCGGGCCTTCGTACGACTTGCCATCGACCCAAAGTGAGATGGCAGGGACGGGCTTCTCGACCGCGGCGTGGGTGGCAACGCCGGAAACCGCGGTCAGGGTGAAGGCAGAAAGGGCGAGTGAAACAAGGTGGTGGGGCATTCTCATATGATGTTCGGTGGGGGGTAACCAACCATCGAGAAGTCTAGCGCAGGTCTTACGAACTCCGTCAACGACCCGCGAATCCGTCGTGCAAAAGGCGCGGGAGACTGCGCTGCTGAGAGGGCTTCTTGCCCGGCGTGGGGACTTCTGATTTTGTTCGGCTTCGGTTCGGGATGGCCCACGCGCGCGATTTCTCGCAAGGGACTGTTGCGGACGTTACACGACACTCAGATTTTCATGCCTTCTTCAAGACACTGCCGCTGGTGGCTTCTTCTCTTCTGCCTGACCGGGATGCCGGCGGTGCGCGGGATCGACTTTGTCGATACCTTCAGTTCCAACCTCGCTTCCTGGACGTTGCCCAGCGGTTGGCTGCAGGTGGAACAGGCCGACCAAAACCGCGTCCTCCGCGGGGAATCCATCCCGGACCTGTTCGCCCAAAGAAACGATGTGGAGTTGGGGCGTTCGTGGCGTTTGGAAGTGGATCTGCACTTTCGGCGTCCGCTGGCCGACGGCCTGACCCGGGGATTGGCCGGGTTGTCCTTCTTTCCTTCCCTCGGTTCGGGCGTCCAGATGCAGGTGAACATCGGCAATCGGAACCGTCAGGATGTCGAGGCGGGCGCTCAATGGTTCAACCCCGGAACCGGCCAATGGACCAGTGTCCTCGGGACCAGTTGGATGCCGGCGAACTCGGCCCGCTATCGATTGCACGTGACGCGTCCGCTGGATTCCGATCGGTTGCTAATCAAGCTCACCGGGACCAACGGATACCAATACCTGGCCGAGACGTCGCCCTTTGCGGCGGGTGTTCTGGATCAGATGAAGGTGCTGGGATTTCGGGTGAACGTGGCGGAGGTGGACTTTGACAATCTCCGGATCGCCACGCCGTTTGCCGCGCCTGCCCCTCCGGTCCTGGTGGAGCAGCCGCAAAGCGTTCGAGTGGGTCGAGGTTCTCCGGCCACGCTTCGGGTGGTGGCGGCGGGTCCGGGTCCTTTCACCTACCAATGGTGGCGCGGCAACGTCGTACTTCCCATCCGGACCAATGACACGCTGGCCATTGCCAGTGTGACTCCGGCGCAGGCTGGGGTGTATACCGTGGTGGTGGGGGACGGCGAGCGCGTGGTGACCAGCGCCCCGGCGGTGTTGACCGTGGTGGATGGCTTTCTGCGGGTCCCGGCGACGCAGCCTCCGGGTCGATTTTCCCTCGAGCTTCAGGTCCCGGCCGGAGTCAGCTTTCGACTCCAGCATTCGCGCGATCTGCTGACCTGGCAGGACGGCCCCTTGGAGATTGGCACCGGCGTGCCGGTAGTCCGGGAAGTGGCGGTGGGGGCTGAGGAGCCCTGGGCGGCATACCGGCTGGAGTTTCCTTGAAGGCAAAGTTGAGAGGAGAGAAAACCGGTGAACCGGATCTGCATTGTGTCCACAAACCCATTGGCATTTCTAACGTGCTGGAATTCAGGTCTTTTCTCTCAACTCTCAACTTTCAACTCTCAACTGGTTTGTGGGTAGCTGAGAGCTGAGAGCTGAGAGGTCGGAAGGGTAGGGCGAGGCTTCCGCCGAGCCGTTCCCTATTGGCGTGCACGCGCGTTCATTCGCGGTGGACTTTTCCGTTTTACCTCAATCAAAAAGGAAACACCTCGGCCCAACCTTCATAGAAGTGGGAAAGTGTTTCATCGAGGGTTGCCCAGGAAATGGAGGCCGGGATACATACCCGTCCGTCCCTTATTTGGTAGGGCAGATGGATCTCGCCAAGATAGTCCTTCAACTTTTCCTGCTCCGCCGCCTCCAGTTCCCCCCGGTCGGGCCGAATTCGCCAATAGCCCCGTTCTTGAACGACGACTCGGGCTGGTAACGTGGTTCCCATTGAAGCGACAGTTGAATCCACCAGTTCCGGGACTTTGTCGAGAGTCGAGAGGAGGGTTCCCGCGAAGTCGCAGAGAAAGCAGAAGCAGAGAAAGCGGCGGTAACCGCAGATTAACGCCGATTCGCGCAGATTTCGGGGGAAGGAAGGCTCGGGCCCTCGCCCGTGGGAAAGCGGTAGCTCCGTAGGCTCCGCTACCGCACTCCATAGAAAAGCCTCCCCTGTCTTTTCCTGTTTTCCAGATTCGTCTTTCTCCCCCCGCGATCTCCGCGTCCTCCGCGGGAGCCCCTTGCAAAAGCTCCCTACCGGCGTCGTCCGAAATACACGACCCCCGCTAACCAGATGCCCAGCCAGACGAAAACCGGCCAGCTGATACCAAGCCCGAGTCGAAAGTGTTGCATGGAGCCGTGGATCGGTTGCGGGAAATAGTACGTGTGATGCCGGGGTGCCGGAAGAGTTCCGTCCGCCGCCGCATGAAGCAGTTCGTAGATGCGATCGACACCCCGCATCTGGTCGGGCGGGGCGTTGGTGGTGCCCAGCAGCCATTCCGAAAGCAACGGTCGCGTCAGGACGCCGGTGCCCTGCGACGATTCGAACTCGAACGAGGGAAGTGTGAGCGTGCCCGTATTCCCCAACTGATCTCCGCGCCCATCAAACGGGGACCACCACCCAAACTGAAGGCTGCGGTAAACAAAATGGGTTGAGTACGTCCAATACCACCGTGCTTCCGAATGCCCCTCAAAATGAAACGAATAGACGGTGGCGTCGGTTCCGGAGAGGGAACCTTTAACTGACCCGTAGTAGTAGCCTGAGTCAGGATCAATGTAACGATGATGGGTGACGGACCATAGGAATTGGGCCATCAGACAGCCGACGACGAGCGAGGACCCTGCGAGCAGTCCGAACCGCCAATACCAATCATCCTCGGGCGTGTCGGTCATCGGGAGCTGGGTTTGATAACGAAGTAAACGCTGCGGGTCTGCCAATCAACAGCGAGCACGAACTGGGAAACGGCGTAGAAGTGGTAACCTTGGCCGCGAAGTCGATTCGCGTGACGGAAGTGCTGGTTCACGAGCTCATCCGAGGCTGGTCGCAGTTGGGCGCGAAAGGAGTCGACGTCGGTCGCGCCAAACAGGAATGAGCCGCCGCCAGTGTTGATATCGAGGTCGTGTGCCTCCGAGATGTTCGTGGCCGAATCGGGTAGCGCCCCGGGAAGCCAGCCGCGTTGAACCGCTCCGTCGGCCCGTGCCGCGGCGGCCGACGGGTAATTCATCCGCATCGTCTCGTCGCAGCCGGTGAGAAGGACTGTGCTGGCGACGAGGAGCGCACCGAGCCAGCGACCACTGGTTTCGCCTTCGTTGACCCGAGAACGGAGACTCATATCCGCCGAGGCGGCTGGTGGTTAAATGCCTCCATGTTCGATTCCTGCAAACGCCCAACGCGAAATCCGCTGCCGGAAACAGAGGAGGACGAACCAAGGAATCAGCGCTGCCAAGCCCAGAAACCAATCGCCCGCCAGGAATGCTAACAGCGCATAAGCGGGCGGGGTGACAAAGGCACCGATGATCACCGCCAACAGGATAGTGCCCACCACCCAGACGACTGGTCCGAAGACCAGAGTCCGCCACAGAATGGCCCAGAGCCCCTTCCAATCGTTCTTGGTCAGACCAGGCATTTTACCTGAAGGGAATTGTAGAGACGGTCGGCCGGATTGAACAGGAAGTGTCCGCAGATTGACGCCGATTACCGCAGAATTTTTTGGGGAACGAGTGCCGAGTCGGGATCCAAGAAGGTTGAATCTGGAAAACAGAAAAACAGGAACGGGATCAGGAGCACCGGGGCTGAATCTTGTGGAGTGCGGCAGACCTTCTGCCGCTTTCCCATGGGCGAGGCGCCAGCTGCAATCTGCAATCGAGGTCTTCTAGGCGGAGATTCGGCAAACGTGGCAAAAGAAAAAGCGTCGTGTCGGGTGCTCCGCCATGGGCCCGCAACATACCGGACATTGCGCGGCTGCCTGGTCTGCAGAATCCCCATCGTCACGGAACCACCAGTAGAACGTTAGGTCATCGAATAGGTCGATAAGGGAACGCGCCTGGAGTCGCCCAAACCCCAGTCCTGACTTGGACGGCACGGAGAACTGAACAAGGCAGGGGTTAACCGCAGATTGACGCCGATTCACGCAGATTTCTGGGCAGAATAGGGATTTCATTTCCGTGGGTCCTTCGCTAGACTTCAGTCCCTATTTCCAACGAAGTATGGCCAGGAAACCGCCGACTGCGAAGAGCCCGGCAGCCACCAGAGCAATCGTGGTCGGCAATAGTCGCTTCGCCCGGTCGGGATGGGACGCAGGTTGGGCGGGTTCGAGGAGGCGTGTGGCTGGTGTGGCAGTCCCCGCTAATCCACTCGCGGTCGAGGCGATGTACGAATCAGCGATCGCGTTCGCGATTTTGGCGGCCAAGGATGGGTCGTTGGCGGAGTGGACGATTGCGACGAGTTGCCGGTTTCGGATGGGTCTGATGGTGGTGCGGTTCAAGAGGAGCTGAGACGCCGCCTCGGCCGACAACTCCCGTGGCGCGTGAAGCTCGGCGGAGTACTCCCGTTGGAGATTCAGTTTGGTGACGACGGGCAGCAGGATTTCGTGAGATCGGATTCTCTCCGCTTCCTGAGCGACGTCCGATTGCGTCCCGGGGGGCGCGACGAGGGCAGTTGATGTGAACGTGGGCGGGAGAGTGAGCGAAACCCACGTGGCATACCAACCGGCTATGAGCGCCAGGGCCGCGGCGATCAGGAGCAAAGCCCCAATGGCCAGACGAAGGGCTTTTGGTGGACGCATAAGAGTGTATTCATTTCAGAGCTCACTGACGGTCGTCGGAAGCGCCCAATCAACGCCAACGATCGCGGCGAAGTGGAGGCTGGGGCGGGTTCCGAAACTGGGCCGCATCTGACTGTCTGCATGTCCGGACCGTATCGGCTGGCTGGTGCCTGAGAAGGACCAAGTTGTCGGGGAGGAAGGATCATCCGCAGATGACGCCGATTTCCGCAGATTCTGAGGAGAGTAGAAATCTCAAGTGGAGGTAGAACGGGCTGATGAGGAGCAGGCCAACGATCGCGGTCATGAATGCTGCGCCGCATAGGTCCTCGGCAACGGTGTGGTGGTGAAACCGCTGCAATGATTCCCGCCGAAAGATCTCATGGGGAATCCATAGGGTCAGGAATACGAGGTCAGTGTCAGGAGCAACCATCGTATAAACGGATCCGAAGAAGGGGGGCAGGATCCGATGAACTGGATCCTTGTGGCGACGCACTCATGACTGGACTAGCTCGACTCTGTGGCCATCAGGATCGGCAACCACAGCTCGCCGCCCCCACTCGGAGTCCGTAGCCGGCATCACCACCTAGCGAGTCATTTGTTCTCGAGTAGCCCTTGACCAGAAAACAATTACCCACCGGTTCGGAGTACGGGGTAGGCCAGAGGGCCCACAATACGAAGGTAGCCAAAGCGCAGATGACCAGACTCGCTCCGATAATGCGGGAGACCTTCATGGATGCATAACGATCAAGGTCAGCGACGGGAGGCAGCCGCCTCTGACGTTGATTCGCCGACTGCCGCTGGATGCGGGCGGCGGCAGCGAATCCGGGGTCCGATAATCCGGCGAGCTCGAAACCGAAACGGGCGGTGGCGGTTCGAGCGAAGCGCGCGAGTTAGGCGACTTCATTCGGGTTCATTTTCACGAGACGCGCACTAGTCACCTAACGACTGAACTGGCCGACGCGGGCGGCCAGCGGCGTCCGAATAGGAAGCTGACGTGGCCCGCCCGCGTTCGGTCCAGTGATCTGGTTAGTCCATCCGTAGTTCATTCAAATGCTTTCTTGTGGCCTTGTCGAGGCGCCCAGACTGAGCTAGGCGATGAAGACGGCTGATCTGCTGCTCACGGTAAGACCGGGCCATTGAGCGCATACGAGCCAAGTGCGGTGGTGGCGCGGAGTCCTGTGACGCAGGTGGAAGAGCGGCGCGGCGCATAGATTCCTTCAGCTTGTCATTATCTGCCTCATATCCCGTAGTCCAGAACGCGCAGCGCTGATCTTGCACGAGTTGGCGCATGCGGAAAGCGCCCCCCACCAACCCGGTGAAAATCTCCCGCGCTGAACTCCCCCCGCGCGGATGTTCCGAAATCGAGGCGAGTGCCCGATCGTTGTGGTACAAGAGCAGGTAAAGCACCTCTTGAACGGCGTACAGGAAAATGTCTGGGTCCGCGCTCTCCACCCCAATGTGATCAATCGTGCACATGATGATGTAAATGTCCCTCTCGGATACGTCCTCGCACGCGTCTCTTTCTGGATGAACAAAACTGCCCACACCAGCCATGCTCCAGCATGCTGCCCATTTGGGCATGGCCTCCCCGTTAAAATAGAACGTCCAAGGGAAATCCTTCTCGGGATACTCGCTGTTCTCGGGATTCATAGGATTAACGCTCCGGATCACCGACGCCGGGCCAATGGTGTTCGATTGCCAACCGAGACGCGATCCCGGTGTTCAGTGCAGCCGGCTTGTTGGGCAATCTAATCTCGATTGTCCTGGATGATGTCATGGATCAACTCTTCACCGCCGACGATGTTTTCGGTACCTGGGAAACGCGATACTTCCATGTGTCCATCGTCAAAAACGTCAACCTCCACACGCTCACCGACCAGAGTGATCGTCACAAGAACAGTGTCCTCACGATTGCGAGCCAGGGTGAAATGGATGTGCGCGTCTTCCAAGCTGCGTAATAAGCTGTAAAGGGGATGGGACATTGTTTACGCCCAACGCTTCAGACCTGGCGCCCCTGATCCTCGATTGTCAATCGGAGCGCGATCGCCGGGTTCACTGCATCTGGCTTGTTGGGCGGTGTTGTTGTCATTGTTGGTCTCGTTTTTGGAAGCACGAGTAACGGGAAACACCGTGCTTATCGTAAAAATCTCTATCATCTGCGCGAACGAAAACCCAGCCGCCCTTGTACTCCAAAACATCCAACGTTTTCAGGTGGCCCTTCATCATGTCTCGCTCCGTTTTCGGGATAAGCGCTATCTGCTTGTCGGACAGCTTCCAGCTTCCCGAGGCATCTCCATACTTGCCGAGGCAACCGTGCCACTCGGCGGAGTACGTGCCGTTCTCCTTCAGCGTGAGTGTCACGTTGTAGCCAAGACCGTCGCCGCAGTAATAGCTGCCGGCAACTGACTTCACGTTCGGCGGCGCTGCCGGCTTGCCCTTTTCAATGTCCCTGGCCTGTAAGCCCGCGACTGAGATGAACAGGGATGCGATCGCAATGCTGCCTTGAGTTTTCATAGCGCGTTCGATTGTCACCCAACGTCAGAGCTCACCGACCGCCGCCGGAGCCGGGCACTGGCAGCGAATCCAGTGTCCTATGATCCGCCGAGCCCGGAATCGAAACGGGTGGTGGCGGTTCGTGTGCAGCGATTTTGTTGGCCGACTTTGTTTTCACTGAGCTTTAAGCTTTCGTACCCAATCGCTTCAATAACCAACGCATTATCGCGCGCCACGAGCGGCCCCAGTGACGGAGTCGCCTTCGCCAAATAGGCTGGTCGGCCGGATTCTTTCTATGAAACACAGCTGGATTGTAGAGCTCGGCTGTTTGGTTGTTGGGGGTCAGCGCCTGGGCAGCGGACTTTCCATAGATCCCACCGAAACTCCTCCCTACGCCGTGCGACACATTCTCCAATTCCTTGAGAAACTCGGAGATTCCTTTACGCAGTCCGCGGGCAAGCTCCGGGAGTAAACGCGCCGCGAAAATCATAATGGCCGCAGCCAGAATGACGACCCAGTCCCAGGCACCAATGAGTGCGAAGAGGGGCGAGGGATTTGCAAGCGTTGCGAGCATAGTCGGTCAACGTCGCTGCTCAGTGACGCGCCGACAAGTGAGCCCGGAATAAAGCCGAGGCGCAATCGGTGCGTTCACTGGAGCAGCGGGGTTGGCTCTTGGTATTTGGTTTTGGTCGCGTACTGAACCGCCGATGGTGATTGTTCCTGTACCGCACTTCACTAAATTGGCACTCATCAGCCTGCGTTCCAATTTGGATTTCCGTGTGCAACGACAATTTCATCCAGTGGTCTGTCTTCATCGTCGTCATAGTGGTCCAGCTCGAATTCCGAGATTTCAAACCCGTATTTGTAACCTCTCCCAAAGCATTCTCTTTTTGCAGCGCTTTCTGCCTTCTCTTTGGTGCGAAACGCGCCGAGCGGAAAGGATTCGGCATTCCGAAATCCATTTCGATAAAGTGTTGCAACGAATATCTTCATATTCAGGCCAACGACAGAACTGAGCGACAGCCGCCGACAGTAACGGTGGCGCGCGCAACACGCTCTCGAATTGCCGTCTGGTGTCGAACGGAAAAGCGGGGCGGCTGTTCGCTCGAGTGATTTTGTTTTTTGTTCGGCGATCTCATAGGACATTCCCGACTTTGGCTCGCTGCGCGTAGGAAGCGAGCTCAGGTCGGAGGCTCGGTGTACAGACGAGAAAGTCGTCAACGATCCCGGAGACCTGTGGGTAGTCGATGGACCACTCGCTGATGCCGTGCAAAGCGCTCTCCCGACAAGCATCGTGTGGAATCGATAGTAACCGGCGCAACACGGCAAGAACCTCAACATCGAATTCAGTACGCGCCGGATCCTCTGGACACCCATGGATGGGCAGAATGTCCCACCACATGTAGCACGCGCCATTGAGCGGATTCGCCCCGTGTTCGTCCAGATGTGAAAGGTGTGGGGAACACCGCACTGCCATGACCTGCTCGAAAAGCGGGACAAACGACCGGAGTGCGCGAAGGCGTACGGAAACCGGGAGCTCGAGCTCGACTAGAGAGAACATGAACTCGGTGCAACTGTTGCTGACCAGAAACCAGAAGCCTTGGTTGAGTTGTGCGTCCGTGAAGCGGGCTAGCAAATGCCCAGAGTGCTCGAACGTCTCGGCGATGTGCGTGGCTACCTGGCCAGGAGGCTCGTGCCATTCTGGGGCGTCCGGAGCCCAGTGCCACGCCGGGTCAGTGACCGCATGGTCGAACACATACTCGATCCACCGGACAAGGGCGCTATCGTTGCTGGTGGCCGTGCTCATCGCTCTGCCGAGACCGGCTCACCGACGCCGGGCCAATGGTGTTCGATTGTCAACCAAGACGCGATCCCGGCGTTCGGTGCAGCCGGTTTGTTCGGGGCTCTCATAACCTCAGGTTGACCCCCTTCTTGTGAAAGGCATCGGTCTCAATGGAGGCCATCGTCGTGGGGAGCCATGCCTGCTCCTCCTCCTGAACCGATCTGGTGATTACGCGACCGAAAAGGTAAGCATCGCCCACGGCGGAATACTGCCAGAAGGTGTCTTCCTGATTCCCAATCTCGCGGCGAAAAATCAGGTGGGCCAAATCGAAGAACACCCGTGCCCAGAACTTACTTTCGATGAGTGAAGGAAACTCTCGCTCGATCGCGAAATCGTAACCCGGGTAGAAGGCGTCGCTCCGCTTTCTTAGGTCTGAAACAAAAGACTTATCCTCGTCAGTCGTGGCAGTCTTCTCCCCGACTTCCATCCCAAACTCGATCAGGGAGTGAAACCTCTGGTTCGAGACGTAGAAGAACTGATCCTTAAATGATATCGCGCTGGCCATACGTGTTACGCCGAACGACACGGATCACCGACTGCCGCCGGAACCGGGCGCTGGCTGCGAATCCAGCGTCCGAAAGACCCGAAAATTCGAAACTGAACCGCGGCGCGGCGGTTCGTGTGCATCCGTTTTGTTAGGCGGCTCCATGCGGGACTCTCTCTGAAAGTATCTGCTCAAGGGCTTGTACGAAAATGGTGTACGCCTTGTCATCCTCACGAGTGTAAAGGACCATCCGAACCTCGTTGAGGTTGTGCTGCTCCGTCTCTAAAAACTGAATAATGGTCTTGAGGGCAATCGGCGCTGCGAGCCGGATGGGATAAACAAAAGCCCCTGTCGAGATGGATGGAATCGAGATGCTAAGCAACTGGTGCTGCGCGGCTACCTGCAAACTCCGTCGATATGCACTCGCCAGCAACTCAGGCTCGCCCTCATCGCCGCCTCGCCAAACCGGACCAACGGCATGGATGACGTGCCTCGCCTTGAGATTGCCTCCTGTGGTGATAACCGCATCACCAATCGGGCAACCGCCGATGCGGCGGCACTCCTCGTAAACCTTGGGGCCGCCTTTCGTGTGAATGGTGCCATCTGTGCCGTTGCCTTTGTTCAACCGCCAATGAGCGGCAGTGACAACGGCGTCGGTGTCCTGGTTGGCGATGTCGCCGGTGACGAGACAAAGAGTTGACTTGCCGATTTTGGTTTGTATGGCAGGAGCGTGTTCAGCCGCCTAGACCCTATGGCTCGACGGTGTGCGGTCTAGTGTGGGTGACGAGCCGGTGCAGCGTGGGTTAAACTCCGCCGAAGCGGGGTCCAGAGCCAGAAGGTTGTGGACCGACGAATCACTCCGCC
>JAFLEF010000065.1 GCA_017309115.1 Verrucomicrobiota bacterium | reverse complement strand
CGACTGTGAACGATTGGGCTCCTGCTTAGAGTTTGCTAGTGAGTCCGAAAAACACGAAACCCGGTAAGCTGTTGATGCTTACCGGGTTAAAAATTATGGCGACCCCACGGGGATTCGAACCCCGGTTACTGCCGTGAAAGGGCGGTGTCCTAGGCCTCTAGACGATGGGGTCGTCTTGTTGTCCTCCGAAGCGCTGGTGGGTCGGGTGGGGTTCGAACCCACGACCAACGGCTTAAAAGGCCGCTGCTCTACCACTGAGCTACCAACCCGCGCTCCGAAAAGAGGGGCGGAAAGTACCGGGACACCCCCCTGACGCAAGCGTTTTGACGGTGAGATTTCACGAAGGCACCCGATTGCTCCTCCCCAACCAACGGGTCCGACCGGTTCGGGAACCCCGTTTTCAGGCCGTCCTAGGATGGCTTCTGTCTTCCCGCTACGCGGTCTTTGGGTATTTTCGGCGGACGCAATGAAGACTGCACTGTTGTTCGCCGGGCAGGGCGCCCAAGCCGTCGGTATGGGTCGCGAACTCGCCGCCCTCTCCCCCACTGCTCAAGCCCGCTTCGAAGAGGCCAATCGAATTCTCGGCTACGATCTCCGGCAGATCGCGTTCGAAGGCCCGGAAGACGAACTGACCCGCACCGAGAATGCCCAGCCGGCCATTTATCTGGTCAGTTGGGTCGCGATGGAACTACTGCGGGAACAAGTGCCGTCCCTGACGTTTGAAGCCACGGCCGGATTGTCCCTGGGCGAATTCACGGCGCTCGCGGCGGCGGGTGCGATGACATTTGAAGACGGCCTAAAGGTGGTCCGGGCGCGCGGTCGGTTCATGCACGAGGCGTGCGAAGCGACCCGGGGCGGAATGGCGGCGATCATCGGCTTGGACGAAGGTCCGACTCGGGAAGTGTGCGAGGCCACCGGAGTCACGCTGGCGAATCTGAATTGTCCGGGTCAGATCGTGATTTCGGGGGAAGCTGAGCGGATTCCGGCGGCGGTGGAGGCGGCTAAGGCCAAGGGTGCTAGGAAAGCCATCCCGCTGACTGTGGCGGGGGCTTATCACTCGCCCTTGATGCGCAGTGCGCAGCCGTTGCTGGCGGCCGAGCTCCAGAAGATTTCGATTCAGGCGCCCCGGGTGCCGGTCATTGCCAACGTCACGGCTCGACCGCACGGCACGCCGGCGGAGATCATCCAGTTGCTGGTGGATCAGGTGACGCATCCGGTGCGTTGGGAGGATTCCATTCGCACGCTGATTGCCCAGGGCTTCACCCGCTTCATTGAACTCGGGCCGGGCACGGCGCTGTCGGGGTTCATGAAGCGCATCGACAAGACGGTGACGGTGCTGAATGTGGCCGACGCGGCGAGTTTGGAAGCGGCGAGGGCGGCCTTAGCTGAGAGCTGCGAGGTAAAACCGGTAAGCGCGGAGCGGTAAGCCGTCAGGAAAGGCGACGCTCTGCGGTCTGGGAGCGCCGGCGTCTGGCCGGCTCAACGCCCTAGGGGAAGGGGAGGAATCTGGAAAACATGAAAACATGAAAAAGGCGGGAAGGGGCTAAAGTCGGTAAGGGGTAAGCGGTAGCATGGCTAGCATGGCTACCGCACTCCAAAGGCTCCGCGGAGCGTCGCCCGGCCAGGGACCCGTTTCTGGCCTATTTCTCTCAGCGCTCCACTTTCAACTCTTCCCTGGTTTGCGGGTCGTCGTACGGTCACGACATGAACCTCGAGGACTCCTTGGGCGATATTCTGCGTAAGGCGCGGACGTCGACTCACACGTCGCCCGAAGCAGCAGCGGCGGCGGCAGGGTTGTCAGTAGACGCTTATGCGGAGTTCGAGCGAACTGGGACTCCGCCATCCGGCACCCAGTTTGGACCATTGGGCGATTTGCTCACCCTCAATGGTCCCCGTCTGGAGGCGCAAAGTCGGGGGTGGCGTCCGCAACCGGTGGACCTCAGCCAGTGGCAACGTCTCGAGGTGATCACCACGGCGGGAGAAGACATGACCGTCAATGCGTTCCTGATCTGGGATCCAGTGTCGCGGCAGGCGGCCCTGTTCGATACCGGGTTTACCGCTGGGCCGATTCAGGAGCGGATTCAGGCCGAGGGGCTTCGATTCGAGTATTTATTTATCACCCATTCCCACTATGACCATGTGATGGCGTTGGGCGAGCTGCGGCGGCTGAATCCAGCGGTGCGGGTGAGGTCAGGATCCACTCAGGTGCCGGTGGAACAGCGGTTGGTGCCGGACTCCCAATTCGAGGTGGGTTCTCTGAAAGTCACTCATCGGCCCACGCCGGGTCATGCCGTAGACGGAGTTACGTATCGGATCACGGGTTGGGCGGGGGGGGCTCCTCCGGTGGTGGTGGTGGGAGATGCCCTGTTTGCGGGCTCGATTGGGGGCGCGAGAGACCAGCTTCCACTTGCACGAGATCGGGTATGGGGTGAGATTTTCGTACAGCCGGACGCGACCTTGGTTTGCCCGGGCCATGGCCCGCTCACCACTGTCGGTCAGGAAAAAGCCAACAACCCTTGGTTCTTATGAAAACAAGTCACCTCACTTTGGCGACGGTTTTGTGGTCGTGTGCGGCGGTTTGTGCTGAGGAGGCCCCGGCGGGCGCTCCGAAGGCTGGCCGCACGAATGCTCCGGCGGCAGTCGCACCCGGATCCACGCCGGCGGCCGTGCCGTCGGTGACTCCAACTGTGATCAAGACCACCCTCACTCCACCCACGCTGTCCCAGCCTTTGGCGGCCGATGAGAGTGTAGTGGCCCAGCTGCCTTTGGTGCTGAGCACCACGACGTCGGCCGCCACCACGCCCGGCGAAGACACAAAACGACGACTGGAACCACCCACACCCGAGCAGATGATCGAAAAGTATGGCTCGGTGGGATTCCTGTTCCGCCAGCCGGATTCGCGCAACTTCTTCGAAATGATCAACCCTTTTGCTCCCGAGGAATTCGGCGGCAAACCGCGGGAAGTGTTCAACCGGGATCCCAATTTGAAGCCGGGGGCGACGTTGCCCCGCACGTTCATTCGGGACGGCATTCGCAATGAGCCCGAGATGAAGCTGATCAGCTTCCCGTTCTGAAGATTCGGGCATGAACCGGGTTCCCAGGGGCTGGCGACGAGGGATGCTGGCGATCCTGGGGGGAATGGTGTGGCTGGTCGGCTGTGGCCGGTCGGGTCCGTCGGTATCGGAGTCGCTGACCGAGCTTCAGCCCGGCTTGGGTTATACCAATGTGCGGCGGGCGGATGTGCCGTGGTCGTTCCACGTGGTGCGGGTGAACCGGAAGGATCTTTCGCTGGCGCTGACCACCGTGCATGCGGCTCCGGGGGCGGTGGGGTTGGTGCCGTTGAGCGAACAGTTGAAGGGCGTTCCTACTCGGGTGGGTCAGCCGGTAGCGGCAATCAATGGTGACTTTTATCAGCGCGACCGGGAACTGGCGGGCGATCCGCGCGGATTACAAATCGTCGCCGGAGACCTCATCAGCGGACCGAACGGTGGGACTGCCTTTTGGGTGGACCGACGGGGCCAACCCCGGTGCGGGGTGGTGGAATCGCAGTTTCAGGTGACCTGGCCGGATGGGGTGCGAACGCCGTTCGTTTTGAATGCCGAGCGTCCGGCGGAAGGATTGTCCCTCCTGACACCCGCCGTAGGCACTTCGACCCCGGCCGGGGCAGGACGCGAATGGATTCTGGAACTCGAGCGTCCTGACGAAGGCGTGATTCTCGCGGTGGGGCAGACGAATCAGGCCGTGATTCGGGAGCAACGTGAATCCGGCGGAACCCCCCTGGCTCCCGGCCGCTTGGTGCTTTCGGCCGGACCCAAGCTCGCCGCCCGGTTGGGGGCGGTCCCGGTGGGATCCCGGGTCAGCATTAGCACGGCGACCCTTCCCGATCTGACCGGAGCTCCGACGGCCTTGGGAGGCGGTCCGGCGTTGTTGCAGGCGGGACGTCGCGTGCCGCTGCCGAAGCCGGCGGAGGAATCCTACGAATTCAGTACGATGCTGGAGCAACATCCGCGCTCGGCGGTGGGTTGGAATGCGGAGGCGATCTATCTGGTCACGGTGGATGGCCGGCAAGAGAAACTCTCCGTGGGCATGACTCTGGAGGAACTAACCGACGTTTTTCGGCAATTGGGATGCACCGAAGCGATGAACCTGGATGGCGGGGGATCGGCGACGCTGTGGGCGGCGGGTGCGGTGCGGAACAGCCCGTGTGATGGCGAGGAACGGCCGATTGCCAATGGCTTGGTGGTGGTCCGCCGACCTTGAACCCGGGTTTGATCGGGTTGGCCCAGGAACTGCATAGTGAAGAGCCCATGTTATCCCGGTCACCAGCCTTGCGAATCCGACTCGTCGGAGCGGGCTTTCGCTGGGGATGGTTGGCAGGTTGCCTCCTGTTGTTGGCCGGGCTGGGGGCGGAAGGATCGACGAATCGGGTAGATCGGGGCTTTGCCTACACGCACGAAGTTGATTCGAAGGTGCCCTGGTCGATCCACATTTTCCGCCTGGACCGGGGCCGATCTGACCTCGTTCTGACCAGCGCTCTGGGACATGGAAATCGCCTGGGCATGAACGTGTTGGAAGAGCAGGTTAGACTGCTATCGCCAGCTCTGGGCAAGCCTTTGGCGGCCATCAACGGCGACTTCTACATCGACGAACCGGCCTTGTCGGGAGACCCCCGCGATTTGCAGATTCACGAGGGCGAGTTGATTAGCGCGCCCCAGGGCAATGCCTGCTTTTGGATCGATGCCCTGGGTAATCCGCACTCGACCAACGTGGTGTCCCGATTACGGGTGCGCTGGTCCGATGGCCGGGAAACGCCGATGGGTCTGAATCAATTACGCGAACCCGAAGCAACGGTTCTCTACACCCCGGCGGTGGGGAGCAACACCCCGGTCCAGCCGGGAACCGAATTGATCCTGGAGTCGGCCGGGAGTTCCTGGGTCCCACTTCGGCCGGGGCAGACCCTGCGGGCTCGGGTTCGGGCGCACCACAGTCAGGGTGCTACTCCGGTGGAAGCCTCGACCCTGGTTCTGGCGGTGACCCCGCAGTTGGCGGCGCAGGCTCCGGTGGGGTCAGAACTCCAGATTCTGACCGAAACGAGTCCGGATTTGACGGGCGTGACGACGGCGATTGGCGGCGGTCCGACCCTGGTCCGGGACGGCAAGGCTCGGGAATGGTCCGGGTTTCTGCTCCGGAACCCGCGGTCGGCGGTGGGCTGGAACAAGGACCACATTTTCTTGGTCGAGGTGGACGGACGGCAGGCGGGATTGTCAGTGGGCATGACGTTTCCGGAATTCGCCAATTACCTGGTCCAAATGGGGTGCGATCAGGCGATGAATCTCGACGGCGGTGGGTCGGCAGCCTTGTGGGTGTTTGGTCAGCTGATGAGCAATCCCTCGGAAGGCCAGGAACGCCCGGGCGCAAACTCTCTGGTGGTCTTGCAGCGCAAGGGGTCGGCGGAACAGGCCAGTCACTAGCCCGGAATGCGTGACCAGCTTCAGGGGTGGTTCGGGCGGGTCACGAAAGCGGTGACCGCGGCCGCGTGGGGGACGTTCGCAGCCTTGGCGGGTCCGTGGACGGAAGGGCCAGGGGTAACGGAGATTCGTCTGCACTTGGAGGAGGCGGCCCGGGAGAGTCTGCGGCGGAATCCGCGTCAGGACGTGGTTGCCACCGTGGAACTGAATGGGGTTCGGTGGGAACAGGTTCACGTTCATCTGAAGGGTTCGACCGGCAGTTTTCGGCCGCTCGACGAACGACCGTCCTGGACGCTGGATTTGGATGATCGCGTTCCGCAGCGGCGCTTTCGTGGGACCTCGAAGTTTCATCTCAACAACGCGGCGGAGGATCCGAGTTTTTTTGGCGAATGGCTGGGCCACGCGGCGTTTGCTCGGGCGGGTATTCCCTCGCCGGAAGTGTCCCATGCGGTCGTTTGGCTGGGGGATCGGCGGATCGGTGTCTATGTGATGAAGGAGGGGTTTACTGACGAATTCCTGCAGCGCCATTGGCCCGAGCCAGGTTGGGCGTTGTTCGAACCGGTCCGAGGGTCGGATGTGGACGGGACGATGGTTTGTCGCGCCGGGTCGGCAGACGCCGGGTTTCCCAAAGGGTCAGCGACTTCAAAACGAGCGTGGTTGGATCAGCTGGATTCGGCGGCCTTCCTTCGCTTCCAAAGCGTGGAGGTCCTTTTGGCGCATCGGGATGGCTACACCCTGGCGCGAAACAACTATCGGATTCTGGTGGAACCTCGGACGGGACGTTTGGCGTGGCTGCCGCATGGGATGGATCAGGTGCTGCAACCGGTGGAGCTGACCTGGAATCCGGTACCGGCTGGAGCCGTGGCGCGGTGGTTGCGGGAGGATCCGGACCGGGTGTCGCAGTACGCAGCCGTGGCTCGGCAGGTTTACGCGGAGGTGTTCGCGGGTTCTGCGTTGGAAGACTCGTTGGAAGTGGCCGTGAAGCGAGTTCTGCCCGTTATCACCCCGACGGAGGCCAGGTCGGTGCGGGCCGGAGTGGAGGAACTGAAAGGTCGGCTTCGGGCCCGTCAGGAGTTCCTCCGGGGCCAAACGTTTGTGGCCGATCGGGCGTTGGTTTTGGGGGCTGGCCCGGTGCCGGTGACGGGATGGCAGGTCGTTCGAATGGGCAGTGAGGGCGGGGGAACCCAGATGGAGTGTTCCGAAATCGGACCGGTCTTGGAGTTGCATGCGGCCGGGCCGGGGGTGGTGGCGTGGCGCGCGGAGGTGGTCCTTGGGGTGGGGCGATACCGCTGGTCGGGACGGGTGCGAAACACCGACCTGGAACCCCTGGCGTTTGGTCAAAACCACGGCGTGGCGTTGCGGGTTTCGGGCGATCGACCTCGAGCTTCGGGAGGACTTCAGGCCTCCCCGTGGCGTCCGCTGGCGGTGGAGTTTTCCGTCACGGCAGGGCCAGAGACGGTGCAGTTGAACTGCGAACTGCGGGCGGCCAACGGGACCGCTCAGTTTGCGCTCGGCAGCCTGCAACTGGAGAAACTGGAATGAAGATCCCCGACCCTCAGGAGCGAGCCGGGAAATTGTCGGCCCGGTGGCGCATGTCGTGCTACCGTCACCTTCGGTTTTCCGTTCTGTCACCTGATCTCGGAACGGCTGCCAGAACGATACGCCACCTCATGACGACCCGTCGGAATGCCTTCACGCTGATCGAACTGTTGGTGGTGATTGCCATCATCGCCATTCTCGCCGGTCTATTGTTGCCAGCGCTGACCCGGGCCAAGGCGAAGGCCAAGGAAACCGCCTGCCTTAACAATCTGCGTCAGATGAGCCTGGGCTTTCGGCTGTGGGCCAACGACAACCGGGACAAGTACCCGTGGAATCTGGCGGTGACCAACGGCGGTTCCCTCGGGTCGCCGGACTGGACTGACCATTTTCGGTTGTGCGCCAACGAACTGGGGTCGCCTCGCATCCTGGTGTGTCCAGCGGATAAACCCCGCAAACCGGGCACGAACTGGGTCAACTTGGATGGCTTGGCGAACGTCAGTTACTTCGTGGGAACCCGCGCCGATGAAACCAAGCCGCCGACCATTGTGGGTGGGGATTTCAACGTGATTGGCGGCGGCGGCGGGCTCGATCCGCAGTGGAGCGTCTTCCTGGGCAGCTCGATTGACGCGGCTTGGGATCCCAATGTGCATGTGCGTAACGGGAATCTGGCGCTGGCGGACGGGAGCGTTCAGAACACCAAGACTCCGGCCCTGCGCGCTCAGATTACGGCGGCTCTGGCCAGTGGGCTCACCAATGTGGTGTTCTCGAAGCCCCGGGGCGTGTTTTGAACGGAGCACCCGGGGATTTGCCGAACTCAGTGGCCGCATGAAACACCGTCCTGTGATCTCTGGAGTCGCCCTCGTCGGGTTAGTGGCGGCGTTGATCGCACTGGCGGTCAGTCAGGTGACTTGGCCTCCGCGGGTGGACACCCGGCTGCATCAGGAGATCGGTCGCGCGCTGGCGGCGGAAGCGCTGAAACTGCGCGGTCCCCAGGGTCAGATCACTTTGATCGTTCGTGACACGGCCAGTTTTCCGCAACCTGCGGCGGACATCGCCCGGGCCAGTATCGAACAGGAACTCAAGCGGGCCGGAGTCCTCATTCGATCCGTGCATCTGCTGCAGGAAGATCCGTTGCGGCCCCCCCAGGTTCCGCCGGGGGACTTCTTTGAGCTGCTCCGGCGG
This sequence comes from Verrucomicrobiota bacterium, assembly GCA_017309115.1. Lineage (GTDB taxonomy): Bacteria > Verrucomicrobiota > Verrucomicrobiia > Limisphaerales > UBA9464 > UBA9464. Next base: position 25,617 of record JAFLEF010000065.1, on the reverse strand, counting down.
GGTGCGTCCGGAGACGTCATCCTTTCTTTGATGGGACCGCCTCTCCTCAACGAGGAACAGCGGGCTCTCTTGGGAACTCCGAAACCCAAGGTGGTGGCCTTCCTTCCCGGTGCCCAACCCGAGCAACTGAATCTGCGTTGGCTGGCCGAGCAGGGATTGCTGCAGGCGGCGGTGATGGGACGTCCGCCGTCCCAGTGGGTCGCCGGGCGAGAGTCGTTTGCCGATCTGTACGTTCGGGCGGGCCCGGAAGATCTGCTGCGGTCGTCGGGAGCACCCGCTCTGGCCGGGAAGGAGTTGCCATGACCTGCGAACAACCTTCCGAATCTCGACTCCGAGCGGGATTCACCCAGACCGATCTGCTCGTGACACTGGCGGTTCTCGCGGTGTTGGCGGCGCTGGTCGTGATTCCCTGGCAGCGGAGTCAGGGCGGGACGCGCTTGGCGGTGTGCCTGAACAATCTCAAGCAGGTGAACCAGGCCGTACTCGCGTTCGCCGCCGACCACAATCAGACCTTGCCCGGTCCGTTGGCGGACCAGGGTGAGTTGCAGTGGTGGTACAAGGAACAGGTAAAAGGGTACGCCGGCTTGAAGGGCCCATCTTCGGCCAATGACGCCGTCTTTGCCTGTCCGGAAGACCGGGGTTACTCCGATCCACGGCCGTTCTGGCAGTCGGCCCGATTTGATTACGGCAGTTACAACTTCAACGGCGTGATTCAACCCGGGGCGCCGAGTCTGGCGGGTTGGCCGGTAAGTGCGGTGAAGGAACCCCGGCGAACCCTACTCACCATGGAGTGGACTGCGCACGGGCCGCTTTCGTGGCATCGGAGCCGAACCGGACTCAAAAACGCCCCGTTTTATCGGGATGCCGAGAGTGTGGCGGGATTTGTCGATGGCCAGGTGGCGCTCACCCGTATCTATTTCGATGGCTACACAGCGGCGTACCTGCGGGATCCGATCCCGGGCTATGCCTATCGCTATAGTGGCAACTGACCGATTTCTTTCCCGTTATGCACCGATTCATTCCGTTCCTTCGCCGGCTGGGAGTTCTGCTGGCCGTTTGTGTGGGCTGGCAGGTCTGGGCGACCCCCGAACTGCCGGCGTGGCGGCCCATCTTCAAAGGCATCGAACATCTGACCGCGACCAATTCCTCGGCCGGTGGTGATTTTGAGAATCTGTCGGTGATTCATGCGCTGCGCATCGATCTGGCCGATCCGGATGTCCGGTTGCTGGCGACCCCGCCGATCACCAATCACATCCCCAGCTTTCGCGAAACCGCTGGTCATACGGTAAGCCAGTTTTTGCGGACCAATCAGCTTCAGGCGGCGATCAACGCCGGTTTCTTTGATCCGGGTCAGTACTATCTGCCCGATAGCACGCCGATGACCGCCGAGGGGCTTCTGATCAGTCAGGGGGAAGTGGTTTCGCCGCCGAGCTTCAGCTATTCGGCCACGTTACTGGTATCCTCCAACAACGTCGCTCAAATCATCCCGACCAATTGGCCGGCCGCGAGTACCAATGGCGTTTGGACGGCCGTCAGCGGGGATTACCCGATTCTCGTGGACGGGGTGAACATTGGGAAAAAGTTCCGTGGTCTGGGAGGAATTCATTCGATCCATCCGCGCACGGTCATCGGACTTTCCGCCGATCGGAAGTATCTGTTCCTGGTTGCAATTGACGGTCGGCAACCGGGCTACAGCGACGGAACCTACGACGGTGAGTCGGCCGCTTGGCTGCTGTTGTTGGGAGCCCACGACGGGATCAACATGGATGGCGGGGGTTCCACCACGATGGTGATTGAGGACACCACGGGAAATCCGCTGCGCCTGAATCGTTCCAGTGCGGTGGCGGATTCCGGCAAGGAGCGCACGGTGGGGTGTCATCTCGGGGTGTATGCGCCGCCGGTGCCGGGATTTATCAACGACGTCGTGGTGTTGCCGGATGATGACGCCGCGACCGTGAGTTGGACCACCACTCAGCCCGCGACTTCCCAGGTGGAATACGGTCCCACCGAGGAACTCGGTCTGGTGACTCCGGAGGATTCGAAAGGGGTGTCTCATCACGGCGTTCGCCTGACCGGGTTGCAGCCGAACACGGGCTATTACTTCCGGGTGCGCTCCCAGAATGCCGAAACCAATCAGGTTTCGCCGGTGGGATATTTCATCACGGAAAACTATCTCGAAACCAATCAGGTGGTGGAACTGACCGGTTCCTGGAAGTCCTCAACGCAGAATCTGGACGGTGTGGCGTGGGCGGATCCGAAGTATGATGATTCCGCGTGGCAGGGACCGGGGGAAGGATTGCTATGGGTGGACACCCGGAGTTCGGGGCCGATTGCCACGGTAGGGCCCCGGGGTGCGCAATTGGCGGCGGATTCGGCCACCGGTTTTCCCTACGTGACCTATTACTTCCGCCGGCACTTTGAATCGACTCTGGCGGGACCGGGAGCGTCCCTATTGGTGTCCGGGTTCGTTGATGACGGGGCGGTGTTCTATCTGAACGGTCAGGAAGTGTACCGATTGCGCATGGACGAACCCGGGGTGCCCATCCTTAACGGCACACTGGCGGTGGGATATCCGTGCGATGGGGATGCCGTCTGTCGTGACGAGTTTGTCATCACCAACCTCGGCACCCATTTGGTGCCAGGCGACAACGTGCTGGCGGTGGAGGTGCATAACTACAATGTCCGCAGTGCCGACATGACGTTTGGGGTGGATGTCTGGGAGGCCCGGTCGGTGAGCATTCCGGCGTTGCTGGCCATTTCCGATTCCACCGGAGCGACCACCCTTACCTGGACCCGGGGCGGCTTCGTGCTGCAATGGGCCGAATCCGCGCAGGGACCCTGGGTTGATGTCCCGGGACCTGTGTTGCTCAGTCCCCATGTGGTGAATTCGGTCGAAGGCGGCGCCCGACAATTCTATCGGTTACGCAAATAGCCTCCGGCGACTCGACCAACCGGGTGGGTCGGTTCAAATTGCGGCATGCGGCGACGTTTGTTGGCGGTGGGGTTGGTGTGGGGGCTGATCTTCGGGTCGATCGGAGCCTTGTTGGCCGGCGAGTTTCGTCCCACCAAGCTCGCGGCGATCGATCTGGCCGTGAGCAACGCGGTGGCGGCGGGCAAGCTCCCCGGAGGCGTGGTTTGGCTGGAACGGAAGGGCGACTCCTATCATCGCGCGTATGGAAATCGGGCGCTGGTGCCGAGCCGGGAACCAATGACCGAAGACACCGTGTTCGATGCGGCGTCGCTCACCAAGGTGGTGGTGACGGCTCCGGTGATTTTGAAATTGGTCGAGGCCGGGAAGGTGGAGCTGTCGGCCCCGGTCAGTCGGTATCTGCCGGAGTTCACCGGCGACGGTCGGGAGGCCATCACGGTGCAGCAGTTGTTGACCCATGTGTCGGGTTTGCCGCCGGGATTGCCCCGTTCGGAACCCTGGTTGGGGTCCAGCAACGCTCTGGCCTTGGCGATTTCCGAACCGTTGGGTGAACCGCCGGGAACCCAGTTTCGCTACAGCGATATCAATTTCATTCTGCTTGGATTGGTGGCCGAACGAGTCACCGGGCAGCCCTTGGATCAGGTGGCCACCAACCTGGTCTTCGCGCCCCTGGGTCTGACCCACTCTGGCTACCGACCCTACGAGCCAACGGGTCCCGAAGGATTGCCGGCATCCCTGGACCCGCGGTCCGTGGAGCGCGTGGCGCCGACGGAAGTGTTGGGCCAGTCGAATGTCCTGCGCGGGGTGGTCCATGACCCGACCGCCCGACGAATGGGTGGGGTGGCGGGTCATGCCGGGTTATTCACCACCGTCGCTGATTTGGCTCGGTTCTCTCGGATGTGGCTGAACGACGGTCAACTCGAGGGCGGCGACCGTTATCTGCGCGCGGAGACCGTCCGACGCATGACTTCCGTGCAGACTCCGCCCGGATTGCCCCGCCGCGGTCTGGGTTGGGATCTGGATTCGCCCTATGCCGGACAGCGGGGTTCGGTGTTTCCGCTGGGCGGGTTTGGGCACACCGGATGGACGGGGACGTCACTTTGGATTGATCCCTTTTCGCAGACCTTCGTGATCTTTCTCTCGAATCGGAACCATCCCTCCGAGGAGGGCAGCGTTTTGGCTCTCCGCCGGGAGTTGGGCACCCTGGCGGCGGAAGCGGTTCAATCGTTCAACTTTGTTGGCGTGCCCGGGGCGCTGGCGGCGGAGGTGCCCAAGAAACCGACCGCGACCCTGCCCGCGGCGGCGGCGTTGCCCTTGGCGGATGTGTTGAACGGAATTGATGTGCTGGTGCGAGACGAGTTTCGTCCGTTGCGGGGGTTGAAGATCGGGCTGGTGACGAATCAGACCGGGAGGGATCGGCAACGTCGGCCCACAATTGATCTGTTGCGGGCGGCTCCGGACGTCCAGTTGGTGGCCCTCTTTAGTCCGGAACATGGAATTCGCGGTGTGCTGGACCACGAGAAGATTGGCGACACAACCGATGAGGCGACCGGGTTGCCGATCTTCAGTTTGTACGGAGAACGGCGGGCGCCGACGCCGGAGCAACTGGCGATGGTCGATGCCTTGGTGTTCGACATTCAGGACATTGGCTGCCGCTTCTACACGTACATTTCCACCATGGGCAACTGCCTCGAGGCGGCGGCCAAGGCGGGCAAGACGTTCATTGTGTTGGATCGGGTAAACCCGCTGACCGGTCGGGTGGAAGGGCCGGTATCGTCGGGAGAGCGGAGTTTTGTGGCGTGGCATGAAATCCCGCTGCGCCACGGCATGACCGTGGGTGAACTGGCTCGCTTGTTTAATGCTGAACGCGGACTGGGTGCCCGGCTGGAGGTCATTCCGGTGGAAGGCTGGAAGCCGGCTTTGTGGTTTGACCAGACCGGACTGCCCTGGGTGAACCCGTCGCCGAACATGCGCAGTCTGACCCAGGCGACGTTGTATCCGGGAGTCGGGCTGATGGAATTCTGCGCCGTTTCGGTGGGTCGGGGTACGGGAACCCCGTTTGAACTGCTGGGCGCGCCGTACATCGACGACCGCCGCCTGGCCGCGGAGCTCAATCGTGCTGGCGTGCCGGGAGTCCGATTCGTTCCGGTGCGCTTCACCCCGACGGCGAGCGTGTTTGCCGGCCAGGACTGTGGAGGCGTGCAGATCTTGTTGGTGGATCGGGGGAACTTTCGGGCGGCTGAACTGGGAGTGGCTTTGGCGTCCACCCTGTATCGGCTGTATCCGCAGGAGTTAAAACTTGAGAAGATGCAACGGTTGCTGATGAGCCCGGCGGTGTTGGAAGCGGTGAAGGCGAATCGACCGTGGTTCGAGATTCGCGCCCTGTGGAATGCCGATCTCGCCCGGTTCGAAGAACGTCGGGCTTCCTTCCTGCTCTATCCGCGTTGACGCGGAGGCTATTTCGGCGGACCGCCGACCACGTGCATTTTGATCGATTCGACCTCGTGGTCGTAACTGCTGGGGTGGGGCAGGACGACGACCACTTGATCACCGGTTTTAACCCGGCCTGCGACTTGAAGTCGATGCAGGGCACCTTCCACCGATCCGGCTGGGTCGTCCTGACAGGCAGGCATCACCACCGGTTGAACTCCCCGCAACAGGGACAGTTGTCGAGCCAGGCACTCGCGATCCGAAAAAGCGTAGATGGGGGTGCTCTTGGGGCGCAGCCAGGAGGCGAGGCGGGCGAGTAATCCGGTGCGGGTGAAGATCACCAGGGCGGCGGCTTCCAACTGATCGGCCAGCGTAACGGCGCTGCGCATCAGCATTTCGCGCGGGTGGGTGAGGTGAGCGTCGAGATGGTAGTTGGCCCCGCCACTTCGTTCGATCCGGTGGGCGATGGTTTCCATGACCGTGACACATTCCGCCGGATGTTTCCCGACGGCGGTTTCGCCGCTGAGCATGATGGCATCGGCCTGTTCGAAGACCGCGTTGGCGACATCGGTAATCTCCGCCCGGGTTGGAATGGGGTTCTCGATCATGCTTTCGAGCATCTGGGTCGCCACAATGACCGGGCGACCGTGATGGAGGCAGTGTTTGACGATGCGGCGCTGAATGATGGGGAGTTCCTCGTAGGGGCATTCGATCCCGAGATCTCCGCGGGCCACCATGATGCCGTCGGCCTCCCGGGCGATGGCTGGGAAGTGGTCCACGGCGAACTGATGTTCAATTTTGGCAATGAGAGCCGGGGGGGGCTGGGCGCTGGTGAGGAGCGACTTGAGTTCCTTAACATCCTCGGGATCGCGCACGAAACTTTGGGCGAGGAAATCGACTCCGACTTCGAGTCCGAGAGCGACGTCGGCGCGGTCTTTTTCGGTCAGGGCGGGCAGGGAAACACGGACCCCGGGCAAATTGATGTGCCGTCGGCTGCCCATGGAACCGTCATTGAGCACCAGGCAATCGACTTGAGAATCCGTCTTGCTGAGAATTCGCATACGGATTTCGCCGCTGTCGACCAGTAGGATGCGGCCGACTTCCACGTCCCGGGCAAAATGCTCGTAGTTGACCGTGACGGACCCATGGGTGGGCAGCGGATGGCCTGGTAACGTGAAGGAAAACGGTTGGCCGGCCTGCAGTTGCAGAGGCTGGGCGACGTCTCCCGTGCGAATGGCGGGACCTTGGAGATCGAGGAGGATGCCGACGTAGAGGCCTCTTTTTTGGGCGGCGGCGCGGAGGGCCGGGACGAGTGAACGAACGAGGTCGGGCCGCGCGTGAGAAGCGTTGATTCGGAAAATGTTCACCCCGCGCTCGAGCAAGGGGATGAAGCGATCCGGAGCGAAGGTGGCGGGACCCAGGGTAGCAATGATCTTGGTACGGCGCATAGCCGGGGGGAGCATGAGTGTCCGCAAGTCGGGCGGAAAGGGATTCCGGAAACGTTGCGGGTTTGGGTTTTGAGGTTGGAAATGAGGTGGTGGTCAGCAAAAGGAATCGGTTGACTTCTCGCTGGTTGGAATCCTATAACACAGCTTGCGTCGGTTCGAAACTCAGACTCCAGACTAGAAAATCTAGCCATGAAGATTGTTACCAAGAAGTCGCTTGTTGTCGGTTTGATCACGGCCTCGGCCGTTTTGATCGCTCCGGCACTGGCGTTGACCCCGGCCGAATCCGAAGTTCTGACCAAGTCGGTCGCTTCGAGCAAGGTTGTCGAGGTGCCTGCCGCCGTCGCGAAAGCGATTTCTCAGGCTACCAAGGAAGATCGCACCCAGACCGCCACTACGGCGGTTGTGGCCGCGATCAAGGCCCACCCGTCTGCGGTGGCCGCCGCCGTCACCGCTGCCGTCAAGGCCGCGCCTGAGGCGACGGAAGCCATCGTGAATGCGGCTTTGGACGCCGCCCCGGGAAGCGCCCTCACCATCGTGAGTGCGGCGACCGAAGGCGCGCCGGACCAAGCTGAATCCGTGGCTGCTGTGGCTGCGCGCAAGATGCCGGCTCGTGCGGCGTCGTTTGAACGCGAAGTCGCGGTTGTTCGTGGTCGCCGTCTCGTGAGCAATGCCGCCCTCACCGGTGGAACGCCCACGCAGACTCCGCGTCCTCCGGGACCTCCGCCGACCCAAGTGTACTCGACCCCGGGTTTTGACCCGAGTCGTCCTTGATCGGTTAGGTTTACAATTCAAGGCCTGTCCCTCGTGGGGCGGGCCTTTTTTTTTGTGCTCGAATCGGCCCGAAGTCCGGCGATCCTGTCCCGGCTCACCTTTCTTCCCATGCGCTTTCTGTGGTGTCTCGCCGTAACGGCCTGTTGGTGGACCGCCCCGGCTCAAGTCCTGGAGTCTCGTCCGGCCGATCCCGCCTTCGCCCGGTTCCAACCCCTTAAGGCCCCTGAGCCGAAAGGTTTGCTCCTCCAACCCGGCGATCGCTTGGCCATTATCGGCGATTCCATCACCGAACAACGCCTCTATTCCCGATTAATGGAGACCTACTTGACGGTCTGTCGGCCGGATCTGCGGGTCACAGTGCGACAATACGGGTGGAGTGGGGAAACGGCGGAAGGGTTCAAAGGGCGAATGGCTCAGGATTGTTTACGCTTCCAGCCGACTATCGCCACCACGTGCTACGGCATGAATGATCATCGGTACATGCCGTTCGACGCGGCCAACGGCCAATGGTATCGGGACAATCAACAAGCCATCATCCGCGCTTTCAAACAGGCTGGAACCCGCGTCGTGCTCGGTTCGCCGGGCTGCGTGGGGCCCAAGGTCCCGTGGAGCAAGGCCAGCGCGGAAGACATGAACTTGAATCTGTGCGAACTCCGTAATCTGGACCTGAAGCTGGCTCAGGAAGAAGGAGTCACCTTTGCGGATGTGTTCTGGCCGATGCTCACTCTCGGATGGCAGGCCTCTCAGCAGTACGGCACCAACTTTCTTTTGGCCGGCAAGGACAGTGTTCACCCGGGCTGGAGCGGTCAGGTGGTCATGGCCACGGCGTTTCTTCAGGCCTTGGGATTGGATGGAGATCTGGGGACGTTCACCGTGGACTTGCGAGGCAATTCGGCCCGGGCTCAGGGACAACATGAGGTGGTCTCCTTTCAGGACGGTCGTTTGACTCTCCGGAGCCGGCAGTACCCGTACTGCGCGCCCCCGGGTGAACTCTCGGATGACAATTCCGTTCGCGCCGGACTGGCCCTGACGAAATTCAACGACCGCTTTAATCGACTGCGTCTGGTGGTCGAGAATGCTCCGGCGGACCGCTATCGCCTGACCTGGGGCAAGGAGTCCAAGGAGTTCACGGCGGCGCAGTTAAAGGCGGGAATCAACCTGCCTGCGGAATTCGTGGTGACTCCGTTCGACGCGGCCTTCAACCAGGTGGATGAGGCGGTCGGTCGCAAGCAGGCGTACGAGACGCGCCAGATCAAGACCCTCTTCCACGGGGAGGAAGGCAAGACGGATATCGAAGCCACGGTGGCGCTCACCGAGCGAACGCGGGCGCCGCTGGCTCAAGCCATTCAAGATCGGTTCCAACCGGTGACCCACACCCTGGAACTGACGCCGCTCTCCTCTCGCGGAGGCACCGGGGATCAATAGGGTTGAGTTCCTCCGCGTTCTGCATCTTCCGCGGGAGACACGCCGGTAGGGCGACGCTCCGCGGAGCCGTTCGCGTCCCAGCGAAAAACGTGTCACGACTCCACCCACGCACGGCTCCGCGGAGCGTCGCGCTACCCAGTTTGGAGAGCGGTAGCGGTAGCGGGTGGGTTGGGTCGTTCCTCCGGTTCAGTATTGGTGGGTTGATTCCACTTCCAAAATCGGCCGTTCGAACTGGTCGGTACGCACGTCGATGTTGAAGCGGGCGTCCTCGGCCTTGAGCGCCTTGGTGGTCACTGTCCACGTCACCACGGCTCGGCCCTCGAGAGACGGCAGGGGCTCGAACACCAGATTGCCATCCACCAGCGCTCCCGCCGTCGCACCGCCGGCGGAAACCAACTCCTGACTTGCCGGCAGCGTACACACCAAGCGCAGGTTCGTACCGGTCAACAAGCCCTGGTTCTTCACCTTGATCTCGTAGTTGACCTCCTGGCCCACCTCCACGGGATCCACGAGGTCGATCGCTTCGACCAAAATGCCGGAAACCGCTTTCACCTGCGTGGTGCAGGTGGACTGGGCTTCTGGCGCGCATTGGCCACGAACCGAAGCCACAATTGGCAAGGCTCCGGGCAGTCGAGGAGTCTGAATCATGGCGCAGACCGTCTTGCCCGTGTTGGCGGCCAAATTGGTCAGCTCCCAAGTGATCACACCATCGGCTGAAACCCCTCCATCCGAGGTGCTTTCGACGATGTAGCCCTCCGGAATCGGCACCGTGAGAGTGACCTTTTCCTCGGTCGATGTGCCGGTGTTCAAGACGGTGAAACAGGCCTCTGCGGCGCGGCCGAACAGCACGCTTTCCGGGACGTTGCATTCAACGGAAAGCACCGGGGCTACCACCACGGTGGTTCCCGTCGCTTCGGCGCTGATCCCCTCGGCGCTGGTCACCTGCGCCACGCTGTTGAGCGTTCCGACCGCAGACGGCTTGATCCCGACCTTGAACTCCCGACTGGCCCCAACTGGAAGCGTACCCACGTTCCACTGAATGGAAGTCTGGCCCTCTGCTGTCTTCCACCCCGGCGGTAAATCTTGGGTCAGTTGCACCTGGTTGGCCGCGGCGGCTCCGGTGTTTTTGACGAGGTAACTGAGTTCCCACGGAGCGCAGAAGGAAACCTGCGCTGGTCCTTGCCGATTGAGTTCCAAGACCGGCAGTTCCGGTCCCATATCCTCCACGTAGAAGTTGCTGCAGGGTTTGGGAGTGGTGCAGCGATACTTCCGGCCGTTCGAGGAAAAGTAGAAGGCGTAGGCTTCGACCGGAGTTTTACCAGCCCAGACAACGTCGATGAGAATGGTCGCCCGACCTTTTTCTCGGGTTGACATGAACGGCATGCGGGTTCCTACCGGGAGTTCAACTTCAATGATCTCCGCAGTAAGAGCGGCGTAGCGAAGGTCATCCACATTCCCCTTCCAACCGGCTTGGATCAGAATGGATTCGACGTCTGCCCTCAGTTTCTCGTCGTGGAAACGCTTTCGTAGGTCACCGGTGGTCTTGACCGGGGGAGCGAAGCGGGTGGCGGGGTGCCCCAGATGAGTGGCGCGATGTTCAGCCTGAGCCGGCACCCGGAATAGCAGTGCCAGACCCAGAGCTACCAGAAGCACAAGGGAAGTCGTGGGTTTCACCACCCCGAAAATCCGTCATCGGGCGACGGGAAACCAGCCAATAAAGCGCCCGCGTTCGTGGAGTCGGACGTCCTTTTGTTATGGCTGGCTCGTCCCCAACCTCGTCTTCATCGCGAACGTCACTGCGGGCGCGGATTCGCTCGCAATCGAGAGCTCGGCTTGAGCCTCGGGGACGGGTAATCTGCCTTCATGCAACGGGAGTCCAAGGGAGGGTCGGGATCAATCGGCATCCAAATCGGGGTTTCCCGCCGGACTGCCGTTCAACGTTCGGCCGCTGCCTTGGCGGCCTGGTTCCTCGGGCGGGGATTCCTCGCCCGTTCCCAAGTGCCACCGGTGCCATCTCAGTTGGAGACCCTGCCACCACCGGCCGTAGCCTTGATTGATCAGTATCGCCGGGAGTTTTCCGTTCCCGGCCTGCAACTCGCCTATCGCCGGGGCGCCCAACTGCTGTACCAGGGCTGCTTTGGTGAAGCTGATCGGATGACCCATCAACCGGTTAGTCCCGACAGTCTCTTCCGGATCGCCAGTGACTCCAAAGCCTTCACTTCCGCCGCCATCTTCAAGCTCAGGGAAGCCGGCAAGCTCCAACTGGAGGATCGGGTTTTTGCCCCCACCGGAATCCTCCCGCAGTTCGCTGATCTGGGGGAACATCGGGAGTGGCTCCACCAGATCACCGTGCATCAACTGCTCACCCACACGGCAGGCGGTTGGTCCAACGACGGCAACGATCCCATGTTCGAGAAGTCGGGATTTGATCATGAACGGCTCATTGAGTGGACCCTCAGGACGCATCCGCTCCAGTACGCGCCCGGAACCCACTACGCCTATTCCAACTTCGGATACTGCGTCCTGGGTCGGGTGATCGAACGCCTCAGCGGACGGCGGTATCCAGAGTTTGTCCACCAGGAGATCCTCCGACCGATCCGCATCTTCGACATGCGGATTGGCACCCATGAGGCCGCACCCAACGAGGTGCGGTACTACGGGCAAGGTGGAGAGAATCCGTACGATTTCCCGATCTTCCGGATGGATTCCCACGGGGGTTGGATCGCCACGGCGAATGATCTGGCACTTTTCCTAGCGTGCTTGTTTTCGCCGGTGGATCAGGAGGGTTCAACGGCCATTCTCAGCGCTGACAGCCTGCAGCTGTTAACCACCGGGAGCGTCGTGAATCCCAACTACGCGTGTGGTTTGGCGGTCAATCGGGAGGGGAACGCATGGCATACCGGATCGTTGCCGGGAACCACCAGTTTGATGGTCCACACGCATTCCAAGTTAAGTTGGGCCGTGGTGTTGAACACCCGTAGCCCGGGGTCGGAAGGAGCAGCTCGGCTCGATCGACTGATGTGGGAAGTTGCCCGCCAGGTTCCGGCCTGGAAAGTTTGATACCCCCAGGCCGTGGGAACGCGGACCGCGTCGTCAGCGCGCCCGGAAGCTCGAAGTCTGCGCCAGTTTCTCCCAGAGCTCCTTTTCGGCGGGGCTAAGGGAATCCGGCAACCGCACCCCCAGTTTTACGAACAGATCTCCGCGCTCGCCGCTCTGGCCGCGGGGAAGTCCGTGCCCGCGTACGCGAAGTTGCTGACCGGGATTGGTGCCGGGAGGGATGCGCACGTTCACCGAGCCTTCAAGCGTCTTCACTGTGACCGTCGCCCCCAGGACGGCCTCCCACGGGGCCAGGTCGAGATCTACGACCAAATCGGACCCCTGAACCTGGAATTCCGGATGCGCCGCCAGACGAACGCGCAGGTAGAGGTCACCCGCCGAGGCCCCGCCCATGCCCGTCTCTCCCTTGCCGGCAACACGGATCAACTGTCCGTCTTGGACCCCCGCCGGGATCCGAACCTTGAACCGATGGGTCTCGGTTTCACCGTTCCGGGAGTTGGTCCGCTGGAACGAGACCGAGCGAATGGAGCCATTGAGCACCTCGTCGATACTGACGGAGATCTCGCCCTCCACATCGGAGCCGCGTTGGGCGAAACTGCGGGCTGAATCGTCAGGTGTTTCCGACCCGGGAAACCCACCTTGGCGTCCGAAGAATTGCTCGAAGAAGTCGCTGAATCCGGTGCCGCCAAAGTGGAACTCGTACTCCTCGCCGGAAGGGGTCTGCGTCCGCCGGGTTCTTCGTCCGCCTGCGCCGGGCTGCTGCTGCCAGCCGGGTGGAGGCTGAAATCCGGCGCCCTGCTTCCAGTTGGCGCCCAGGGTGTCGTATTTCTTCCGATTTTCCGGATTCCCGAGCACCTCGTAGGCCTCGTTGATCTCCTTGAACTTCTCCTCGGCCGTTTTCTTGTCCTTGGCGACGTCCGGATGGTACTGGCGGGCCAGCTTGCGGAACGCCTTTTTGATCTCGTCCTCACTCGCTCCGCGGGCCACGCCCAACGTGGTGTAGTAGTCCTTAAATTCGACAGCCATTTCCTAGATGCCGAGAGAATGATCGGTTCGCCCCATGGATGCAAACGTCCTCCCGGGCGGAATTTGGGAAGAGGCGGGGAAGCGGTGGTAGGGCGAGGTTCCACCGAGCCGTGCGCGTCGCCGCAACCTAGCGCGTAATGAACTCCACCCACGCACGGCTCCGCGGAGCGTCGCCCCGCCGGTTTCCGCTTACCTCTCAGCCCTCAGCTCTCAGCTTTTCCGCGCCTCGCTTCCGCGTTGCAGCCGTTTGGGGGTCCCGTAGCTTCAGGCCCATGTTCGATTCGCTCAGTAGCCGGTTCCAGGATGTCTTCCGCAATCTGCGCGGTCTCGGGAAGATCTCCGAGTCCAACGTCAGCGACGCCCTGCGGGATGTCCGGATGGCTCTGCTGGATGCCGACGTCAATTTCAAGGTCGCCCGCGACTTCATCGAAGCGGTGAAGCAAAAGGCGCTCGGCGAACAGGTCATCCAATCCGTCCAGCCGGGACAGCAGATGATCAAGATCATCCACGATGAACTGGTCACCCTGCTCGGCTCGGAGAACGCCGGCCTTCAGCTCAGCGGCAATCCGGCCTGCATCCTGATGTGTGGTCTGCATGGCTCCGGCAAGACCACCAGTTCCGCCAAACTGGCCAAACTCCTCACCAAGCAAGGGCGAAGCGTACTGCTCGTGGCTGCCGACGTGTACCGGCCCGCCGCCATGGATCAGCTGGCGATCCTCGGCGAAAAACTGGGCATCCCGGTCTTCGTCAAGAAGGGTGAAACCGACGTCAACAAGATCGCCCGGGAAGCCCTCGACTTCGCCGAATTGCAGCAGCGCAACACCCTGATCTTTGACACCGCCGGTCGCTTGCAGATCGACGAGCCGCTGGTGCAGGAGCTCGTTCGGTTGCGGGACCTAATCAAGCCGCAGGAGATCCTGTTGGTGCTGGATGCCGCGACTGGACAGGAAGCGGTCAACGTCGCCACTCACTTCAATCAGGCGCTCGGTGTGACCGGCGCGATCCTGACCAAGCTGGACGGCGATGCCCGGGGTGGCGCCGCCCTGTCGTTCAAGAGTGTGGTCGGCAAGCCGATCAAGTTCATGGGCGTCGGCGAAAAGCCGGAAGACTTCGATCCGTTCCATCCCGAACGGATGGCTCAGCGTATCCTGGGCATGGGCGACGTGGTCAGCTTGGTGGAACGCGCTGCCGAAGCGGTGGACCAGGAAAAGGCCATGGCGCTCGAGGAGAAGATGCGCAAGGGCAGCTTCACCCTGGACGACTTTCTCATGCAGCTGCGCGAAATGAAGAAGATGGGTCCGCTGGAGAGTTTGGTGGGCTTGCTGCCGGGCGGTGCGGAAATGGTGAAGGGCGCGGATCTCTCCAAGAGCGAGAAGGAGTTTCGCCGCATGGAGGGAATTCTCTGTGCCATGACCCCGGGGGAACGGGCCACGCCGCAGTTGCTCAATGCCCGGCGTCGTCAGCGCATTGCCAAGGGCAGCGGGGTGAATGTGGCCGAAGTGAACAACGTGCTCCGCAAGTTCGATGAAATGCGCGAGATGATGAAGAAGCTCGGCCGCTTCCAGAAGATGATGGGCAAGATGGGCGGCAAACTGCCCCCGATGCCCGGCGGCGGCGGGATGCCCCGGATGCCGTTTGGACGATGAATTAGCTGAGAGCTGAGAGCTGAGAGGCAAAGCGGGAAGCGGGAAACGGGAAGGTTTGGACTGCGCCAGCCCTCTGGCGCTTTGGGGCGCGTCGATGAGCTGACACGTCACTCGGTCACTCTTCAGGAACCGCCCTAACCGCCGTAGCCGCGGACGGAAGGACGCGCCATCTGAATTCCCACCGCCCGACCCGCAAACTCGGCATGGAGTTCTGGTGATCGGACAGCGCCTCATTCCCGCGTCGGTTTATGGTCTTAACTCGCGTCCGGTTTGGAGGTTACTCTACCCACGAACCAGTTGAGAGCAGCGAAAACCGGTAAACCGGATCTGCATTGTGTCCACAAACCCATCGGCATTTCTAACGTGCGGGAATTCAGGTCTTTTCTCTCAACTCTCAACTTTCAACTCTCAACTGGTTTGTGGGTAGCTGAGAGGCAAATCCTGGAGATCAGCCCGTTGAACGTGCCGGAGACTTTGTGGAAAAGGCGTATCCGATCCCCGGCTTGGGTAACTCTCAACTGGCTCGGTTTCGCGCGTCTCGCCAGAATCCGTCCATGGTTCTTCGACTTCCAGCCCACGTGAGGACGGCTCCGGCGGCGCTCCGGACGGAGTTTGAGCGGGTCGCCCAACCGTTCTCCCTGCCGGCCGGCCGAGCGGTCCTCGGACCAGGCGAACTCTGTTCCGGTATGTCCTTCATCGTGGAGGGGGCGGTTCGGGTGTACCTCGTTGGCGAGAATGGCCGGGAAGTCACGCTCTACCGGGTGTCCGGAGGCGAGGCCTGTGTTCTGACCGCATCCTGTCTGCTCGGGCAGGCCGGATTTCCGGCGGCGGCCACGGTCGAGACCGCCGTCGTAGGTGCGGCGGTTCCTGGACCCGTGTTTCGGGACTGGGTCTCGCGACACAGTTACTGGCGCGAGTACGTGTTTCACCTCATTGCCACTCGGCTCGCGTCGGTCCTGGAGCAGATGAATGACGTGGTGTTTCAGCCGTTGGAGTCGCGGCTCGCCCGCCATTTGCTGCAACTCTCCGGAGGACAGTCCGGGCCGGTCTGCGTCACCCAGGAGGAACTCGCGCACGAACTCGGCAGCGCCCGGGAAGTCATCAGCCGGCTGCTGGGCCGATGGCGCGAAGCCGGGACGGTGGACTTGGAAAAGGGCGTGGTGCATCTGCGCCAAGCCGAGGCCTTGAGAGCGCTGGCCAGCCGAGGGTGACCAAGTCACAGACACCGTTTCCGCCGTGTGGTCTTCTGGAGCCGTAGTAACCTTCAAGAACACACTGTTATGAAACAAAACATGGGAACGTTGGATCGAACCATCCGGGTGATTGTCGGTGTCGGCATTCTGGCCTTCGGCATTTACTCCGGATCGTACTGGGCCCTAGTCGGCCTAGTTCCGGTTCTGACCGGGTTCGTCGGCTTCTGCCCGGCATACCTGCCGTTGGGCTTGTCCACCTGCCGCCGCTGAGTTTGGACTCAACGACAGCTCGAGTTTCGCCGCAGACTTTCGAGCTGACGTCAACGGGGTCTGGCAGACCACTGCCGAACTCGAACAAGAACCGTGCCGAGCGACGGTCACTGCAGTTTTCAAAACAACTTTCCAACACTTCCCGAAACTCATAGTCAATCGATTAGATGTTGCCCACGCCTCCTGCACGTTCGATTAAGCATTGCGATGTTTCGACCCGTATTTCCCACGCCTGGGGATGGCTGCTGATGGCAGTTCTGATTGCGGGGATCACTTTGTCTTTTCGGATGAATCGCCTGCCGCTGTTGAGCCCGGACGAAGGGCGAAATGCGGAAGTCGCCCGGGAGATGATGGAATCCGGGACCTGGTTGGTTCCGACCTACAACCAGGTTCCCTATCTCGACAAACCTGCGTTTTATTTCCGGGTTGTGGCGGCGTCGCTCGGTCTGTTTGGCAACACCGAGTTTGCCGCGCGTTTGCCGTCCCTGCTGTTTGGCATAGCGATCCTCGGATTGGCCTGGGGAATGACCCGCCGGGAATGGGGACCCCGACCGGCGGCATGGGCCGTCCTGGTGATTGCGACCTTGCCGCTGTTCATCAGCCAGGCCCGCATTGTCATCTTCGACATTGCCCTCTGCCTCTTTGTTTCGTCGGCCATTTTCTCGGGCTATTTGGCGGAGTCCGGACCCGTGGAATGGCGACGAAGGTGGTTGTTGGTCGGGGCGGCTGCCGCTGGCTTGGCGACCTTGGTGAAGGGCCCGGTGGGATTGCTCGTCCCGCTGGCGGTGCTTCTGACCTTCCACGCCTTGGAACGACGGTGGGCGGCGATGCGACGTCTGTTTCATCCGCTGCAAGCGCTCGTCTTCCTGGCCCTCGTACTGCCGTGGTTTCTCGGCGTGACCGCGCAGCATCCCGACTTTCCCGACTACGGGTTGGTGCAGGAATCATTCAAGCGGTTCACGACAACCCAATTTCACCGGACGGCTCCCTTCTACTTCTACGCCTGGGTGGTGCCGGCGATGTTTTTCCCCTGGAGTCTGCTCTTGCCCGGAGCCTCTTGGATCGCACTGCGGCGTTGGAAGTCGCTGTCCACGTTCACTCGCCTGCTGATCACGTGGTGTGTGGTGGTTGTGGTCTTCTTCTCGCTCTCGAAATCCAAGCTGCCGGGTTACGTGCTCAGCGTCACGGTTCCCTTTGGAATCCTGATGGCCCAGTTGATCGAACAGGCGATTGGCCGCCCTCTGGGCCGAGCGGCGCGTCTACTGCGAGTCACGAATGGCTTCCTGGCGGGAATGGCGGTGGTGCTGTTGTTGGCTCTGATCGTGGTCGCACCGCAGACCCATCTGCTGGCCCACCCGCTCCAGCTTCCCAAGGTCGACCTCGGTGAGTTATCGCCGTTCCTGGTTCCTCTCCTGGTCATGTTGGTGTTGGTGGCGGCTATCAACGGCGCGGCGCTGTTCTTCCGGCGCCTGTCCTGGAGCAGTCTGGGTCTCGCGAGCGTGCCCACCTTGCTGGTGATCTTTGGGGCGGGCGTGTTCCTTTCGGTGTTCGAGTCTCACTCCTCGCGGCCCATCGCCGCTCGGCTTCAAGTGCTGAGCCCGGACACCGAGTTGGTGTTCTATCGCTGTTATCCCAATGGCCTTCCCTTCTACCTGCAACGAACCGGAACTCTGATCACCGCCGAAGGGGATGAACTCACGAGCAACTACGTGCTCTACACGCTGAAGCGAGAGCCCCACTGGCCGTCGCCGATTGTTCCCCTCGCGGAGGCCGGCCACTTCATGGAGCAGGGACAGTCCAAGCTCTATGTGATCGCCAAGGATCATGATCGGGCCTGGCTCCAGGAACAGGCGCAACACTGGCATGGAACTGTGGAGGAACTACCGCACCATTTCCTGGGTTTGCTCGTGGAGCGAAAGCGGGGGACGTGAACGGAGAGGGGTTTCCTCGACGATAGCTTCATCGGTTGAGTCCGATGAGGGATCTTGCCGCCTTCGAAGGAATCGGGCCAGGCTGTGGAGGTATGACGATCAGGAAGCGGCGGACGTTGTGGAAGTCACTCTGGCGGGGGCTGTGGTGGCTGTGGTTGGGGTGGATGGGATGTGTCTCGCTGGGCGCCGAAGAGATCCGGGTCATGTCTTTCAATCTTTGGCACGGCGGCGATGCTGGACGTCAGCCGTTGTCCCAGACCGCGGCGGTTATTCGCGCCGCCCGGGCCGATGTGGTCGGGTTGCAGGAGACCCATGGGTACGAAAAGAACGGCGTTCGTCCCGACCACGGCCGCAAGCTGGCCGAACTGCTGGGCTGGAACTATCTGGACCAAGGCGAACGCACCGGGATTCTGACCCGCTTCGTTATTCTGACCAACACGCCGAATCGCTGGGGTGTTTCCCTGCGTCTCGACTCCGGTCGGACAGCCTGGATGTTCAACGCGCATCTGATGCATGCGCCCTATCAGCCGTATCAGCTGCTCTCGATTCCCTACGCCAACGCGCCGTTCATCAAGACGGCAGCGGAAGCGGTGGCGGAAGCCAAAAAGGCTCGGGGCGACCAGGTGGAACGGTTGCTGACGGATCTTCGGCCGGCGTTGGCTTCCGGCCTGCCCGTGTTTCTCACCGGCGACTTCAACGAACCATCCCATCTCGACTGGACCGCCCGGGCGGCGGCGGCTGGCGTTTGTCCGGTGGCGGTGGAGTATCCGTCCACCCGCGCCGTGGTGAATGCGGGAATGCGGGACGCCTTTCGCACCGTGTTTCCCGATGAGGTGAAGTATCCCGGTCGGACCTGGACGCCCATCACCCGCTTGGACGATCCGAAAGATCGTCATGACCGGATTGATTTCGTGTTTGTGGGTGGTCCGAAGGTGGCGGTGAAATCCTGCCAAGTGGTGGGCGAGGCGAAGGAGTTCGCTGACATTGTGGTGACGCCGTATCCGTCCGACCATCGGGCGGTCGTGGCCACCGTGGAGCTTCCCACACAGTGACACGTCAGAATTGAGTCGCTGAAGGCGCGAGGTTGGTGACGATTGGGCGTCTCCGATGAAAGCCACCACGTTCCATCCGGTTCGCCTCGGGGTGCTTCTCGTGATCGGACTGCTGGTTGGCGCCGGACTCTATGGTCTCCAGTCCGTCCGCAAAGCACCGCGGACGATTACTCTGAACAACGGCACCAGCCTCCAGTTCGTGGGAGCCACCTATGGCACCACCCATGTTGCGGGAATCACCCCCTTGGGGCGAATTCTTAGTCGGTTGCCGGCCGGGCTGTTGAACAAGCTGCCCGTGAATTGGCCTCCATTGGGCCTCACTGTTCGGTTGAGCTCCCAGCCGACCCTGATGGTGTGGTTGAGTCACTGGGGTCCGGCCGGCCCGCCTGCCGGCTCTTACTCCTCGACGCGGGCGATGCTCCGACCGAGCGATGGTCCAGCCGCGGGCCCCGTTCACTATCTCACCCTCGTCAATTCCTTAAGCAACCAACCCAAGCTTGAGGGCATCTACGTAAGCGAGTTTCCTCAGCGTGCCCGGCAGCTGGAACTCGTCTTTTTCGAGGGAGACTTCGAAAAATCCGAACTCCGGGGAGCCTTTGGGTTTCGCAATCCCGGTCCCCTGGCGATGGTTCATTCGAACTGGACCGCCTCGTCCCTGCCAACCACTGCCCCGGCCGGAGATCTCCAAGTCACCCTCCACACCTTTGCGTCGGGTCTGGGAAATCAGACGACGCATCGCAGTTCGGAGGTGGTCTATGAAGCCGCCGATGTGGGAGAGGAACCGCGGGCCTTGGCGCAGGTCACCTTTGATTCGCCACGGGGCACCAACGAGGTCTGGTCGATCTTCAATGCCGACCTGAGTTCGGCGTGGGGACAAACCCAACCCGCGCAGTCCCGTTCCGAGATGACCTCACGACTCTTGTTTAGCCCGGTGCTCTGGGATGAGGGGCAGCCCTGGAAACTCCGGCTTCATTTGATGCGCACCGCTGGATTTACCAGCGCTGAACTGCTCACCTTTTCGAATGTGCCCCTGCCGAGGGTGGGCCAATCCAATCGGCTCGACTGGACTAACCGGAGTGCCGGAGTGACGGCTGTTTTGCAGCACTTCCTCCGACAATCGAATCTGACCAAACCCTCCTACAGCAGTCGGGACCTCAGCGAGATCCATGTCCTGCATCCGGATTTGGGAACGAACCGTCAGTTCAACATGGTCCGGATCTTGGCGCATCCCACCGGTACCAATCTGACCACCCAGGGATCCAGCTGGACTGATGGGTATCACACCTTCCAGTTCCACTCCTTTCCTGAGGGCACGACGCATCTGGATCTCACCTTCTCCGTGCAGCCCACGCGCTACGCCGAGTTCATCGTGAACCCGAACTGGGTGACCAATGAGGTGGTGGTCCCGCGGTGAAGGGGAAGTAGCGGATCCGAACGTATCACTCCTCCGTCAGCGTGAAGTTCAGATCAGCCAGACTCGGCCTCGCCGTAATCGGAATCGCGTTGATCGTCTTCGTTTCGTTGATGCTGATCTCGCGATCCGATGACGCGGAACCGAAGTATCAGGGACGAACGCTGAGTGGCTGGCTAGCGGACATCGAAGTGTACTCCAGCCACCCGGATCGGGAGTCCCCAAGCTTTCTTCAAGCCTCCAATGCCGTGGTTCAGATCGGGACCAATGGCCTGCCATATCTGGTGGAATGGATTCAGTATGAGCCGTCGATGGGGTATCGAGTGTTTGGGACAGCCTTGGAAAGCGTCGTGAACTGGTTGCCCTCATGGGTAATTCCGGACTCCTTTGCCGACTGGGTACGGCGCAGTGGGAAGTTTCACCGAGCTGGTGCGGCGGGATACGCTTTGGAAGTGCTCGGACCAGACCTAGAGCCGGTCATTCCCCAATTGGCGGAGATCGCGAAGAGCTCCCGGAGCGTTTGGTCGAGGTGGTCAGCGATTCGGGCACTGCGGGCCGCGGGACCGCAGGCGTGGGATGAGATTGTGGAGGTAGTGGCCGCCACCAATTCTCTGGGGAGCGGACAGGCACTTTCAGGACTGGACGGAATGGGAACCAACGCTCGGCCTGCCTTACCCGCCTTGATCCATCACCTGCAGAACTTCACGAACTACAGCGCCGAAGTCGCGGCCCGAGTTTTGGGAGAACTTCAACTGGAGCCAGAGCTCACCGTTCCCGCTCTGACGAGCGCACTGGCTTCTCCGGATTCGAGGCTCCAGATCGCGGCTGCTAAAGCGCTGGCGAAGTTCGGCGAACGCGGTTCCTCGGCCTTGCCCGCCCTCAAACGGTTGCTCTCCAAGCCCGATGGTTATGTTCGCACTGCCGCCAGCAACTCCGTCCAGGTGATTACCGCGGCGGCAGCGGCGAAGGCGCCCTGACTCGATAAATCTTGGAAAAGAACTTGTTAGCGTCCCGCGAGGAAAGGGTTCGGATGATCGTAGCGGGATCTCGAAAAATGAGTTGAAACATAGCTCTATCCCGACGCTTGGGTCAGGTCACTCGCAGCTTGGGCGAGAATGGCCTTCGCGTGACTGAGGGCGATGAAGTGGCCGCCGCCCGGCACCGGATGCCAGACGGCTCCCGGGGTTTTGTCGGCGACGGTTCGGTTGATGATCTCGGGCACCAGGGTGTCGGCGCTGCCTTGCCAGAAATGCACCGGGCGAGTGACACGAGTGAGGTCAAACGGCCAGCGTTCGTAGATCAAGGTGGCGTCGGCGACGAGCCCCTCAGCGCCTTGGCGGAAGCATTCCCGACCGGCCTTCAAGAACGGCCGGAGGATCTGTTCGTCCGACAGTAGAACCTGATCCGCCGGGCAGACGGCCCGACGGAGAGCCTGAGCATAGCGATCTTCAAAATGGGTGACTCCCAGTTCGAGCAATTCGTAGGAGAGCTTGAAGCCGGAATGGAAATGAAGCGCCAAGCGACCGCCCAAGGCATCCGCGGCACTCAAATGCGCCGCGGCCCAATTCGCTCCGAAAGTTCCATAGCAGGCGCCCGACAGGTTGGAGACGTGCACCAGTCGTTCGGGATCCAAGTAGGCTGCGGCCGCCAGAGCCCAAGGGCCGCCTTCCGACCAACCCGTCACGGCGAATCGTTGAGCCCCCAAAGAGTCCGCCAGGGACTGAAGATCGTGGGCCCAGTCCGCAAAGGTGCGTCCGGGCTGTGGATCCGATCCGCCGATGCCCGGTCGATCCGCGCAAACGAATCGAAGGCCCTGCGCTCTAGCCTCGGAATCAAACAGGGCTGCCTCCCACCGGCTGGAAGGTCCGCCGTGGTTGTGCAGGACGAGCAGTCCGTCCGGGTCACCCACTTCGTAATACGCCACCGTCCGACTCCCGATCTGGATGCTTCCCTCCTTCGCCATGGATGTCCTTGCGCTAAATGCCCTACTCCAAAAACCGAAAATCCACGGAAGCGAACCACGCTTGAATGAGGTCCGTCCACGCTGCGAGCGAATCCTCACTGCCGGCGAGGTACCGCTCCGCGACCGCGCGTTCGCCCGCGCTTAGGTGGCGCCCAAGGATAGCCTGGGCGGCCCGATCGAGACGAACCGACTCTGGGGAATCCAGGGTGACCCAGCGCTGCGCGGCGTGCTGTGCCCGTTCCCGGATCCACGGATGATTCAACAAGAGCAATGCCTGGGGAGCGACCAGACTCCGGTCGCGCGCGCCGACGACGCGGCTGGGATCGGCCTGATCGAACACCGTCATCAACTCGGGGAGAGCATTGCGGAAGGCCGGCAAATACACGCTCCGCCAGGGTTCACTGGTCGTGAATCCGTAGTCGGCTTCCCGCTTGGGATCGTAGGTGGGGCCGCGCGGGGCGGTGAGGTTCAGTTCTCCGCTCAGTGCCAGCCAGGCATCCCGCAGGCTCTCCGCTTCCAGCGGACGTCGGGCGAAGTAACCGAGAGAGCGGTTCTCCGGATCCGCCTCCCGCCGCTCCGGAGTGGGTCCAGCTTGTTGATACGTTCTGGACTGAACCAATTCCCGAATGAGCCACTGGGTGGACCAGCCTTCCTCCACGAACCGACGCGTCAGGTAGTCGAGCAGCGCCGGATCCAGGGGTGCGTCGCCGGTCGTGCCGAAGTTGTCCACGGAACGAACGAGGCCGGCACCGAACAGCCAGTGCCACACCCGATTCACCCAGACCCGGGCGGTCAACGGATGCTCCGGTCGCGTCAGCCAGTTCGCTAATTCCCGACGGCCACTGGCTTCGGCCGGCATGGGCTCCACCGGGACTTGGAAGGCGACGGTGAGAACTCCGCGCGGAACGATTCCCGCCGGGTGATGCACACTGCCGCGGCGGTACACCGGGAGATCAGTGGGCTTGGATTCCTGCGGCGCCATGACGGCCGGCCGTTTCGGCGTCGTGGCGAGCCAGCGTTTGCGGCCGGCTTCGGCGGCTTCGAGTTGGCCCCGGAGTTCGCCCAAGCGGGAGGAGGCGGCGGAGCGGTTGGTGGAAGGGGAGGTTGCGGCCACCGCTACAGGGATGCTGCGGTCCGTCGGGAGGAATTGAACGGCGTCGGCAATCACATGTCCGGTGGTGCCTTCGTTGCTCACCAACACAAAGCCTGCGCCGCTGGCCTCGAAACGATAGCGGCCTAGTGTCACGAAGCGTCCTTCCACCGGCGGTGGCACCTGCTGATTCACCGGGATCGTGACCTCACCATCGGCACTGAACACCGTGACGGGCACGGCGGTGGATCGGTTGTCACCCGGGGTGTAGGCGAAGCGGACTTCATACGTGCCCGACACCGGAATCTCGGGGTGGAACGTCAGGGTCTTGGCTCCTTTGCCGGTGTTGTCATCGTGTCGGTATCCGGACTCCACGAAGGGTTGGGTGTGTGTGGACACCTTCCATTCCCCCACGGCCGTAGCCGCGGTGTCGTCCACGACGATTCCCGGCAGATCCCGCAGCGTGACGGTCTTTGCCACCACCGAGTTGGAGGATTCCAGCGACTTCAATTCAGCCTTGAGGGTCTCGATCTGCGCCGACCAGCGGGCGCCCTCGGCTTCACGCGCCTGCACGTCCGCCTCTTCCGCGGCGGGCAGAGGCAGGGGACGTTCCAGCCACTTCGAAACATTGGCATGCTCCATCAGCCGCGTGCTCGCGAAGATTCCCGCAAGGGCGTAGTAGTCGCGCGCCGGAATTGGATCGAACTTATGGTCATGACACCGGGCACAACCCAGGGCCTGACCCAGCAGCGCCTTGCCCAGCACGTCCAACTGCTCGTCGATGACGTCGAGTTCGAGCTGCCGTTTGTCTTGTTCCTCCAGGTTGGTGTTACCCAGCGCCAGAAACGTCGTGGCGACCAACCGTCGCTGCCGCTCCTCCAGCGAACCTTCGGTCAGGAGATCACCGGCGATCTGTTCGCGGACGAACTGGTCGTAGGGCAGATCGGAATTGAAGGCCTGGATGACATAATCGCGATAGCGCCACGCTTCCGGGAAGATGAAGCCGCGCAAGGTCACCGACTCGGCGTAGCGAACCACGTCGAACCAGTGCCGGGCCCAACGTTCTCCGAAGCGAGGCGAGGTCAGCAAACGTTCCACGCATTCCGCGATGGCCGCCGTTCGATTCACGGCCACCGCGGCGACAAAGGCGTCCACGTCCTCCGGGCTGGGCGGAAGGCCGATGAGATCGAAGTACAGGCGCCGAATCAGAACGCGGGGCTCGGCATCCGGAGAAGGCTGGCGTCCGGCCGCGTTCAGTCGGCTCCAGACGAAGGCATCCACCGGGGTCTGCGGCCAGTCGGTGGCCGGGACCGTCGGGGGCTGTACCACCGCGACAGGCTGATAGGCCCAGTGGTTGGTGCGGCTGAGCGGGGAGTCGCTGGGGGCTGCGGTGTCGGCGGGTGCCGGTGCGCCGCGGCGGATCCATTCCTCGAGCCCCGCGACTTGATCGGCCGACAGCGCGTGCTTCGGCGGCATCTGAAACTCGGGATCGGTTCGCCGCACCGCCTGGATCAGTCGGCTGTGGTCGGGATCCCCCGCGGTCCAGGCCGGCCCGGAGTCCCCCCCGCGGTTCCAGCCGGTTGGCCCGTCCAGACGCAACCCGCCCTGTTGTTTCTTGGCGCCGTGGCACTCCTGACAGTGTTCGATCAGCAAGGGTCGAATGCGCTTCTCGAAGAACTCCAGATCGTCCGACGCGTGGGTGTGGGGTTCAGCCGTCAGGGCAAGGATCAGTCCCACGGCGCCGCTGCGGAGCCGTTTTGAGGAATGCCAAACCCAAGCCATGCCGAAGGCTGCCGAACCGCCCCATCTTTGCAAACCCGGGAACGAGGAAGGAGGAATCTGGAACAAAGGAAAACAGCGCCCACCTCCTGTGAGGAGGCTAATGGTGAAAGAAACTGGCTTGGAGTGCGAAGTGGCGGTACTGAGTTGACTGGGGGCTCCCTCGGCGAGCTATGACCGGTTCTTTCCCTGGTGC
>JAFLEF010000064.1 GCA_017309115.1 Verrucomicrobiota bacterium | reverse complement strand
AACTCTGGGACAAATTATTGACCCCATTTCCCAACTGCAATGCAGTTGAAAATCGACCTGCTCTCCCGTGACCAAAAGTGAGGCAAAAACCATTCAAAAACCCACTTCCAACTGCATGGTTACGGCTCAGCTCTCAGCCTTTATCACCAGCCGACCCAGCGCCGCTTCCCGTTCCGTAAGGGTCGGATGCGAATAGTGCCAGGCGCTGTACCAGGGATGCGGCGTCAGGTTGGACAAGTTCTTCTCACTGAGTTTGCGCAAAGCCCCCACCAATGGTTCGGCACTCGCCATCGTGTGGGCGGCGAAAGCATCGGCTTCAAACTCGTGAACCCGGGACCACCAATTCGACACTGGTGACATCCAAAAGGACACTGCCCCGCTCAGCAATCCAAACAACAGCAGGGCCGGCGCCAGACCCGAACCTTCTGGAAAGCCAAACGCTCCGGCAAACCAGGGTTGCTTCGCCAACCAGGCAATCACCCAGAACCCAGCCAGGGTGGTCACTGCCGACCACGCCAACCGCTGGGGAATGTGGCCGCGCTTGTAGTGCCCCACCTCATGCGCCAACACGGCTTCCAACTCCGCCTCCTGCAACTGGGAGATCAATGTATCGAAAAGCACGATCTTTCGGAACCGACCAAACCCCGTGAAAAACGCATTGGAATGGCGGGACCGTTTGCTGCCATCCATGACCAGGAGGGTTCGTGCGGAAAATCCTGTCCGTTCCGCGAGGGCCAGCAACCGCTGGCGCAGACTTCCCTCCGGCAGCGGGGTCAGCTTGTTGAACAGTGGCAGGATGACCACGGGAGCGAGCACCAGCATCAGCAACTGAAAGCCCATGAACACCGCCCAGGCCCACAGCCACCAGCGCGGCCCCATCCAACCGACCAACTTCAGAATCAAGACCAGCAAGGGAAGTCCCAGCACCGCCGCCAGGATTAGCCCCTTGATCCGGTCGCCCAACCAAACCCCCAGAGTGGTGGTATTGAACCCGAACCGCTCTTCGAGCCGGAATTGCGACCACCAATCCAGCGGCAGGGATGGAAGAGATAACCCGACCCCAACGGAGAACATCCAGGCGGCATCAACCCACGCGGTATCACCGAAAGCGGACCGAAAAACGCCCCAACTTAGCGGCAAGACACCCGAAAACAGGACGACCAGCAGTACCGCCGTCTCCCAGACATCTCCCATCTGCCCGAGCTTCGACTTGGCCAGAGTGTACTGGACCGATTGGGCGTAGGTCGGCGGATCCATGAGGTGCCGAAAGGCCTCGGGAATCTCCCGGGCATGGGCCCGAACCGACCGGCGGTTAAGCCACGCTAGGACCGCATCGGCCGCCAACCGGGCGACAATGAGACCGGCCGCCAAAAAGGGAATGAATTCAACCAACGCCATGGACGTCGGCAACAAAGGCAAGGGTTTGGCTTGAGGTCAACTGGCGAAGTCCAAGGTGGACCGGCGATTCGGCCAGTTCGCGCTCGTCTGCCTCCGCCCCCGCCGCAAGTCGGAGCAACCAGCGACCATTCCAATCCAAGAGACACCTAGTCCCCCAATTTCGGCAAAATGCCAAATTGCACGTATGCGTATTAACGATAGTCTGCCGCGGTACAACACATGAAATCCCTGATTCTCCTTCTGGTCGTGGCCGCTCTGGCGGGTGGGGGCTGGTATACCTGGAAACAGAAGCAGGCTGCCGCAGCCGCGGCCGCCGCGGCCAATGCCCGTCCCAGCACCGCCACCTTGGAGAAACGCGACATTCGCTTTGCGGTCAGCGCCGCGGGAGAGATCACGCCCTCCGAACAGGTCAGTGTCCGGCCCGAGGTGAATGGCAAGATTCTCGTCCTCGCCGTGGACCTGGGGGATGAGGTCAAAAAGGACTCCCTGCTGTTCCAATTGGACGACCGGGACCTGCAGATTGAGAAGGAACAACGCGAAACGTCCATCGCCCGCTCCCGGTTGAACCTGGAACAATCCCGCCGCGACTTCGAACGGGCGCAACAACTCCGCAAGGAAAACCTTCTGGCCGAACAGGAGTTCGAGACCGCCCGCACCACCTACGAACTCGCCAAAAACAGCATCGAGCAGGGGCAAAAGGAGTTGGATCTGACCAACGACAAGCTGCGGAGAACCCGAGTAACCGCCCCCTTTGACTGCACAGTGCTCACCCGACCCGTGTCCGTCGGTCAGGCGGTCAGTGGTTCTGGAGGCTTCAACTCCGGCACCGAGGTTCTCACCATCGCTAATCTCAGCGACTTGATCATCAACGCCCACATCAACCAAGCCGATGTAGGTCGACTCAAGGTCGGACAGGAAGTCGAAGTGACCGTGGAGGCGGTTCCCGGTCTGAAAGTGGTCGGAAAAGTCGAGCGCATCGCCCCCCAAGCTGTGATTAAGAACAATATCAAGGGCTTTCCTGCGCGAATCCTGCTCAAGGACGTCGATAAACGGGTCAAGCCCGGCATGACCGCCAACATTTCCATCCCGGTCGCCAGCGCCGATGAGGTCGTCGCCGCTCCGCTGTCCGCCGTGTTCACCGAATTCAACCAGGAAACCCGCCAAGTCGAGCGATTCGCCTGGGTGAAGGAAGGCGACCAATGGACTCGTCGTCCGATCCACATCGGGGTCAGTGATTACTTCTACGCCGAGGTGACCTCCGGGCTGCAAGCGGGTGAAATCGTTTCCCTTGAAGACCGAACCAAGGAAGCAGGGGCCAAATCGAAGGAAGCCACCCCGGCAACCACCGGTCGGCCCGCCGGCAGTTCGACCGCCAATGGAGCACGCAGCAGCACGGTCACCGCCCGAGCCTCGTCGCCGACCACGCGCTGATATTTCCCCTCCACGTCCCTACTGCTCTACTCCCCAAATTTCCGTGGCACTTCTCGAACTGCGCAACGTCAGCAAGATCTACCACCTGGGCGGGGAGGAAATTCGCGCTCTGGACGGCGTATCCCTCGACATCGGCGGCGGCGAGTTTGTTTCCATCATCGGTCCATCGGGCAGCGGCAAATCGACCCTGATGCACATCTTGGGATGCCTGGACACCCCCTCCCACGGCACCGTCACGCTGGACGGTACCGAGGTTCAGCGGGCGACTCCCCGGGAGTTGGCCCACATGCGGAACCGCAAAATCGGTTTCGTATTTCAGTTCTTCAATCTGCTGCCGAAACTCAACGTGGTGCAAAATGTGGAATTGCCCATGATCTACGCAGGCGTCAGCGGACGGGAACGGCGCAAACGGGCCGAGCACGCCTTGGAACTTGTGGAAATGAGCCATCGGCTCAAGAACCGACCGTCCCAACTCTCCGGCGGTCAACAGCAACGTGTCGCCATCGCCCGGGCACTGGTCAATGATCCCAAAATAGTCTTTGCCGACGAACCCACCGGCAACCTCGACACTCACACCGGCGAAATCATCCTCGCCTTGTTCCGAAAGCTCAGCCAGGAAGGTCGAACGATCATCATCGTGACTCACAATCCGGAAATCGCCGCCGTAACTCCCCGCCGCATCGAGATTCGGAACGGCAAGATTGCCGAGAAAGTGGACGAACGCCTGGCCGGCTTGGATCGGCTCGCCGCCAAGGCCGGTTCCCTCGCCCCTGCCGCTTGACGCCCCATGTCCCTCTGGAACGCCATCGTGGTCGGCCTGAAGGAGATTTGGGCGCACAAGTTCCGCAGCATGTTGACCATGCTGGGCATCATTCTGGGCGTTTCCTCGTTGGTTGCCATGAACGCCTTGGTCCAGGGCATGGAGAACGGAGCCCGGGAATCACTGGTGGCCGTGGGTGGACTTTCCAAAGTCCGCGTCGAGGCGCAGCCCGTTCCCGTTGAGCAACGGCACATGCGAGACTTGGCCGTGGGCGTGACGATGAACGATGTCTACGCGCTCCAGCACTCGGCCCCGGAAGCCACCCTGATCTCACCGGAAATGCGGTTGGATGGCTTCAATCCCACCCTGTCTGCGAAGGGCAAAACCTATCGCACCTGGATGACTGCCGGCGTTTGGCCGGTGCAGTTGGACATGATGGAGCACAAGATCGCCCATGGCCGCATGTTCACCCAAATGGACGACGAGATGGCGCGCAATGTGGTGGTGATCGGAACCGGCATTCGGGACGAATTGTTCGGCAAGCCCGAGGAAACGGGCGAACCCGTGATCCCGGTCGGCGAAACGCTGACGATCAATGGCTATCCCTTCACAATTATCGGGATGTTCGAGCACTACGAAAGCGAACAGGAACGCAAGACGCGGGAACTACGGGAAAAGGAAAAGGCTGCCCAACTGGCCGCCGGGACCACCAACCAGGCCACCGGACCGCAACGTAGCCGCGGTTGGGGTGGCAGCGGCGGACGGCGCGGAGGCAACTTTGCCTTCTGGATCAAAAACAATACCGTCTACATGCCGCTCAATACGATGTGGATGAAGATGAAGTCGGGACAGAGCAACGCTCCCGCCGTCCCAACGCTGAGCAGTATTGAAATCCGAGTGGCCGATCCAAACCGAATTGGCGAGGCGCTTACCCAGGTTCGCAATGTCCTCATGGTCACCCATCGGGGAATCGAGGACTTCAGCTTTCGGACCCAGGAAGATTGGGCCGATCAAATCAACACGTTCATCAGCAGCGCGCGCACCAGCGGAGGACTCATCGCCGGCATCAGCCTCTTGGTCGGCGGCATTGGCATCATGAACATCATGCTCGCGAGCATCAGCGAACGCATCCGCGAAATCGGCATTCGCAAGGCCGTCGGCGCCGGGGATGTCGAAGTGTTCATCCAGATCATCATCGAAAGCACCGTCATTGCCATCATCGGCGGAGCGGTCGGACTCGCCACCAGCTTTGGCCTGATTCAACTGATCGCCAGCGTTACACCGACGGACAATGCGCCCGTGGTAACCTTCGGATCCATGGCCATGGCGTTCGGCGCCAGTGTGACCATTGGTGTGTTTGCGGGTCTGATTCCCGCGTTCCGGGCCGCCCGGATGAACGTCATTCAAGCCCTTCGTTACGACTGATGATCTTCGTCAATTCCATCGTCGTCGGTCTCAAGGAAATCTGGGCGCACAAGTCCCGGTCTTTCCTCACCATGTTGGGGATCATTCTGGGCGTTACCAGCCTGGTAGGCATGTCTGCGATCATCAAAGGCATGGAGAACGGCATGAAGGAGGCCATGATTGCGATGGGTGGCGTGGACAAGGTTCTGGTTCGAACCCAACCCGTCCCAGCCTGGCAGGACCATCTCGCCGATTCGGCCCCAGGGCGCACTCTGACCGATGTCATGGCGCTTCAGAACAGCGCCCCATTGATCCGACTCGTTTCTCCGGAAATGGCGCTCGATGACGTCATGATCAGTCGGGGCGAGAAGCGGACCGAGCCCAGCGAATGCGTCGGCGCCTGGCCCGCCGTTCTGGAGATGAACCTGCACACTCTGGCTCACGGCAGGTTCTTCAACGAAATCGACGAGGCCGAGGCGCGACCGGTCTGCGTGATTGGCACCGGCATCCGCGATGAGCTGTTCGGCCGACCCGACGAAATCGGCAAGGAGATCATTCCCCTCGGCGAAACGATCATGATCGAGAATCAACCGTTCGTGATCGTCGGCATGTTCCAGGAATACATGGGCGAACAGGAAGCCAAGGAGCGGATCCGCCAAAAGGAACTTCGCGACAAACAGGAACAAGCCGGACCGAAACGCTCACGCGGATGGGGACGCCGCGGAGGCTGGGCCTTCTGGCGAAAGAACATGACGGTCTACATCCCGCTCAACACGGCTTGGGTTCGCTTCCGCTCCGGGGGAACTGCGGGCAGCGGCATCCCGGATCCCCGGCTGACCGACATGGACATCAAGGTAGCTGACTTCAGCCGTCTGGAGGAAGCGCTGCAGCAGGCCCGGAATGTTTTGCTGTTGACTCACCAGGGCATCGAGGACTTCAGCTTCGAGACCCAGGAGAACCAAATCGAGAACATCAACAAGCAGATCAAAAACGCGCGGCTCAGCGGTGGCATCATCGCCGGCATCAGCCTGCTGGTGGGCGGGATCGGCATCATGAACATCATGCTCGCGAGCATCAACGAACGCGTCCGCGAGATCGGCATCTGCAAGGCGGTGGGAGCCACCAGTGCCAACATTTTCATCCAGATTCTCATTGAGAGCGCCGTCATCGCGTTGATTGGCGGCCTGATGGGCTTGGTCGTGTCCGAGTTATTTGTGGATTTGCTGGGGGCACTGACCCCGTCGGCCAACTCCCCTGTCATCACTCGGAATGCCGAACTCGTCGCCGTCGCCTTCAGTGTGGCGGTAGGGGTCCTCGCCGGGATTCTCCCAGCGATCAAAGCGGCCAGCTTTAGCCCGATCGAAGCCCTCCGCTACGAGTAGTTCCCGGTCTACCCGGCCGTTTTGGCACGTCAACTGACAGCCGACGGAGTCGTTGACCTCCCGTCTTTTGCGTTGTCTGGCCAACACGCCTAGCTGCAAGGTTCCCCCGTTGAAGCGCACGTGCGCCCAAACCGCCATGACCTTCTGCTATTTCGGGCACCACAAGTGTGCTACCACCTGGTTCGCTTCGGTCATCCCCGCCGTCTGCCAAGACATGGGCCTCTCCTGGGAGAGCTCCGATTCTCCGGCCGACTTCGACTTCAAGTCCACCAAAGCCCAGGCGGACTTCCTGATGTTCCGCAATGCCGGGACCAATCACCTCCCCCCCGACCGACCTTACCGCGGATTCCACATGATCCGCGATCTGCGTGATATCGCCGTCTCGGCCGTCCACTCCCATCGATCCAGTCATCCGACCGAGATGTGGGCCGATCTCAAGGATATGCGGGAGAAGCTCAAGAACATGTCCTTCGAGGAGGCGTTACTCTGGGAACTCGATTACCTGAAGCCGATCTTCGGGCAGATTGGTTCCTGGAATTACGCCAATCCACTGGTCAAGGAACTGCGGATGGAGGATCTCATTTCCCGACCGTACCAAACCGCTCTCGACGCGTTTCAGTTTCTGGGCCTGGTCGGAGACGAGACCGTCGCCACCACGGGCCGGTTGGCCTTCACCTTCAAAACCCTGTTGAACAAGCCTGGTCGGCCGGTAGGACATCAGGGCAAACGAGGCTTGATCCACATGGAATCGATGCCCGCGGAACGACTGTTAGGGATTGTGCACGCCTTCAACTTCAAGCGTCTGGCCGGCGGACGCGAACAAGGCAAGGAGGACACCAAGTCTCACTTCCGCAAAGGCGTCGCTGGCGACTGGCAGAACGCCTTCACTCCGGCCGTCAAAACCCGCTTCAAGGAACTCTACGGCGACCTCCTGATCCAGCTTGGTTACGAGCAGGACGGAAACTGGTAAGGCTAGGGAGCGATCGCACGCCCGAGAGGCTTGGGTCGAATCAGCGTCATCAGATTCCCCATTTCCGCCGGGGACCTTTTCGCAGTAGACTCGCGGCATGACGGCTACCGCCGCGCCCGCGGCCCGAGAACAGTTTGCTTCGCCTGAGATGCCCGACGCCCATGGACGATTCGGTCCGTTTGGCGGTCGCTACGTCCCGGAGACCCTTTGGTTTCCGCTGCAACAGCTCGAAGAGGAGTACTTCCGGGCGCAGCATGACCCGAAGTTCCAGGACGAACTAAGCTACTACCTGCGCGAATTTGTCGGTCGTCCCACCCCGCTGTACTTCGCGGAACGCCTCACGCGGGAACTTGGCGGGGCCAAGATCTATCTCAAAAGGGAAGACCTGCTCCACACGGGCGCGCACAAGATCAACAACGCCCTGGGCCAGGCCCTTATCGCCAAGCGCATGGGCAAAACCCGGGTCATCGCCGAAACCGGCGCCGGACAGCACGGCGTCGCAACCGCGACTGTCGCCGCGATGTTCGGCCTCCAATGCGTCATCTACATGGGCGCCGTGGACTGCGAGCGCCAGGCGCTGAACGTGTATCGGATGAAAATGCTTGGTGCCGACGTCGTGCCTGTTCACGCCGGCCAAAAGACGCTCAAAGAGGCCGTCAATGAAGCCATGCGGGACTGGGTCACCAACGTT
This sequence comes from Verrucomicrobiota bacterium, assembly GCA_017309115.1. Lineage (GTDB taxonomy): Bacteria > Verrucomicrobiota > Verrucomicrobiia > Limisphaerales > UBA9464 > UBA9464. The sequence goes on along the minus strand of JAFLEF010000064.1, from coordinate 27,928 downwards.
CGTTCGACCCATTACATTCTCGGTACGGCCTACGGAGCGCATCCCTACCCGCTCATGGTGCGCAACTTTCACCGGGTCATCGGCGACGAGGCGCGCCGGCAGATTCTCGAGAAAGAAGGGCGCCTCCCTGACCTGCTGCTCGCTTGTGTCGGCGGCGGTTCGAATGCGATTGGCTTGTTTTATCCCTTCCTCAACGACCTGTCGGTCAAGATGTGCGGAGTCGAAGCCGGCGGTCTCGGCATTTTGCCCGAACAGCATGCCGCCCGCTTCCACGGGGGATCTCTCGGCGTCTTGCAAGGCACTCGAAGCTACATCCTCCAAGATCCCTTTGGACAAATCCAGAGCACCCACAGCGTTAGCGCCGGACTCGACTACGCGGCCGTCGGACCGGAACACGCCTGGCTGCACGATGAAGGCCGGGTGGAGTACAGCTACGCCACCGACGACGCCGCACTCGACGCCTTCATGAAGCTGGCCCGCTGGGAAGGAATCATTCCTGCTCTGGAATCCGCTCACGCGGTGGCTGAATGCCTCCAACGGGCGCCCAAGATGTCGCCGGAGAGTCTGATCATCGTGAATCTCTCCGGACGCGGGGACAAAGACGTCGCTCAGGTCGCGCCCAAAGTGGGTCTGAAAATGCCGACTTGAGCGCACGATGTTCCGGCCAGCGGAACTGGGCGTGACTCCTGTGGAGACATCACGGGAGGCTCCTTGAAGAACGATCCAACCGGCGGACGGTACAGCATGCGGTTGATCGGATTGGACCTGGCCTGGGGCGAACGAAATCCCGACGGCGTGGCTTTGCTGCGGCTATCCGGCGGCTCGGCTTGCCTGGAGGACTCCCGCGTCGTGCGTGGGGACGAGGCTCTGCTGGAGTGGATTCACCAGGCTGCCCCGCCCGGGGAACCGGCCCTGATCCTCGCGGACGGCCCTATTGTGTGTCCCAACCGTACCGGAGCCCGACCGGTAGACCGCGAAACGCACCGTCACTTCGGGCGCTATCACGCGGGCTGCCACCCGTCGAATCAGGAGCGTTGTTCGCGCCCCAGTCGCCTGGCTCAGACCCTGATTTCCCGGCATGGGTTCCAGCTGGGATGGGACCTCACCGAAGCGACCCGACTTCTGGCCGAGGTTTATCCGCATCCGGCCATGATCCGATTTTTCGAACTGAACCAGATTGTGAAGTACAAACGAGGTCCGGCGCCGGCTCAGCGCCGTGAATTCCGTCGCCTGCAATCCCTAATCACCTCCTGTCTTGCCCGACGCTTCCCCGAGGTCATCCTCGATTCACTGCTTCTGACGTTATTGAAGGCCCCGCGCACAAAGGCAGCGGAAGATCGTCTTGATGCCTTCTTCTGCGCCTTGATCGGGCTGCATCACGTCCGTCATCTCGGTCAGCAAACTCAAGTCCTCGGCGACCGCGAGACCGGATTTCTTCTCGTCCCGCGCTAAACCGGTGGGGATGACGCTTCGCGACTCCACTGGCGCCACCTCTATCCCTCCCTCGTTTCCCGCTCGCTCTCCCCCACTCTCCCCCATTTTCTCGAATCCTGCGGCTTGCCTTGCGGTCGCTTTTGCCGGACAACCTTCGGTACAAGCTACCCGGAATCCGCCCTTTGCACGTGCCATGCTGACTCTCCTTGGACCCCGCTCCAATCGCTCGGGATTCTGCGACGGTGTTTCCCGGCGCAATTTCCTGCGAATTGGGGCGCTTGGCCTCGGCGGATTGGCTCTACCCGACGTGCTCCGCGCCGAAGCCGCCGCCGGAATTCGCAGCGCCGGAACCCAGCACAAGGCCGTCATCATGATCTTCCTGCCCGGGGGGCCCTCGCATCAGGACATGTTTGACCTGAAGCAGGACGCCCCCGCCGAAGTGCGGGGAGAATTCCGTCCGATCGCGACCAATGTTCCGGGAATCCAGATTTGCGAGCACCTTCCTCGTCTGGCTGCCCTCGCCGACAAGTACACGATCATTCGCTCCATGAGTGGCATGGAGGATCGGCACGAGGCGTTCCAATGCTACACCGGCCGCCTCAATCGCAATCAGCCACCCGGAGGCTGGCCCTCAATGGGCTCGTTCCTGAGCAAGACTCAGGGCGCTGGCGATCCGTCCATTCCAGCCTTTGTCGGACTAGCGCCCAAGATGGGTCACGTTCCTTGGTCCGACAACGGGGTCGCGGGATTTCTCGGAGCGGCCTGCGCGCCCTTCGAGATCAACAAGGGCGGTGGCAAAGACGACATGATCCTCAATGGCATCACGCTGGACCGTCTGGCGGATCGCCGTTCTCTCCTGACCAGTCTGGACCAGTTCCGCCGCGAAGTGGATGGCAGCCGGAACATGGAAGGACTCGACGCCTACAATCAGCAGGCCTTCGGAATTCTCACGTCGAGCAAGATGGTCGAGGCCCTCGATTTCAAGCGGGAGGATCCCAAGATCATTGAAGCCTACGGCAAGGGTGACCCGCGAAATCGCGACGATGGTGGACCCAAGTTGATGGAACACTTCCTGGTCGCCCGGCGATTGGTCGAAGCCGGCGCCCGTTGTGTCACTCTCGCGTTCAGCCGCTGGGATCATCACGGCGATAATTTCGGCGCGCTCCGACAGGATCTGCCACTGTTGGACCAGGGATTGAGCGCGTTGATTCAGGACTTGCATCAGCGGGGACTCGACAAGGATGTCAGCGTGGTCGTTTGGGGCGAATTCGGACGGACGCCTACGATCAACAAGGATGGCGGGAGAGACCATTGGCCACGAGTCAGCTGCGCCCTGCTCGCGGGCGGCGGAATGAAGCACGGTCAGGTGATCGGCGCCACCGACCGACTCGGCGGCGAAGCCAGCGAACGTCCCGTGTCTTTCGGCGAAGTCCACGCCACGCTCTATCACGCGTTGGGTTTGGACGTGAACAAGGTCACCGTTACCGATCTGACCGGACGTCCGCAGTTCCTCGTGGATGCCGGCGTGCAGCCGATGAAGGAACTGGTCGGCTGAGTACCCCTGGGGATATTTCCCCAGCCTAACGCCGCAACAGTCCGGCCGCGATGTGCCTTTGGTGAGTTCGCGGACCAGTGTCCCTCGGTTCTAATTCATTAGCGGACCAGTGCGCCGCGTGACCGGACCAGTTCATCGACGGGAACGCGCTAAATTGTCCTTCCAAGTCACACTTTCGGAACTTTTTGGAGTCTGGCATGTCGGCTGCCAAACGGTGAGGAGTGACGATCCTCTCCGCTGACAAAAGATCCGGCCCCCGGATCACCCCAGAGCTGAAGCGGAGGTTCGCATCCCCTGCGAGTTCCCCCATGCGCTTCCTGTTTTACTCCCACGACGGTTTCGGCCTGGGCCACACCTGCCGCAACCTCGCGATTGCCCGCGCTCTCACCCAACTCGCTCCCCAAGCCTCCGTCCTCGTCGCCAGCGGTTCCGACGACGTGACGCGACTGGGAGTTCCCGACCGGGTGGAGATTCTGAAACTTCCCGGTCTGCGCAAACTGGCCAACGAATCCTACGGTTCCCGCTACCTCGGTGTTTCCTCCGACACCGTTCGCCAGCTGCGCTCCCGACTGCTGCAAAGTACGGTGGAATCGTTCCAACCGGATGTCCTGCTGGTGGACAAACATCCCTTCGGAGCCGGCGGCGAACTGCGTCCCGCACTGGGATCGCTGCGCGCCCTGGGACATCGGGCGGTGTTGGGCTTGCGCGACATTCTCGATGATCCCGCGACGGTGCGGCAGGAATGGGAACCCCACGATCTGCCGCACGCCATTCCGGAACACTACGACGCGGTTCTCGTTTACGGTCATCAGTCGCTGTTCGACACCGCTTCGGAATATGGCTTCCCCGCCTCACTCCTGGAACGAACGCACTACTGCGGTTACGTGGTCGATGCCCCGTCCCGCCAGTCGCCCCGGCCCGCAGCCACCCGCCCTTCCGGAAAACCCCTGGTCCTCGCTACGGTTGGCGGAGGCGAAGACGGCGCCGAATTGCTGGAGGCGTTCCTCACGCGATCCGTCAACGAACCCTGGGAACGCGTCGCCGTCACCGGACCGCTGGTCTCGGCGAAGGAATCCCGGCGGCTCAAAGATCTGGCGGACCTCCACGGCATCGAACTGCACACGTTCATTCCGGGTCTGCAGAAGTGGTTCGCCACCGCCGATGTCGTGGTTTGCATGGGCGGTTACAACACCATTGCCCAGTGCCTCGCCGCGGGTGCCCGCGTGATTTGCGTGCCCCGCACGCATCCGCGCCGGGAGCAATGGGTCCGCGCCGAATCCCTGGCTCAACGCGGCCTGCTGCGGGTCCTCCCGCCGGAGCAGCTGACGCCGGCGAGATTGAACGAGGAGATTCGCCAGACCCTGGCGTCCTCCCGATCCGCCCTCCGAAGCCGCATTCGCGCCCAGGCGGACTTCACCGGCGCGGCTACGGCGGCCCGTCATCTGATGGACCTCGCGGACGCCCCGCGTTCCCGCCCCGTGACCCCGCTTTTCCAAACCGTCCCATGACTACTCCGCTGCACATCGCCTACGTCGTGAAGCGTTATCCCCGCTTCTCCGAAACCTTCATCGTGAACGAAATCCTCGCGCACGAAGCCGCGGGTCGATCCGTGGAAATCTTCTCCCTCTATCCGCCCAACGACACGCATTTCCAAAGCACGCTGTCCCGCGTCCGCGCCCCGGTCACATACCTGACGGCCGACGGATTGCGCGCACCGGACCTGTGGTCGGAACTGCTGCGAACCGCCACGGTGCTTCCCGACTTCTGGCGAACCCTGGCCACGCTCCGGGGAACGGAAGCCCGGGAAGTGTTCCAGGCCGCCCGGCTCGCGCGCTTGGTCCGGGAACGGGGAATTCACCTTCTGCACGCCCACTTCGCCACCACCGCGACTTCGGTCGCCCACGCCGCTGCCCGATTTGCGCAAATCCCCTACACCTTTACCGCCCACGCCAAGGACATCTTTCACGAGTCTGCCAGCGACGCGGATCTCGAGCGTAAACTGGCCGGCGCGGCGCGGGTCATCACCGTCAGCGACTTCAATGTCCGCTTCCTGCGCGACAAGTTCGGACCGGCCGCCAGCCAAGTTCGCCGACTCTACAACGGCCTGGATCTGTCGCGCTTCAACTACACCTCTCCTCGTGAGCGTTCGCGACACATCGTGGCCGTGGGTCGACTGATCGAGAAGAAGGGCTTTGGCATTCTCCTGGAGGCCTGTGCCCGATTGGCTCAGCAACGCGTTCCCTTCACCTGCGAACTCATTGGCGGCGGTGAACTGGAGTCCGCACTCCAACGCCAGATTCGCGAATTGGGCTTGAACCACCAGGTTCGCCTCACCGGTCCGCTCCCCCAGTCGGAGGTGATCGAGCGGGTCCGTTCCGCTGCAGTCTTCGCCGCGCCCTGCGTGGTCGGCGCCGACGGCAATGCCGACGGTCTGCCCACCGTCCTGCTCGAAGCTATGGCCCTGGGCACTCCCTGTGTCGCCACCGACGTCACGGGAATCCCGGAGATCGTCCGGCACGAACGTACCGGCCTCCAAGTTCCCCAGCATGACTCTGAAGAACTAGCTTCCGCCCTAGCCAGACTCCTCGACGACGCGGATCTCCGCGTGGAGTTGTCACGTCAGGCGCGGGACTTGATCGAACACGAGTTCGACGCGGACCAGAACACCGAGCAGCAGTGGCGCTGGTTCGCACAGGCCCATCACCACGCCGACGCCGGTGCGGTGGAGTCCCTCCTTCAACCCCAACTCGAACCCGTTCTCGCCTGATGAAACCCCTGCGCCTCGCCTACGTCTGCGCCGACCCCGGAGTCCCGGTCTTCGGCCGCAAGGGTTGTTCAATCCACGTTCAGGAAGTGATTCGCGCCCTGCGCCGTCGGGGAACGCACGTCACCTTGTTCGCCGCCCGAACCGACGGTACGCCGCCGGCGGATCTGCAGGATCTGCCAGTCCGGCCCCTACCCTGTCCGCGCGAATCCGATCTGGCCCAACGCGAACGGGCCGCCCGGGAAGCCAACGCCGCCTTGTGGTCCAGTCTGGCCGGGGCGGGAACCTTTGACGCCATCTACGAGCGGTACTCCCTGTGGAGCGTCGCGGCTCAGCAGTTTGCCCGCGCCCGGGAGATCCCTGGATTGCTGGAGGTCAACGCCCCGCTGGTGGAAGAACAGGCCGCCCACCGCGGATTGCTCGATCGGGCGGCCGCCGAAGACTGCGCGCAAACCGTCTTCCATGCCGCCTCGGTTCTCCTGCCGGTCTCGGCCGAGATTGGAAGCTGGCTGCGCGAAAACACCCAACCCGGCACCGCCATCGAAGTCATCGAGAACGGCGTCAATCCGGAGCGCTTTGCCGTTTCCCTGCGAACTCGCCCTTCCGGTGAACCATTCACCATTGGCTTCATCGGCACGCTCAAGCCCTGGCACGGACTTCCCGTACTGGTGGAAGCGTTCGCCCGAATTCATTCCCGCACGCCCCAGGTCCGTCTGCTGATCGTCGGAGATGGTCCCGAACGTGCCGCGCTGGAAGCTCAACTCGCCCATCACAGCCTCGGCCCGGCTACCCGATTCACTGGCGCGGTGCCGCCCGAAGAAATTCCTGGGCTGCTGGAGTCGATGGATGTCGCCGTCGCTCCGTATCCGCCGCGCGCGCAGTTCTATTTTTCACCGCTCAAGGTGTACGAGTACATGGCCGCCGGAAAACCCACCGTGGCCAGCCGCCTGGGTCAGATCGCAAAACTCATCCAGCACGATGAGAACGGACTACTCTGCGAACCCGGGGACCCCGCTGATCTCGCTCATCAACTGATCCGACTGCAGCGCGATCCCGACCTCCGCCACCGCCTGGGCACCGCCGGTCGCGCCACCATCCAACGTTCCCACACCTGGGATCAGGTGGCCCGCCGAATTCTCCACCTCGCCCAATCCACCGCGGTCCTCGCCTGACATGAAGTCCTCCAAAACCGCCGAACGTTCCGTTGGTCTCCGCAATCTGCTCCGGGAGTTCCGGCCGGAACTGCGCACCCAGCGCGGCCGCCTGGGTTTGGGCCTGGCCGCGTTGTTCGCCGAAGTCGGACTTCGATTGCTCGAACCCTGGCCGATCCAATGGGTGTTCGATCATGTCCTTACCGTCCGATCCGGCGGGGTGTCGGCCCCGTCCCGCTGGACGGACGTCCCGCCGCTGACCCTCCTCGCCCTGGCGGCCCTCGCGCTGGTGGCCGTCACCGGCCTGCGGTCCCTCGCGGCCTACGCCAGCACCATCGCCTTCGCCGTGGCCGGCAGCCGCGTTCTTTCCGGCGTTCGGGGCCGACTCTTCCGACATCTTCACCGGCTCCCCCTGTCCTTTCACACCCGTGCCCGCAGCGGCGATCTCGTGGTCCGGGTGATGGGCGACGTCGGACTGCTGCAGGACGTCCTCGTCACCGCGCTGCTCCCGCTGATCGCCCGCGCCCTGATTCTGGTCGGCATGATCAGCGTCATGTTCTGGATGCAGTGGCAACTTGCCGCGCTGGCCCTCGCGCTGCTCCCGCTGTTCTGGCTTCGCACCGTTACCCTGGGTCGCGAACTGCAAACCGTGGCCCGTCAGCAACGACGCCGCGAAGGCGCCATGGCCGCCACCGCCGCCGAATCTTTCACCGGGATGAAGGTCATCCAGGCGCTCTCTGTGAGTGAAGCGTTCTTTGGTTCCTTCCATCAGGAGAACGACCGGACGTTGCATCAGGACGTGAAGGGCAAACGTCTTGCTGCCCGACTCGAACGTTCCGTTGACGTGCTGATCGCCGCCTCCACCGCGCTGGTCTTGTGGCAGGGCGCACGCCTGGTGCTGCGGGGCGAACTCAGCCCGGGCGAACTGCTGGTCTTCATCGCGTACCTCAAGGCGGCGTTCCGCCCCATCCAGGATTTCGCGAAGTTCACCTCGCGGTTGAGCAAGGCTGGAGCCGCTGGCGCCCGGGTTCTCGAATTGCTGGAATTGCCCCCGGCCATCGCCGATCAGCCCAACGCCCGGCCTCTGCCCGACGTCGCCAGCGAACTGCGCGGCGAAGGGGTTCAGTTCAGCCATGTGCCGGGACAACCGGTGTTGCAGGATGTCTCCTTCGTTATTCCCGCGGGCCACACCGCCGCTCTGCTGGGCCCCTCCGGCAGCGGCAAATCCACGCTGCTGAGTCTGCTGCTGCGGCTGCATGAACCCACCGCCGGGCGCATCGTCTTCGCCGGTCACGATTTGCGCGATTACTCCGTGGAGTCGCTGCGCCGTCAGTGCGGTCTGGTCCTTCAGGAGAACGTGCTCTTCACCGGCACTCTCCACGACAACATCGCGCTGGGCCGACCAGACGCGACCCGCTCCGAGGTGGAGGCCGCCGCCCGACTCGCCCAGGCCGACGACTTCATCCAGGCCTTTCCCGAAGGCTACGACACACCCGTGGGCGAACGCGGCGCCACACTGTCCCAAGGTCAGCGCCAACGCATCGCCATCGCCCGTGCCGCGCTTCGCAATACGCGGCTGCTGCTCTTCGACGAACCCACCACCGGACTGGACCCCGCCAACGAGCAGGCGGTGGTAGACGCCCTCCGCAATCTGGCGCGCGGCCGCACTACGCTCTGGGTCACCCACAATCCCCGGCACGCGGTACTCGCCGATTTTGTGTTCACCCTGCATCACGGTCGGCTGATCGCCGTGCCGAAACCGGATCTGGTCGCCGCCAATTCGGAGAACACCGAACTCTCCAACCCCGCGAACGAGGAGGCCCATGCGTTCGCCCGCTGAACTCGACTTGGTGCGCCGCGATGCCGGACTCCCCGGCCTGGGACTTCTGTTCGATTCGCCCGCCCTGCTTGCCGCGCTCCGAACACTGTCCGGCTCGGCTCGACTGCAGGCGTGTCAGCTTCGATATCTGCGTTACAAGCCCGGCCGAAACTGCCTGGCCGCCTACACCCTGACGGTCGCCGGTCGGGATTGGCCGATGTACGCCAAAGCCCACGCCGCCGACGCCCCCGGCAAGCTCACCAAGTCCGCGCAGCGATCGGTAGGAAGCAGTCCGCTCGGCCCAGGTCGGCTGCTGTTGCCCCAGGCTCAGATGGAATTCTGTCTGTTTCCCCAGGATAACAAGCTGCCCTCCCTGACTCAGTGGACCGACTCCGCCTGGCGCACGGGATTCCTTTCGCGCAAGCGGCCTGACTGGAGCGTTCCCGAATCAGCTTCGTGGCGAACGCTGGCCTACAAACCGGAACGCCGTTGGGTCGCCGCCTTGGATCTGGGCTCCGGCCGAAAGGGCGTCCTTCGCCTGCATTCTGCTGAAACCTTTGCGGCCGCTCAGCCGCAACTGCCGGCTCCCTGTTCGGGAGAGATCCTCCGGGTGGCGGCACCGTCGCTCCTGTCCCGCTCCCACCAGGCGATCTGGTCCGACTGGCAGGAGGGATCCCCGCTGGCCACCGATCTCAACACCCGTACGAACGACACCTGCTGGGACCTCGTGGGTCAGGCCCTGGGGGAGTTCCACGCGCAAACGGGAGCTGGCCCGCTGGACCCGTCGGCCTCCGACCCAATGTCGACCCTCGCCTCCACCCGCCAACTCCTCGGGCACCTCCTGCCTCGGACACAATCCCGCCTCCATGAGTTGTGCGACGTCCTCCGCCGAACCCCACCGCATTGTTCGGTCCCGCTGGTCCGGTTGCACGGGGACTTCTCGGCCTCTCAGGTAGTGCTCTCCCCGCACGGCACCGTCGCTCTGCTAGACCTCGACGAATCCCGACTTGGAGCTGCCGCCGTAGATCTGGGCTCCTTCCTGGCGGCCTTGGATCTCGAGGTCATCCGCGGCCGGCTGTCCTCGCGGCGAGTGGAGGAAGTCCGCGACGAATTGCTCCACGGATATGCTCGTCGACGGCCGGCCCTGAAACTCCAGGACGTGGAGTTTCACCGCTCCATCGCCTTGTTCCATCGCCTGCCTGAGTTCTTCCGCAGCGGAGAATCGGACTGGCCTCAACTCACGCACACGGGTCTGGAAATTCTTGGCTCACGCTGCCCGCTAGCCTCGCCGTCGCGTTGGAACACCGCACCGAGGTGTCCTGTTTCCGACCCGGCCCTGCCGCATCTCGACACCGCCTTGTGCTGCGTTTCGATGGCGCCGCTGCTCACCGAGGCACTGGCCCAAACCGATGCACCCGGAGCGACCGGCGGACTGTTCCTGGAGTCGGCCGCTCTGCGGCGACACAAGACCGGTCGACGGGCGCTCATTGAATACCGCCTGCGCGTGGCTCACCGGTCCGGGGACGGTCCAGTCGTCCGGGTTCTCGGCAAACTCCGTCGGCGCGGACTGGATGATTCCAATCTTGAACTGCTCCAACGGCTCGGTCAGGGCGCGTTCCAACGGCACAGTGCCGACGGCAGTTCCATCCCGGCGGTTCTGGGAACCGTTCCCCGTCTGGGGCTGTGGCTTCAGGAGTTGGTTCCCGGCACCGCGCTCTCGGAAGTTCTCAACACCCCGCTCGCCCATCCCGCGATTCGCCGCACGGCCGAAGCTCTTCACAAACTCCATCGACAAACTCTGCCGCTTCGACGCACCCACACCTCCAGAGACGAACTGGAGATCCTGGAGATCCATCTGCGCGAAGTCGCCGACCAGCGCCCGGACTGGCGGCCCCGTCTGACCTGGATCTGGGACGAATGCCAACGCCTCGTAGCCAGCTTGCCCGCGGCTCCGTCAGCTCCCGTTCATCGGGATTTTTATCATGACCAAGTTTTGATCGAAGGAGAGCACCTCTGGCTCGTCGATTTCGACCTGCTATGCGCCGGGAATCCCGCCCTCGATGTTGGAAACTTTGCCGGGCACCTGCTGGAACTGGCCCTGCGCGAACCCTCGCAACGGTGCCACCTCGAGTCCCTCGCCGAAGCCTTTCTTCAGCGTTACCAGGAGCTGGCGCCCTCCGTGAGCCGATTCCTCCTGGACGCCTACACCACCCTGACACTGGTGCGGCACATCAGCCTGAGCACCCGCTTCGAAGCGCGCCGTCCCTTCACCGCCCGCCTGCTGGAACTCTGCGAACAGCGTCTCGGTCGGGAAACCTCACGGACTCCCCACCACCGCCGGACCGCCACCCTTTCTATCCCCTGTTCCGTTCTCTCACTCCCATGAACCTCACCCCCTCCCGCATTCGCCGGACGACCTCCGGCTCCGGGTTCACCCTCGTCGAACTGCTGGTGGTCCTCGCCATCATTTCGATTCTCGCCTCGCTCCTTCTGCCGGCTCTTTCGTCCGCTTCGGAGAAGGCCCGTTCCCTTGCCTGCCTGGGCAATCTGCGGCAAACGATGCTCGGGATCCAGGTGTATGCCACCGATCATCAAGACTACCTCGTGCCGGCCGAATACAATGTCCGCAACGGCGCCGCCTTCGAAGAATCCTGGGGCACCTTGCTGGTGAATGGCGGATATTTGAGCGCTCCCCGGGCGGAGTCGTCCGGCAAACTTTCCGGTGGTCGCTCCGTGTTCCTATGTCCGGACTCCCGACCCGAAGTTTACGCCTTCAATCCGGTTTCACGCGATGATCCTGAGGGCGGGAAGCTGTATCCGTTGAAGTCCGAAAGCACGGGCGCCAAATATTACGTCCACACCTCCTATGGATTGAACGGCGGATTGGGCGATTCCAAGAAATGGCCGTTCGTTCGGTTGCCCAGCGACAACGGTGGCAAGCTGCTCAACAAATTGGAACGCAGTGCCTCGGCCGCTGCGATGCCGGCCACCTATGACGGCTGGTGGATTCACAATGGCAAGGATGAGCGCATTCACGCCCGCCACGACCGCAACCGCCGCTCCAACATCTCCTTCCTCGACGGACACGCCGACGGCTTCAAGACCTTCCAGATTCCCAGCGTCGAATCCACCAACGCCGCCGCCATCCAGTGGCGCTACTGACCCGCTACCATGAATCGCCATCCGTTCCTGATTTCCTTCGTCGCGATACTGACCCTGATCGGCTCCGTCTGGTTCACTTGGCAGCGCCACTTCCGGGCTCCGGATTTTCCGGTTCCCCTGCATGAAGCCGTCGGCAGCGTCCTCGCCACCGAGCTGCTGCGGGAACTGCAGCGACCTGGAGAAATCCTGGTGCTGACCCTCGACGACGACGCCTCGCCCATCCTGGCCACTCAGCTCGCCGCCCTCCGCGCGACCTTGGCCAAGTCCCCCCACCTGCGCATTGGTAAGGTGGTGGCCCTGGAATCCGATAAGAAGGGCAAGTACGGCCCCGGCACCGGCCTTTCGTCCAGCAAGCTGGCCCGCGAAATCGGCAAGTTTCCCCAAGCCATTGCCGTGGTGTCCCTGGTGGGACTTCCTTCCTTGGATGACACCGAGCTCAAGGCCATGGGCGAACTTCGCCCCCCCCTGTTCGGCGTTTGTCGGGATCGGCGCAAACTGGAGACCCTGGCCCGCCATCAATGGCTCCGGTCGGCCATCGTCCCACGCTTCGAGTTCCCCGCGCCCGGTCCGGAGGAGCCTAAACTTCCTCGGGAATGGTTCGATCGCCAGTTCCAGATCGTCACCGCTCCGGAACCCCCAGCATCTGCCAGCCGATAATTCAGAATCGCTCTGCGGACCAACCGACCGGTGGACAGGACGGGCGGGCGGGCTAACTCTATCGGCGTTCGCCGTTCTGGCGTTCCGCAGCTTGCCATGGCCAAAATCACGATTCTTCCCGCTCAAGTCTCCGCCGAAGTCCCCGACGGCGAAAACCTCATTGAAGCCGGCGAGGCCGCCGGCGTGGAAATGGAGGCCGGCTGTTTCAACTGCTCCTGCGGCACCTGCGTCGCCGAAGTGGTCAGCGGCATGGAAAACCTCACCGAGCCGACTCCCGAGGAACTCGATGTGCTCGATCAGTGGAACAAGGATCCCGAGAAATTCCGCCTGACCTGCTGCAACAAGATTCTCCAAGGCGAAGTGGTGCTCCGGGCCGGACACTAACGCCGGTGTCCGAACGATTGTTTGAGCCCGGCAATCCTCGGTTCGCCTCCCGAATCGCTCCCTCCTTCGCTCACTTTCCGCGTTGAGCCCCACGCGTGGCAGTGCGACGCTTTGCGTGCACGCACGTTATGAACCGCCGCGACTTCCTCACGTCCACCGCCCTGGCCACCGCCGGATTGGCCGTCAGCTCTCTCCCGCTCCAAGCCGCCGCTCCCGCTCTGCTGGATGCCAATGGCCAGAAGATCCGCCTGGGAATGGATAATTTCGCCGTCCGCGCCCTGGGTCTGAAAGGCAAGGCCCTGGTGGACTACGCCGCCAAGCTCAAGCTCGACACGCTGTTCATCACCGATCTTCCCGCGCTCGGCTCGCTCGAGATCTCCGCGGCCGAAGAACTTCGGAGGTATGCCGCCGACCAGGGCATCCAGATCCTGCTCGGCTCCTGGAGCATTTGCCCGACGTCCAAGTCCTTCAAAAAGGACTGGGGCACCGCCGAGGAACACCTTGCAACGGGATTGAAACTCTCCAAGGCGGTTGGCTCCCCGGTCTTTCGAGTGGTGCTGGGTTCCCGGGATGATCGCCGCACGCCCGGCGGCATCGAGGCCCGGATGGAAGACACTGTCAAAGTGCTAATGGCCCGCCGCAATCTCGCCCTGGATCTGGGCGTTAAGGTGGCCATGGAAAACCACGCTGGCGACATGACGGCCACCGAACTCGCCTGGCTCGTGGAAGCCGCCGGACGCGAATTCGTCGGCGTGAATTTGGATTCCGGCAATGCCCTGTGGACCCTGGAGGATCCCCTGGAATCCCTCGAGAAACTCGGCCCCTACACCCTCACCACCAGTCTGCGCGATTCCGCCGTCTGGGAGACTGAGAAGGGGTGCAAGGTGCAGTGGACAGCCTTTGGTGAGGGACAGTGCATCGACTGGAAAACCTATTTCCAACGCTTCGCCGCGCTCTGCCCGGGCGTAGCGGTCAACGTGGAGACGATCGGCGGATTTGCGGTGGAGCTACCCTATCAGGAGGCCGAGTTCTGGAACGCCTTCCCCAAAAAGACGGCCGCCGACTTTGTCCGCTTCCAAGCGATCGCGAGGCGCGGCAAGGCTGTGACTCAATTCGACGGTAATAACAAGGAACAGCAGGAAGGCGAACTCGCCCGCAGTCTCACTTACCTGCGCGACACGGTCGGTCTGGGCGTCCGCGCGTAAGCGGTAAGCCGCCGCCTTCTATGGATAGCGGTTGCCATGCCTGCCATGCCACCGCTTTCCCGTTTTCCCAGGATCGTGCGGAGTCGTGACCCTGGACTCCACCATCCTGGAGTGTCGGTTGAGCAGTGGAGAATCGAAGGTAGAGGGCTGGGCATCTCAGTAGGCCCCTCACCTTTCCCACAACCGAAACTCGCTTCCGGAGTTGAATCCGAAGCATGACTGACGCTCCACCAACCCCGAGCCCAGCCTCCACGCGTCGCGTTGGTTTCGCCGGACTACTGGAATCGGTCCTCCTCCTCGCCAGCTTGGCCACGGCGGTCTCCTGGGCCGGTTCGTGGTATTGGCTGTGCGAACTCGCCAGTCACTTCCGAGTTCAACTGACCGTCGTCTTTGGCGTCCTTCTGCTGCTTCACCTCGTGGTCCAACGCCGCAGATTGGCCCTGACGCTCTGTGTCGTCGGCCTCGTGGCCAATGCCGGACCGGTGCTCTGGGCCACCCGCCCCACCGGCCGCTTGCCCAACCCCCACGATGCCCGACTTCGGGTGCTCTCTGTCAACGTCCACACAGCGAACCAAGATTTCGCGAAGGTGCGCACCGCCATCGAAACCTCCGAACCCGATCTGCTCGTACTCCAGGAAGTCGACGATCGCTGGATGGCCGAACTCGCCCCGCTGGAACGGCTGTTTCCTCATCGGCTCGACCAACCGCGGGAAGATAACTTCGGCCTCGCGGTCTGGAGTCGATATTCCTTCCAGAACTCGGAGATCTTGGAATTCGCGGGAGTCGAAGTGCCGGCTCTGGCGGTCTCCCTAACTGTTGCCGGAACTCCGCTGCGGGTGCTCGCAGTCCACTTGTTGCCGCCCGGAGATGCGGAGTATGCCGACGCGCGGAACCGACAACTACGCGCCGTGGCCGAATGGACGCAGACTCAACAAGGTCCGTTGGTGGTCGTGGGGGACTTCAATGCCACCCCGTGGAGCCCGTTCTTTCAGGACTTCCTTCGCTACAGCCGAGTCGGCCTTGGCGCCGCGGCCTGGTCATTGAACCCGACCTGGCCCGCGGGTGGTGTCGGCACCGTCCTGTTGCGCATCCCGCTCGACCACTGCCTGGTTTCTCCCGACCTCGCGGTACTTGCACGTCAGGTCGGACCCGACATCGGCAGCGACCATTTCCCGCTGCAGACCGATCTGGCCATTCCCAGTGTGGCTGACGGGGCGACTCGCGACGGTGCCACTTCAGTGAACTCCCGGTAGGGCATTCCACACACGTCATCCGCCGAGATACAGACGGCTCGGCGGAGCGTCACCCCACCATCCGGATACCGCCCCTTACTAAGCCTCAGATTTGACCTGCCAATCTCGAATGTTCGCGAAACTCTTCAGCCATGCCGCTCCGCGCACTCGCGATGTTGATCCTCGCCGTCGGAACCGTGGCTGGTGCCACCGAGGTTTCGTTTGGGACACTTCCCGCGGGCGCCATCAGCACCAATGTGGTTAGCGAAGTGAGCGCCGAGATCTGCCGGGACCATTTGTTCGACCCGTCCTTGGTACGAACCAAGCTTCCCGAAGGCTACCGTCTCATCCTCGCGGCCGAATATTCCCGAGAGGATCCCGCGGTCGCTGAACTGCTGCAGCGCCATCCCCAGTATAAACCGCACGCCGTGGGCAGCCTTTGCTTCATGTCTGTCGGCTCCTTTGTCGTCGACGGAGTGCGCCTCAACTCCACCAATCCCACGCCCATGGCCTTCTGGTGGGCACGCGCCACTGGACCGCGCGATCCGCGGATGCAGGGCAAGACCGAATGGCTGCAGTTGGCGAGTTGGTATTCGAAGGACATTACCCAGCGCGAACGCGTGTTGGCCACCGACCCCATGGCCCAATTTGTCGATCTCGGCATGACCCGAACCGGGACCAACGACTGGCGCCTTCGCCTCATCCTACCCCAAGAATCTATCGAGGCCGTGGTGCATGGAGACGGTATCCGCCGAAGGAGAAAAGCTGCCGAACCCGGCTTTATGTCGGTGCCTTTGGCCGGGGCTCACGCCGGCAGCTTTTGGGTCTTCACCTACTTCGGTCACCATCACCAATCCGCCCAGGGAAAGTGGCGAGCCCAGGGAACCGGCGTGTTCCACGACGCCCTGCAAATCCCAGGTGAATCAAAGGCGTTCAATACCCTCTTCCAAGACGGTTGGTCCGCGCTCTCCGGCCTCTACGCCCCCTGAAGACATGGCTCGGCGAAGGCTCGTCCTATCGGGGTGAGGGAAGTCCACCGGCGAATGGCTCGACAGGAGCCTCGCCCCACCATCTTCAACTCCGTGTCCTCCGCAGGAGACCTTCCCGCTCTGACTTCCTCCTTTCCCCTTACCCCTCCGCTCTTACCCTCCCCACGTGTCCAAGCACCGCATTTATACAACGAGTTTTGCTAGTGTATATCCGCTCTACGTCGCCAAGGCGGAACGCAAGGGCCGGACCAAGGCCGAGGTCGATGAGGTAATTCGTTGGCTGACGGGCCACTCGGAAACCAGCTTGGAAAAGGAACTGAAGCAGCAGACCGACTTCGAAACCTTCTTCAACCAAGCGCCCCAACTCAATCCCCTGAGAACTGCCATCAAGGGCGTGGTCTGTGGCGTTCGGGTGGAAGAGGTGGCGGAACCCATCATGCGGGAAATTCGCTATCTTGATAAGCTGGTGGACGAACTGGCCAAGGGCAGGCCGATGGAAAAGATCCTGCGCAAACCGGCCTGACCTGACATCTACGAAGGGGATTGAGATCTCCCGCAGCCCACGACTAGGCTGCCCGCCCGTGAAATCCCTGTTGCGTGCACTTGTCTGGATCGGGGTCAGCCTGCTGGGCGCCTTCGCCTACGCGACCTTGGCCCTGCATCGCGGGGACACGATCAATTCGGCGTACCTGGTCATCGCCGCCCTCTGTACCTACGCCATCGGGTACCGATTTTATTCCAAGTGGCTGGCCGTTCGGGCGCTGATGCTCGACGACCGCCGAGCCACGCCCTGTGAAGTGCACGAGGACGGCAAAGACTTCGTCCGCACCAATCGCTGGATTGTTTTCGGACATCACTTCGCCGCCATCTCCGGTCCCGGTCCACTGGTGGGACCCGTGCTCGCCGCCCAATTTGGCTATTTGCCCGGAGCGCTCTGGATTTTGATCGGAGTGGTGCTGGGCGGGGCCGTCCAGGACTTCATCATCCTGTTCGCCTCCATGCGCCGAAACGGACGGTCGCTCGGCCAAATGGTCCGGGACGAACTGAACCCCTTCACCGGTTTGGTCGCGCTCATCGCCATTCTCGCCATCATGATCATCCTGCTGGCGGTCCTGGCCTTGGTCGTGGTGAAGGCGCTCGCGGAAAGTCCCTGGGGCGTCTTCACGGTCGGCGCCACGATTCCCATCGCGCTGCTCATGGGCGGATACCTGCGTTGGCTTCGCTTGGGCAGAACCCTGGAAGCATCCGTCATGGGCGTGATCCTGCTGTTGCTGGCGGTCTGGGGCGGACAATACGTTCACAGCCATCCGGAATGGGCCGCCGCTTTCACCTTCCGCGCGGAACCGCTGGCCTGGCTGATCATTGCCTACGGGATCGCCGCCAGTGTGCTGCCGGTCTGGCTCCTCCTGGCGCCGCGGGATTATCTCAGCACCTTCATGAAGCTCGGCACGATCGTCGCCCTCGCTGCGGGTGTGCTGCTGGTACTGCCAGACCTCAAAATGCCCGCAGTCACGAAGTTCGTGGACGGTTCCGGATTGGTCGTCGCCGGCAAACTGTTTCCTTTCGCGTTCATCACTATCGCCTGTGGGGCTATCAGCGGCTTTCACTCGCTGATCTCCAGCGGAATCACGCCCAAAATCATCACCCGCGAAGGTTACGCCCGACCCATCGGCTACGGCGCCATGTGCCTGGAATCGTTGGTGGCGATCATGGCTCTGGTGGCCGCTTGCACGTTGGATCCCGGGGTGTATCTAGCCATGAACGTGAAGGGCGCCGGACCCGACGCCGCGGCCATCGCTGCCGATACCATCGCGAAAGTTCAGGCCACCGGATTCAACGTTAGCTCGGAAGAAATGGACCGGCTCGCCACCGCGGTGGGGGAATCGTCGCTCTATGGACGCACCGGCGGCGCTGCCACATTGGCGGTCGGCATGGCGAACATCTTTAGTCAGGTCACGCACGGACGCTGGCTCGACCTGTGGTACCACTTCGCGATTATGTTCGAGGCGTTGTTCATTCTGACGACCCTCGACGCCGGCACCCGGGTCGGCCGCTATCTGCTGCAGGATTTTCTAGGGCACGTGACGCCGCACTTGGGTAACACCGGATCGCTGCCGGCCAATGCGTTTTCCAGCGTCCTCGTGGTCTCGGGCTGGGGCTGGTTCCTGATCCAAGGCGTTCGCGATCCGCTCGGCGGCATCAACTCGCTGTGGCCGCTCTTCGGCATCGCCAATCAACTGCTGGCCGGCATCGCCCTCTGCCTGGGCACGACCATTCTGTTGAAATCAGCGCTCCGTCAGCGCCGCACCCCGGCTCTCGCCTTGATCACTCTGCTTCCCCTGATCTGGCTGCTGACCGTGACCTTTACGGCGGGCATTCAGAAGATGTTTCATCCGTCCCCGCGCATTGGCTTTCGGGCGGCCGCCGAAGATTTTCAGAGAAAGGCGCAAGCCGCCGTCGAACAACAAGCGACTGCCCCTACCGAAGCGGCCCGGGAACAAGCCGCCAAAGCGGAACGCACCGCGCGTCGCATGGTGTTCAACAACCAACTCGATCTGGGCGTCACCGGAGTGTTCCTGGTTCTGGGCGCGCTGATCGTGGGCTTGTCGGTTCGGGAATGGCTGCGACTCCTGCAAGGCTCGCGGCCGGCAGACCTCAAGGAGACCGAACCCGTCTGGCTTCCTGAGGGAACCGTTCTGGAAGGAAGCTCCTTCGCCACCTTGGGAGGCACTGCCGCCCTTACCCTCGCCCTGGCCCGCGAATGGTCAGGCGAATCTGCAGTCGACCGGCACTGGCAACAGGCGCAGACCTGTCCCATCGGCGGCGGCGCCCGAGTGTTGATTGATGTCCCCGAAGTGCGCGAAGAGGTAGACCGCCAACGTCGCGCCGAAGCCTATCAAGCCGCCGCCCAGCACCGCTTCGAAGGCATCAACCGCTGCTGTTGAGCGACCACCGCCCCAGGTCCGGTGGGGCGACCTGTCGGTTGAACCGTTCGTCCGTGGAGTGGTGCTGGGCATCCGGCTCTCCAATCATTGAGTTACCGGCGGAGACGGACTGGTGCGCTCAGTTCGGGCTGAGGCGTATGCGTACAGAGAGATCAGCTTGGGCGTTGCGACGCACGCGTCACCCGTCCGCTCGCGCCTGGCTCCGCCGAGCGTCGCCCGATCGCTTCCCTCTCAACTACCCACAAACCGGTTGAGAGTTGAAAGTTGAGAGTTGAGAGAAAAATCCTGGAATCCAGCACGTTAAGAGTGGCGACGGGTTTGTGGACGCAATGCGAATCCGGTTTACCGGTTTTGGCTTCTCTCAACTCTCAGCTCTCTGCTCTCTGCCCCACCAACGCCACCAGTTCAAACGCTTGCACTTCCTCGCTGAATCCCTTGAGCCGCACCGGTGGCAGCGTTCGTGTTACCGCCCGATCGCCGAGCAATTCCCGGGTCGCGCCATCCATGACCACCTGACCCGCCTTGGCCAGACTGCACAGTCGCGACGCCAGATTCACTCGCTCGCCGATGACCGTGTAGTCCAAGCGGTCCACCGAACCCATGCATCCAGCCACCACCTGACCCGTCGCCAATCCCACGCCGACCGCCAGCTGATGCTTGGACGTCTCGTTTAGCCGGGCGCGTTCCGCGATTAGACCCAAGGCGCAGCGGGCCGCATCCAGAGCATCCTGGGGACTGCTCAAAGGCGCTCCGAACACGGCCATCAACAAGTCGCCAACATACTTATCGAGCACGCCCTGGTTGACCTTCACGACCCGGGTCAGGGCGGTCATATGTTCGTTCAGCATGTCGACAATCTCCCGGGCCGCCATGTTCTCGGTATGCGCCGTGAATCCCCGGATGTCGCAAAAAACCACGGAGACCCGCCGCTCCTCGCCCCCGAGCGTCAGCCCACCCTCGAGAAGCTGTTGAGCCACCCGTTCATCCGCGACGGAATTCAGGACCGTCCGATACCGCTCCTTCAATTCCAGTCCCTCTGTCATCTCGTTGAAGGCTCCTGCCAACTGTCCCAGCTCATCCGGACTCCGCACCGGGACCCGGGCCTTAAAGTTGCCCTGACGCACCTCGGTGGTGGCACCCACGAGATCACGAATCGGCACGGACAGCCCATGAGCGAGCACCAGACTGAGCAACAATGCCGCCAGCAACGCCACCCCACCGAGCAGCAAAATTCGCTGCCGCAATTCCTGCTGCTGACGCTCCGACTCCGCCAGACTGTAGATCCCGACCTGATACGGCCCATCCCGGATCGTTTCCTTTTCTACCGGACCAAGGGGTTGATAGATCACCCGTTGGGGTTGATCCCCGAGCACCATACGAAACTCACCGGAGCTCGTTGTCGCCGACGCCAGGAACTGATCCATGGCGGCGCGGACAGTCTCCACCTCGGCGGTCGGCAACACCTCTTCCCGCACGTACAACTGACCCGCCGACCAGATCCCGAAGCGGAGATTGGAGTTGGTTTGGACCTGTCCGGTCCGCCCCGAAAATCCCATTCTCTCCGGCCAGCGATTGGTCGAACCCTCCGTGGATCGCGCCGTCCGCCCGGCGAACCGATTGGTGCTGCGTTCCCCGGCCCATTCCCCGTTTCGCTCCAAGGTTCGAGCGGTGGCGCCGCCTGGCAGCACGGCCGGGAACGCCACCAACAACGCGCCCTGGGGCTGGGTTTCCTCCACTCCAGGAATGCGTGTGGCGATCCACTCACACAGTTGTTCCCGGTCGCCGCGCACGAACAAGGGGGCAACCCCCAGCTCTTGCGACGAACCATTGGCCATCATTTGTCGAATCAGACGCTGTTGCGCCTCCCGCCGGACCACCTTGGGCGCCTGGATTCCGGGTCGGGGCACCGGTTGTCCCTGGGAATCAAAAAACTCGAAGTAAACCGGACGGCTGCGTCGGGCGCCCTGACCTTCCAATCCGCGCAATTCATCCGTCGCCACGGAATAGAGCAGTTCGCCATCGTTCTCCTCCACTGCGGCTCGCAATCGGACCGAATGGGTCACGACGTCGAGGCACTTCTCCTTTACCCCGGAAAGCCGGGCGTCCTGAGCTTCGGCGAAGCGCTCGAACTGGCTGCGAAATTGTTCCTCGAACAGCCGCTGATACGCCGCCTGTACGCGCTGCTGCGCCACAAACAGCGACGAGCCTGTGCCCAGCACGACGACCGACATCATCGCCAGCACCAGCTTCAGTCGAAATCCCAGACGCATTGGCAAACCTCAACGCTGGGCGCCAAAATTCACCGTCACCGTCCCGCCGTCCGTGAGGGTGACCGTTTGGGAGCGCACGTCCTTCTCCTCCACCCAGGCCTTGAGCGTGTACTGGCCAGCGGGGAGTCCACTCAGCCGAAACATCCCATTGGTGTCGGTGCGGACGAAGTAGGGCGTGTCCAACACCAGAATGGTGGCGCGCATGTGCTGATGAATATCGCAATTCAGCCGGACGACCCCGGGCTGATTGAAGACCTGGGCGGGAGGATTTTCGCCCTGGGTGTAGCGGCCCAGATCAAAGCGCTTGGGTTTCGAGTAGGAGAAGACGCTGTGGTACTGATTGTCCAAATTGGGGAACTCCACCGCCGTGCCCACCTGAATCGGCAGAAGACCCTGAGTGAATTGCAGACGCTGCTGGGTGAGGACCGCATTGGTGCGGACGACGGGAACGTTCGTTGGCCCTTCCAGATACACCACCGCGACCGGAGGTTCCGGCCGGCCAATCGCGGCGGGCGGCACATTCTCGTAACGCGGCGGCGTGACCGGCTTGGCCACCAACTTGGGTAGAGTTACTCGCCCTTCCACCACGGCCTCACCGGCGACCGGAGCCATCCCGATCAGCCCAGCGGCGCCCAGGCCCATGATGAGATATCCGCGCACCGGGGAACCGTGGCGAGTCGGCCGGACCGACGCAATCCCGGTCTGGACCGGTTGGCCGGACGCTTGAGAACGCCGGCTTCCCGTTTGAGAAAAATCACGACTTCCCCCCGGAAACCCGCAGGCATACCGTCCCGCTTCCTTTCGCACATTTATGGCCAAGCAATTCTTCCCCAAGATTGGGAACATTCCGTTTGAAGGACCCGGCTCCACCAATCCGCTGGCCTTCAAACATTATCAAGCCGACGAACTGATCGAAGGCCGGCCCATGAAGGACCACCTTCGCTTCGCGGCCGTGTACTGGCACACCATGCGCGGTGCCGGCGGTGACATGTTCGGCAGCGGTACCGTGAACCGCCCGTGGAACACCGGTGAATGCAGCACCAAGGACGCCATTACCCGCGCCCGGGCCTTCTTCGAATTCGTCACCAAACTCGGCATCCCCTTCTACTGCTGGCACGACCGCGATCTCGCGTCCCACGGCAAGGATTTGAAGGACGCCAACGCCCAGTTCGACGCGGTCGGCAAGGAGCTGAAAAAGATCCAGGCCGATACCGGCGTCCAACTGCTCTGGGGCACCGCGCAGAATTTCGTTCACCCGCGCTACATGCACGGCGCAGCCACCAGCTGTAACGCTGACGTCTTCTGCTTCGCCGCCGCCCAGGTGAAGCGCGCCATGGATTGGACCCACGAACTCGGCGGCCAGGGCTACGTGTTCTGGGGCGGCCGGGAAGGCTACACCACCCTGCTCAACACCGATCTCAAGCGCGAGATGGATCACCTCGGCCGCTTCCTCCACATGGCGGTCGACTACAAGAAGAAGATCGGCTTCAAGGGACCCTTCTTCATCGAACCCAAACCGAAGGAACCCACCAAGCATCAGTACGACTCGGATGCTGCCGCGTGCCTCAACTTCCTCCGCGAATACGGTCTGCTCGAGCACTTCCAGCTCAACATCGAGGTCAACCACGCCTGGCTCGCTGGCAAAACGATGGAACACGAACTCGAAGTCGCCGGCTGCGCCGGGGCCCTGGGTTCCATTGACGCCAACATGGGCGACTACTTCCTCGGCTGGGACACCGACCAGTTCCCGACGGACCTGTACCTCACGGCGAAGACCATGCTCACCGTGCTGAAGTACGGTGGCTTCAAGTACGGCGGCGTGAACTTCGACGCCAAGGTTCGCCGCGAAAGCTTCACCGAGGAGGATTTGTTCTACGCGCACATTGCCGGCATGGACACCTTCGCCCGCGGGTTGAAGATCGCCGCCAAGATCCGCGCCGACGGCCGCCTCGCCGATTTCGTCAAGAACCGCTACCGCACCTGGGATTCCGGCATCGGTCAGAAGATCGAGTCCGGCAAGGCCACCTTCGCCGATTGCGAACGACATGCCCTCAAGCTCGGCAACGTCACCGGCCTGGAATCCGGACGCCAAGAGCTGCTGGAAGCGATGTTCAACGAGTTCATCTGATTCGATTCTCCGCGAACCCCATGAGCTCCGCCGTCAAGATCCTGACTGCCGAAAAACTTCCCGCCTGGCGCGCCCAACTGCGTGCCAACGGGAAGCGGTTGGTCGTCACCAACGGGTGCTTCGACCTGTTGCACGCCGGTCATGTATCGTATCTGGAGTCCGCCCGGGCTCTGGGCGACGCGCTCCTGATCGGACTGAACGGCGATGATAGTGTGCGTCAGCTCAAAGGTCCTTCGCGGCCCCTGAATTCCGAGGATGACCGAGCCCGCGTCATGGCCGCCCTGGGGTGTGTGGACGGCGTGTGTGTCTTTCCCGAGATGCGCGCCACCCACTTCCTCGATCGCGCGCAGCCCGACATCTACGTGAAGGGCGGCGACTACACGTTGGAAACCATTGATCAGAACGAGCGTCAGGCCGTGGAACGTCACGGTGGGCGCATTGCGTTCCTGGCCTTCGTGCCGGGCAAGTCCACCACCGGGCTGGTGGCGAAGATTCAAAAGCTATGAGTGACTCCCCCACTGCGGGTGAACCGACCCCGGCGAGCGGCCGGGAATTGCGTGACTTGAAAGCCCGGGCCCAGCGCTTGGATCCGATCCTGAAGATTGGCAAAGCCGGCCTAAGCGACGGATTTTACACGGCGCTCGAAAACGCCCTGACCCTGCACGAGCTGGTCAAAGTGAAGTTCGACGACTTAAAGGACCAAAAGAAGGAGCTCGTGCCGCAGATCGTGGCCCGGTCGCGTTCGCAACTGGTCCAGCGCGTCGGCAACGTGGCCGTCCTCTTCCGCCGCCGACCCGCCGCGCCCGAGGCGGAAGCTGAGAGCTGAGAGGAAGACCAGGAAGGGGACCGGGAAGCCGGTAAGGACTTCGCGAAGCGTTTGGAGTGCGCCAGCCCTCTAGCCCTCTGGCGCTTTGGGGCGCGTGATTGCGGTTGGGGGTTAGAGTAACTCGACGCCTCAGCAGCCGAGACGAAAAGCGGTAGCTACGCAGGCTTCGCTACCGCACTCCAAAGGCTCCGCAGAGCCTCCCCCTACCCTCGCTTCACGCCTCCTGCCCTCTTCCGTATTTCTCCTGTTTTCATGTTTTCCAGATTCGTTCCCTTCCCTTGGCGCGCGTTCGAAGCGGGTGGGGGTTGGAGTAACTCGACGCCTAAGCAGCCGGGACGAAAAGCGGTAGCTACGCAGGCTTCGCTACCGCACTCCAAAGGCTGAGCGTCGCCCTACCGCTCTCAGAAGTGCTTCTGACGCTGAATCACCACTCCCTCAACCTCCCCGTCGAGCTGCTGACGCACGTTCTTCGCTCGCTTGGCGATGAAGCGCTTCAACTGCCACACCGGCCGGCTGGGGTCCGTCGGAGCGGTTTCCCGAATCTCCTCGTCCCAGGTATCCGACACCGCGATTTCGAATTTGGCCAGCCGGTTGGTGGACCATTCCGACACCACCGGACGCAATTGAGCTGCCAATTCGTCGATCCGGCGATTGAGCCGTTCCGGAACCAACTGAGTCGTCAGTAATCGCTCCAGTTCCTTCCGGTACTCCGCCCGGAACGACTCCACGCGAAACATCCGATCCAACAACCGGTTTCGGCCAACCCAGGGCTGCCAAATGCTGGCCTGTTCGCGCTCACGGGGAGTCCCCACGAACGGGAACTCGCCCCACGAGTGATCCAGATCCCAAGGAATGAATCCGAACCGCTGCGTCGCGGAATCCAGATACATGAGAAAGTTCTGACCGTTCGACAGAATCCCGTCGTAGTTGGACAACAAAACCTGGCAGGCCAGAAAGCGAGCAATCTCCGGCACCTCGAACCGATCCGCCAACCCGGCGGCAAACTCGTCATCGGTCGCGTGCGTCACCCAGTGCGCCACCTCCATGACCCGCGCCTTCTCGGCCGCGGTGACCGAGGTCTTCGGATCGTAGATTCCGTCGTACTCGGCCCAATTGGTTCCCAAATCGGAAAACAGCTCGTAGGTCACCGGTTTGAACAGCGCGACCGGAGCGTTGGTGAACTGGTCCTTTGCCCATTCGCCGTCGGGATTTTCCACCATCAGATACAGACCCAAGAGTCGATTGGTCTCCACGCCTTCGATACTCAGGAAAACGCGCGCGAATCCGGTGCGCGGTGACGGCACGCCAGCCTCTCGGTGAAACTCATACCCCAACGTGTCGCTGAGGCAGGTTAAGTCGGCCGCGAGGTTGGCTAGATTGAACTGCGTACGGCCGGCAAAGGACGCTCCCTTCTGATTCTTCGTCAGGTGCACCTTAAACGGCTTGCGATAGTTGCGGAGGGACTCGAGGAATGTCCCGTTCCCCTTGAAGCGGACACCGACGTTCGTGAACACCACGCCGCCCAACGACACCCGGCCGGTGGACCAAGGCAGATCGAACCCCAGCACACCGGAAAGGCCATTCCGGGACGCCGCCGGATTGCGCAACTGTACCTCCCCGAGCGGTGACGACATCCAGTTCCGAACGGGTTCCACGCGATCGAATTGAATGGCGTCCCACTCCGGACGGGTGAAGGCGAGTTCCACATTCCAAAAGCGGTCCGGGCGGTACACGTCCGCCGCCGATTGAACCGCCTTTCCATCACCAACGGGCCCCACGTAGCTCGGCTCGCGCGCCTTCTCCTGAGACAACTGTTCGGCCGTGGGTGCGTCCCATTGCAGGGATTTTTCGTAAACCCACTGCTGCACGGCGGGCACTTGCAGAGCCAGGACCACGGCCAAGATCAGCGTGAAGAGCAGACCGATCGGGAGACCAATGCTGAGCGCGATGATTACCAGCCATCGCTTCCAGCCAGAGGCGGGCAATCGCGGACGAGGAAAGGGCACCGGGCAGTCGTAGCTTGTACCGCACCCAGCGGCAAGATTAGGGCTCAGTCGATCCAACCGAACACGATTCGACTCCCGCTTCGGTTCGAGGTTGCCCCTGCCGCCGGGACCTCCCACTCTTCACGACACAATGGCCAAGGAACTTCTCAGATCGGTTCTCCGGCGGGGCTGGATCGGAGTCTTGGGATGCTTGCTGTGCTTGCCAGGGCACAGTGACGATTCCTTCCCTCGGGACTTCGTTTGGCGGATTCAAGGTCGGTCCGGAACGCTTTATCTGGCGGGCTCGCTCCACGAGTTGCGTGCCGGCGACCGCCCCTCGCAGTCTCTGTATTACGCCTACGCACAGGCCGACCGACTGGTCTTCGAAGCCGATATCTCGGAGTTCGATCAACCCGCATTCCGTCAGGAAATCGAGAAGCTGGCCTTGCTGCCGCCGGGCCAGGCCCTGTCCTCCAAACTCGAGGCGACGGTCGTGCGTCAGTTGCAGCAACTGGCCAAACGCAGTGATCTTCCCTCGGACACCTTCGACCGCTACCGCCCCTGGTACGTGGCGAGTTCGGTCGGCTCCTTGATGCTCACCGAACTCGGCTACGACGAAACCCACGGCATCGACCGCTACTTCTTCGACCGAGCACGCCGGGAGCGAAAGGGCCTATTGTTCCTAGAAACTGGGCAACAGCAGCTGGCCCTAATCGCCCAGATACCCGAACGTGAAGCCATTGAGTCCATCAGCCAGGATCTGAAGGACGGTGAAGCGTCCGCGCGCGAACTGGTGCGGTGTTGGTCTGAAGGGGACGCCCTGGGGATGGAACGGCTAAATCAGGAGGATGCCCGGAGCCAACCCGTCTCCTATCGACGCCTGCTGGTGGATCGAAATCGCGCTTGGATCCCGCAACTGGAGAGCTGGTTGAACGAGACCAACCGCACGCTGGTGATTGTCGGCGCCGGACATTTGGTCGGCACCAATGGCCTGGTTCAGCTGCTCTCCTCGCGTGGCTATTCGACCGTCCAGTTGCCGGAGGCGGTCAGCGGCAAGCGGTGAAGATGGACCGCTGGGCCGACCCTGGTCGGCCCAAGAACGAGGTGCGGCGACTTGGTTTCATTCGTAGTTCCAAGCCGGAGGAATCGGAGGGACTCCCGCGAAGGACGCGGAGGGCGAAATGGTAGGGCGAGGTTCCACCGAGCCGGAGCCACCTCGCGACCTTCATGCCCTGACCTGCAAACGCCGCTCGGCCTGGCTCCGCCGGCCAACCGGGGACAGCCCAGCGGCCCGTCCCTACGTGCGTTTGTGAAACTGATGAGACTAACCAGTGAAAGACTGAGTACGACGTCGACAGGGCGTCGTGTAGCTGAAGGCAACTGCGTCGCCGCAAGGCGGGGTGGAGAGCAGCCGGAAGCGAA
>JAFLEF010000063.1 GCA_017309115.1 Verrucomicrobiota bacterium | reverse complement strand
TAGCGCAGCGCCAGCGCCTGAGCGAACCGGCCCATGGACTCGTAGGGATGCTGGTAATCGATGGGATTGGAGAAGTCCCGCGGAGTGGTTCGGACGGTGGAGGCCGTGGAACCTGGGGAAGCCCCTGTTGGGGGCGTGGGGGTCGCCGCGAAATCCCGACTCTGGGCTTGGCGCCGAGCCTGGGCGTTTTTGAGGTACTTGGGATGAATGGTATAGGACTTGGTGCTTTTCATGAACCGCCCAGCCTATACGCTCCGCCCATGCAGTCAGTCAGAGGCAGCCCAGTTACGAACCCCGCCCCAACCCCCGCTTCGCCGCGGACGGTCCTCAATAGTTCGGTAAGTCGCAGAGTGGCGATCGGCTTGGCAGTGCCGGGAGCTTTGATTTTTACGGCTGCCTGTATTCTGATTCCGTGGATGATCGAAACCGAGCGACGGTTGAAGAATGATTATTGGGAGGTCCAACTCGGGTTCGCGATCTTCGCACTGGGTATGGCCGCTATTGGATTCCCTTTCCTTGTGCTACGGGTGTTCTGTCGGGGACATAGAGTCGCAATCGGGTGCTGGGCTGTTGCGATATTCGGGAATTTTGCCGTGTTCAGCTATATCGTGCAGTCTCATTTTCCGATCATCCCGAAACTGGTTATAGGCCTCTCCTCTGCCGCGTTTGCTGTCGTATCGATGAAAGCGATGCAGGAGGACTGGTCACAAAATCGTCCGTCATGATCACGAAATACAGCCATCTTTCAGAGCCGAACCAGACTGCTCCAGTGAACGCGCCGATTGCGCCTCGATACCATTCTGGGCACGCTTGGCGGCGCGTCACTGAGCAGCGACGTTCGTCTGATTGCGGCGCGTCTTGTGAAACATGGGCATAATGCTACAGGCCATTCGGCATTGGTTTCGCAAACGTCGCTATCGCGTCGGACGGACGATCACACGGTTTGTGGCGATGGATGTGAAACGAGAGGTTCGGATTGTTGACGTTCGGCGACTCGACGAGGGCTTCATCACAGCTCAGATTCGCACGACAAACGTTCTCTATCGAACAGCAGGACTTGTCCCCGAGGCGGAGTTTGAGCCACCTATAGAGACTCCCATTGTCAATCTCTGGCGTTGGACAGGACAGTCGTGTGGTGGTCTGCCAGATGGTACTTCTCTCGTTGGCACTCATCTCACTTCCAAAACAGACTCATGAGCGATCAACACTGCCGACCAAAGGCGAACAAGACGCTGGAGACGAACTGCCGCCCTGCCTCTCCGCTCAACGCCGGGAGGCAATTCGGACGCGCAGTTCACGCTCGACGTTGCGTTTCCGGCGGCAGTCGCTCAGCTTGGCGTTATACAAATGGGATTCTTTGATCACTATTGTCCCGATCCATCGCCGACTTGCCCTCGGTGTGGGCGAGTGCTGCCGCCCGTTTGGCAGGGCAAGGACGGCCCTTGCATGCTTTACCATTGGAAACAGGGCAAGATCTCCCCCGTCGACACCGACTGGTCCGAGGAGGACATGACTTGTAGTAGGGTGGAGTGTTTGGAGTCGGCAATGCATCCAGATGGGAGTTATCTCATCTACGCGGATTGCGAAGCGTGTGATGGGCTTATCTATGCCAAGATTTCTGTGAAAGATGGGAGATGGGATTCGACGCGTTTGTTATCTCCAGATGATATCGAAGATGAGTTCTGGTGCTTTCCCAGAGAGCGCCGGAGGCAGATGAAGCAGTGGCTATCCAAAAATGTATAATCCGATCGCTTCACACGAACCGCCGCTCCCCGTTTCGAGGTCGGGCGTGCCGATTCATTGGACGCTGGGTTCGCTGCCAGTGCTCGGTTCCGGCGGCGGTCGGTGATCTTCGTCGTTAGGCGACTCGCGCACGTCATGAACATCGAGCCAGACCGGCAGCTACAAGATACCGAGTTGGAGTTTTCGGGCCGTATCTATGGCCACTGTCCTGTTCAGGCCGAGGGTGCAGTGCGAGGTTGTTCATTTTATTTTCGAGCAAAGCACGACGAGTGGGGCTTTTCACTTGCGACGAGTCCTGATACAGACCCGGTAGATATTTGTTCACCGGAGCAGGGCTTTTATCGGAGCGGCAGCTACGGCAAGTCATATGGTCATGGTCCAAACGCAGGCTGGATGCCTTACGATGAAGTTGAGCAGATTATCAGACGTTGCATTGATGAGTATTTACGGACAACCGTCGCCTAACATCACTGGACCGAACGCGGGCGGGCCGCGAATCCTTCCAATTCGGACGCCACTGACCGCCCGCGTCGGTCAATTCCTTCGTTGGACCTGAGACACTCGTTTCTATTGGGCCGCTGGACACAAGCATGAGCTCTGGAGCACTGCCAGGCTGGCTTCGACTGTGGTTTCAGCGAGCTTTGCTTGGTGAAATCTATCCGGCCATTCGCGCTATCGCTGTCAGCTTTTCGGAGTCACGTGCGCTTGTGGTAAGGATTTACCTGGATCGCGAGCCGACTCAGGAGGATCGCGAGAGGGCCGCCTGCGTCATGACGGAGATTTTGGCGAACACCTCGGGCAACGATGAAATTCGGTCAGCGGAGGAGGAGTGCTTGCATTCCGGCACGCGGCTTTGCGAGCTGGATCCATTGGACGGATTTGTATATGCACGGCGAGAGGATGACAGTGCCGGGGCCGAACAAATTGCCGCACACAAACTGCCGCTTCCCGGTCTGACTTCGACCGCCCCTTTTCATCCGACGCAGGATTCGCTGCCGGCGTCAGGTCCCGTCGACGGTCGGTGAGCTCTGACGCTGCATGACCCAAGAGCAATTCATCGCTGAAATCGAAGTCCCGGATGATAACCGAGATCCTGAAGTCAGACTGCCTTTCGCGGGGTGCGGGAGCATTTGCGGGGTCTCGACGATAGATGTCGGTTCGACATTCTGTTTCCCATTGCAGTCAAGGCACATTGGGAGGCGCCATCATGTCCGGCTGCGCAGTTTCTGCGCGAGTTCAGTCCGGCGTGACGCAGTGAACCCGACGATCGCGCCTCGGTTGGCAATCGGACATCATGGGCTTGGCGTCGGTGAGCCGGAGCGCTCGGCGAATTTCGCACCCCTCCCTTATGAACGAACCGGAAACTGATTCTCGCGCCACTTGTAGGAGAAGCGGGACTCGTTGGAGGTCGGCCTCGTTGACCGCCAAGTGAGTTTCGTGTTGGGGTGATACTCCGTTTCTTGGGGAATGAGGGTCAAGATCGGCCCCCCGGGCGGTTTGGATTCGGGAAAGGCGTCCGCAGCCCGACGATGGGTTATCGGACCAGTGCTTCCAGCAGGGCAGCGTCGGTCAGTCGGTTGAGCTCCGCGCCGCCGGCCCAGGCGACTCCGCGCAGCACCAGCAGGCGGTAGAGCGGATCATCCAGCGTCCAGAAGTAGTGGCCGAGAATGCTGCCGAACACCCGGCCCTGGCCCCGCTCAAAGGTCCAAATCAATGGACGGTCCGTGTCGTCCACGCGGCCCGTGGCCAGCACCGTGACCCGCGCGGGATCGCCGATCAGGGGCCAGTAGGGTTCATCCAGAAACGGCAGGGTCTCGGGTAGGTTCTGGAGGAGCGGATGCTTCCTCGCCACCATGGTCAGGTCGAAGGGCATGTGGCGGTAGCCGACCTTGTCCGGTTGCGCGGACAGGCCAATGCGTTCTGCGAGTTGCTCGGCGTCGCGATCGGCGATGCAGGCGGAGTGCAGGATGACCACGCCACCGCCGCGTCGCTGATAAGCGTCGAGTTGGGCGTAACGCGCGGGCGACCAATCATGGTTCCAGAAATAGAATACCAGTACATCGGCTGCGGCGAACTGATCGGTGGTCGGCCATTCCCACGCCTTTTCGACCACCGCATTCGTCGCGGCCTGCGACAGGAGACGCAGCCACTTTTCCTGCCAGCGCGGGTAATCATGCTGGCCGGGTCCATGGTCCTGCTTGGAGGCGATCAGGACGATTCGGAGCGCTTTGGACTGCCCCGCTTCGTTCCGCGCCAAGGAGGTCGGCCGCGCGGGTTCGGCTTCCGCTCGGGTCCGCACCGGCGGTTCCCACAACAGAAAGGTCAAGAGGTCGCGCACGTCGTTAGGCGGGAGCGCATCCAGCAGTCCGGTGGGCATGAGGCTCTGGCTAGTGGGTCGAAGGGTCGCGAGTTGGGCCCGAGGAATGACCGTGTCCTGGCCGTCGACGTCAACGAGACGGAGGGAATCGTCCTCGTGCGAACGAATGAAGCCGGTGTGGGAACCGTCATTCTTCAACTCGGCAACATAGGCCACGTAGTCGGGATGTAGGGCGGCGTTGGGTTCGCGAATGTCGCGTTCGACGCTGCGGGCGTCGCGGTGGATCAGGTTGCTCAGGTCGGGTCCGGCGAGGCCACCGTCGCCGCGGATTCGGTGGCACTTCGCGCAGTTCAGCGTGGGGCTCTGGAACAACTCGCGACCGTGTTCCCAATCGCCCTGCGGCTTGGGGGAAGGTCGGCTGTCCGCACCGGCGGAGGCCGAGTTGGTGGGCGCGAATGGCAATAGGGAATCCCCAAACCCCAAGGGCCGCTCCCTGCCCCCGAAGCGATCGGCGTAGGTGAAGCGAATGGGAGCCGCGCCTTTTTGGGCGGAGACCTTGAGGGCGCTTTCAGGCGACAATTGGTCCGCCGGGATGGCTGTTTCCCAACTGCCATTCGCCACCTTCACTGCTTCCGCCAAGTGGGTGATCTCCCGGTCCACCTCGAACTTGGCTTCGGCCCGTATAATGAGTTCCTGGGCGTCAGTCGGTAGGCGGGGTCGGAATTCGATCGTGACCATATCGGCCCTCGCTTCGGTCGCCGGACTGGTGCTCCCGATGATGTCCGCAAACGGACCCAAGTAGCTTCGGGTGGTTTCCAATTCGGGATGAGGCAGAGTTCCAAACCAACCGCTGGAGGTGTTGAGTTCCCAGGATTCCGGCAGTTTCTCCAGGATGGGCACCAGGAATTTGGGAGAACGTGCCAGCCATGATTTTCGGAGGGTCCACAACTCCGCCCCCGAAAGATCATAGTCGAGGTCAACTCGGCTTGGGGCGTTGGTCGATCCGAGCGCCTTAACACTCGGGAGGGTCAGGGCATACGTCCCCAGCACGGGAGGTAGGACGGTCTGTAGAATCAGCGTTTGCGGTGGAGAATCGTCCCAGTCGCGTATCCCGGCCAGGAGCACCGGGAGTTGCCCCACCGGCGCGTGAGCCTGTTGGTCGACGACCGCATAGGGAGGCTTGAGCGTTTCCAGTTCGTCGCCCGCGCTGACGTAGGCTCCGAAGCGAATTGAACCGCCCGCGAGCCCATTGGTGACCGTCGGGTCCACGGGTCGATCGAAATCAATTTGCACGAGGTCCTTGCCCACGGCTCGGATGGCTACGGGTTGGGGCGCCTGGGGATCGGTATAGCGGATCCGGAAAATTCTTCCGTCGCCCTGGGGGCCGGTTCCCCAATCCGGCGACCCGCTGTGGCAACACACGTAGAGATCGCCCTGAGGGGAGATCGCCAGGTCCAGCGTCAGCAGATTGAGTCGGGCGATGAGGTGGCTTTGGCCGACATAGCCGTGGGGTGTTTTTACCAGCCGCACCCGCCAGATCTTGCCGCGCGATTCGCCGGCCACGAAGGCGTCGCCCTCCCACCACTCGGGACCGAACAAGCCCTGAGCGGCGAAGGCGGGGAGGGGAACATCGGCCTTCGCTTTTCGGATGTCGGGCTTCAAGCGTGGTTCGTTGAACACCAATCCGCAGGTGCTCTGATGCTGCGGACCAAACGCGACGATGGGCGGTTCGCTGGAGAGGTCGGGCAGCCACGTTTCATGGCGCGGCGGGAAGCCATAATTGCGGCCCGGAATGATGTGGTTGAGTTCATCGAGAGGATTGCCGTGGGGAAGCCAGGTTTCGCCTTCCTGATCCGTGTTGAACAGATCGCCCTGGCGATTGAAGGCCAGGGCCACCGGCACCCGCAGGCCGGTGGCTACGGTCTCCAGGGTCTTCGTTCGTGGGTTGAACTTCTGAATAGTGCCGCGCCGGGAGTGGAGGTCGTAGAGGCTGAAGGTGTCGTTGGCGGCATCGGGACCAACGGGCTCCTTCCAGCGACCGACCTGTTTGAGCCAGTCGATTTCGGCCGCCTTCAGGTCCCGCCGTGGGCGGAGGCGGTAGGGGTTGGAGTAATCGGCGACCAGCAGGCCAAAGTACAGGTTGCCCTCCGGATCCAGCGTGACGGCGGTGGCGTCCACACCGCCGGAAGCCACATCCGTGGCCGGCCAATCCGACGCAATAACCTCCTCGGTATCCGCACGGCCATCGGCGTTGGTATCCCGGAGCAGGGAGACTTTGCCTTTGGACGACACATAAAGTCCTGCCGTGCTCCAGGCCATGCCCAACGGGACGCTGAGGGTGGGTTGGTCCCAGATGGGTTCCGCCGTGTCTTCCAGGCCGTCACCGTTGGTGTCCCGCAGACGCCAAATCCGGCCGTCGTAGCCGAGCGAAGTCAGGGTACCGTCGGGCGCGAAGCGGAGGTTGTTCTGATTGCTGAGCGTCACCGGGAGTTCCTGCACGGTGAAGCCGGGTACCAACAGGTGGACGGGTGGGCGGATGGTCTCGGCAGCTGGACAAAGCCAGCAGGCGAGACTGGCCAGAAGGGAAGTCCACCACCGGGAAGGCATGGCGCAGGCTAACCAACCGCCGCAGACGGCTGCACGCACTCTCTTGCCAGGCTCGAGACATCCGGTTTCGGACAGTTGTTTCCCGGGACAGGAAGCAGCCGTTCGAAAAGCGTCGTTGGTCAGGCGCTGAGGTTTACTAAAAGGTTTTAGTTGTTGATCGCGCCGTTGGTCTGGAGAAGCTCATGGTCGTGAAGATTGGCTGTCAGGACGTCGCGCGGGCCGCGGGAGTTTCTCCGACGACAGTTTCCTTGGTGTTGAACCGGCGGATGGATGTGTCGATTTCGGAGGCGACGCGGCAGAGGGTTTTGGCGGTGGCGGAGGAACTGGGTTACCGCCCCAATTTGCTCGCCAAGGGATTGCTCCGCGGCCGGACCCGAACCATCGGGGTGATGCTGCCATCACTGGCCAGCAGTTTCGTGGCCCAGATTGCGGAGGGAATTCAGTCGGCTGCCGGGGATGAGGATTATCGAGTCCTGCTCGGCCATACCCGCCATGAGGCCGAGTTTGAAGGACGGCAACTCGAGCTGCTCATCCAGCATCAGGTGGATGGCGTGATCATTCTGGCGGGAGAGAAGACGCTGAAGCATTTGGGTGGACGCCTGGGGACGCTGGCCAAGGCGGGCATACCCTGCGTGGTGGTGGATGACCGGACCTGGGCGGCCGAGGTGGATTGCGTGGTCAGTGATGATGAGGACGGGGCTCGTCAGGCGGTGACCCACTTGTTGGAACTGGGGCATCGCCGGATCGCGTTCCTGGGGGCGGGCGACCTGACCAGTTCGGCCCGCGATCGACTGCGGGGGTATCAACTGGCACTCAAGGGAGCCGGAGTGGAGTTTGACCCAGGGTTAGTCGCGGGCAGCTCATTCCTGGGTGGCGACGGCTTTCAAGCGGCAACCACCCTTTTGAGCCAACCCCGTCGGCCAACGGCACTGTTTGCCGCGAATGACCGGAGGCTCGCGGAAGCCTTGCCGGTTCTCGAACAACTCGAACTTCAAGTGCCGCGGGATCTCTCCCTGGTGGGTTATGCCAACTACGATTTTGCGGCGTATCTCGGTTTTTCCAGCATGGATCAGCAACCCGTGGAACTTGGTCGTGTCGCCCTCTTTCGCTTGCTGGAACGCCTCGACCGGCCCGGTCTGCGACCCAAAATCCTGCGACTGCCCACCCGGCTGGTGGCCCGTTCCTCGTCGGCTCCTCCGCGCTCTTCCGCATGAACTTCCTCCGAGTTCTCCGATTGGTCCGCTGCTGGCCGCCCTTGTTTCTCGCAAGCCTGGCGGTCCTCCTCACGCTTCCCTCAGCCCACGCGGCGGAGTTCAATTACGCCGAGGCGTTGCAAAAGTCCCTATACTTCTATGAAGCCCAGCAATCCGGCCGTCTCTCGCCGCTGAACCGCGTTACGTGGCGCGGGCCGGCCTGTCTCACCGATGGGGCCGACATGGGACACGACCTGAGTGGTGGCTGGTTTGATGCCGGGGACCATTGGACGGCCAATCTCACGATGAGTTTCGCGGCGATGACCCTGGCGTGGTCAGCGGTGGAACATCCGGAGACTTGGGAGAAGACCGGTCAGATGGAGGAGTTGCTCGCCGGTTTGATTCACGTGAACGACTACTTCCTCCGGTGTGTGCTGAATCCGGAGTGCGCGGATCCGGCCACGGACCTCGACGTCGTCATTGGCTGCGGTGGACGGGAAGGGGTGGATGAACCCCGGGTCCACTCGATGTGGGCGCCCGCGGAAGTGGCGCATCTGCTCACCCGTCGTCCGACCTTCCGGGTGAATCGAACGGTTCCGGCCGGAGACATTCCCGGCGCAATGGCCGCGGCGATGGCGGCCAGTTCCATGGTGATCCGGGCGCACGGCGCCCGACTGGAAGGCACCCCGGGTTTTGAGTCATTCAAGGCGCACGAACTGGCGGATCGTCTGCTCGATCTGGCGGAGAAACTCACCCGCTTCGCCCGGGCCAATGCCGGTCCGGTCCTCGTCGAAGGATTACCGCAGGAAGACCAGGATCGAATCCGGCGCACTCGTTCCTTGGCCCTTCGCTCCGACGGACAGGTGGTGGTCACGGGCTATCGGGCGGATCCGTTCGACAAGATTGTGGCGGCGGCCTCGTGGATTCAGCGGGCGCGGCGGGCGCGGGATCCGCAATCCGGGGACGAGTGGTTTCGCTTCGCCTTGGAGGTTTATCTGAAGGAGTATCAGGCGGAGTCGAACCACGATTGGTGGAAGGATTTTGGTGCGGGAAATTTTGGAAAGCTGGCGGCCTTCAATCTGATGCGGTTGGCCCCGGCTGATGAGCGATTTCACGCCGAACTTCAGCTCTATTGCACCCGCTTCCTGGAGTATCGGCAGACGCCCGGTGGCTTGCGGTTGCGGGAGTGGTTCGCCCACGAGTACGGAAGTCTCCGTCATGCCAACAACGCCGCTGCCATCGTCCTGTACTACAGCGATCACGTGCTGCAGGCGCCGACGATTTCCGGGAACACCTGGTGGAAGAAGGGCCGGTCCAACGTCGAACTTCAGGCGGAGTATCGGGCCGCTGGCCGGACGCCAGTGGACTACGCGCTCGGGGCGAATCCGTATCGCCGCAGCTACCTGGTGGGATTCGGGAAGGAGCCATTCAATCATCCGCATCATCGCGGAGCCTATGGTGCGTGGGCTGGGTTCGATCACTTCATTCCCGGCAAGGCGGACGATCGGGGAACCAACCGGCATGTGCTCTATGGGGCCCTGCTGGCGGGTCCGGATCACAACGATGTTTTCCTGTGTGGCGAGCGGTTGAAGTGGCTGCCGGTACCCGGAACGTCCGATCACGACTTCTATTATCAGTTCCCCAA
Source organism: Verrucomicrobiota bacterium (assembly GCA_017309115.1). Taxonomy (GTDB): domain Bacteria; phylum Verrucomicrobiota; class Verrucomicrobiia; order Limisphaerales; family UBA9464; genus UBA9464. The sequence continues at coordinate 27,083 of JAFLEF010000063.1, read as the reverse complement.
TCGGACCAACGTGGTGCGCAAGGAAGGGTATCAGTGGCAGGCGGAGGATCGCCCCGAACAGGTGGTGATGGATTCGAAGTTCAACGAGGTGGCGCTCGACTACAACGCGGGGTTCACGGCGAATCTGGTCTGGTTGTTGGCGCACGGACAGGGTTCCGGCGGCGTGCTGCCGGTGTTTCCACCGCCGGAGACGCGTCGGGAAGACAGCGACCCACTGCGGACGGATCGGGAATTCTTCGTTACGGCGCGGCGCTCCTCGGATTCACCGGCGGAGCTGGAGTTGACGCTGTGGAATCGCAGCCGCTGGCCGGCGCGGATTCGGAATCAGCTGGGAGTGCGCATGCCAGTTCCATCACCGCCCGCCGCGAACTTGGACATTACGTCGGTGCGTCTGACCGGCGATCCGGCGGCGAAGCTCAGTTGGCTGAAGGATGCAACGGGTCGGGTGGTGGCGCTGGAACTTCGATTCCCAGATGCTGCGATCTATCCCGGCACGACGGCGACGGCGTCCCGGACGGTGCGCCTTTCCGGCAGCGAGGCAGGTTGGATGCGATCGCTTCCGTGGGCCGACGGTCTGACCAACACCTGGGTGGTCATGCCGGAAGTAGACGTGTTCGATGACAGCGTTCCCCGGCTCTAACTAAGGCTTGGGGACTTCCAGGGTCAGGGCGAATCGCTGTCGACTGACCTCGCCCACGTTTCGGCCCTGGAGGCCTTCGAGCCACTGGATGCCCCGCGTGACCCAGGGATGGGCGGCGTTGTCCGCTGCTAGGATAATCCGGTAGGGAGGTAACTTCGATCCAATGGCCAGGAACAGTACAGCTTCCTCTCCCGGTCGGGTGTCGGCCGATTCGGTGGCGCCGCTGGGAGTGTCGTGGCGGAGGTGCATCCGCAGGGAATCGCGCGAGACATTGCGAAGGGCGTAGACCAGACAGTCATGGCCGAAGCCGTTGGTTCCGATTCCGCGATAGGTCCACTCCACCGGCGGGCTGCCCCGACCAGCGCGACCGGCGATGGCGAAGCTGAGTACGACCAACGCCAGCCCAACGAGTCCCAGTTTTAGACGGCCGTTCATCAGCTCGTGAGTTGTCACCAAATCGTTTGCAAGATTCCAGGCCGAGGAGCGGTTTTCTGATTGCGCGCCCATGCGGAATTCGGCGGGCTAACTGTTACCCAGAGAGTCTCACCTGATTCACCTCGAAATCTGATCGTTCGATGAAAGCGACACTCCCTGTTCCCGATCCACAGCAGCCACGTCGCTGGTGGCTGTACTGGCTTGGCGCACTCGCCTTCCTGGGATTCAACCTCAGGGTCGGCCTGGCTCAGGACCCCACCGAGCGTTGGTTGCGCTCGCACCAGCTCCAGAGCTGGGAACTGGTCTTCGATCCGGACGGAGACTCGTTCACCAGCCAGGAGGAGTGGGAATTTGGCACCGATCCCCGGGATGCGGCGTCGTTTCCGCAGCTCACCGTCATGATGGGTGAACCGGGAACGCTTCAACTGACCTTTCCGGTAGGGGTCATTCCGAATCTGCAGTCGAGTTTGGACCTCAGCCAGTGGGAGGCCGTTTCGAATCTGCCCCCGTCCTTCTCCGGTCAGGCGACGCTCGCGGTCGATCCCGCGGACGGTCTGCGCTTCTACCGTTTGCACACTCCGGAGCATGGGGATGCCGACCAGGACGGCCTGTTGGATTTCGAAGAAGTGGTGCTGCTGTGTTCGGATCCGACGTTGGTGGACACGGACCGCGATGGGCTGTCGGACTGGGATGAAGTGGTGCGGCTTCAGACCAGTCCGTGCTTCGCTTCTGTGACGGGCCGGGGCCGTCTGGAAGGGTGGGTCGTCTGGGATGAAGACGGAGATCCCGAGACGCGGGATCATCCCGGGGCTGGAAACTGGTGGGTCTTCCTGGACTTGGACCGGAATGGGGAATGGGGGCCGCTGGAGCCGTCTGTGGCCACCACTTCCGAAGGGCGTTATCAGTTCGAGGAACTGGACCCGGGCAGTTATCGAGTGTGTCTGGAACGGCGCTTGGGTTGGCTCCAGGTTTTTCCTTCTCTCTTGCCGCTGGTCTCGCCCGATGGGTATCCCGACCGGATTGCTCGCCTGGAGGATGCGGGAACCGGTCCGATTCCCTGGCCGTATGGGCGCAACGCCGTTCCGGGACCGCGAACGCTGCTGCTGGGCGTCCAGCCGGAATCCGTGAGTCCAGAAATCATTCTGGGACCGCCACCCCCGTCCCCGGTCGCGGCGCCGATCGGTACGTATTCGGATGTGGACTTTATGACCGTCTCGTCGAACAGCGCAGTGACAGTGGAGTTTACTGCGGAGGAACTCTTCGATGGGCCGGGTCCGGACCTGACGCTCTTCACCTTGAATCAATCGGGCAACGAGACGGCGGACGTGTACGTGGGGAGCACGCCGGACCGCCTGCAACTGGCCCGGCAGATCACTGAGAATTCGGATCTGACCGTGGACTTTGCCGCCGCCGGCATCTCGGGACCGGTGTACTTTGTGAAGCTGGTGGCAAGGGACAACAAAGGAGTTTCTCCAGGGTTTGATCTGATTGGGTTCGAAGCCCTGCATTATCGGCCCCGCCTCAGTTCCCACTACGACGTCGTGCTCGAGGGCGGTCAATCGATCACCAATCTGGATTTTGGGGTGGCGGGGGTGGACCGGCCGCCGAGGGTATTTCTGTCGTATCAGCCGGGATCGCCCCGAGTCGGTGCGGAACTCGAAGCACAGGTCACCGCGAGCGATGATCTTGGCGTGGCCTCGTTGACGGCGAGTGCGGGTGGCCGGCCCGTGGTGGTGACGCCGCAGGGAACATTTCGAGTGACGCCTCCGAGCTCCGGAATCTTCGAACTTCAGGCGGAAGTGATCGACACAACTGGGCAAACCGCCTCCACCGTTCTGCCCATTCTGGTGGCGGAAGCGGATGGAACGTTGCCCGATCTCTCCGGACTCGGAATTGGAGAGCCCACGGCTGAAGGAGCTCCGGTCATTCGGATTAGTTCTCCGGTAGCCGGCCAGATCTTGAATGCCGACACGGACCTCGTGGGCAGTTTGATCAGCGGTTCGCTGCCATTAGGTCTGTGGCAGGTGCACTATGCCCCGGTGGAGCAGGTTAATCCCGAGGCCCTGGGAGATGCGGATCCAGACTACGTTTTGCTGGCGAGTGGATCGGGACCGGTGACCAGCGGGCTCTTGGGTCGATTCCCGGCGAGCACCCTTCCGGCCGGTGGATATCTGCTTCGGTTCACTGTGGAAGGGGGAGCCACGGCACGATTGGGTTTTGTAGTAGGCGTACGGGTGGAGGAGGCCGATCTGCGGCCGACCATCGAGTTGACCGCACCCGCACCCGATTCCCGAATTGAGCACATCACTGAGATTCGGGGCAGCATCAGCAGTCGTCAGGAATTGCGGGACTGGTCGGTGGAGTACGCCCCGGCCAGCGACGTCAATCTCCAACATCTCAGTGCGTCCGGGCCGAAGTGGATTCGGCTGAATGAGGGGACCAATGGGGTCACGAATGGCCTGTTGGCGCGCTTCGATCCCACGCTGCTCGCCAACGACAGCTATGTGATTCGGGTCAATGCCTGGAATCGAAATGGTCTGGGTTGGAGTCAGCCTTTGCTGGTGCATGTAGCGGGGGGCGTCAAACTCGGGAATTTCGCGGTGGAATTCACTGACCTCGAGCTGCCTCTGGCGGGTATCCCAATCACCGTCCGGCGCACTTACGATTCCCTGCGCGCCGATCGGGTGGGGGACTTCGGATACGGTTGGTCTCTCCAACTTCAGGATGCCGACGTGCGGGAGACCATTCCGAATCGCGGTGGTGGGCTGGTTCCGACCCCCTTCCGGGTGGGTACTCGGGTGTATTTGAATGCGCCGGATGGTCGGCGGCTGGGATTCACGTTCCGTCCGCAGTTGGGACAAGCTTCACTCTTGGGGGCCGCTTGGCGGGTGGTTTTCGAACCGGATCCGGGTCAGGATGAGTACACGCTCTCCGTGCCGGAAGGGGATCAGTCGTTTCTCACGTTGTCCGATACCGGAGAAGCCGCGCTGTTCTTCATTCGACTGCCGTACAATCCGGACACGTATCGGCTTACCGACAGTCGCGGTACCCGATACACGTATCAGCAGGAGGCGGGACTGCAGGAGATTCAGGACAGCAGCGGTAATCGGGTGACCTTCTCGCCGACCGTCATCCAGCATTCCCTGGGTCCCCGACTGGAACTGGTGCGGGATTCCGTGGGGCGGATTACGGAAATCCGAGGGCCGGAGGGGGTAGTGCTCAACTACACCTACGACGGGCAAGGGGATCTTGTGGGAATACGACATGCGTCGGGAACCCGTGGAACCTTCCATTATTCCAGTGTTCGACCGCATTTCCTCGAGCGAATTCAGGATCCGGGTAATGGGCCTACTCGACAGATGGAATACGATGCGGCCGGTCGGGTCATAGCGGTCACGGAGGCCAATGGCGTACGCACCCAGCAATCGTGGGACCCGGGTTCGTTCACCGGCACTACGATTGATGCCTTGGGCCATCGGACGGAGATCACCTACGACGCCAGGGGCAATGTGACGCGGGAAGTAGATCCGCTCGGTGGCGTTACCCTCCGGGTCTATGGCGATGCTCGCCATCCTCAGCGGGAAACTTCGTGGACCGATCCTCGCGGTAACCGAACGCAGTACACCTACGATGATCGGGGGAACCAGTTGACGGAACTTCGCCCGGGAAACCGTCGGGCCACCACCTGGACCTATGATGCCGCGAATCGCCTCAGCCGACTATCGCTCCCGACCGGATTGGGCGACACGCGGACCTACGATTTGGCGGGGCGACTAACCAAGGTGGTGGCTCCTTCGGGAACCTACGAACTGGGCTATGCCGCCCACGGATTGATTTCCTCATTCACGGATCCCTCCGGAGACGTGTATCGCTTCGAGTACGATCAACCGGTACGTCGGCCCACTCAGATTGTGCTCCCGGGAGGCGCGAGCCAGCGCTTCGAATACACCTCGCGGGGTTGGCTGAAAAAGATCATTGATCCCACGGGAGCGACCAACGAGTTCGTTTATGATGTCGCGGGACGATTGCTTCGACAGGTGGATCCCCGGGGAGGGATGGTGCAGTTCACGTACGCCACCGAGGGTCCGGCCACGGTGGCATCCCACACCGATCAGAGCGGTCGTACGCGGCGGTTTGCCCACAATGCCCAGGCTCAACTCACCCGGATTGAGGCCGCCAATGGTTCGGTCACCCAGTTCGAGTATGATGTCCTGGGCCATCGAACGGCGGTGGTGGACCCCTTAACAAATCGATTTGTATTTGAACGGGACGCGCTGGGTCGGGTGGTGGTGGAAACCGATCCCTTCGGACTCAGCCGGCGACATCGCTACGACGCCGCGGGGAATCGAATCGAGACGGTGGACCGTAACGGACGCAAACGGACCTTCGAGTATGATGTCCAAAACCGGATGGTGGCGGAGCGCTGGCATGATCCGATCACGGACGCCGTCGTCGTCACGAATTCCCTGGCCTACGATCCAACGGGCCGTACCACGGAACTGAATTCCCCCGAAGCAGTCATCTTGGTCTCGTATCATCGAGAGACTGACCGGGTGGTTCAGGAACGGGTCACCTATCCAGGACTTCCTGTCCGGCTGGTGTCCCTCGGGCGCGATGAGCTGGGACGGGTCGAGACGGTCCAGTTCCTCGGTCAATCCACGACCTTCTCCCGGAACCGGAATGGTCACATCCAAGCGATTCAGTTCGGAGGTCCCAATGGCTCCTACCAATTCGGTTTTACCCTCAATGCGCGGGGCGAACGGACTCGGATTGACCGACGCCGTCTGTCGGCTCCGCAACGTTTGATCGGCAGTACGGTCTATGGAGACCTGGATCCACGGGGATGGATCAATTCGTTCGAGCACTTGCGCGGAACCAACGAGGCGATGGGGGGAGAGTTTGTCTTCACTCGCGATCCCAGCGGGGAGATTCTGGCGCGGCAGTCCCGCGGTGTCCGCGACGAGTTGACTTACGATGGTGCGGGACAATTGACCGGTGTGACGCGGGAAGGGGTGGCCTTGGAATCCTACACGTATGACGCCAACGGAAACCGGCTGAGCAGTCATCGACACGCCTCGGGGACCCTTGATCGGGCGAATCGGGTGACGCGGGCGGGCGACTGGAATTACGAATACGATGGGGAAGGGAATCGGGTTCGAAAGTTCAGCGAAGCCGAGGACTGGGTTTACGAGTATGATCACCGAAATCGTCTGACCCGGGTTTGGCATTCGGTGGGGAAGGGGCCGTTGCTCCCGGTTGCGGAGTATCGCTATGACCTGCGGGATCGGCGTATCGCAGTGATTCAGGATGGAACCGTCACGTGGACCTATTTCGCGGAAGAGAATCCAGTGGTGGACTTCGTGGGAACGGAGACCGATCCCGTGGCCCGATACTGCTACGGGGACAAACCGGATGAACTGTGGACGATTTGGCGCCGCGATGAGGGGTACTTCTTCCCGCTGCTGGACCAAGTGGGCACGTTGCGGGAACTCCTCGACGACGCCGGGACGGTCGTGGCGAGCTATGAGTTCGACTCGTTTGGTAATCGGCTAAGTGCGACCGGCCCCCGACCCGAGTTGGCGGGACGGTTCGGCTTTGCTGCCCGGGAGGCGGACTGGGCTACCGGTCTCATCTATTTCCGGGCCCGGTGGTATGATCCGGATCTCGGCCGATTCTTGAGCGAGGACCCCTTGGGCTTCGCCGCCCGGGATTCCAATCTGTATCGTTATGCCGCCAATCGTCCCATTCGGTTCCGCGATCCCTCGGGGACCGTCACCGCGACGGAATACGCCATTCTGAACTTTCTCTCGAAGGTGTCCGAGATTGCGGCGTTGTGTGATCTCGGGGCCGATGTGTACGGACTGTGGTCCTTTGTGGCAAATAGCGTGGAGGCGGCGATTGACGGTCAGGGTGGACCCAGTAGTGCCGAGGTGTACAAAGCCGTGTCGGGAGCGCTCCCCAACTATTGCGATCTCTCGCCGATCAATCCGGGCTGCGTGGTGAACTGCAACTGAGCCTGGATCCTACCCACAAACCGGTCGAGAGCTGAGAGCTGAGAGAAAAATTCTGAGAATCCGCACGTTCCAAGTGCAGGCGGGTTTTGGCTCCTTTAATCTTGGTGGATATCCTCTCAGCCGTGATCCGGTTTACTCGGGGCGCCGGAATACCAGATCCATTTGGTAAAACTTGAAGCAGTGTTCTTCGCCGGGGCGGTCGCAGGCCACGGGACGATAGGCGGTTAGGACGTCCTGAATGAATTCCGGGCGTGCCGTCTCGGGCAGATGTCGGGTCCATTCCACGAAGGTCACCCGGGCGAAGGCGGCGAAGGCCTCGGATGTTCCGAAGTTCCAGGCGTGGTCGGATCGGCGGACGGATTCGACCTGAAATCCGTGTCCCTCCGCCTGTGCGGCATAGGCCTCGGGTTCCGGATGGAAGTAGGGACGGCTCGCCCCTGGGAAGTGGTGGGCCCAACGGGAGGCGTGGGCGACTGCCTCGATGACATCCTCCAGACTGGTGCGAGGACCGGCCGGCACGAAACGAAGGCGAGCGGTGCCCCGAGGTTTGAGCGCCCGGTGGAGTCCTCGGAGGACGTCATCTTGTTCCTGAACCCAATGCAGGGCGTTGAACGAAATCAGGCCATCGAAAGCTTCTTCGAATTCCAGGCGTCGTGCATCAGCGACGGCAAACGACAGATTGGGATGCGAGGCGGCAAAATGGGTCGAGGCGAAGTCGATCATCTTGCGGGAGGCATCCACGCCGACCACGGAGCCGGAGGGAAGACGAGCCGCCACGGCCGCGGTGATTTTTCCCTCTCCGCAGCCGACGTCCAGGAGTTGCTCGGTGCCCGAGAGGGGAAGGGAACTGAGAACTTCGTTGGCCATGGCCAGTTGCAGACCGGCAATCTGGTCGTACTCGGCCGCGTTCCATTCGGTCATGGGGTACGCTGCGATGATCGGGCGAAAACCGTCACCGAAAATTCTGGGGTCACTACGGATTCCCTCGGCGGGTTTCCATCCACCTCAGCCGGACCGAATCAGCGTGCAACGGAGGTGAACCGCAGATTAAACGCAGATTAAACGCAGATTCTTTGGGCAGAAAGCACGTCCCTTTCCGCTTCGCAATTGTTCATCGAACACGTCCCCTGGACCCCGAACTTGGCAGAACCAAAAAAGAAATCTGCGTTAATCTGGGTCCAATCTGCGGTTCCAAATGCATCGTTCCGCCTCGGCCAGCGGGCGATTAAGGGAGCTGCAGGGACTTCTCATTGAGGCTGGACTGGGCTGTTTAAATGTCCATACATGGGTGACGAAACGTTTTTAAACACTATCTATAGGTCGTTATTATGCGTTCTGCCGTTCACGATATCCTTCCCCCTGCAGTGCGGCGTTCCTTGGTCAAGCTGGGAGCTGACTTGGGGCGAGCGCGTCGTCAGCGCCGATTGACGCTGGCTATGATGGCGGAGCGGATGGGGGTGGGTTTGAACACGTATTCCCGCATCGAGCGCGGCGATGGTTCGGTGGCGCTGAGTGCCTATGCGATGGCGCTGTTTGTTCTGGGTTTTGGGCCGGCACTCGGCGACCTCGCCGATGCCCGTCGGGATGACCTCGGACTTCAACTCGATGAGGAGCGTTTGCCCAAGCGAGTTCGCGTTAGGAAAACTCCTGAATCGTTGTGAAACGGACGCTCCAAGTTTACCTAGGCGATGAGCCGGGTCCAGTGGGTACGCTTCATTACGATCAAAGCGGCGCTCGCGAGCATGCGGCTTTCGCCTACGATGCGACCTGGCTGGCTGCACCCCATCGGTTTCAAATCGAACCTGGCCTTCCCTTGGTGAATGGGGCGCAGTTCCACCGCAAGGCAGCCGAGGGATCGGTTTTTCATGCCATCGTTGCCGACACAGAACCAGATGGATGGGGACGCCAGGTCATCGTTCGAGATCACGCGAAGCGACGGCAGGCTTTGCGGCATGCTGGGAAGGAGTTTGGTCCAGCTCAACTGAATGCGGTTGATTTCCTCCTGGCGGTTGACGATGCCAACCGAGTCGGTGCACTGCGATTCCGCGATGAGGAAGGCGTCTTTCAGAGGGCCAACGAGCCAGGTCGTCGCACAACCCCTCCTTTGATTGAACTTAAGCAACTGGCCGCGGCTTCTCGGGCCGTCGAGACCGCCAGTGAGACTGCCGCTGATCTCGCTTACCTCCGCGGACGCGGAACATCCTTGGGTGGGCTTCGTCCGAAATGCTCAGTTTTGGATGCCGACGGTTCGCTCGCGATCGGCAAGTTTCCCAGCGTGCAGGACGCCCGTGCCGTGACTAAAGGCGAAGTCCTGGCGATGCAGTTGGCGCGTCAGGCGGGTATCAATGCTGCCGAGACTCGCCTGGTAGATAGTGATGGAACACCTGTTGCGCTGGTTCGCCGATTCGACCGAACGAGTGCCGGCGGGCGCATTCCGTACGCGTCGGCGGCGACGTTACTCGGAGTGGAGGCCGCCTCGGGCGAGGATCATTTCTACACGGAAATCGTCGATGCGCTTCGGGTCAACGGGGCGGCGGTTCAGGAGGATGCTGAGGAGCTTTGGCGGCGGATCGCGTTTTCGGTTCTGATCAACAATGTTGATGATCACCTGAGAAATCATGGTTTTCTCCACGCTGGCCGCGGTCTGTGGCGTCTCTCGCCAGCCTTCGATGTGAACCCCTTTCCGGATCGGGCACGGGAATTGAAGACGTGGATCTCGGCCGACACCGGTCCCGAGGCGACGGTTGATGCTCTCATGTCGGTGACGACATATTTTCGCATCCCTGCGCGTCGGGGTAAGGCGATCCTGCGCGAGGTTGTTGAGGCGGTCGTGACCTGGCGAAAGATCGGGCGGAAGTTGGGTATGACTGATTCCGAGCTCGAGTCTTTCGCAGACGCCTTCGAACACAGTGAAGTAAAAGTTGCCCAGAAAATCGCGGCCTGATCCCAGGGAAGGCGGGTGGGATTACCGGGTCACTACGGATTCCCTCGGCCGGTTTCCATCCACCTCAGGGCTTCTGCTTCAATCCCTACGACACTGATGCACCCAGGTACTTGGCGTGACGCTTACTCTGCTTCGCCGAACCGTTTCATCCGATCGGACTGCTTGGTTACCAAACGTACGTGCCGACGGCGCCGGCGGGCAGGGTGGCCGACAGGTACCGGTTGTGGCTTTCGATGGTGAACGACTCGCTTGAGGTGGTTCGGTTCAGGACCACCAGAACGGTTTGGCCGGACGGGGTTCGGAACGCCACGTTGGGCAGATTGGAATGCGCGGTGGAATCGATTCGTACCGAGCCGGGACGGACGAACTTCGAGGCGTGGGCGATAACGTAGTAAGCCGGGTTCCGAGTCACTTGGTCACCGTCCAGGGTGACAGCGCCTAGGCAGCGATCGCAGCCGCCCCGATCGGTGTGGGGACGGTTCTGAGGATCGGCGGCGAGATTCCATTCCAGCACGGTCCGACACCAGTTGCGGGTGGCGCCGACGATCAACTCGGTCACGTGCCAGGCCAGATCGCCGCCCAGGTTGCCGGGGGCGCCGGTCCACTGTTCGGTGAAGTACAGGCTGCGGTCCGGGTGGGCGTTGTGAACCTGGCTCAGGGCGTCGATTTTTCCGGCGTACAAATGAAAGGCGGAGCCCTCGACGAAGGCCTTGGCCTCCGGATCATTCAGGATGGTGAGCGGGTAATCGGGCCGGTCGGCGTTGTGGTCGTAACAGATGATCTTGGTGGCTAGCCCGGCCTTGCGGAAAGCGGGGCCGAGATGCCGTTTGATGAACTCCGCCTGATCGGTCGCGGTCATGAACAGGCTGGGATTGTTGTCCGGATTCAGGGGTTCGTTTTGCACCGTAACCGCGTCCACCGTGATTCCTTCCGCTCGCATGGCTTCGACGTATTTCACGAAGTACCCGGCGTAGGCGCCGTACCACTCGCGCTTCAGACTTCCCCCCTTGGAATCCTGATTGTCCTTCATCCAGGACGGTGGCGACCAGGGCGATCCCATGAGCTTGATCGCCGGATTGATCGCCAGAATTTGCTTCAGGATGGGAATGACATCGGTGCGATCCGGACCGAGGTCGAACTTCGTCAACTCCGGATCGGTCTCGCCCCGAGGAAGATCGTTGTAGGTAAAGACCCGGGCATTCAGATCCGAGGCTCCGATGCTGAGCCGCAGGTAACTCACTCCGAGGTGGGTGCCATTGGTGGCGAACAGTTCGGTCAGCAGGGCGGCCCGGGCGCTGGGACTCATGGCCAGCAACAGTTGGGCGCTCCCGCCGGTGAGCGTGTAGCCGAAGCCTTCCATGCTTTGGAAGCGTCGGCGCTGATCGACCGTGATCACCTGGTTTTGAATGGGCGCGGACGCTTGAAACTCCAGGCGATCGGATTGTTTTTCGAAACGCGCGGTGCCGGCGGGATGGGTGAGCCAGAGCTCCGCGGTGGTGGCGGCGAATCCGGGCCCGAGGCAACACGAACTCCAGAGGAGCAGAGCGACGATTCTTGGACCAAGGATCATAGGTCGTGCGGAAGGGAGACTTGCATCACTGGAACTCAATCCAACCGAATCGCTCGGGCGTGTGGAAGGATCCATTGAGCGTGGGATTGGTGGCGAGGAAGACATTCTAGGCGCGATCGATGCGATACAGATTCAGCCGCCAACGGGTGCCCGCCGTAGGAGCTTTGGATCCGAAGGCAGTGAGCGGAATCCGTGTCTCCACGCGCCAGACTTTGTTGCGGTCATCGACCGTGACGGCCCATTCCATGCCGCTGCTCCAGACAAAGTCCGATTCCGGCCGGCGCAGGCGCAGGTCCAGGGCGTCGCCATTGGGCGCCCACTCGTATTCGGTGTAGTGGTTGGGATTCTGCGGATCCGCCCCGACGAACGCCTCGACCACATCGCGGTCCCACAGGGCATTGGGCGGACGAATCCGCTCTTCGGCCTGCCGCGGGCCGAAGTCCGTCAGCGTGGTGTAGGGACACTCAAACGAAAGGTACAGAAACCGGTCGGACCACAGCGCCCGGCAACTCGTGGACAATTCCGGTCGGGCGCGGCCGTCCTGGGTTTGCTGTTCGAGCCGGAACACCGGAGCCCGTTTCCACGCCGGATTCTTCAGGTGTCCCTCGGGCACGAAATCCTGTTCGCACCGTACCGCACGAACCGTGTTGAAGGGCAGGGACCGCACGAGCAGTCGGCGGGCATTGTCAAAGTAGATCTTTCGCAGGACATCCGGAGGCAGGTCGATGCTGCTGATGTTCCAATCGCCCTGAATCGGCGTCATGTGCGGCCAGTTCCGATCGGTGGTTTCCAGCCAGCGCCATTCCTTGTGGAAGAAGGTGGCGGCATCGTCGTCGGTGGGACGTTCGCCGTCTCCGGAGGATCCCAGAATCAACTGATCGTACACCTGGAAGTCGGTCGCGAAGAAGATGCGATCGGCATGCTTCACGAAGAGTTGGCGAACCTTTGCGGGATCCTGGCGACCGAGTTCGGGAAGGCGGGCGGCGAGATCGGCGTTGAAGTTGGGATACCGGGTGAGCTGTTGATCCACCCAATTGAGGTCTTCGGGATTGTTGGCGAAGTGAACTCCGACAAAGGTGGTCTGGGGATGCCGGGCCACGACCCGTTCCAAGGCGGCGAGCAATTCTTCCCGAGGGGGAAATTGCTTGGGATCTCCGAACCACCACGCTTTGTGATCCTTCAATTCCTTCCAGCGCTCGTTCTGCTGATTGTACGGCAGCCAGAAGGCGCGGGGATCGCCGACATGAATGCTGACCGGCAGGCCGAGTTCCCCGCAGCGCTGCCACACGCCGGAGAGTTTGGGATCATCGATGCGGATCAGTTCGCCCTGGCCGTTGCGCAGATACAGGCCGAGGCGCTTGTATTCCTTGAGACCGGCGGCGCCGAGGCGATGGGCTTCGTTGACTTGTTGGATCGCGCGCTCGGCAAACTCCGGGGCGTCCCAACCCGTGTAATCCAGATTGAAGTAGTGAACGAACCGTCCGGGCGCGAGGCGTTCGGTCAGGGCTTTGGTGCGTTCGAAGGCGGAGGGCTGGTCCGACTTCCGGGTGACGGTCCCTCCGCTGAGATTTACGCTCACACCGATTCCGACGCGGTCCATGATGCGGACGGCCCGACGGACGTGGTCCTCGGTTCCGTTGATGTGTTGGTGCAGGTCGATGATGCGGTGCTCGGCGCGCCAGGCATCGCCGGGCCAGGGCGGAGGCGTTTCCTCGGCACCGAAAGCGGCCAGGGCCGTGAGAAGCCAGATCAGGGAAGCGGAGCGAGGAAGGGTCGGCATGGTGGGGCGGAGGAGCGGAAATGAAAAAGCCCGCGCCCAGGGAGGCGCGGGCTGGTGGCCAGGGGCCGTTACCAAGCTTTGGAGACACCCGGGACCGGGATCTCGTAGTTTCCGTCGGCGTCCGGCAGCGCCTTCATCTTGGCGTTCCAGGACAGTTCGTCGGGGAAATAGTTGAGCTCGGACTTGATGCCTTCATCCCAGGTGACGTCCTTGCCGGAGTAGGTGGACATGCGGCCGAGGATCGAGGTCATCGTGGAATGGGCGCCGTTGAACGCCTCGTTGTACGGCGTGTTGTTGCGGATCGCGGCGAACAAGTCGTCGTGTTCCTGCTGATACGGGTCGACCCGCTTCTCGGAGCGATAGCGCCAGACTTCGCCGACGGAAGGCTTGATCAGGTTGCTGCCGACCGCGCTGGTGCCGCGGGTGCCGATGGCGTGTTCGTTGACTTCGGTCCAGCAGCCCGGTTGGTGGCGGCATTGGCTGAAGCAGATGCTGCCGTCCGGATAGGTGAACTCGACCATGTGATGGTCGAAAATCTGGCCGTAGCGTTTGTCGGTGAGCACTTCGCGTCCGCCCATGCCGCGGGCTTTCACCGGATGCGCGCCCTTGACCCAGTTGGCCACGTCGAGGTTGTGGATGTGCTGTTCGGCGATGTGGTCGCCGCAGAGCCAGACGAAGTAGTACCAATTGCGCATCTGGTACTCCATTTCGGTCTGATCGGGCTTGCGGGGATTGACCCAAACCCCGGCGTCGTTCCAGTAGACGCGCATGGCGGCGACGTCGCCGATCGCGCCGTCCTGGATTCGCTTGATCGTCTCGATGTAGCCCGGGTCGTGATGGCGTTGGAGACCGATACCGACCTTGAGATTCTTGTTTTTGGCTTCCTCGGCGGCGGCGAGGAAGGTGCGGACGCCGGGCGCATCGGTGGCCACCGGCTTTTCGGCGAAGACGTGTTTGCCTTGCTTCACCGCTTCGGCGAACTGCATCGGGCGGAATCCCGGGGGCGTCGCGAGAATGACCACGTCGGCCAGCGAGATGGCGTTCTTGTAGCCATCAAAGCCAACGAACTGGCGATCGGGCGGAACGTCCACTTGAGGGCCCTTGGCTTCGATCAGGCCCTTCAGGGCGCCCTGCAAGCGGTCGGGGAAGGCGTCAGCCATCGCGACCAATTTGGTGCCGGGCACATTGAGCGCCTGGGCGGCCGCTCCGGAGCCACGGCCACCGCAGCCGATGAGGGCAATCTTGAGGGTGTCGCTGGCCTGGGCGAAGGCAAACCGGCTCGCCGAAAGGGCGCCGACGGCGGCCACGCTGGTGGTGGAAAGGAAACGGCGCCGGGTCACCGGCACGATCGCTGAGGGTGAATTCATGAAAATACGATGTTGGCGGGCTGGACGTTCGGGAGACTCTCCCGATTCAAGCCGGCCGGGAATTTCAGTATGGGATAACGTTCAAACACTGCCGACAAGCGGGGCAGGGGTCAATTTGGAAGGCGGATGGATCATTCGGTGCCGGACCCTCCCGACGCGTTTGTTGGCGTTCCGATCTGAGCGGGAACGTTGCCGTTGGAACCGCAGAGTGGACGCAGATCAACGCAGATTTTTCTTAGAGCCCGTCGGAAAAATGGGATGGGCTCTAAGGCAGAAGGACGCGGAAGAGCCGCAGATTGGAGACCGGCAGGATGTTGAAGGTCACCGCCCCATCGGCGGCGGCGACTTTGGAATCGGCGGGCTGCCAACCGCTGGTCAACGCGGACAGTTGCTGGAGCACGTAGGTTTTTCCGGGCTCACCTTTGAAGCTGAGCTGGAAGGCGTCGTTGACCAGTTGGGGGACCAACACCAGCGCGGCGGGATCGGCAATCCCCGGGGAACCCAGCGGCCGGCTGCTGGGACGCCAGCTGGTCGGATCAGCGGGATTCAGCACCCCGGAGTTTTCCTCCCGCAGCACCAGAGACGGTCCGCCGCCGTCGGTGGTCGGTTCCCAGGTCTCTTGGTAACGGAAGTCGAAAATGGGCTCCTTCAGCCGTCCGAACAGGGCCAGCCGACCGGATCCATTCTCCAGACGGTCCCGGTAACGCCCCGCCACCGGGCCCACGCCCGGGTACCGCAGCGCAAATGCCGCTTCGTTCTCCACCAGGAGCAAGCGTCCGCCGGGAGCAATCGTCCGCACCGCATTGGTGGCCGCAAAGTCGAACTCGATCACGCCGGTGAGTTGGAAGCCGGTCAGGTCCAGCGTCTCCGAACTGGTGTTGTGTAGTTCGATGAACTCGAAGTTTTCGTCCAAAAACTCGCTCGCC
Organism: Verrucomicrobiota bacterium; assembly: GCA_017309115.1. GTDB lineage: Bacteria > Verrucomicrobiota > Verrucomicrobiia > Limisphaerales > UBA9464 > UBA9464. The sequence goes on along the minus strand of JAFLEF010000063.1, from coordinate 11,407 downwards.
GCCCCGTCCCCGGTCGGATGGTACATGATTTCCGTCAGGCGCAGCGGGATGGGATGGACGACGAAAGTCTCCGCGACAGGACCGGACCAGATACTCTTCAGTGGCGGATTATTGGGGCCGGTGAGGGCGGTGTGGTTCGGATTCCGGGAACGGGCCACGATGCGAACATTGTCCTGAACCACGATGGGTCCGGTGTAGAGCTGGGCGTTGGCGGCGATTTCGTTCCCGGTGGCGGTGCCGGATCGGCGGGGATCCGTGCCGTCGAGGGTGTAATAGATTGGGTGGTTGGCGGGGCTGGTCAGCACCACGGTATGACCCGCCGCGACGGGACCGCCGGGTTCGGCGAAGGTTGGAGGCAGGACAAATTGATCATCCATGAAGTCGACGCGGTTGGTGAGCCAGTTCTTGAGAAATCGGATTTCGCCGGAATAGCCGCCGCCGCGGGGAGTGACGCCCCAGCGCGCGAGTTCCCGAGGTTGCGCCTTCAACACCTGTCCGGTGAGATCGTCCAACAGTCGCCAGAGGTTGGTGCCGCTGAACGGACCGCGGCGGAGTTCCTGATAGCGGTCGATGTACTGCTGATAGAAGTCAGGATCCGTGAACAGCCGGTCCCACCAGGTGTAGTTGAAGAAATCTGTGCCCATGTCCTGACTGTTGGACCGCCAGATTCGGGGATTGGAATCCCGGCCGTCGGTCGAATACAGCGCCCGGTCAAAATCCCACAACGGACCGAAGTGCAGTTTTCCTTCGCGGCGTTTGTAGAAGTAGGCGCTCAGTCGCAGGGCATCGACGTTGAAGGTCAGAACATTCAGCAAGTGGTGATCGATCCAGGACGGCACATCGATGTGAGCCCGGTAGCCGGTCGCCGGGTTCCGATAGTCTTCGCCGTAAAGCGCGTTCCCGAATTGATCCATGTAGGACTGGAGGTAGTTCCGCTGCCCGTCGCGGTCCGGGAGGACCATTTCCTCCTCCTTGGGACTCACATACAGACACCACTGATTGGCGGCGAAGAAGCCGCTGTCGCCCGGATCCGGACGATCGATTTTCATGAGGTAGCCGCCGCTGACCTCAGGTAGGGAATTTTGGCCGGGATACAGCCGGGGTTCGTCGACCCGGTTCTGGTCGAGCTTGATCTTCTCCTCGAGGACGTAAATGCCGTGATAATTGGCGCTGGGTATCGGTCCCAAGCCGCGTTGAGCAAAGTAGACTTCCACAAACCGGGTCCGTGGCGAGTAGCGGCCAATCTCCCGACTGAGCTGATGGGCGAAGGGATTGTGAACCAGGATGGGCTCGAAATTGTTAGGCGCATAGAGAACCCAGTCCGGATCTTCGGGTAATCCCAGCGGCCCCAGCGCCCGGCCGAAGCCCAACTCATCCTGGAACTCCAGCTTCATGCTGACCTTGCCGTAGCCTTCCGTGCTGGATCCGCGAGCGGCGATAGTGGCCCGGGACGTCAACGTTGGGGCATTGGTCAGGCTGGTGACGCCGTTGGTGTCGGGTTCGTAAATTTGAATGTGGGCGAAAGTGTCGGTGTTGGCCGAAGGACGGCCTCGGTCAAAGTGGTGAATGACCATGACCGGCAGGTCGGACGTAAAGGCGGCCACCGGGTCGGTGAGGGGGATGAACGTTTCGCTCCGAACCGGTCCGGGCAACAGATTGGGCTGAGTGGCGAGGGCTCGAACTTGGACGGCATTGCTCAGCACCAACGGAGTCGTGTATTGCGGGGATAGAGCCGTCGGGAGCGAGCCGTCCGTCGTGTAGCGGACCACGGCGTTGGCATTGGTGGTGGTCAGGGTGAGGGTCAGCGTTCCCTGGTAGGTTCGACTGGTAGCGCTGAACTCCACCGGCGGGGCAAAGCCAGGTCCGTAGGCAGAGTTCGCTTTTCCCGGCGTGGGTGTCGGGAAGTAGCCGATCAGGTTGGGTGCACCCGGGGCTCGGCCGTAGGAAATGTCGTCAAACTGGGCCGGGTAATTGGTGAGGGAGGAAACCGTCTGGCCAGAGTCATCAGCCAGGGAGACCGAGCCGCCGGCGTTGTTGGACAGGCGAAAATTGGTATGCAGCAGTTGGCTGTTATCGGTCCGGTTCTTTCCAGAGGCGAACACGACCAGGAAACTGTTGGCCGGCAGGCTCAGCGCAGGGAATTTCCACTTCTTGGGGACCGCTAGATCGTCGGTCAGCCACCAGCCCGTGAGATTCACGGTCGCCGTGGAGGAGTTGTACAGTTCGATCCAATCCGACTCATCGCCGTCTTCGTCGCGCAGCGTCCGCTCGTTGTCGGCCATGAACTCGTTGAGCAGGACCCCGGGAGCGGGCGCGCTGGGATCCACCGTGTAGCTCCATTCTCCGCCGGCGAAGGGATGGGGTGGGACCGCCAAATCGGTGATGCCGTGGTTGGAACGAAAGGCGAGGGTGACGTTTCCGCTCGTGACCGTGGGGAAGGTGAAGAGGAATTGGCCGGGCGACACTTCGGTCACTCCGGTGGCGGGAGATCCGGCAACCAACAGGTCGGCCGCCTCCAAACCAACCACCGGCCGGCTGAATTGCACCTCGAACGAAGACAGGGACCGGACGACGGCTCCGGGCGTGGGCAGGATTCGGACAACCGTGGGCGGTGTGTTGTCGATCACGCCGTCCAAAGAGGCGCTGAGAACAAAGTCGCTGCTACCGCTCAGGGACGTGTTGAAGGCGTGGATGGCGAGCACATTGCGGCCATTGCGCAGAATCTGCCCGGGTTGATTGATCGGATACGCTTCGAATGAGAGCGGTTCAGAGAGGGCCCCATTGGCGGTCGAGCCGGCGAACAGATCTCCGTCCGGCACATTGAAACGGGCTACCTCCTGACCATTGATCCAAGCGACGAAGCCATCGTCGGACAGCACCTGCAAGGTGACCTCGGACAGATTGGCCGCACTGGCGACGTCGAACTCCTTCCGGAGATAGACCGAGGTGTAGCCTCCCAGCATGTCGTCCAGGGAGGTTCCGAGGAGGGGTTCGCCGTAAAAGAAGGGTTCGGCGCCGGTTAGCCAACCAGAGTCGTTGAACTCAGTCTCGCGCCACTCGGAGAGGCCTTCACTGGGCGCCTCGGTTCCCTTGAAGTAACGCCAGGAATCGCCCGCGGGAATGAAGGTGAGGTCATCGGCTCCAACGCTGGTCGAGGTGACCAGCGCCAAAAGCGCGCCGAGGGCAGGGGAGCGAAGCAGCGACATCATGGAGAGACACCAACCCCTGCCTGAGGAATCGGACGGGGTCAAAGGTTTGTAAGCAAACGGTGTGCCTATCGTACGGTCAACCTGGGTGTCCGGAGCTGCGGGAAAAAAAGAGCCGGGGAAGGTCCCCGGCTCTCTTGAGTCCGATTCCAGTGACGCCTTCAGCGTTCTTTAGCTCACTTGAAGGCCGGATAGGTGGTCCACCACTTGGCCAGTTCTTCCGGAGTTTCCGGCACTTTGAGCGGACGAACAATGCGGAAGCCGAGGAACTGGGCATCGGTCAGATACCACTTGGACTTCGGCAGTTGCGGATCGCGCATCTTCCAAGCGGCGTCGCTGAAGAACCGGGCGGCGCACCGCAGGGCTTCCACACCGTCATCCCAGGAACCGCCGCGGGCCACGTGGGGATACTCCGCGAATCCGGGCATTACCGGGTTGTTGTTACCCAGGATCGAATACGCATCGGACTTGTAGCCGTCGTAAACCCATTCGGTCACGTTGCCCAGCATGTCGTACAGGCCGAACGCGTTCGGCTTCTTCAAGCCGACTTTTTGGTACTTGCTGTCGGAATTGTCGAAGAACCAGGCGTAGTCCGGAGCGGCCGCCGGATCGTTGCCCCAAAAGTAGGCCGTTTCCGTGCCGGCCCGGGCGGCGTATTCCCACTCGGCTTCAGTGGCCAGGCGGTAGAACTGGCCGGTCTTGGCCGACAACCACCGGGTGTACGCGACGGCCGCGTAATGGGTCATGCTGATCGCCGGGAAGCCATCCTTGCCCATGCCAAAGCTCATTTCGACGTACGGGGTCGTCGGGCGGGTCACGGCATCGGCCTCCTTGCCCACGTACGGATTGCCCCCGCCGGCCGGAGTCGGAAAGTCCACGATGACGAGCAACTCGCGGTTCACGCGTTCGGTGCTGACGTTGTTGCCCTTCTCCAACGTGGGGAACTGAAAGAGTTCGTACTCGTTCCAGGTCACTTCCGTTTTGCCCATCCAGAACGGATCAATCTTTACCTTCCGTTGCGGCGCTTCATTGGGCTTGTGGCCGGGTTCGGTCGCCGGACTGCCCATGACAAATTCGCCTCCGGGAATCGCGATCATGTCGAAGCCAACCTCCTTGCTCACCTGACCCCGGTAATTCTGGTGCTTGGCCGCTTCGGCCGCGGCGTTTTTCACCAATTGCGCGTGAATGGCGGCAATGACGGCCTTCCAGTCGCGTTCCGTGCTGGTCGAATCGGCTTCCTTCTGTTCGAGCTTCAGACCATCCGGCCAGTAGGCGCCTTGGTCGATCCAGTCGCGAATCAGATCGGTCCGGGCGGCGGACAGCGGGCCGCCCTTCTTCTTGGGCGGCATCAGATCGTCGTGATCCGCGGGTAAAATGGTGGTGGTGTACACCTTGGACGCTTGGGCGTCGCCCGGGACGATGGCTTTGGAGGCGAAGAAGGCCTCCTTCACATCCATCCGCAGATCGCCCTTGTCGTGGCCTTCCTTGTGACAGGCCACACAATGGACCTCGAAGATCGGTTTGACCTGCTTGACGAAATCCACCTTCTCCCGCTGCTGCAGCTTCACGTCGTCCGGCCAGGGGGCGCCTTCTTCAATCCATTGCTTCAGCGTGGCCTGCTGAGCTTTGGACAGCTTCTCACCCTTCGGCGGCATGATGTCGTCATGGTCCTCTGGTAGGATCGTAAGGGTGTAGATCGGGGATTTGTCGGGCTGGCCGGGGACCAATCCCGGGCCGTTTTCCCCGCCTTTGAGGCTTTTGGCCCGGGTGGTCATGGACAAATCGCCCTTGGGCTTTTCGTCCCCGTGACATTTGAGGCAATAGACCTCGAAGATGGGGCGGACTTCCTTTTTGAAGTCAACCGGGGTGGCCGCGAAGAGCGGGCTGGCGGCAACCAAACCGAGGGCGGAGGCAAACAAAAGCTTCATGCGACGCAACGTGGACGCACCATAGACCGCGAATGTTCGGTAAGGCAATGAAGTCGCGTGGCCAAAAGTGTTCCCAGGCTCAGAGCCCATCCGATTTTTCAGACGGACTCTCAGCCGGAACCAGGCCGGGGGAACCGCGAATCAACGCGAAGTCACGCGAATGGGCGGGGCTGCCCGGGAATTCCGGGCGCCCGTTACATGACCTCAGTGGTCTCGATGCCCAGCGTGTTCAGGCCCTTCTGAAGCACCTGAGCGGTCAGATCACAGAGCGCCAGACGCAGGGTTCGGACGGGTTCCTCCGCCTTCAAGACCGGGCAATGCTCGTAGAAGCGGGAGTAGAGTCCGGCCAGGTCGTAGAGGTAATTGCACAGGTAGTTCGGCCGGCATTCCTCGGCGACGGCTTCGAGCGTCAGGCCGAAGTTCAACAGATGCCGAATCAGGGCCAGTTCGGCCGGTTCGGTGGGAGTGGTCTGAAGCAATCGCGCCGGATCGTAGGCGCCCCCTTCGCGGGTGACCTTCTGCGCGCGGGTGAACTGATACTGCACGTACGGGGCGGTATTGCCGGAGAGCGCGAGCATCTTGTCCCAGGAAAACACGTAGTCACTCTGCCGATTGGGCAGCAGATCCTGATACTTCACCGCGCCCAGGCCGACCACCCGGGCGATCTCCCGGCGGCTGGCTTCGTCGAGTTCCGGTCGTTTCTCGGTGACGACGTGCAGGGCTCGTTCAACGGCTTCGTCCAAGAGGTCGCCCAACTTGACCGTGCCGCCATCCCGGGTGCGGAACGGACGCCCGTCTTCGCCGAGAATCTTGCCAAATCCGATGTGTCGCAGCTGGGTTCGGGCGGCCGCGTCGGGCTGCCAACGGGCGAAGGTTTGGAACAGCTTGCGGAAATGCGGGGACTGCCGGTCGTCCACCACGTAGATGATTTCGTCCGGCGACCAGGTCTGAATCCGGTAGTCCACCGTGGCGAGGTCGGTGGTCATGTAGTTGAACCCGCCGTCGCTCTTGCGAATCAGGGCCGGGTCCGCCACCCACTCGCCGTCTTTGTTGACGAGGAACGGGTCTTCCTTGGGCGGCAGCGTGCCGTCGCTGAACACGGCCACGGCGCCTTCACTTTCCCGGGCCAGTCCCCGGGCCAGGAGGTCGTGAACCACGCCGTTCAGCTGCGGATTGTAGAAGCTTTCGCCCAGGGTTTGATCGAACTGAACCCCGAGCCGGCCGTAAATGGAGTCAAACTGAACCTGGGAGAGGCGAATCATTTCCTTCCAAACTCCCAGGTTTTCCGGGTCCCCGGCCTGAAGTCGCACCAATTCCTCCCGGGCGAGGTCCAGAAGGCTGGGATCGGCTTCGCAGGCGGCGTTGATTTCCCGGTAGAGCCGTTCCATTTCGGCAATGGGATCGGCCGCCAGGGCGCCGGGATCCAAACGCTGCTTCCACCCGACCAGTAGTTTGCCGAACTGCGTTCCCCAGTCGCCCAAATGATTGTCGCTGATCACCCGATGTCCGAGCAGCCGAAACGTGCGTTGCAGGCAGTCGCCAATGCCGGTCGAGCGGATATGCCCGACGTGCATGGGCTTGGCGACGTTGGGGGAGCTGAAGTCAATGACCAGCGTCTTGGGCTGGGCGGCGGGCCGGAAGAACAGGTGTTCGCCCCGGGCGGTGGCGGCGAGAATCGCGGCCCAAGCGTCGGGTTTGAGCCGGAAGTTCAGGTATCCCGGGCCAGCGATCTCGACGGGCAGGCACAGATCGGCAACGTCGAGTTGCGCCACCACCTGCGTGGCCAGGGCGCGGGGGTTCAGCTTCCGTTCCTTGGCCAGACCCATCAGGGAATTGCACTGATAATCGCCGAACTTGGCGTCGGTCGCTGGGCGCACTTGGACCGGGGTGGAAGGGGCATCGGGCAGGACGGCGGCAACGGCGGCGCGGAGGCGTTGTTCGAGCGGAACGTGGAGCATACGGGAGGGCGGGAGAGCGGTGGCTTCTAAGGAAAGACGGGAGACCCGGTCGGGTGGCTCCAACCGGGGCAAGGGCGGCGGGAGCCGGAAAAATCAGCGGAGCGCGGAGTAATGACGGATGATGCCCATGATGGCGGCAGAATCCGGGGCGTCCTCGAGGGACTTCAAGAACTCCTCCTTGCGCAGGACCTTGGCGATGCCGGCCAGGGTGTGGAGATGCTTTTGGAACTGACCCTGGGGAACGAGGAACAGGGTGACCAAGTGGACCGGTTGATTGTCCAGGGCATCGAAGTTGACCCCGGCCTTGGAGCGACCGAAGGCGGCCACCACTTCGGTGATCAGATCGGTGGAGGCATGGGGGATCCCGATGCCGAAACCGATGCCCGTGCTCATGGACTGTTCCCGCTTCTTGACCACGGCGGTCACGGCGTCGCGGTTTTCCACCGAAATGCGGCCACTGCTCACCAGGACGCCAATGAGTTCATCAATGGCCTCCCAGCGGTTGGTCGCCTTCAGTTCCGGCACGATCTGCTGGGGGCTGAGGATATCGCCGAGATTCATGCAACGCGAATGTCCCGAAACGTCGCTGGATTTCCGTCAGTCTAGCAAGCCGGGAGTTGTCGAAAGAAATTCTGGCGCCTTTCCGCTCCGGGTCTTTCGCGTCAAAAGACGCTGTTCAAATGACGACAGCCAAGGTTGCGGGCACCGGATCCTGCCGCCTAGATCGCGGCGTCGCCGCCGGTTTCCGCACGGCGCCGGTGACGTCCGAAGCCGCACGAGGCGCCGGTTGTGGGGTCGGCGCAGCGAAAGTTGCTCCCCGCAATCAACTGACTACCAGATCGGTACACGCTGAATTGGGCCGATTGAGAAAGAATAAGAGCAGCATATCCAATATAAGGCTTGACCCTCTAGTGCCTAGGAAGGTATCAACCCAGTCACAGTCCTGCTAAGCTCAGATTTAGTGGTGAACTGGCGCATCGGATTATGAAACCTGAACTGCTCTCTCAGTCTCTTCGACCGACCTCTTCGACCGACCTCTTCGACCGACCTCTTCGACCGACCTCTTCGACCGACCTCTTCTTCAAATCGCCAGTTCGGTGGTTAGCTCTTTTGGCGATCCTTTTCGGTCTTCTTGCGCAAACCGTTTCGGCTCAAACCACCAGTCGCTGGATTGCTCCGACCAACTTCGTAATGCCAAGCGGATGGTCTTGGGGAGACGGATCCAAGGCCACTAATCCTGCTCCCTACACCTTTACGACCGTCAGCGGCTGGCTTCGATCCACGACTCTTCCCGATTTCACGCTCTACTTCTATTCCGGTGACTACCCGGTTCTTGACGCGGCGAACCCTGGTTCTGCGGAGCATCAGTTTCGGATCGGCGGAGATACCAATCGGGTAGTCCGGTTGTTGGGCATCCCGGCCAGCAATGGCGCCCTTCCTCGACTGATTCTTTGGCCGGAGCCGACCAACTCCGTTCTGATGACGAACTACGTCGCCGCATGGCCTCCCTCCGCGACCTTGCAACATGTACTGCTGGGGACCGCGACCCACTCGACTCCCAATGCCCGGGCCATCTACCGGGACAATAACGGCGTGTATCGCGACTACTTGAACCGGATCGAAGTGGAGAACTTGGAGTTTGATGGGAACTTTGCGGGGCATTCACCGCTTTCATCGGCCGCCAACCCCACGGGGTATAAAAGCGCCGCATTGGAGCTTTGGGCCCGGACTGGTCGGATCAAGAATGTGAAGGTTCGGAACTTCGGGTCTTTGGGCCAGGTTCCCTATTCTTTGGTCGAGGGAAACAACTCCGGCGTGGAGGCGTTTCCGGTCACCTTTACGACGTTCGACGACGTCAAGGGTTCGACGCCTGATCCGGTGCCCTGGTTGGTGGAGAACGTGGAGGTCAGTGACTTCCACAGTGTCCACGGAGGTTATGGCACCATGATTTTGGGGTCGGTCAACACGACCAACAGCAACACCTCGGCGCAGGCTCCGGTGGCGCTCTTTCGAGGATGTACCGTCAACGGCGGCCTGGGAACCATCGCCTTTGGCGCGGCGGGACACCCGTACGCGGTTTTCTCGAGTCCTGATCCGACCCAGTGGACCAATCCGGCCGCCTATACGTCGCGTGGATACCACAGCGCTTTATCGCGCCATGAAGCCAATATCGCGTTGAACGGCGGGGCGGTGTTCAACACCGATACCGGTTCGGTGCACGGCTTCCGACTTCGTAACGGGATCTATCTGGATGTGTTGAACCTGGGCCACTTGGGGACGGCCAACCAAACCCTTCCCAGTCATGTCAATTACGAGTTCAACACCAACCTGATCCGACTGCGCGGTCGCCAGTTGATTCCCAGTTACTCGGAGTTCTACATCAACTCGCTCTCGGACTGGGGCACGGATCCGAACCGGGCGTTGGGCCGTAACCTCACCAACTTCGCCGAAGGAATTGTCGTTCAAGGCGTCGCAGCCGATATCACGTTCGCGGGCAACCTGGTGACCACGTGGCCAGCCGCCGGGTTTCTGGCGACTAATCCAGCCACGACCAATGAATCGGTGTTCCGACTGATCTGGCCCATTGCGCCCGATACGTGGTTCAGTGACGCCTACTTCTCTCGATTTCGGAATCCGGCCCAGAACGTGGTCCTTTCGGATAACGCCTACTCCCTCAACGCGTTTGAGTTTGGCGGTGCCAACTCATTGCCCAACTACACTCTCTCGTACCTCTATCCCACTTATGCCGCGCCGTACACGGCTTCCCGATTGGCGTTAACGCAGCTGCCGGCGGGGTTCAATCCGCAAGGCAAGGTGGAGCGGATTCTACCGCAGTGGGTAGGGACCAATCTGACGGCCGCCCGGGAAGTGGCCTTTGGGCCGAGCTATGTGACGAATGGAAACCAGTTGCTGGTCACTGTCCGGGCGGTGGAGCACCGGACCTCCGCGTCGGGTACCCGGGGGACGGTGCCGCTCACCGGATCCACTGTTTGGGTCGCGGCGGTGTTGAATACGGCGGCTGGTGGGTCAGGTTCATTGGGCATGGTTTCCCTGAGCATTCCGGCGAATGGCGTGGCCACCCAGACCCTGAGTCTGGGGACCAATGTTTCCGCGTGGGTCCAGCTTAAGGCTTGGCTGCCCTCGGGCGGCGTCACGAATTTCGAGGCCGGAACGCGCGCCTGGGCTTCCCATGACGTCAGTCTGGGTTCGGTGGTGCAGGTGGGAGCCACACCCGATGTGGCCGATGACCGGAATAGTTCGTCCGCGAAACGGGCCATTCTCCGCTTCACTCGGACCGGAACGCCCGCCGCCCTGAGTAACACCTTGTCGGTTTCCTTCCTTTTGCCGACCAACGGGGTGCCTGAGTTGGTCAGTCCCGTGGATTATCGCAATCTCTTGGGCACCTACGGCACCACGGGCTCGGCGGATTACTACTTCGCGGCGGCAACGGGAGGCAGTGTGAGCACGGTCGTCCCCGGCGGCACCAATACCGTGACCTTCAACGCCAACAGCACCGAGGTGCAGGTGCCGGTCGTGACCCGGACGGACAGTCTCACCGAGGCCAATGTCCTCCGGGTCGAGGTAATCCCCAGCGCATCGTACGCGCTGGGCCGGAACCTTCGAACCGATGTGCTGGTCTATGATGGTCCGTTCTGGGCGTTAGTAGAGCTGACCGCCAGTCAGACGGCGCCGACGATCTTCACCACGTTCAGCGGGCTGAACAATGGCGTCACAGACAGTTCGGGGGCCTTCACGGTGAATCCGCGAATCGTCGGCACGGGCACCTACTACTACGGCACATACTATACCAGCGGCGGAGTCTGGAAATATCCGCAGGTCTATCTCACCTCGTTAAGTGCGACCCTGATCCCGCAAGCGGTGAGTTTTCGCGGCACCTCCAATGAGGCGGCTTGGGTGGCGGGCTACGACGGAAATTTGGCCCGGGTCGGACTGGATGACGGCAGCAGTTGGACCACATTGCCGCACTTGAGCACCGGACCCAGCAAGGCGCTGGCGATGAGTTCCAACGGCACCAATATCGCGGGATCGAGTCAGGTGTCGGGAGTGGATCGGGCCGTGGCGTGGTTCCAACGCGGCTCAGCTCAGGATCTGGCCAGCGTGGCGGCGGACGGCCCCGGCGTCGCCTACGGCATCAACACCAACGGCGTAGTCGTGGGACAGGCCTCGCTCAAATTCGGTGGCGTCTCGTATGCCAACCGCCCCTTCCGGACTACCGGCAACACCGCTGGAATCATTGATTCAGGGGATGTACTGCCCACGCCAAGTGGAAATGGGGAGGGAGCGGCAAGTGCCG
>JAFLEF010000062.1 GCA_017309115.1 Verrucomicrobiota bacterium | reverse complement strand
AACCGAACTGATCACCCTCGCCCAATCCAGCCATTGTAGTGGCGACTTTGGGCCCGCCACCCTTCCAAACCCCCACAAAACCACCCCTCTCATTCTTCAACTACCCCCAGTAGCGGAAGTCGGGCTAAAGCCGGGACTCCGTGCCTTTTCGAAGTTCGGAGTCCCGCCTTCAGGCGGCGGAGCCTTCACCCGCCAGCGACGCGGGAGGAGTTCCATACAGCCCAGCTTTTTCTGGAATGGCACCGGCTGAAGCCGGGACTCCGTACCTTTTCGAAGTTCGGAGTCCCGCCTTCAGGCGGTGGAGCCTTCACCCGCCATCGACGCGTCAGGAGTTCCATACAGCCCAGCTTTTTCTGGAACGGCACCGGCTGAAGCCGGGACTCCGTACCGAGAGGCTTTAAGGCAGGGCCGAAATCTCGAGCATGCGCTCAATCGGCCGACGCGCGCGCTCCAGGATGTCGGCCGGCAACTCGACCTGCGGCGACAAGTTGGCCAGGCAATCCCGGAGCTTCTCCAGGGTGTTCATCTTCATGAACCGACATTCGTTGCAGGCGCACCGCTCGGTGGGCGCGGGAATGAAAATCTTGTCCGGACATTCCCGCCGCAACCGATGCAGCATGCCGGCTTCCGTCGCGATGATGAGCGCCGGGGCCGGATTCTTCCGGCAGTAGGTCACCATCTTCTCGGTGGAACACACTTCATCGGCCAACATGCGTACCGCTTTGGTGCACTCCGGATGCGCCACAATCGGCGCCCCGGGATGTTCCCGCCGGATGCGCTGAATGGCCGCATGAGTCCACTCCACGTGCACGTAGCAGTTGCCCTTCCACAGGGTCATCGGCCGACCAGTCTGCTCCATCACCCAGCCGCCCAGGTTTTCGTCCGGAACAAACAGCAAATCCCGATCGGCCGGCGCGTGCTCGACGATCTTGCGGGCATTGCCGCTGGTGCAAATCACATCACTAAGCGCTTTCACGGCGGCGCTGCAGTTGATGTAGGCAATCGTGTAGAAGTTCGGATTGGTCTTCTGCAGAGCCGCAAGCCGGTCCGCCGGACAACTCTCTTCCAAGGAACAGCCGGCGTCCCGGTCCGGCAGCACCACAATCTTGTGCGGATTCAGGATCTTGGCGGTCTCGGCCATGAAGTGGACCCCGCAGAACACGATCACTTCCGCAGACGTCTGGGCCGCTTGTTGGGCCAGGCCGAGGGAGTCCCCGACGTAGTCGGCAATCTCCTGAATCTCCGAGACCTGATAATTGTGCGCCAGAATCACCGCCCGATGACGGCGTTTGAGCTCCAGGATTTCCCGGGACAACGAATCGACAATTTCAGGAGCGGGTCGGGCCGTCACGAACGGCTGCACCTCCGGCGCGTTGAACATGGGCAAAGCCTAAGCGGGAAGCGGAAACCGCAAAAGGGGAATGCGGATCGGGAATCAGGATCAGGCCTGCAACAACTGGGCCGCCAGTTCCTGTCCCAACCGTTCCGCCTCCCGGACCGACCGCCGTGCCTCGCCCGCAAACCGCTTCCCGTCCCGATACCATTCGGCGGACAGCACTACCTGATGTCCCAGCACCCGACCCCACGCGGCGACGGGGGCCTGACAGCCGCCACCCATGGCCGCCAGCAAGGACCGTTCGGCAGTTACGGCGGCCTGCGTGTTGAAATGATTCAGCGCAAGACACAGGTTCCGGGTCTCCTCGTCGTCGGATCGGGTTTCCAAGCCCAGTGCTCCCTGCCCCACCGCCGGCAAAAACTGTTCCGGCTCGATTAGGGTGGCCTGAAGCCCCTCCGCCGGAGGTTCCACCGTGGCTCGAACCGTGGCGGGCAACCGGGGATCCACCCGCAGAATGCCCTGGGGACTGATATCCCAGTTCAAGCGCACCAGGCCCGCCGCAGCGAGAAGTGTGGCATCCAGATCCCAGCCTTCCCGCAGTTTGCGCAACCGGGTTCCGACATTGCCCCGAATCGGAACCACCTCCAGGTCCGGCCTGGCACACCGAACCGCCGCCGCCCGACGGGTACTGCTGGTGGCGAGGACGGATCGCTGGGGCAGATGCTTTAGGTGCCGCCCGGGCTGACCGAACCACGGTTCCCGTCGGCCGGGCGACCAATCCGCCGCCCCTTCCGGCACCGCCTTCCGCAAACTCTCACTGCGATAAAGCAAGACCTCGCGGACATCCTCCCGCGGCGGGATCGAAGCCAAAACGAGTCCGGCGGGCAATTCCGTCGGCAAATCCTTCAGGCTATGTACCGCCAAATCAGCTTCCCGCTCCAGCAACGCCGTCTCGAGCTCCTTGGTGAACAATCCTCGAGGTAGACCGGACTCGGCATTGGCGAGGCTCGCGGTGGGTAGGCGGTCGCCGGTGGTCTTGATAATCACCAGCTCAAACTCCCGCTCTGGGAAGCACGCTGCCAAAGCGTCGCGAATGCGTCGAGATTGAGCCAAAGCGAGGGCTGAGCCACGAGTGGCCAGACGAACCGGGGAACGGGGACGGGAATCCATGAACAAACGGCAGAAATCGGACGCTACTCGAACGCCAGCCGACGTTCCGGCAGGGGGTGGCTGGAAACTTCACCCGCCCAGCGCAGGGAACGTTCGCGGATGATTTGTTCGCACCGGATTCGTTCCTCCTGACGCGCGCGAACGTGCTCGGTCGCAATCGCCTGCAGGTCATCGACGTTCGCCAGGAAGATATTGTTGAGCAGCTTCACCTCCGGATCGATGTCACGCGGCACGGCCAGATCGATCAGCAACAATGGTCGCGACGTGCGCTGCTGCAGCAACCCGGACAAGCGGGGACGATCCAAAATATAATGTGGGGCGCTGGTGCTGCTGATGATGATGTCCAGTCGGCCAAACTCCCGGCTCCAATCATCAAAATGGATCGCCCGACCGCCCAATTCCTCAGCCAGGGTTGCTGCTCGATCGAAAGACCGGTTGCTCACAATCACCGAGTGAGCCCCGCGACTGAGCAGCGCCCGGGCGGTCTTTTCGGAGGTATCCCCCGCACCGATGACCATTACCTCCCGTCCCTGAAGACCATCGAAAATCTTTTCCGCCAGTTCCACGGCCACGGAAGCCACACTGGTGTTGCCCCGTTGAATTCCGGTTTCGCTCCGGACCCGCTTGGCCGTGCTGAAGGCCGCCTGAAAGAGTTTATTGAGCAACCGGCCCGTGCAGCCGTGTTGCAGCGCCAGGTCGTACGCCCGTTTTAACTGACCTAGAATTTCGGTTTCACCGAGCACCAGCGACTCCAGACCGCAGGCGACCCGAAACAGGTGTTCCGCTCCCTGGGCATCGGAATGCACGTACCACGCCCGATCCATTGGACCAGTTACCCCGCGGTCCCGAGCAACAAACTCTCGCAGCGCCTGACTGACTTCCGTACCCGATCGATCCGTGCCGACATACAACTCGACTCGATTGCAGGTCGACAACAAGACCCCTTCCCGCGCCAAACCGGCGGCCTTTAGGCGATTCAGGAACCCCGGCACATCGGCTTCGGCGTAGGCAAACTGTTCCCGGAGTTCCACCGGGGCTGAATGATGACTCAAGCCAAGGACCAGCAACCTCATCGAATTCACGGGTTATGGATGGCCGAGGGAAGGTTGGTGCCCCAAAAGGTCAGCAACACAAAGGCGAAGGTTGCGATAACGCCGTAGGCGAACTGCTTGCCTCCCGCCAACGGACGCCAGTGCAAGACCAGCAAGCCAAGATAGGCGATCCAAACCGCGACGGACCAGACCACTTTGGGATCACCGGACACAAAATACCCGTGTTGCTGCTGCAACCACCAAGCGCCCACCATCAATCCGGCCGTAAGCAAGGAAAAGCCCACCCACAACAAAACCGTCGTCACTTTTTCCAAACGCTGGATGGGCGGCAGCAACGACAGGACGGCCCGGGGTTTGTTGAACTTCAGATGATGCTCCTGGGAGAGGTACATCAGGGCCGCGAGCGCACTCAGGCCAAACGCGCCGTAGGCCAGCAAGACGAGGGCGGCATGCAGACTTTCCCAGCCATGGACAAAGGCCGGCTTGGGACCGCGTTCATCAAGCATCGGAAACAAGGCGAACACCCCCAGGGCGAACAACAGGGGTGAGGCAAATGCTCCCAAAAACCGCAACCGCTGCCAGGTTCCCAAGACCAGCAAACTCGCCACCATGGTCCAGGAGATGAACATGGTGGCTTCAAACAAGTTGTTGATCGGACACCGGTCCACCGAGAAACCCCGCAAAAACATGGCCGTCATGTGCGCTCCAGCACCCGCCGCGAGCAATCCGTACAAAACCCAGTCGTCTCGCCGAAATCCGCGCCGCCACAGCAGCACGGAGTACACAGCCCCGATCCCGTAAAGGACTACGGCGAGCGAGAACCAATTGCGGTCGGTCAGTCCGAACACCCGACGAGCTTACGGATCGGGCGCCTGATGTCCATGCGGTCCATGGGGCAAACTTGCTCCGCAACCTTCCGCTCGGTTGACCCTAGGTGCGGTCGCCCATACTGTGCGCACGCCAATGCCGGTGACCGTTCCAGAAATTCCTGACCTGCTTGCGTCCTCAACCACGCCGGAAGTGTCCTGGGAATCCATCCTCGGCCCGGCGCAGATCTTCCTGAGCAAGGTTTCTCAAAAACTTGAAGCCCAAGTAGATCAGTTCGAGCCTGAGATTGCAGAACATGCTCGATATGCGCTCGATAGCCGGGGCAAACAGCTCCGTCCTGCCTTCGTGGGACTCTGTGCCGGAGCCGTTGGCCAAGTCCGCGAAGAACACGTCACCATTGCTGTTTTGGTCGAGATGGTGCATCTGGCGACCCTCGTTCATGACGACATTATGGACGGAGCCCAGGTTCGCCGGGCGCGACCAACCGTCGGCGCTCGTTGGGGTAATCATTTGGCGGTTTTATTGGGAGATTGCCTGTTCGCCCATGCCATGAAGGTGGCGGCCACGCTGTCGGCCGAAGATATCTTCCGCTCCATCGCGATGGCCACCAGCGCAGTCTGCACCGGCGAGATTTTGCAGAGCAATCGTCGACGCCGTTGGGATCTGCCCCGGGCCGAATATCTGCGCATGGTGGAAATGAAGACGGCGGAACTGTTCGCGGTGGCCGCCGAATTGGGGGCTCGTCACGCGGGAGCCACCAAATCCGAGGTCCAGGCACTCCGAGAGTTCGCCTTGGCTGCCGGAACGGCCTACCAGATTTATGACGATTGCCTGGACCTGTATGGCCAGGAAGCCGTGGCCGGGAAATCCCTCGGGACCGATCTGGCGACCGGGAAATTGACGCTGCCAGTCATTGTTTTGCTTGAACGAGCCTCCGCGAGCGATGCCGCGGAGATCACGGGATGGCTGAATCAGTGGAACCCCAGTTACCTAGTGGGACTTCAAGCGCTCCTCGAGTCGCATGGAGCACTGGCGGAAAGCTCGGCCGTCATCGAGAGTCTTCTCCAACGCGCACGCCGGGCTTTGGATCCCTTGCCCGCCAGCGCCGAACGGCATGCGCTCGATGTCTTCACCCGCTTCATCGCCCGCCAGACTGCCTCGCTCGCCCGATGAGCGAGCACTTGCTCCCGGGGCGAACATGGAGTCGAACCCAACCCCACCAGTTTCGCCCGCTGCAGTCCCGGCTGCACCCGAGGGGCCAGATGACCGTACCTTGGTCGCCCGCGCCAAAGCTGGGGATGATGATTGCTACGAGGAGTTGGTCCGACGGTATCAGCAGCGAATTTACGGGCTGTGTTACCACCTGACGTCCAATCACGAGGACGCCAGCGACTTGACTCAGGAGGCCTTCGTCAAGGCCTGGAAGGCGCTTCGATCGTTCAAGGGCGACTCCAGCTTCTACACCTGGGTCTATCGCATCGCCTACAACAACGTCCTCAATCATCTGAAGCAGCGCCGGAATCGGACGCCGCATCTCAGTCTGGATGACCTCGATTTCAATGCCGAGCACACCCCGGAACTGGTTGAGCTGATTTCGCAAATTACCCCCCGCCGCGACGTCAGTTTGGCCGAACTTCAGAAAAGGTTGAACGAGGCCATGCTCAAGCTGTCCGATGAACATCGGGCGGTGGTCACCCTGCATGACATTCAGGGCCTGCCGCACGACGAGATCGCGACCATCATGCACTGCAATCCCGGCACCGTACGTTCCCGCCTCTTTTACGCACGACAGCAGTTGCAAGGCCTGTTGGCTGACTTTCTGAAATGAATCCCATGGAGAACGACCCATCCTTCGATCCCCGGATTGCCCAACTTCTGGCGCTCAAACGCTACGAGACTCCTCCCCCGGGCTTCCCTGATTATCTGCGGGGCCGGGTTATGAGAGCCATCGCCGCTGAGCGCGAACAGGCGGCCCGTCCGTGGTGGAGCCGACTCTTTGAGGAAGTGACGTGGCAACGCGGCATGTGGGCGGTCAACACCTTAGCGTTCGCCGGGGTCGCGTTTCTAGCAGCGGCCACGTTTCAAGTAGCCCACTCGGTGGCTAACGAAGATTTGGAAGTTCAGGTTTATGCGGCGCTCCCTCTTCCGGTGCGGGACCCCGGAACTCACGAGGAGGAAAGCCTCGTCGCTTCCAACGAACTTCCGTCCAACTACCGCCTCCTCCCTTCCAGCGGCGTTTCGGCCCCCGTTTCGGCGACGTTTAGTCTGCCGCCCACACCTGCGGCCAAAACGGATTCGGTTCCTAAATGGCTGTTCAATACACCTTCGATTTCCAGTCCCGGGTTCATTCTTGCTAGCGATCGAGACCAAAAGTAACGGAGATAGAGACGCACGGGGCCGACTGGACGGGGACTCCAGTCGGCCCCTTTTTCGTGACTTAATGTCCCCCAGGCCGGTTCCTGTCTGACCAGCCGCGAACGAAGCCGAATGTTGGCCAACGGCGATTGAAGAAAAAGCCGTAAAGCGGGTGGAGACGGAGCCCCCTTAAAGGCGACTTCCTGAATCTCCTTCGGTCCCCAAGCCTGTCGCTGGGACCGCAGTTCCTACCGCCCTCCCGCTCCCGCAGGCAACTCAGCTCGCCGGAATGAACACCAAGGTCAACTTGGCTTCCGGAAACGGCACCACAAAGCGTCCGTTTTCCTGCAGCGTCGCCTCCCTAGTCTCACCCGGGGCGTTGTTGAACGTGAGAGTGAATCGATCGCCGCTACGGGTCCAGGTTCCCTGCGTGTCCAGAGCTGGAATCTTGCCGAGCACTCGGTTCACCACAGCTTGGAATTGCTCGCCCGGATTCACCGGGGCCGCCGGAGCCGCTCCCGCGGGAGCGCCCTGCGGAGGAAGACCGTAACGCTGGGCCAGCGCCGGATTCAGATACGGATTGGCCGCAGTGCCGGTCGCGGCCGGGGTGCCATCCGCCGTCGGCGGCGCCACCGGAGCCGGGAAACTGGGAGCCGGCACACGCAACGCAAACTTGCCATCCGGATACACCGTCAACTTGGCCTGACCCAAAATCGCGTTCAGAGCAATCCGCAGGTTCTTCAGGTCCGCCAACGCCAAATTCGCCCGTTTCCGCCGAGCATCCGTCACAATGGCCGCCATGTCGGTCTGCCATCGGCCCAAGAGCTTCTCTTCGTCAAATTCTGGGGATTTCCCCGTCTCGAGGAACTTTCGGAGATCCACTAGATCCAGCTTCGCAAGCTGCTCCTGCACATCGCCGTTGTTCATAATGGCCTGCGTCTTCGGGTGACTCAATAAGGCGGTGAACCCCGCCTGATCCTGAATCAGCTTCAAATACTCCGGATCACCCAAGGCGTCGGAAACTTCGGCGGTCTCCACCAGCGCCAGAAACGGCGGATATTCATAGATACGGTTCGTCAACGCCGCGTTGGCATAGATCAAACCCAACAAATCGGAAACTTCGATAAACTTGGGCGAAGTCCGGTCCAAGGGAGCAAAGGTGCGATCCCAACCCGTCTGCGCCATCCCGTTGCGAACGGAATTGATGAGCCCAATTGGGGCCGGCTCGGTTTCGGAATGCAGCTGGGTCGTCAGATACGCCCGGCTGTAAATTGGCTTCGACACCGCGAACAACAGAATGACCCCGGTCAACATGCCCACAAACATCCCAATGGCCGCGTTCATCCGCTCAAACGCCTGCCGGGTGGTGTCGTCTTCGCGGTACTTAAAGTGAAGTTCCACCGGCCGATGCGCCGCGAAGCTCGCACCAATCGACGCCAACCAGACCAAACCAAATCCGACCAACGCCGGTAGAATCAGCATCCAGGTGAGCGATTGAACCCCCAATTTAGGAAGCAGCGGGGCCACAATGCCCCCAATCACCGTGGCCAAGGCGAGCCCCAGCATGGCCCCCACAAAACCGACCGCGGCCCGAACGCCACCCATTTGAAAACCCAGGACGGCAAATCCTCCGACCAGCACCACTGCCAGAACCCACATGAGCATGCCGAAATCTAGTGAAGTCTCCCGCCAGAGTGCACGCTGAAAAATTACTAACGTGAAGGGACCAGGTCCTCCCGCCGACGTCCAAACGCGCAAACTTCCCCCTTGTTGGCGGACAAATGGGTCAAAAACCACGGGTCGGCCCAGTTCGGTAGCTCCTGTTTCAGCCGCTCGATTTTGGCGTGATCCGCCGGTCCCTTGAGTTTGAGGGTCACCACAAACCAGCGCAGATCCCCCCGACGCAACCAATCCAGCAACAGGTCCGCTGTCCGCTCCGGAGCGGCAATGACATCACAAATCAGCCAATCCACTGGTCGCTCCGGCCGATACGTAAAGGCATCTCCCGGCTGAAACCTCACCCGCGGATGGTCCAACAGATCTCCACGCAACGGAGATCGGTCCACGGCCACCACCCGAGCTCCCCGTTGAGCCGCCACATACGTCCATCCGCCCGGGGCCGCCCCCAGATCCACACACGTTTCTCCAGCCGCCAGCTGACGTCCCAAGCGCGCTTCGGCCTCCACCAACTTCGCGAACGCCCGACTCGGCGCCGCCTTGTCCACGGCGCCGGGGATTTCACCCGCCGGCCAGGGCCAAAGGCTGCGCCGCCAGGCAAACGGTCCCGGTGCCGGAACCACCGATAGCCACCCCTGCTCCGGCCCGGTCAAAACAACCTGAACCGCCCCCTCCTCCGGACGCCAAGGGTCGGTCGACTCCACCAATCCTTTCAGAACATGTCGCCGCCGCTCCTTCAGGGTCTCCCGAACGGCTTGAACAATCAGTCGGCACCGATTTTCCCCAGCATGCGCCAACACCTCCGGTCGACCTGCCGGCTCCACTCGGGGTCCCGGACCTCCCTGCCGACGAGCCGAATGCCACGCTCGGGCGCCCATCCGCTCAACCTTCCGTTCTCCGTACTGAGGCCAAACGTGAAGGCGCCACGGCTGACCCTCGGGAATTTGGGAACCAATGCGTTCAGCCAGAACTCGCGCCCAGCCCGAAACCGAGGTCGCCGCCACCCGCTCGGCTCCCGGAAGCGTCTGACGCGCGAACGCCAGAACCGGCGGCGCGGCATACGCCGGCGGACGATCCACCGCGACCCAACCCGGCCGTTCCACCCGGCCGACCCACTCGGGTCCCAGCCGCTGCAACTCCGCTAGCAGACCCGCATCGTCCCCGTCGGCACTGAGAAAAAGGATCAAGGCGGGTTATTGCGTTTTCAGCCAGGCCGCCAGATCCGCGACATCCTGAGCGCTTAATCCCTGCTGATCCGCGCTCAACATCAAGGACCGACCCAACCCCTTCTTGGAAGCAATGCGACTCGCCGGAACCATCTGGGTCAATCCACCGGCCGACGCCACGATCACCGGGTCGCCTTCCGACAAGACCAAGCCCTGAATCTCGGTACCGTCCTTCAGCTTCAACTCCATGCCGCTGTAGCCGTGGGCGATGTCGGCGCTGGGATTGATGATGGACTGAATCAGCACCTCAGACGGCTGACGCTGCGCCCAACCCGTGAGATTCGGCGCGTATTCGGTTCCTTGATTGCCGATACGATGGCAGGAGAAACAGGTCGCGGCCTTGGCTGCGCCCTGCGTCGCATCACCCGCCAGCAGCTTCACATCCGCCACGGCAAACTTCGGCGCGTCCGGGGCTGGAACGGTCGCCGGAATAAGCTCCACCGCTTCGGGATCGTAGATTCCGCTCTGCTTCAGCGCTTCATTCACACCGAATTCCTTCCAGGCGGAATCCTTACGGTTCAGCAGCCACCAGATGGCCTCGGCCTTCACCACCGAATCAGCCGCTGCTGTAGTCTCAATCATCGCTTGCGCCGCTGAACGGCTGGGCACGAACGCCAGGGCCGTCAGCGCCGCCTTGCGCTGGGCATCCGGTAGTCGATTTGAACTGGCCCGGGCGGCGAAGGCGGGTACCGCCGCTTCCGGATGGAGCCGCCATACCAACTGGGCAAACGCCGGGGGCCAATCGACTGGATTGGCATCACCGACGTAGGCCTCCTTGAGCCGAGTGTACAACGCGGCTTCCTTACCTTTGGCTCCGGAACCCCAGGCCTCGAGATACATGCGATCCTGACCATCGTAACCCTTGGCCAGGGTTATCAGGATGTTTTCCACGTCGGGTCCCTGAAGGTCCCGCAGGGAAACGGCCACTTCCCGGCGAACCGCCGCGTCGGGATCCGTGGCCAACCGCGCGGCCGTCGCGAGGAAGAATTCCCGGGTTCCAGGCGTTTGCGCCGGCGACCGAGTGGTCACCACTCGTCCCTCTTCGGCGGCCCGACGCAAGGCGCGGAACGCCACCACCCGCATCTGGGGATCCTCATTCCGCAACAGCTTTGCCACCATCGGCAAACCCTCCGATTGCAGCGCCAACAGCCAGACGGCCCGAGCCCGGATGAACGGATTCTCATCCTTCAACAGCTTGGACAAGGGCTTCACCGCCGCGGCGCCCTCCCTTTGGAGTGCATAAAACGCCGCGCCCCGAACGTTGACCGCCGGACTCTTCAAACCCGCGATGGCACCATCGAGGGTGGTAAAATCCACCGCCGGCACCCGCGGTCGGAATCCCTTGGGAGCAATCCGATAGATGGCGCCGGAAACCGACTCGTCCATGTCGTTGTGTCCACCCACCCGCGGATCAAAGAAATCCGCCACGTAGATCGCCCCATCCGCCCCGACCACCACATCGCTCGGCCGGAACCACGTCTTCAACTCCTTCGAAACCCCTCGGTCGCCCCCCTTAAAGTCGCCGCCGGCAAATTCGCCCTCGGAGTTGCTGGTGACGAAGTCAAACCGTTCCAGGGCAAAGCCGGCACCAGCGGGCTTGGGCAGATAGCCGAACACCACGTTCCGACCCGGTTCCGCACTCAACAACAGACCTCGGTACTTGGCTCCCAGCGCGCTGTCTTCGACGAAGGCAATTCCAGTCGGGGAACCTCCCCCGTAAACGTCCCCTGGTGGCATCGTTCCCGGATCCTCCTGACGCCAGTGCGCCACAGGAACGCTCTGCCCGGGCCGCCGATCCGCCTGCCACGACCGACGTCCGTCGGCCGAACAGAATCCCGCATTGCCTCCCTCCAGCAGGAAGGACGTGCGACAGGCCGGGGGGTCATCGTTGTCGTTCTGAAACACATCCCCAAACGACGTCACGGTCTGTTCGTAACTGTTGCGAAAGTTGTGCCCAATGATCCGGACGCCACTGCCATCGGGATTCATCCGGGCGGCAAAACCGCCAATCCACACATGGCCGTCATCCGACACCTGACCCGCAATATCCCGAGGATTCCAGCCCAGGTCCCCGGTCTTTTTCCCGCCATACGTCGGGTCATACGCACTGCCAATGCGGAAGGTCTTGCCCGATTTGTCCGTGATCACCGCCCCGCAATTCCCGGCATTCCAGTACCACTGCCCGTCCGGTCCCACGCTGACGCTGTGAACGGTGTGATCATGCACCCGACCGTTGAATCCGGTCAGCACCACCGTGCGCCGATCCACCGCCGGATCGAATCGGCCGTTCCGATCCACATCGGTGTACACCACGATGTCCGGCGCCATCGACACCACAATCTGATTGTCGATGACCGCGATGCCCATCGGCGCGCGCAAGAACGGCTCCTGCACAAAGGTGGACGTCTTGTCCGCCCGACCGTCGCCATTCGTGTCCTCCAGGATTTGGATCCGATCGCCTTCCGGTTGCCGTTCGTAATGCCGTCGATAGTTGACGCCTTCCGCCACCCACAATCGACCGCGGGCATCGGTGTCAAAGTTCGTCGGATTCTTGATCTCCGGACTCGCGGCCCACAGCGTGACTTCCAAGTTGGGATCGGACGTCCGGAAGTAATTGGCGGGAACGAGAGTATCCGCCGCCGGCAAGGTGGCCACACCGCACGTGGCGGCGGCGACGAGAAGCAGAAGTGGGGACCGTTTCATCAGGATGACGCCCCACCATGACGACGTCCTCCCGGGAGCTCAAGCCAGCGTCATCACTTCGTTTGGGCCGTCACCAGATTCTTCGGCAATCGCGCCTTGTCACCAATCTGCTGCAACTGGCGCCGAGCTTCTTCCAAGAGGAACTTCACTTCGGTGAACGGTTCGTAGCTGATGTCCTGCCAGCGGATCAGTCCGCTCCCATCCACTAGGAACACTCCATGCAACGGGGCGTTTTCAAATCCGTCGTAGGCGCGGTACTTCCGAAACACCTCGCGCGCGGAATCCGCCACGAACGGAAACGGAAAGCCCCCCTCCGTGCGGGCCTTGGCCTGGGTTTTTTCCAAGGCTTCGACCGAATCGGCACTGACCGCCAGGATATCGATGCCCGCCGCCTTGAACTCCGCGGACAGCGGTGCAATGGCGTTCAATTGATCGAGGCAATGGACGCATCCGTGGCCCAGATAGAACACCAACAGCACCGGCCGACCGCGGTAGTCCTTCAACGAGATGGAAGTCCCTTTGGCGCCCGGCAACGTGAACTCCGGCGCTGGAACGGGCTCCCAGAGAAACGGTCCCAGCGTGGCCAGGTCGGGGCGTTCCCCGACATCGTCTCGAACGACCGGCGCGATCCGCCAGTCCGCCGGAAGTTTTTGGTCCGCGACCAAGGGCTCCAACCGCCGAAACACCGGCATATCCAAATCCAAATAGGCCGAACGTTCGCGGAGTTGCCCAAACACGGTGCGAGCCTTGTCCAACTGGCCGAGCTGCCAGAGGACCGCCGCCTGATGGGCCAGCAACTGGACCTGATTGGTCCCCCCCTCGACCGCCTCCTGAGCCAGCGTCTCCGCCCGATTGGTGGCGCCCAGTTGCAGCCAGATCTGCGAGAGACGCTCCTTCGACAAACCCTTCAAGGCCGCCACATCATTCGTCAGGCCGTCCAGCGTCCCGTCGGGCAAGGCCTCGTACACCTTCAATTCGGCCGTCCATTGGTCCAATCGGCGGATCGGCTCCGCATACCGGTCGATCATCTCCTTCATGGTCTTCCGTTGATCCTCCTCGGATTTGCCCTCTGCCCGGGCCTTCGCTTCCGCTTCATCGACCACGGCAGCCCGTTCGGCTCGTAGTACTTTGCCTGCCGCCGCCAGCGCCTCCAGTTGCGCCCGGCCCTCCTCCATCTGACCCAGAGAAAAATGCGCGACTCCCAGCAACCGGGCGCGCTGGGCCTGCTCAAAACCTTGTTCGGTGGGTTCCAAATAGAAGCTGTCCCCCAGTCGAATCGCTTCGGCCCAGAGTTCGTACCGCAACAACGTCTCGATCAATCGCCGGCGTCCCTGATTGGCCGTGTCATAGCCACCGGTGTCGAACGGCGCGCCATTGGTTCCCAGATTCACCGCGTTGTACTTCGGATGCCGCGGCATCTCGATCATGTTCTTCGCCAAGGCCAACGCATCCCGCACCCGACCCACGTAGTTGTAGGTCTGCACCAGCCATTCGCTGTTGTGGGCGTAGTTGTGAATCTGGTCCGGCAGGATGCCATCCCGCATCAACTGGGCGTTGTCCACCCGAACACTGGCCTCCTGTTGCCAGGCCATGTCTTCGTATCGGCGCAGCTTGTTGAAGGTGTGTCCGGACATGTGCCAGAGGTGAGCGATGCCGGGTCCGCTCTGACCGCACCGAGCCGCCGATGGCAGGGCACGAATCGAAGTCGCCGGTTCCTTTTCGCTGTCCCACAGATGAATCCGGTAGTGATGCGCCGGGTGCATCGGCTGCTGGGCGAAGACCTCCTTCAGAATCGACTCCACCGCCTGCGCGCTGGGGGTGGGCCAGCCGTTGCGCGAGCTCTCCCACAAATGAACGGCCAGAAACGCCTTGGCTTCCACGTCGTCCGGATACTCGAAGATGATGTTCTCCAGCGCCCGAACGTAATCCCGGCGCCGTTCCTTTTCGTCGCGCTTCGGATCCTCGTAATACTTGGCCAGGGAATCGATCCACAACTGCTCACGCGCCGAGGTGGGCACCTTGAGTTTGACCGCTTCCCGGATGAATTCCTCCGCACGCTTGGCGTTGTTGATGTTGGCCATCGCCATGCCCCAGTACGCCAGCGCCAGGTTCGGATCGTGCACCACCGCCTGACGGAAGGATCGCTCGGCTTCGAAGTACCAGAATCCATGCAACTGGCCCACCCCTTGCAGGAAGAACTGGCGGGCCAGGTCATTGGTCGTCGTCACCGGGAACTGAATCGCCGGCATTCCCTTCATCAAGTAAGCCGATTGCCGCGGCCCTTCATTGAAGGCTTCGCCATGGACGGAATGCCCCGGAGCCGGAGTGGCTTCTGCCGCCGCGTCATTCGTCGCGGCCCAGCCCGCCATCACAGCGGTCCATCCTAGCCACAGCAGGACCCATCGACTCCAGAGAGACATGCCTGACGTTATGTTTCTTCCACATCCCGCCAAGGTTTTTCCCGGAAGATCAGAAATTCACGAACCGATCTGGGCCGCCGCGGTACGGAGTCCCGGCTTTATCCGGCGGAGCGTTCGAGCCAGTGGGGCGCTAGGGAAGTTCCTTGGCGTAAAGTCGACGCGGAGGTTCCGCCGCCTAAAGGCGGGACTCCAAACGGGGAAGTGACCCAGCGTTGACTTCTTCTGAGCAACTCCAAGAGATATCCTTGCTGAAGCTATGAGGGTCCACCGCAACTCCATTTCCCGCGCGTTCACTCTGATCGAGCTGCTGGTGGTCATCGCCATCATTGCGGTCCTGGCCGGAATGCTTCTGCCCGCCCTGGCCCGAGCCCGCGACAAGAGCCGCGCCGCTGTCTGCCAAAGCAATGTCCGCCAACTGGTGCTGGCCGCCAGCCTGTATGATGACGATCACCGGGTTTATCCGGTCGGCTGGCCCGGATCGATGCCCGTACCCGCCGGCAGCATTCCGCCCATCTGGTACCGTCAGCTGCAGCCCTACCTCGGCAAGAAGACCACGGTCGCGGGCGGCGGGATTTTCATTTGCCCATCCAGCGTTCAGAAAGCCCAACCCGAGGAACGAATCGGTACCGCCCTGCGTGCCGGCGGATTCTGGGGCTATCTGGCCTACGCCCAGAACGCGTACATCAACAACGGCTCCCAAACGGTCGGGTCGCGCAGCCTAATGGATCCGGTCAATACCGTCCTCTACGCCGACACCGATGGCTGGGACGCCTGTCTGTATGCCGATAAGGAAGGAGGCGCCAACGTCTGCTACCGCCACAGCGGCGGCAACGAACGCAGCACCGAAACCCAACGCGTCACCACGGGCGCCAAGCGGTCCAAGTTCCGCGCCAACGCCGCCTTTGCGGACCAGCACGTGGAGTCGCGACGCGATGCGCCCAAGCGGCTGTTCACTCTGGAACGCGATTAACCCTCCGTCCTGCCTCGTCCGGACAGTTGTTTTCACAAAAGCGGCTCTCCGGGGGTTTCCAAATTGGCCGTGGGCGCTTAAATGAAGTCGCCATGAGCCTCTTCCGATCCTTCGCCGCTCAAGAAAAGGGCGGCCGCCTCCAACCCTACGAATTCGATGCCGGGCCGCTGGGAGCTGAACACGTGGAACTCCAGGTGGAGTTCTGCGGCCTTTGTCACAGCGATTTGTCGATGCTGGACAACGAATGGATGATGACCCGCTACCCCTTCGTTCCGGGACATGAAGTCGTCGGCCGAATTGTGGAAGCGGGTCCCCAAGTCAAAGGCCTCAAAGTCGGCCAGCGAGTGGGCCTAGGCTGGTACTCCGGCAGTTGCCTTTCGTGCGCTCAATGCCTTTCCGGCAATCACAACCTGTGTCCCCAGGCGGAAGCCACGATCGTCAATCGTCCCGGCGGATTTGCCAATCGGGTCCGTTGCCACTGGGCGTGGGCCACGCCTCTTCCCGAGGCCCTTTCCGCCGCCGCCGCCGGACCGCTCTTCTGCGGGGGCATCACCGTTTTCAACCCCATCCTCCAGTGTGGGGTCCTGCCCACGGACCGAGTGGGGGTGATCGGCATCGGCGGACTCGGACATCTGGCCCTCCAGTTCCTCAACAAGTGGGGATGCGAAGTCGTGGCCTTCACCACCAGCGATTCCAAACGCGATGAAGCTCTGCGCCTGGGAGCGCATCAGGTCATCAACACCCGGGACGCCAACCAGCTCGCCCGCATCGCCGGTTCGTTGAACTTCGTGTTGTCCACCGTCAATGCCCCCCTGCCCTGGGACGCCGTCATCAACAGCCTCGCCCCCCAGGGCCGACTGCACATCGTGGGCGCCGTCTTGGAACCGATCCCGGTGGCGGCCTTCAGCCTCATCATGGCGCAGCGTTCGATTTCCGGCTCGCCGGTCGGCAGTCCCTCCACCGCCGCCAAGATGGTGGAATTCTGCACCCGACATCAGATCCTTCCCACGATCCAGTCCTTCCCGATGTCCCAAGCCAACGACGCTCTCGATTATCTGCGCGCCGGCAAAGCGCGCTACCGGGTGGTGCTGCAAAACGATCTGGGCTGATTTGCCCAGACTCCTACTCCTACTCCGACAACCGCGTCGCACTCTCAAGGTGCGGCGCGTTTCTGTTTTCAGGTCGCCTCAGTTTCTCCGTAATGCGTTTTGCCCGGGCTCCGTTTCTCGGATCACCGATCCGCGACTCTCACCCTCGCGGATCGGATCTCTGAACATGATCCCCACTCGCATTACTGCTCTCGCTCTCGTCGGTGCCGCCCTGCTGGTCGCACCGTCTCAACTCACGGCCCAGTCCGGCTACCAGGTCAAATCCGCCGGCGGCACGCTGACCATTCTATCTCCCGGTGTGTACTCCCACTTCGTGGCGCCCTTCGCCGCGTCGCTTTCTTCTGACGGTTCCATGCTGGTTATGAACCTTCAGGTCGATGCCCCGGGCACTCCCTCCTGGAACGCACCCGTCTACTGGGACCGCAACTTTGGTCGAACCGACTGGATGGTGGCCAATCCGCCTGGAACTCCCTGGGGTCAATCCGCCTGGATCCTGGGCGTCACCGGGGACGGCAACACCGGCGTTGGCATCGATTTCAACGGCGACGGGTTCCAGATCCCGCTACGCGCCGGGGGTCCCTGGATCCCCTTGGCGAATGGCTACACCCCCACCGCAGCCGGCTCGGGTTGGTTCACGTCAGCGGGCACCGACAATGGCCGCCAGGCGCAACTGACCTTCAGTGCCTTCCAATGGTTTGGGGTTTGGCAGCCCGGCGGCATTGCCAACTTGAGCCTACCCCTGACCGGCGCCAGCCGCCTCGTGGGATCCGACTCCCTCGAACTGCTGGGTCAGGGCCGAAACCTGTATCCCGTCCAAGGCGGTGCTCCCGTACCGGTGGAGGTCTTGCCCACGTTCCGTTGGACCCCGGAAATTGCGGACATCTCCGGCGATGGCTTGTGGGCCGCCGGAAGTTCCCGCAGTCACGCGGTCAGCGAAGCCATGATCTGGGACTCCAAGGGCAAAGGGCGAGTCATCGGCTCGATTCCCTTTTCCCGCACCTCGTCCGAAGCCACCGGGGTTTCCAACGGCGCCAAAGTGGTCGTCGGCAATGTGATTGAATTCGATCAACGGCTGCTTCTCTTCCGTCCCATTTACCCCCTGATCGCCCAGGAGAAAGATCAGTACCGGCCTCAGAGCCTTCTTGGATTCCTCTACCAACAAGGCTTCACCGCCCCTGAACTGGCGCCGTGGAACCTGATCACCGCCGAAGCGGTTAGCGCCGACGGACACGTCATCACGGGTCGCTGTCGTCCGGCTTACATCACGGAAGAACTGGATCTGGAAGACGACACCAAGGACCTGATTTATATCCTGACCCTGCCCACGCCATTGGAGATCCTAAAGCCCCGTTGGGAGGGAAAACTGCGGCCCTGATCGCAGCGAGGAAGGTTCTTCCCCTCGGACAGCCTTAACCCAGTCCGGAACGGAAACCCCGTTCCGGACTTTTTCATTTTCCGCCGACAATGTCGTTGGCGGGTTTCGTCCGCCATCGCAACGTCAGCGCACCCATGACCCACACCACCGGATTCTCCAATGTCGATGACAGCGGACGGGCCCACGAGCTGGTCGACTATCTCGCGTTGCTCGCTCGCCGCTTGGCCGAGGTTCGGCAAGTAGGATTCAACCGACTCCGACTCCAGCCCGGCGCGGTTGTTCTCGACGTCGGCTGCGGCGCCGGCGAAGTCTGCGTGGAACTGGCGGAACGCGTCGGTCCGACCGGACGGGTGGCCGGACTGGACCTTTCGGAAACCATGATCCAGGCCGCCCGGGCCGCCGCCGAGCGCGCCGGCCGACCCGTCGAATTCCAGGTGGGCACCGCCTATGAACTGCCGTTTGCCGACGCTACCTTCGACGCTGTTCGCGCAGAACGGGTGTTGCAGCATCTGGAAACGCCGGAGGCGGCCCTGCGCGAAATGGTCCGAGTCACCCGTCCAGGCGGAAGGATCGTCGTCTTCGATCCGGACCACGGCCAGCTGACCCTGTCCCTTGATGTCTCGCCGCACCGCCGAGTGTTCGAAGCCACCCGCCGTTCCCTGCTGCAAATGATCGTCAATCCGCACAGCGGCACTCGACTGCGCAACCAATTGACCCGTGCTGGATTGGAGGAAGTCACGCAGTCCGCCCATCCCTTGGAGGCCTCCTTCCCCGATTTTTCCCGGGCCTTCTTCCTGAAGGATCTGCTTCAGCGGGCGACGGAGGCAGGCGAAATCACCCCACTCGAGGCCGACGATTTTCTCCAGGAACTCGAACGCCGACACCAAGAAGGGGAGTTCTTCGCCACCGCCATTGGCTACACGGTTTCCGGAACTCGCCCTTAAACGGACCGACGGTGGCAGCCCTTCGCCAACGGGCTATTCGACGCTCCCGGCACTGGTCCGTTGGTTCCATTTCTCCCCCGCGATCGCCGGGCTACCACTGAGCGCGATGAAGGCTCCGCTTCTGTTCCGTTGGTCCACGCTGTTCCGCAGCGGGGTCCTGCTGCTGATCCTCTCGTACGGGACCACCGGTTGTGCCTCGGCCCGGATGGCGGTGCCCCCGAGCCTTGCGTCGGTCCCCGCCCAGCCCGTCTCCGGACGCCAAGGCTGGAAGCTCAAGGAGTCACTGGGCTTCGGCTCGTTTCAGGTGACGGCCGTGCAACGGTCCTGGACGCGCGGAAGCGATCTCCAAGTCGACGTCTACGAACGCAATCGGCGACGACAAACCTTCCAGTTCCAACTCAGCGAGAACGGAACCGAACTCCTGTCGGCAAAAGCCCAGGTAAATCTCCAGCGGCAGGCGGTGGAAGTAGGGGCTGATCTCGAGTGGCAGAATCAGTCCAGTCTTGAAGCGAAATTCCAGTCGGTGAACCCGGCGCTTTCCGGGAGTGGAGTTTTAGTGCTCCAGGAACAGGGCGTGCGTCCCCTCAGCGGAAGCCTGACATGGGGCTCCCGGGTCATCCAAGTCACCGGAACCGACCGCTTGCAGGGATCGCCCCTGCCTCTGGGAACCACGTCCGGATACATCCTCTCCTCGGAAGGCCGCGACGTGGCCGCTGTGGACGTCGTCGATGGGGGACAGGTGCGCTTGGCGGACGGTCTGGAGGCGCCCCTCCGCGCCCAACTGGCCGCCACCGCCGCCGCTCTACTGTTGCTGGAGGACCTCCGCGAATCCCTCCCGGACTAAACCGAAATCAGGCAGACGAACCGCGCCTCAACGCCGATGCACACCCGGCAAACTGCCCCCTTTACCTGTCCAGACGGATTTGGAACCCAGGCGGCGTTCACCGGAATCGGAAGAACCGCGCAACCCCCTCCGTCGAGATGTCGACCTGGCGTTGGCCGTCGACGATCACGCTGGGCACCTCCACCGGCACCCAGCTGCCCGCATCCAGGGACCCAGCGACCTCCAACCTGCCCTCTGCCATCTGCGGCCAGCGCAGCCGGATCCGATCACCGACGAACGCAGCATCAAGCTGGACCTCGGTCGCACCTTGAGGTCCGACGAGAAGAACAGCGGAGGTCCCGGCGACTTGGAGGTCCACGCTGACGAGCAGCTTGTCAAAGGTGCCCGGGCACCAAACGGCCGCGTTCACCCGTTGAACGGTTGCCACCCGGGGGCCGTCTGGGGTTTGGACGGTAAAGGTGTCGCCCGAGGTCAGCATCACCTCGTACCGGTTGGGCAGGCCCGGCGTGACAACGTACAGGATTTCACGCCGCGTTCCGTCCATGAACTCCACCTCCGCGGCGAAAGCCACCCGACCGTCGGGCGCAGCGGAAAGCACGGGGAGTCGGAACTGCACGATGCGGTCGACGTCGGCGGGGATCGGCAGCGCGTCGAATTGGCGGGCTAGAAGCCGGACACTGAACTCGCTGGCTTGGAGCAGGGCCTGGGTTTCGAAGGGCTGGGTGCCGCCGCGGACGGATCCGATGAAGGCGACGCTCGCGACATTCGGTGCGTCCTGGGCTCCCACCGACAGATTCTGGAGCCGGGTTCCCGCAGAGGTGCCGTCGACGATCTCCTCGGTGAACGCCATCAACCGGGGGAAACTGCCATCGTGCATCAGCAGAGCGCTGCGACGGGCGAGGTCACCGGCGGTTTCCGAGTAGAGCACGTTGGCCAGGATGCCGGCACCGTGATCGACCAACTGGATCGTGGACAATCGCGACACCGGGGTCGCGGCCGTCGGCCTGCCACCGCGGACGGCCGGAGCCTCCATCCCGGGAGCGAGCACCGACTTCCAGCTGCCAGGATCCCCGCGCTGCACAGCGATGCCTTCGGGCCCGCCCACTTCCCACAGCAACTCGCCGGCAGGATCCACGCCCATCACCCGCAGAAAGGAATAGGCACCACCGGGAAGGCTCGGCAGTCCCATGCCCGCGCTGGCGGCGATCATCCGAACCACTCCGCGCCGTTGCGATGCCACCGGGGCGAGATCGGAACGCGCGATCCAGACCACGGAACCGCCCCGACCCGTCGCACCGTCGGTGTAGGAACCATTGACGAAGATCTGCACCGCGCTGCCATCAGGCCTGCGGAAGGTCACCTCCGATTCCAGCCCGGCCGCCGAAGCGCGCTTGCGGATGATCGCACCCTCCATCGACGGGCGAAGGAAGCGCACGGCACCGTCGATGTGCTCCTCGAGGTCGTTCATGATGAACTGCGTGGGTGGGAGCCCGGGCGGACCTTCGAGCCAGTCCACCCAGCATGCTCGGCTCTCCGGAATCTCCGGAAGCCGCGTCACCACCGCGCTCTGCCAAGCCCAGTAGTCAGCCGGCGGAATGTACCCTCGGAACCTCGGCTGGATGATCGGCACAGAGATGGCGATGACGGGTCCGCCCACGGGCATCGAAAAATACGGAACACTGTCACCGTCCGCATACAACTCACGCGTGGTGCCCGGCCCATCAGAAACCCAGGTGGCATTGCGATCAATCGCACCCGGTGATCCGGGCTTGTACCGGCCGGACATGAGGATGCGGCCTCCCCGATCCCAGATGCCGCCGCTGACGGTGGCGACCTGGAAGGTTTGGGCGTCCCCGGGGGTCTGGTCGGTCGCCAGAATCACCTGTATGGAGGCGGCCTCGGCCGAGGCCAGGGTCAGCAAACCCAGCAGGCCTCGAACAACAGCATCGACATGGCGGGATCTCATGGACGGCAGGAATCCGTCCAACGATGGCACCGATGGACGGGGATCGTGCCGATGAGGCTATGCCGGGGTGGAGGAGTTGGAAGTTTCAAGTGTTAAATCTGCGGTTAAAAACCTCCCCCACGAGGAACCCGTCACGCCCGGCAACCCCGATGAATTGAGGCCCGCAAATCCCGAGGTTGAACTTCCCTCCCGCACCAACCCGGGAAACTCTCTAGCCCGACGTCATGACCGCTTCCCGGAAAAATTCTCAGGCCGCCGACTCCGGACCCCGACTGCCCAAAGCCCCGGGATTTATCGCCAAGGGCAGCACCCTGAAAGACCTTCTGGATCGGGATGCCGTGGAGTGTCTGGCCTACAACGTTCGACGCGTCCATCCCCCGTTCGATTCCCCTGGATTCACCCGAACCGCCCTGGACGGTCTCGCTCCGCTGGGAATCCTGGAGCGCGGCAACCATCTCGCGCGAGCCCTCCGCTCCCATTTGCCGCCCCGCTACGAAACCGCGGTGAAACTCCTGGTCACTTCCCTGGGACCGCCGCTGAAGGACACCGATGACCTCGGCCTCGCGCCCTTCTTCTACCTGCCGCACGTCAGCTTCGTCGCCCAATTCGGAACCGATCCCGCTTACAACGAGGGCGAGGATCCCTTCGAAGCCTCCCTGGCCGCCCAATAC
Organism: Verrucomicrobiota bacterium; assembly: GCA_017309115.1. Taxonomy (GTDB): domain Bacteria; phylum Verrucomicrobiota; class Verrucomicrobiia; order Limisphaerales; family UBA9464; genus UBA9464. Next base: position 15,359 of record JAFLEF010000062.1, on the reverse strand, counting down.
GAAATCACCCGCCGCTTCAGCGCCGAGTTCTGTATCCGACCGTTCCTGATTCGCTGGCCGGAGCGAACTCTGGCGCGCCTAATGGAGTGGACTCGCGATCCCGATCCGCATGTCCGCCGGCTCTGCTCCGAGGGCACCCGACCCCGACTGCCGTGGGCTCCCCGAATTCCCCAGTTCATCCGCGATCCCCGACCCACGCTGCCCATTCTCGAGGCATTGAAGGACGATCCTGACCTCTACGTTCGCCGGAGTGTCGCCAATCACTTGGGCGACGTCGCCAAGGACCATCCCGATCTGGTCTTCGAACAGTGCGAACGGTGGTTGAAGCAAGCCTCCGCCGAACGCCGCTGGCTCATCCGCCACGCCCTGCGCCATCCCGCTAAGAAGGGCAACCGCCAAGCCCTCGACCTACGCCAGCGCGCCGCCTGAGCGCGCGTAATTCCTGGTGGGGCGAGGCTCCGCCGAGCCGTTCACGTCCCGGCGAATGACGCATCACCAGTCCACCCACGCACGGCTCCGGGGAACGTCGCCCCACCACGGAATCAATCTGCGTCAATCTGCGTCAATCTGCGGTTCAAAACTCCCCCAGTTCAATTGGCTGACGTCGTGGTCGTCTTCACTTCCACGACGTCATGCGGCGCTGCTTCCCGCAAGCCCGCTGTCGTGATCCGGATGTACCGGGCCTTCTCGCGCAACTGAGCCAGATTCTGCGCCCCCAAGTACCCGAGGCCGGACTGCAAGCCACCGACCAACTGGGACAGCACCTGATCCAATCCAGCCGACGCTTCCTTGAGCGCCTCAATCCCTTCGGCCGCCACTTTGCGGCTGGTGTCCGAAGTGGAATGGCCGTAGCGCGCTGCGGACCCGGCCTTCATCGCCGCCATGCTGCCCATGCCGCGGTACTGCTTATACAGCTTCCCGTTGATCTCAATGATCTGACCCGGCGCTTCCGGACATCCGGCAAAGAGTCCGCCGCACACCACACCCTGCGCCAGGGTCAATGCCTTCACGATGTCCCCGGACTTGGAAATCCCACCATCAGCGAGAACCGTGACTCCGCGCCGCCGGGCCGCGCGAGACGCCACATAGAGCGCCGTGAACTGCGGAATACCCACCCCCGCCACAATCCGAGTGGTGCAAATGGATCCCGGACCCTGCCCCACCTTGATGACATTGGCGCCCGCTTCCGCGAGGAAGTCCACGCCCGCCGCACTCGTCACGTTGCCGGCAATGATCGGCAACCGCGGGAACGCGTCGCGCACTAGGCGCACGGTTTCTCCTACGCCGCGGCTGTGTCCGTGGGCGGTGGAGACCGCGACCACATCCAGCCCGCGTTCCACCAAGGCTCCCACGTGGGCCACGATTCGGTCCCGATCCAACGTGCCATCCGCTTTCCGGCTCGTGGCAATCGCCGCCCCGCACACCAGTCGAAACCGACTGTCCCGAGCTGGCTTCAGCTGCGCACTGCGTTCCTGGGTGATGCGCTCGATGTCGCTCATCGTGAACAGTCCGCGCAGCCGATCGTCATCATCCACCACCAACAGCTTGTGAATGCCCGGATTCTCCGTGAAGAACCGATCCGCCCGACCAATGGGATCGCTCGCCAGCTCCCGCTCGTGAATGGTCCGCACTTCCGCCCGGGGAGTCAGCGCTTCATGCACCTTCCGCTTGGCATAGCGCGGCTTCACCACGTGGCCCGGCAACAGGCCCAGCAACCGATTCCCGGAGTCCACGACCGGAAAGGTGCTGAACGAAAACTTCTTCTTCTCAATAAGGGCCAGAACCTCGCCGATCTCCTGGTCCGCCTGAACCTTGATGGGATCCTGAATCAGCCCGTGAACGTGATTCTTGACCCGGCTGACCTCCGAAAGCTGGTCGCGTTCGGTCATGTTGTAGTGGATCAGTCCCAGACCGCCATGTTGCGCCAAAGCGATGGCCATCCGGGATTCAGTCACCGTGTCCATGTCGGCCGACACAATGGGGACGTGCAGTTCCAACCCTTCCGCCAGGGTGGTGTCCAGCTGAGTCTCCCGCGGCAGGACGTCCGAATAGAGCGTCGCCAGAGTGACGTCGTCGTAAGTGAGAGCCACGCCGCGCTGACTCGGGAAAAACTCGTCGGCGGGCTGGTAGAACGCGGAATCGATCTCCGCGGGGTCAACCGGTGTTGCCATGAGCGAAAATCAGGGAAGCACCCGGTCCTTGGCAAGGGGAATGCCACGACACCCGGATGGCTGTCCCGACCCAGACCGGAGGCGGTTCCCTCGAAAGAACTGATTCTGCGCCGGAAAATCGGGAATTCTCCTGACGCGCCGGCCCCGAATTCGCAGGATTTCCGCGCATGACCAAGATCCACGTTCCCGACCTGCCTTGGACCGAGCAACGTTCGCCCAAAGGCAAATTCGCCCGCAGCTTCCGCCGTCCCAGCCAGGCGATGGGCTCCAAGCCTGACACCGGTACCTGGGGCGGAGGTTGGCCCTTCGAATTGGACCAATTCCGCGTCCCGCCCGGTGCCATCAACTACCCGTTCCACAGCCACTCCGCCCAATGGGAATTCTATTTAGTGACTCAAGGCACCGGAGAAGTTCGGACTCCCGAAGGCAACACCCCGATCCGTGCTGGCGACGCCTTCCTGACACCCCCCGGCGAGGCCCACTCGGTGACCAACACCGGAACGGAGCCCCTCGAATTCTGGGTCATCTCCGACAACCCCATCGCCGATGATTGCCACTATCCGGACAGCGGCAAAGTCGCCATGACCACCTTAGCCAAGACATTCCGCCCCGTGTTTACGGAATACTACGACGGCGAGGAGTAGGGCTGAGTCTGTCGAAATGCTCAGTTGATGCTGTCCGGTTCAGGACAACCGTCCGTCGGAAGGATGCATCACCAGGTCGATCACGACGGCGCACGCCAGCAGCATCACGTCATCTTCCCCGGGCGCGATGTCGATGCCGTAGGTATCCACCCAGGAAAACCATCGCTTGCTCGCCGTCGCCACCGGCCCAGCGGCGCCAGGCCGGGTAAAGGTGTACTCGTGGTTGAGAAAGTCTCCGGCCGCCTCGAGGTCATTGGGACCCGGAACATCCACGGTGAACCGATACCGGATCAGCGTGAACAAATGCCGGTACACTCGGGCAATGACCTCACCCTTTCGTTCCAGCAGAAACGTGTGTCCCAACGAAAGCATCTTCTGCCGGATGAACAGGAGTTCGTTTCCGGACGGGTCCTGAAACGACAACTTGTCGCCCAAACTGAAGAACTGACCTTTGACCAGGAACACGACCTTCCCGGTATCGTCCCGAATGTCGAACTGATTGGTCAGCGTCCAGAACTTCTCCTTCATCACATAACGCATGGCAGGAACAGGGGTTGATGGTGAAATGGCAAAATCGACTGAATTGGTTGCCCGAACACTGCCGCCCGCATCCCCGCCCGACGAGCGCAAATCCGCTCCCCATCGATCCGAGTCCCGCCTTTTTGTTCGGAGTCCCGCCTTCAGGCGGCGGAGCCATCGCCTCGATCTCACGCCCGTGGAGTCCCTAAACACCCAACTTGTTCTACAGCTCCACCGGCTGAAGCCGGGACTCCATACCGAAGACCGCGCCGGGTTCCCCCCGCTCGGAGTTCCCCGTTCGGAGTTCCCCGTTCGGAGTCCCGCCTTCAGGCGGCGGAGCCGTCGCCTCGAGCTCACGCCTATGGAGTCCTTAAACGCCCAGCTTGTTCTACAGCTCCACCGGCTAAAGCCGGTACTACATACCGAAGACCGCGCCCGGCTACCACGCCCCTCCGAAAATCTGCGAGAATCGGCGTCAATCTGCGGACTCCCACTCCCACCTAGTAGTTGACTGCTTTTCGTCCAGGCGACTGGAAATTGGGTAACTCTGGCGGCCACCTGGCATCGACGCGCCCCAAAGCGGCAGAGGGCTGCCGCACTCCAAACGCTTCGCGACTCCTTCACCGTCTCTCCAAGTCTCCCCCTCCCACTTTCCCCCCTCTCCCGCTCCCTTTCCGGCTTTCCAGATTCATTCCCCTCTTCGGTCACGGAAGTCCCACCTCACGACTTCAAATCGCGCAGACCGAACACCGCCGCACCGGCGGCGAAGAAAGTCGCGTTGAAACCGGCCAGCAGACTCAGGGACTCACCCACCCGAGACCACGGCACCGGTTGCTCGTAAAGCTGCTGCCAGAGATTCAAATGGTACGTCAGAAACCACGGCTTCAGATCGGCAAACCACGGGATGTTCATCAGGATGAAATTCAGAAAGATGAACGACAGCGCGAGAATGGTCGCCGCCGCCGGCTTCACCGGTAGACATCCGAAGAAGAAGGCCAACCCCATCACCGTCGTGGCCTTAACCATCATCAGCAGATGCGCCCCGGCATAGCGCACGAGTCCGTCGCCCGCGGAGAACACCCCGAACAATTCGCCCGGAACAAAGACGAACAGCCCTCCCCAGGGAAAGAACATCATCCCCAACGCCAGTCCCGTCAGACCCAGCACCAGGGTCAGAATCAGCGAGAAGACCGCGCCCGCGACCCACTTCAGCGCCAGCAACCGGACCCGCGACACCGGTCGCGCCAGAATCATGCGGAGTGTTCCATCCTCTGCTTCCTTCGCCACCAGGTCGCCGCCAATGAGCGAGCCGTAGAGCGGCAACAGCAGGTACGCCAACCAGAAGTTGGTGAAAGCCGCCGCCGTGAGCGGAGAAAGAAAATCCGTGAAGGAGTAGCCGTTGTTCTCCAGCAGATCTCCCATGCCGCGGGAAGCCCGCGAGAACCGAAACACCATCAGGATCACCACCTGCGCCAGGAAGAACATGCCGAAACCCAGATAGGTGCGCTGCTTGCCAAACAGCTTCCAGAGTTCGTGCCGGAGTTGGGTTAGAAACATGCGAGCCAGAATTCAGCGGTTCTCACCGGATAACGACGCCACCGATTCCAGCGGGGCGGGCTCCTTCATCAGGGACAAATAGAACTGCTCGAGGGTCTGCACTTCGCGGCGAATTTCGTGAACCGCGAACCCGGCGTCCACCAACCGTTTGGTTACGGCACTCACTGGCACTCCCGCCGCGAGGGACACCAAGCCCTCCGGCTGCGAGCGAGTCACCAAGCCCTCCGTCGTGAGCATCCGAACGGCCGCCGGAAAATCATCCGTTCCCACCCGCACCCAATCCTGAGCCTGCCGCGCCTCCGCCAGGGCGCCCTCAAACACTTTCCGGCCCTGATTCAACACAGCGATGCGCGAACACAACTGCTCCACCTCCGTTAGCAGATGCGAGGACAATAGCAACGTTAGCCCCAACTCAGCATGTAACCGCCGAATGGTCGCCCGCATTTCGTGAATGCCTTCCGGGTCGAGTCCATTGGTCGGCTCGTCGAGAATCAACAATTCCGGATTCGGCACCAAGGCTTGCGCCAAGGCCAACCGGGCACGCATTCCGTGGGAATAAGTCCGGACGGCCTGACCCTCCCGACCCGACAGCCCCACCCAGTCCAGTACCTCCCGCAACCGGGCCGGCGCGGTCGGCCCGGTGTATCCGGACAGAATCTCCAGATTTCGCCAGCCGCTCAGATAATCGTAAAACGCTGGCGCCTCAAAGATCGCCCCCACCCGGGCCAGTGCGCGAGCGCGGTCGCTGGCCACATCGTGCCCCTGAATCAGCGCCGTCCCGCTCGAAGGCCAGACCTGACCCAACAACATCCCAATCGTCGTGCTCTTGCCGGCGCCGTTGTGTCCGAGCAGACCAAACACATCGCCCCGACGCACCTCCAGGGACAGTCCGATCACGGCGGGACGTCGCCCAAAGCGTTTGTTCAGATCACGCAGCTGAATCATTTGTCGGGCTCCAGAAGAAAGAAGTCTTTCACCTGTCCGTCGGCGTAGAGGTGATTCTGCATCCTTCCGCTTCCCATCGCGGAATGAAATCCCGACTTGTCGCTAAAGAGGGGAAATCGCGAGTCCTTCATCGGCAATCCCAGCAAACGCACCTGATCCGCCGTCTGGCCATTGAGCAGATTGTTCCAGAAGTAGCTGGAGCCGGTCTCCTCGAACAAGCGGACCCGATCCGACGGACATTGCCAGACCCGGGAGACACCCAGTTGAGGTTGAAGGACGACGTCCGGCGTCCGCAGTCCGGCGTCATTGGTCCCGCGAACCCGATTGTGCATCGTCGGAAACCGGTTCCGATTTTCGTCGAGATACACCCGCAAGGCCACGCCCAATTGACTCAGGTTGGAGCGGCAGACGGTGACCCGCGCCCGTTCACTGGACTTCGAGAGAGCCGGCAACATCAACCCAGCCAGTACCCCGATGATCGCGATCACCACCAAAAGTTCTACCAAGGTGAAGGCCTGACGTCGCTTCATAGTCCGGGCGGGCCCCGCCGCTGCCGAAAGCTCCGACCGCTCTCCATGTTCCGTTGCAACTCCTCCAGTAGCGGCGCCACCTCGGCCTTCACATCCGGCGATCCGCTCTCGTAAAAGCTCTTCAACCCCAGTTGCACCACCTTCTCCTGCAGCTCCGGCGCTAGTTCGGGTGGGGCGTTGGTGTCACCTTCGGCCCGGGGTTCCTCGGCCGCCCGTTCCCGGGCCTCCCGCAGACGGCGCACCGATTCGCCAATGGCGCGCCGTCGCCGGTCCTCCGGCATCTGTTCAAAGGCCACCAGCATTTGATTGAAACCGGTGGGAACGGTGAGTTCCAGGAACAGTTCCTTCTCGGCCGTGGTGAGTTGCGGAAAAAGCCCGCGGAAGGCGGCATCCATTCGGGCCGTGCGACGGTCTTCGGGAGACAATCGGTTCAGGAGATCGGCCAGTTTGCGCAGGGCTTTTTCCCGTTGTTCCGGAGTCAGCCGCGCCCAGTCCACCGACTGCACATAGCGGCTGATCCGTTCCGGCGTCACACGGGTCGCGCGGGCCCAGGCGAATCCGCCGAACGCCAATCCCCACGCCAACACCAGAGCGAGCGAGGCGAGCAGAAGCAGACGGCGACGAGGCGACATGGAGCGATCCTAAGGTCGGAAGTTAATTTGGCCAATTCCCAACAGCCTGAAGGGTTATGAACAGGGCGCACGAAATTGAACCGCCAAGCCAATCTTCCGCCACTCGCAGTTCGACATCACGCTCTTCGATTCGTCATGGTGAGTCCGTCGATGCGTTTCGAAATTCTCCACCGGACCCGCTATAGCTACGCCTCGCCCGTCCGCGAGAGCTTCAACGAAGTCCGACTCAAACCGGTCACCAACGAGCATCAAACGGTTGAGTCGTTCCTCTTGAAAGTCCTGCCCCCAGGACGCCTCAAGCACTACGAGGATTTCTACAAGAACTGGGTGCACCACTTTGAGATTCCCGAAGCCCATTCGCACCTGTCCATCGAAGCGCTGACGCGCATCAGCACGCGGCCCCAGGCGCTTTCGCTCGACCTAACGCCGGCCCCGATGTCCCGCCTGGTCGAAGCCGCCCGCTCGGAGCGGTGCTTCGACTATCTGCAACCCAGCCGATATGTGGATCTCGATCCCGCGACCTGGCGACTGGCACTGGACGCGACGGCCGGGCAAACCGACATCTGGCAGGCGTCAGTGGCCATCATGCGCTTCCTGTACGGCCATCTGAAGTACGTCTCCAACAGCACCCATGTGCACACCCACATGAGCGAAGTGCTCGAGCAGCGCGCCGGGGTTTGTCAGGACTTCGCGCACGTGATGCTGGGCATGTGTCGGGCGGTGAAAATTCCGGCCTTGTACGTCAGCGGTTATCTGGCCACGGAATGCGCCAGCGCCACCCATGCGTGGGTGGAGGTGTTTGTCCCTGGTCAAGGCTGGTGCGCCCTGGATCCCACGCACAATCGCGCGCCTGACGAGACCTACGTGAAAATCGCAGTAGGCCGCGACTACGCCGACGTCACCCCGGTCCGCGGCCACTACCGCGGAACCACCGAGCGTCAGATGGAAGTCGAAGTCGTCATCACCCCGCTGGCGGAAGCCTGACGGTGGGTAAGCGGTAAGCGGTAAGCGGTAAGGAAGGGGCAAAGCATGGGGCACCTCCGTCTCCCCAAGTCTCCCCTCTGGCCGCTTCCCACCCGGGAGAGGTGGCGTCTCGCCGGCCAGTTCCTTTTCCTGTTCCTCCCAGCGTCTCCCACTCGCCGGCGAGACGCCAGCGCTCCCAGTCGACCCACTTCTCAGGGATCAGCCGAGACAACGCGATACCAACGCTTGGCTTGGGCTGGACTGGTGTCCACGAGCGTGGAGGTTCGGAGCACCATCTGGTTGGTCGAGACCGGTTCCCATTGTTCGGCCTCCAACCGCTGGGACGTCTGCCAGACCACCCGTTTCCCCTCCGCCCAGTGGGCTCGTAGAGTCAACGCGCCATTTCCTCCCGGGTCCAATTCGACCGCCACGGCAGGCGACCAATCTCGAGTCCCATTGGGGTGACGAAACGAGCCCCACGAAGGGGAATCAAAAAGCCGATACAGCGCGGTCGTATCGGGAATCCGGAGGTCCACGGCGCCACTGGGAGGAGAGCCTTCAAAGAAGATGCTGGTTAGCTGTTCACATCCTTGGAAGGCGTCTCGTTCGATCCGCTCCAAGGTTGCCGGCAGGTGCACTTCGGTCAGCGAAACGCAGTCAACGAAGGCCCAGGAAGAGATCTCCTTTACAGCGTGCAAGCCAACCTCCCGGAGATTCACGCAGCCTGCAAACGCCGAAGCTTCAATCGTAGCCACCGGATCCGGAAGATCGATCCGGGTGAGCCCCGTACATCCTGCCAAGAGAAACGAGGGGACACGAGTGAGAGATCTGGGAAGGATAATCTCGGAAAGCTGGGTACAGCCCCGAAACAAGAGGGCCCCCAACGTCTGCGTTTCCGCGGGAAAAACCACGCGTCGCATCGCCGGGCATTCGGCAAAGGCCAAGGCTCCCACACTCCTCAGAGTCTCCGGGAATTGAACCTCAGCCAAACGGGTGCAGCCTTGGAAGGCGCCCGTCCCAATGGCTCGACCTCCCCGAAAGTCCGCCCGGCGAAGCGACGTACATCCGGCCAACGCTTCGTGATCCAGTGTCACGAGCGAGGCTGGAAATCGGACTTCGGTTAGTTGCGGGCACTCGAACAGGGCGCGGCGCCCCAATGTTTGGATCCCTTCCTGAAGTTCGATGCCTTTCAACGGGCAACCCCGAAAGGCTCCCGCTCCCACGGTAGTGACCGATCCGGGAATACTGACATAGGTGAGCGGACATCCGACAAACGCTTCCACCGAGATATTGGTCACGCTCGGCGGAATCTCGATCTCCGAAAGCCCAGCGACTCCAGCGAACGTGTGTGACTCAATGTTCTCCAGTCCCCAGGGAATCGAGAACAGTCCGCGACGAGCGGGCGGATAGTGCACAATGCGATTCAGCGAACGGGCCAACAACACTCCGTCCACCGACGCCAGCGTGGGATGCCCCTCAGCGACCCCAATTGCTTCCAACGACAGACAGCCCTCGAAGGCCTCCCGGCCGATCTCCCGGACCCGTGAGGGTAGTGTCAGGGACTTCAGACTCGTCCCACTGAAGGCTCGCGGCTGAATCGTCGTGAGGCCGGGCGGAAGCGAAAGAACCTGCAACTGGACGCACTGGCTAAAGAGTTCGCTCGGCAGAATCCTGAGGTCCGTTGGCAAAACGACGGTCGTGAGGTTACGGCAATACTCAAAGGCACCGACCCCCAGATTCGTGACCCCCTCCGGAATGACGATTCCCATCAGCCCCGAACACCTTGAGAAAGCCCGGGCACCGATCTCCCGGAGCGTCGCGGGCAGGTGAATCTGGTAGAAGGAAGAATTTGAAATGGCCTGATCATCGATCTTGGTCACCGGAAATCCTTGATACTGATCGGGCACACGGAGAATTCCCTCGCGGCTTCCCGCCACCCGTTCCAAAACGGCCGCCCCATTCTCCAACCGAAAGGAAAACGAGGTGGGAGGTGGGTCCCAGTTGACCCGCAATCCCTTGAAGTCGGAATTAACCGCAAAGGTCGAAGCCGGAGTTTCACCACCTCCCAAGACATTCAAATTCACCAACGCGAAGGCGCGAATCGAGGCCGTATCGTAGGTTTCGCCCGTCGTGACATCCCAGAAGTACAAGATAACCGACCCGGGGGAACCGGCCGGCACTCCGGGCAGGACCAGACCATTGATAAAGAACAGCCCGTCCAGGGTCAGGCCGACACCTCGATCTCCGTTGGGACTGAGGTAGCGATTCTGCTGATCGCGAATGGCCACCCGACCTTTGGCTTTGGGGTAGGGAGCGTTCCCAAAGTCAAAGATGAACGCCTTCGTGGAACTACCGGCGGGAGTGTAATTGTTGCTCGCGTTGAAGGTTCCCTGCCCCAGAAGCATCGGAATCCAGGCGAACAGCCCAAGGAGGAGGAAGGTGAGCCGCGATAAAGTCTTCATCTGATGGTTCTGATGTCCTGCACCCCATACTCACGAAGCCCGGCCGACGCACGGCCAAATTTCGGTCGGCGAACAAAGCTGGCCCCATCCAACGCCAGCGGATGACACCCGGAAGACAAACGGACCGCTGCGGCGAAACCCTCCCATGCGAACCGCAATCCCCCTGCCCTTCGTCCCCCAGTTCACAACATTCGTCCCACTTTTCTCAGGATTGATCCCTGGGGGATTGCTTTTGGGGTTGAAGTGACTTGGGTTCCCCGGGTGGGGCTTGAAACCAACGGCGCTGCGGGCGCCCCGTTCGGCAACGGCGCCGTTCGCGGTACGGAAGAGCAGACGCCGCAACCAGCGTGGCGTCGGCCGGTCCTCTGGCTGACGATCGTCGGATGGACCGCCCTCGTCGCTTTCGTCCTCGACTGGTTGGGCCTCCACAACGGAGGTCCTTCTTTGTGGATCCTTCACGAACGGAATCCCCACGAGGCGGGTTTTACTCAAACGGTTCACGAACTCGTCGGCTTCACCCTTCGACTGCAACGAATCTACCCGTGGGTGCTGTTCGGCCCCTATCTGATTTGGGTCGCCTGGTTCTTTCCTCTGGAACGAACTCGTCTCCACCAGAACCTCCCGCTCAACTTCGTCGCCTGCCTGACCTTCGCGTGGGCTTGTCATGAAGTCGCCTTTCGCAGCCCTAGGTTATCGACGCCTCCGGGACCGCCTCCGTTGGAATCAACCGGGCTCACTCCGCGCCCATCGCCCGGACCGCCGATGGAACCCGTCGGCTCATCCCCGCCCAGGTCGATCGATTTCGAGTCTCCCCGTTCGCCTTCCCTGAATGCGGTCGTGCGCTCCACCATTCTGGATCTCCTGGCTTATGGCGCCATCACTGGCCTGGTTCATTCCGTGTACTTCCATCGCCGCCTCCGGGAACGGGAGCGGCGAACGCTCGTGCTGGAGTCCCATCTGGCCCGCGCTCGCCTCAACACGCTGAAGGCCCAGCTGCAGCCCCATTTCCTGTTCAACAGTCTCAATGCGATCACGACGCTGCTGCGGCGCGATCCCCGCCTGGCCGAAGCCACACTGGTTTCCCTGAGCGAACTGCTCCGGCTGGCCCTTAGCCAATCCGAACGTCAGGAGACTTCCCTGCGCGAAGAATTGGAGTTCGTCCAACGCTACCTGGAAATCCAACAAACTCGCTTCGGCGACAAACTACGCGTGGAACAGGATTTTCCACCCGCCACCTGGGAGTGCCGGGTCCCGACCCTGGTACTGCAACCCCTGGTCGAGAATGCCCTGCGCCATGGAATCGAGCCGGCTGATAAGCCCGGCACCGTGCGGTTGACCGCGACCCGCGTGGGCGAAAAACTGGTGCTCACCGTGGAGGACGACGGTCTGGGACTCCCCACAATGTCCCCCGATTTGGTTCCGAAGTTCCCGAATTCTCCCGCCAATCCGGGAACCGGAATCGGTCTCTCGAATCTGCGGGACCGCTTGCAGACCCTTTACGGTGACCGCCAGAAGCTGGAACTTTCGGCCCGACCCACCGGAGGCGTTCTGGTCCGCGTGGAAATTCCCTGGCAATCCGCCGAGGCTAACGACGCCAACCCGAAATCGGACGCTTGAAAAAGATCCGCACCATTATCGCCGATGACGAACCCCTGGCGCGGGAACGAATCCGTTCGTTCCTGGCCGAGGAATCCGACGTCGAACTCGTGGCGGAGTGCCGGGATGGCGCGGAAACCCTCAAGGAAAGTCAGAGGCATCAGCCGGACCTGCTCTTTCTCGATGTGCAGATGCCGCGGCTCAACGGATTCGAAGTCCTCGAGGCGCTGGCACCCGGGACTGTGCCAGTCGTCATTTTCACCACAGCCCATGATGCACATGCGATTCGCGCGTTCGAATTCAGTGCCCTGGATTACTTGCTGAAGCCCTTCAGCGAAGCCCGCTTCAAGATCTCCCTGCAAAAGGCCCGAAGCCGACTCGAAATGGCTGCGCGTCCCGCGGAATCCGGTTCTGCTGGTGGCCGGATTTTCGTGCGCTCCGCCGAACGAATTCTGTTCCTCAAGCCCGAAGAAATCTCGCGGGTCGAAGCGGCGGGCAATTACGTCGTCCTGCACGCCGGCAAGGACCAGCACATCCTGCGGGAAACCATTTCGGCCATGGAAGCTCGGCTCGCGCAAGCTGGCTTCATGCGCGTGAGCCGCTCGGTCGTGGTGAACCTGGCGTGCATTCGTGAAATCCAGCCGGCGGGATCGGGACGCTACTCGCTGCTACTCAAGACCGGCACGCGACTCGACATGACCTGTAGCCTGACGGAACTGCAGGCGCGCCTCGGGGCCGTCTGAGCGGGATCAATGCCGCTGGGTGAGCAGGCCTGATCTTCGTCCCCGGTTCCACTGAGTTCATCCCGGACGCGCGTGGACTTGGTCACATCCTCATCGCCTCGTCAGCGAAAGCGCGAATTCTGGCGACGAAGTTTGATTCACTCCATGAAAACAAAACGCCTTCTCCTGGCCCTGGCGGCGCTGATTGCCGTCGGGGGTGTTTGGCTCGCCAACCGCGATCGTTTTCGCACCCCGTTGACGGATACTTCAGTCTCCCCCTCCGGGACTATCTCCGGTTCCTCAAAGACAGCCGGCCCAAACGATCCCGGAAAGCAGCTTCGTCCCCCCGACCCGGATCGGAAGTTCCGGGAACTCACGCCTGAGCAAAGAGTCAAGCTGGCCCGCCGCGGTCCGATCGGCGGCTAATCACCCGTCTCCACCGTTCCCATCCTTCGCTTCCGTTCTCCTCATGAATCCCTTGCAGAATTCCTCGAACTCTCGCCACCACGGCTTCGGCTTCACCTTGGTCGAACTGCTGGTTGTAGTCGCCATTATCGCCGTTCTCGCAGCCCTGGCGCTGCCCGCGCTGGGTCGCTCGAAGGCCAAGGCTTACGAGGCCGCCTGTGTCGGCAACCTTCGCCAACTGGGAATCGCCACCCGCGCCTATGCCAGCGATCACCAGGATCGTTTGCCCTCCGCCGAGATCCTGCCGTCGCAACCCATCGATCCCCAGAAGCCGTTGCCACGGATCTGCGACGTCTTGGCGCCGTACGTGGGCAAGCAGGGCGGCACCAATGCCACCGCGGCCACGGTCTTCAAGTGTCCGGCGGAGCGTCGCGGCCGGTTTGCGGCTGAAGGGTCCAGTTACGAGTGGAACCACGATCTGAACGGCGAACGCCTCGATGAGACCCGAACCGACAGCGCCTTCCTGCTGCTCAAGAAAGGAGACTTCTCCGGTGGGGTGACCAACTTCTTCATGTCCTATCCTCCCGCCACCATTCCCCTCCTGCTCGACTACGAATCGGTTCATGCACAACCGCCCAAGCTCGGCAAGAATGTCGTCTTCATGGACGGTCACGTCGCCCCGCTCGCCGGAAGTCCCACGGCCAACCCCTAGCCTATGGGAAGGGGTAAGCGGCTCGCGACGCGTCCTGACTGCGGTAGCGAAGCTACCGCTTTCGGTCCCGGCGAGTGACGTTTCGAGCCTGCCCCCCGCTTCCCGCTTCCCGCTTCCCGCTTCCCGCTTCCCGCTTACCCCTTACCCCTTACCCCTTACCCTTTCCTTCCCCTCAGTTTCCCCACCGCCCCGACTGCAGGATGACAAGCACAGCCGGTTCGCGCACCTTGGGCGCCTTGGGATTCATGACCGACTCCAACTCCAACGCCAGCGCGTTCCAGGATCGCGCTCGATCTCGCGCCCCCCGCTAATGCCTCCACTGCTCCGCTCACTTCTGCTCGGCGTGTTGACGCTATCGCCGGGACCGCTCGCCGCGGCCGGATTGTCGCTGATGGTTCCCGCCTACTTCTACCCCTCCACGGGCAGCGACTGGAACCGCCTCGCCGCCGCCGCCGCCCGAGTTCCGCTCGTGGCCATCATGAATCCCAACAGCGGACCCGGAAGTGCCAGCGCCGACCCCCGGTATCTCCAGGCCATTCGCTCCGTTCGCACTGCCGGTGGCCGGGTCACCGGATACGTCTACACCCAGTATGGACGCCGCCCTTTGGCGGACGTGAAGGCCGATCTCCAGCGATACCATGAACTTTATCCGCTCGACGGATTCTTCCTCGACGAAATGGCCAACGACGGGGGCACCGCCACCGTCAACTACTACGCCGAACTGAAGGACTACATCACTCGACTGAAACCCGGCTACCACGTCACCGGCAATCCGGGCACGCAAACCGCCGAAGTGTATCTGAGCCGCTCCACCGTGGACACCGTGGTGACCTTCGAGCAGGGCACGGGATACCCCGGATACACCCCGGCCGCGTGGAACCGGAAGTATCCCGCGCATCAGTTCTGTCACTTGCTGCACAGCATCACCAATACCGGCGCCTTCACCAACGCTGTTACCTTGGCTCAACGACGCAACGCGGGATTCCTCTTTGTCACCGACGATTTGCTGCCCAATCCTTGGGATCGTCTTCCGACCTACTGGGAGGCTCAGGTCGACTTGGTGGAAGCCGCCAATCGGACCGCCGCCGTGGAAACACCGCCCACCCTGGAGTTGCAGCCCACCCTGGAAGGCCAGGGTCGCCTGCAACTCGTCGGAACACCCGGACGCTACGTTCTCAACCGATCCTCCTTTCTGACCCAGTCCCAGTGGACACCGCTCACCACCAATCTGACCTTCACCGGACAGCTGACCTTTGAGCCCATTCTCTGGGCCGCAGTCCCCGGTCTCTTCTTCCAAGCAGTCGTGGAGTAGGGCGCAGCACACAAGCGAGGGTGCAGACGCGTCAATCACTCCACGCCGCGGGGGATAGAGGCGAATCTGGAAAACAGCGCCCACCTCCTGTGAGGAGGCTAATGGTGAAAGAAACTGGCTTGGAGTGCGAAGTGGCGGTACTGAGTTGACTGGGGGCGCCCTCGGCGAGCTATGACCGGTTCTTTCCCT
>JAFLEF010000061.1 GCA_017309115.1 Verrucomicrobiota bacterium | reverse complement strand
GGGTGGGGTCAATCCCCCATTCCTACCTCTATAAACGCTTCGCGACCCCTTCACCATCTCTCCAAATATCCCCTCCCACGTTTTCCCTCGCTCGTTCCCTTTCCTGTTTTCATGTTTTCCAGATTCACCTTCCTCTACGGTGAGGAGGCTCGATCGCATTTCCAACGCCGGCCTGCTCGAAACTGGCCCATAAGACGGGTCGCGCCCAACGCCGCCAGCGCTCCGCCGCCCACAAGCGCCGCGAACTCCGCCTCGCCTCCCGGGAAGAGGAAGCAGATTAGTGCCCACAGCACTCCCGCGACCATGAACACAGTGCCAGAAGCGGAAATCGGTGAGCCACATGCGGGGCAGCGGGGGTACAGCGACCCACGGTCGCTTGGGGGAGCAAACTCCCCTGACTCCAAGCCTCGTCCGCAGTTAAGGCACGCGTAGGTCTTCATGCGAACGATCGCCGCTGGAATCGCGGACTGGCGCTCCCGACTTCGAAACGACCAATGCAACATCTCCCGGTAGATGGCTTGTCTGGGTGAAAGTGCCATGATTCGTTCCAAATTCACCCCCGAGCGTCGCTGCAAAAACACGCGGAGCTAAGCGTGTTCGATCCAAAACCACAGTAGAATCGGCGCGTTCACTGCAGGAGCCTTGGCTATTGTCCGTTACGAATTCCACTTCACCTCATTTCTGTGCCCGCAAGATGGACATACGGCTCCACCGTTGTGCTCACATTCCCTCAGCGCTTCCGGAATGTATGCGAGGGAGATCAGGGCTCCAATCAAGAAGGCCAAAGCCACAGCACCCAGAGGCCGATGAAAAGCAAAGATGGCTGTCACTCCGCAAACAGCAGCGATCAATCCAAAGAGTATCGCCTTGGCAACGTACGAACCAGGGGCGTCCACATGTCCGGGGTAGCCGCTGGCGTAGTCAGCTTCGTAGGCTCTCCTACATTTGGAACAGGTGATCACACAGGATTGGTTTGGCGCCCAACGATCGCCTCCAAATCCGGACGCGCGCAGCGAATCCCGCGTCCGGCGGTTGGGCGGGCCCGAACTCGAAACGACGAGCGGTGGTTTGTGTGGAGCGATCTTGTGTTAGGCGGCGTGGTCATCTGAAGGAGTGCCTTTCCAGTCCGTGCTCTCGGGCTTGAACAGTTGATTCACCGAAATGGCCTCTGCCTGAGGATTTTTCTTACCGCAGCTGGCATAGGTTGTAAACGGGTGTTCTAGGGTATGAAGCATTCCTCACGCCCACTTACCGCTCACGCGCTGAAGCGGCAGAGGGCTAGAGGGCTGCCGCACTCCAAACGCTTAGCGACTCCTTCACCGTGGCTCCAAGTCTCCCCCTCCCACTTTCTCCCCCTCTCCCGTTCCCTTTCCTGTTTTCATGTTTTCCAGATTCACTTTTCTCTGCGCCCCGGCGCCTCCGCGGGAGATTCTCGGGACGGTTCAGACTTCACAGGCGAAAGGCTAAGTTACGCGTTGTGGGATTGAATGGCGCCTTCTGCCGTCGGCGGCTACGGGACGCTCCATACGCTCCCCCTCGCCCCCTCCCGCTTTCTCCTCCTCTGCTCCCCGTCTTCAGGTTCACTTCCACGCCGACAGAAACGCTACAAGATCGCGCAGTTCCCGCGGGGACATGACGTCGCCCATCGGCGGCATCACGGAGATGGGATTGGCGGAACGCTCCTGGATGTCGGTCACCGGTATGGTCCGCACTTCACCCGTGGCCAGACGCAGACGGATCTCCCGCGCGGATTCCGCCAGCCTCAGCCCGTCCAAGTCCTCGCCGTTCTTCAAGGTCACGCGAACCGTTCCATAGCCATCGGCCAGCCGGGCGCTTGGATCCAGCAGGGCCTCCAGCAGATATTCCCGCGACACGCGCTGGCCGATGCCCGCCAGAACGGGACCCGCCTGGAGCCCTTCCCCGCCAGCATCGTGACAACGACCGCACTGACCCTGAACCGACGAACGAAACACCCGCCGGCCCGCCTCCGAATCCCCGCCCGCCAACAGGGCTTGTTTCCGTCTCGCGGGATCAGCCTCCACCCACGACGACACCCGCGATTTGAGCGGACCGTCCGGCTGACGCTGCACCGCTTCCCACAAATCCAGATTCAACTCCTGCGGCCATCCTCCCGTCGTCCAAGTCTCCACCCAACTCGCCAGGAGGTCTCCCGCTTCCGGCGCGGTTAGCCCACCCAGCAAGCGCAGGGTCCATTGCTGGTCCCGCAGCGTCTGCTGGGCAAATTCGACGCGGGCCTTCTGGAGAAACCGCGCCGGATCTCTCCGGGCCAAAATTTCCCAACCCGCCCGGCGAACCTCGGCCTGGGAATCCATCAAGGCCCGATCCACAGCGGCCGGCAACGCCTCGGCTTGTCGCTGATCCAGGGCTTGCAGTGCCTGCGCCCGAACGCGCGGCGGTTGATTCGTCGCCGCCACGCAGTCGGCGAACAGTCGCGTCGGCGCCGGCACCTGCTGCTCCAACACCACCCGAACCAGGCCCACCGCCAAGTCGGGAGAAGCGCCGGCCCACAGCGGCTCCAGGGCGCCCGCCAAGAGGTCCACGCCCAACTTGGCCGGACGCGGACTGAGCGGACGTATCTGACCCTCCACTCGATCGAGGCTGGGTTGGGTGTTCCAAACGGCCAACGCTTCCAACGCTTCCAGGCGCAGTGCCTCCGAAGCCGTGGACCGTTGGAGCGCTGCCAGCAACCGCCGACCCGACTCCTCCGTTCCCAACCGCAGGTTGGCACTGATCGCCCGGCGCCAGATGACCTCGTCTTCGGGTCCGGCTTCGTCCAGCAGCGCCGCCAGACTCGGGAGCGCCGCGGGCACTCCGGCATCATCGTGAATCGCTCGGGCCGCTTCCCGACGCACCCGCCGATCCGAGTCCCTCAGGAATCCCGCCAGCAACGGTGATTGCAGGCGTCGCAGCGCGACCACCGCTCCCACCCGAACCGACGCCGCGGGATGATTTGTCAGGGCACCCAGTGCCGCTTCCTGTTTAAGCCCAGCCAATCCCAGGCAGGCCGCGTGACGCAGGAACGGATCCCGATCCCCCGATTCCGCCAGCAGCGCGACCAAAGGCTCCAGCGACCGACCTTCGCCCAACTTGCCCAACGCCAGGGCCGCCTGGAATCGCACCCGATCGTTCGCGTCCTTCAGGAGCGTTTCAAGGTTCGCCACGGAATCCGCCAACCGCAGTTCGCCGGCGGCCTTGGCCACTTGACCGCGAATCAGAGGATCCGCATCCGCCCAGGGCAACTGATCTGACCGGAGGGTCGGCCGCAGCTGGGTGATTCCCCACAGCGCGTGGATCCGGGCCAACTGAGGGGCCGAACTCTGACCGACCACCGCCTGGAGTTCAGCCAGAGCTCCTCGACGCACAAGCTCGAACTGGGCGCGCAGGCGGATCCGCTGATCGGCGTGTCCCAGCATTTGGATCAACTTCGGGCTCGAGCGCTCGGCGAAACCTTGCCGCAACAGCGTCTGCACCTCGTTTCGAACCGGAGTGCCCCGCACCTTCGGATCGTCCAATCGCCAAATGGACCCCGTCCCATTGGGATTCCACATCCCGTCCCAGTCCGCGACGTAGAGTCCGCCATCCGGCCCAAACGCCACCGCGCTCGCCATCATGCCGGTGAGGACGGAACGTTCGTTGACCATCGCGAAGCCCGCGCCGTGCGGCACCGTTTGAAACGCGGTGACCTTCTGCACCGGAAATTGAATCAGGAAGAAGTGGTGCTGGTACGACTCGTTGAGCGCGGTTCCTGGATTGAAGACGAAACTGCCCGGGCCGACGGAGTAGTTGGTGATGGGCGGCGTGATGAACGCCGGCTGATCCGGATGCGACGGGACCCACATGTGTTCGTCCACCCACGGATTGTAATTCGGCTGCCGGGTCACCTCGGCCCAGCCGGGTTCCCGAAACTGCCAATGCAGGCGCCACCCGGAATCACTGCCTTCGGCGATGTGAACGAACCGTTCCCGCTCGTCGCGGAGATCGCCGTCGTTGTCCACCGCGAACCAGTTGCCGTACTCGTCGAAGGCAATCTCCTGGGGATTGCGTAAGCCAGTGGCAAAGACCTCCAGATTCGAACCATCCGGATTCATGCGCAGCACGCCGCCGGTGTTGGGATAGTGCAGCCGCTTTCCTTCCCGCGTGGTCACCGAGAAACCGTTGTCGCCGCAGGTGAAGTAGATCTTGCCGTCAGGACCCACGATCAAGCCGTGCAAGTCATGACCGTCGAAGGCCGCATGCACACCGAAGCCGCGGAACACAGTTTCACCCGGCCCGGCCAATCCCTCGGAATTCACCGGAAAGCGTTTCAACTCCGGATACCCCGTGACGAACACTTGCCCTTGCCACGCCAACACCCCCGCCACCACTCCCGAGATCTCTTCGTTGAAGCCTTCGACAAAAACCTGGGAGCGAGTCGCCCGGCCTTGACCGTCCGCATCCTCCAGGCGGCGGATGCGTTCCTTCACCGGAATCAGATCCTGCCAGTCATGGACGCCGTCGCCCGTGAGATCCCGGAGCCACGAGGCATTCTCCTGGCTTTGTTCCGGAGCCATTCGACGCCGGAAGAACGCGCGCAAATCATCCACGCTCTGATTCGACAGGTCTTCCACCAACCAGGTCCGATGCGAACGAATGTCGATGTCCACCGTTCCGCGCCGCGCCGTCTCGGCCACGAAGAGCACTCCCTGATCGTCAAAGCTCAGCGCCACGGGATCCATCACCTGCGGCTCCCGCGCCCAACGCAGCAACGTCAGATCAGCCGCCGGAACGGGTGCCGGGGCGTCCTGAGCCAGAGCGACGGCGAGACGGCCGAGAAGTCCGAGTCCCGCGAGCAAACCAGCGTGCTTCATGGCCAGAACTCCCTTCCCGCCTCGATCTTTAATTGCCGGGGCGAGTTCACGCGGCGCTCGTGAAGGGTCAGCGTCGTTCCATTCAGGCTGATTCGCTCCACCCCTTCGAAGTCGAGCGGTACTTCCGCGAGAAACATCGTATAAACTCGGGTCTGGGTTTCTCCGGCGTCCAAGTACGCGAACAGTGGTCGCTCCCAAATGCGCCCCACCTGGGTCAGCACGCTGAACGGCTGATGCAATCCCGTGGTGCCGAACTCCAGTCCGCGAGCGACTGGAGCACCGTCCCGCACATCCCGCCACAGACTCACCCACGGATAGTCCGTCGTCTTCCAGAGATACCCAATTAACAATCCCCGGCCGGGCGTCACTGCCGTCACCCAGCCCAAGGTCTCGTCAATCGCGTACGACACGACGTTGGGATCCGGGTTGGTGGTGAGGCGTCGGAGATTGACCGCGATCCCGTCGCGATTGAGGGCGGCGGGCCAGAAAAACGACGGTTCCTCCGGATGCGGCAGCGGATTGCCCTGGGCAAATCCCCGCCGGCCATTGCAGTCCACCAGAGTCGTCGGATCGAGAAACGGCGGGGCGATCGTGGGGTGCTGAACCTGATTGTAAATCCGTCCCAGCGGTCGGTTGTTCGTCACCTGTTCTTCCACGCGGCAGACCGGCTGAGCCAGCGCCATCCGGAGCTGACGCCGAATCGACAAGCCCGCCAGCGGCAACTGAGCGGACACCTCCACCTGGGCCTGAGTGGCGGACTTCTCCAGCGGTTGGGTGATCTCCCACGCCACGTGGGCCGCCTCGCCGTGATAGGGAACGCCACGGGCTCCTTCGGCATCAGACGGCGGTCCCCAGCGGTCTAGACACAGGAAATGTCCGAAGCCGCGATTCTCCGGATCCTGACGCGAAGGAACGCCCCACTTCAGCGGATTGAGGGAAGAATCCCGCAGGCGAAATTCGGCAATGGAACCGCCGCGCAAGTCCACCACGACTCGCGCCTGGCCTTCCAACACCACCGTGGGCCGTTCCGCCGCCCAGACCAGCGAAGGCCCGAGCAGCCAACACCAAGTCAGCTGTCGGGCCAAATTCAGGACCACTCGGGGAATCATGCAGGCCGCGAGCCTGATCCGATTCCACCCGAAGATCAACGCTGCGGGTTCGAACTACCGGGTCCATCGGAACCGCCAATCAAAGGCATCACGAGCGCATTCCGATAAACGTGCGCCTTTGAAATCGTTGAGCGCCAGATCCCCGGCAACCTGCCCTCGCGATGGCTGATCAACCTCGCCCACATGAGGCTGGGCCAGTACCCGGACCAGGTGCCCACCCGGCTGCGCATCCCACCGTCGGCCTTTGCCTCGGAGTATCCCCTGCCCCGGTTTCCCAACATCGCCACTGAGGTCGGGCTCGCCGTCGAGGATCCTTCCGGGGGGAGTGTCCCCGAGGATTTCGACGGCGACGGACAGCTCGGTGTGATGTATTCGGCGATGGGCCTGGCGAGCCCGCTGCGGTACTTTCGCAACACCGGCACCGGCAAGTTTGCCGAGGAAACGGAGGCCGCGGGCCTGACCGGTCTGACCGGCGGGTTGAACCTGGTTTCAGGCGATAATGACAATGACGGGCGGCTGGACCTGTACCTGGGCACAGGCGACCCGGAGTTCACCACGCTGGTGCAATCCCACCCGCCTTGAGATCGGGTTGAGGGCGCCGGGCAGGCCGAGCCGTGGAGTCCGCCCACCATGAAGCGGGCCGGTTCCGCCTCCCCTCCGCGTTAACCGGCCACCCTGCCCCAGAACCGCACGCCATTGATTTCGAAGCGATTTGGAAACCGACTTCCTGATAGAAGGACGAGGCATTTCCCTTTCACGATTCCGATTCCGACCCCGCCCCCGGTCTGCCCACTCCTTAATCCCCAAGCCGGGCAATCTCCGCTTCCGTCAGCGCGCGTCCCAGCACCTGGAGTTCATCCATCGTTACCAGCGCCTCGGCGCTCCCGGGCCCCAGGTCGAGACCGAGCCGGTTGCTCGTCTTGGTGCGCCTAGCCAGCTTGCCGGTGCCAGCCCGCTGGCCGTCCACGTGCAACCGCTGACCTCCCTTCCCCACCGTCGTCACGACCCGATGCCACTTCCCATCATTGAACTTCTCGGCGGTCTCCAACTCCTGGTCGCCCTGAAGGCGGAATCGAACCCTGCCCTGCTCCAGCGACACGATGTGGTCGCTCCATCGGTTGTTGTAGCTTGAGTAGCGCCTGGCCTCGCACAAACGGACCGTCTGGTTCGTGGTCTTAAACCAGAACGCCACGGTATAGTCCGTGTCCGGCAGGCGGAGCTCTTCATCGACCGGAAGCAACGCTGGCTCAAATCGGCCCCGCGCCTCGAACTCGAGGGCCCGCCCCGATCTCCCCGCAACTCGACGGATATTCCCGGTCAACCGTCCAAAGACATCGCCGCCGGTACGACTCCTCGAAAGCACGCCGGCCTTCTCCTCGAACTGAAAGTGCGCGATCACCTCGGGCCGACGCTCGCTCGGAACCTCCAGCGTTCGCTTCACGCCCGGCTCCGGATGAAGGAACTCGGGAAGGATCGCACGCCGATCGAGCCCGGGAGTCTCCCAGCAGAACCGCGCCACGGCATTCTTCTCGAACCCAGCCTCCAACCGGATGTCATAGCGTTCTCCCGCCTCCAACGGCACCTCCGCGAAGACGCCCTGGGGCTGCGGAAGCCCAAACGTGGTGTTCCGATACAGCCCGGCCTCCGTGTCCACGATGAGGTTCCCCGCGATCCACAACTTCAACCAGCGAGGCCGTCCCGGTGTGCCCCAGCCTTCCCCGCGCCACGGGGCGTAGGACTCGAACACAAACCGGTAAAGATCCGTGGTCGGCGCCTCCACCTGTCCGGTCCATCGGCATGAGAATCCCTCGGGTTGCACGCCCTTCGGCCAGCCTTCCTTTCCCTGGAACCAGTAGAAGAACACCAGCTTGTCCGTACGCGTCAGCACGGGCTCCCCGGAACAATCCGGACTGTTGAAGTACTCGCCCTTCAGGCCCGTGCCATCGCGCCTCGCCAGCCGGCTCGGGACACTCGACAGCTCCAGCCTGCCCGAATCCCGATGCCAACGGTCCCAGCCCGTGATGCGATAGATCGGGGAACCGCCCGTGGAGTTTATCGCGTAATAGTAGACCTCGCCCGTCCCCGGATCGGTGGCCAGGTGACCGGTCGGATACTCGTTGGTGTTCTCCTCGCCGTATTCCTCCTTCCGGAGGCCATCGATCGGGACGCGGAGCAACTCATCCACGAAAAGTCCGTCCTCGGTCCAGACGCTCGGCCGCGCCGCCTCCTCATCTGAGGCATCCGCCCAGACGACGCAACCGCGCGCAAAGCCCACCAGGCCCCGCGGCATCGCTGTCGTGCCCAATTCATGATCATCGTCCGAGCTGTGCTTGCCCACACTCCAGACGGGCTTCCCGGCCCTGTCCCACTTCACCAAACGATCAAACGCGGAACACGAGTTGTAGTACCAGGCACCGTGGTTCTCGACCCCTTCGTGCGGATTGCGGAGGCTCTCCGAAACGCTGCCGTACCAGCTGCCGTCCGCCGCACGTCGGGCATCCGACGGATGGAACGCGAGGCCGTCCTCCCTCCACGGCTCGACCGCGATCGCGTCGCCCCAGATATAGACGGGAGTGCCACCCGCTGTGAAATATCTGGGCGTCACCTGTTGTCCCGCCTGTTGACGCGTCCCGAACGGCGTGGTCCGCAGCGTGAGGTCGGAGGGATCAATACAGCCGCCGACCACATTGCGCTGGATGGACTGAACCTCGTCGTCGGAGACCAGGCCATCGTCGTTGAGGTCGTTCCAGATCACCGCCTTCCCATCGGCACCTGTGCTGGCGTTGCTGGGCCGCATCCGCTTTGCCTTGGGATCGTAAACGCTCAACGTCAGCGAGCTCATGCTGCCGTTGTACACATAGGTGTGACCCTGGTGCTGGAGCACAGTCGGCACCGCCGATCCATGGGCACTGTTGTTCCCAAAGAACCGATTCGCGACAAATGCGTCTTGATAGACCTCGACCAACCGGTTGGTCCGCTGGGCGTAATCCACTTCCCAGCGCAGCAAGGCCGGCCGATCCGCGTTCCCACGGGTCCAAACGTAACGCGGGTTGTCGGGCTCGGGACACGCAATGACGCCGTAATGCTGGGCGCCGTACCACTCGCGACGCAGCGTGCCATCCGCGGCAAACCAGGCCGTGCGACGCGGCGGCGTGTGATTCCCCTCGGTCACGACGAAGCCGCCCTCGGCATCGGCTTCAATATCGGTCAGCCCACGAAAGTCGGTCGGCACATACGCGCCGTCACTCCGGCCTTCCGGCTTTCCGAACGCCCCTGCCAAACGGCCCTCCGCGGTGAAGCGTTTCACCTGATGATGCCGCGGTTGGAGGTCCGGCTTCGTCCCCGTCCCGCCCGCCAGGTCACCATTCTCCGCGACGAGCAAAGCGCCCGTCTTTGCACTGACCGCGATTCGCCAGGGCGCCTGCAAGGCCTCCGCCGCGATGACCACGCGCGGCGTTTTGTCCTGTCTTGTGAACGCAATCACCCGTCCCTGCGCGATCGCAAATACCGTTCCCTCGGCGCCCACCGCGATCCCCGCCAACCCCGGAATGCCCTCGATCTTGTCCACCTGCCGACCGTCCCGAGCGTCGAACCACGCCAGCGCATCATGCTGCGGATAGACCGCCACCAGCAGGTGGTTCGCAACATCCGCCGCGAGATCGTGCGGACGCTCTTCCACGCTGCGCTCGCGTCGGGCGTCATTCGACGTGCCTGCCGGTGCCACGTAACCGTCCCAACGGAAATTCCACGGCCGGGGTTGCGTGTCGGCCCCGGTGAAGACCCGACCGGTGCCGGCCTCGGAGCCGTACACCGTGCCGTCCCGCATCAATTCGAACACCCGCCCGTCCACCAGGGTGAGCGCCTCGCCGCCACCCACCCACGGGTCGGCCTGGTTGCGATCGCTGACCCAGAGCGTGCGGCCGTTCAGGTCGGTCTTCACCCCCCAATGCCCGCCCTCGTTGACCGAGCCTTGACGATACAGGCCCGTGGCATCGATGGCCGCCGAGTTCGGGGGCTGATGGTTGCCCGTCGCTTTCTCCCAGACGGGATCGACGTTCTGGCCAACCTGCGTGATGAACTCCGCGCGCAGGCCTTCGGTGGCGAGCAGCTTCCACGTGTATTGCCCCACCGGCAGGGCCCGCCCGTACCGATCGAGGCCGTCCCACGACGTCGTGTGCCGGCCCCGCGCCAGCGGCCGGCCGGTCAGCAGCGTGCGCACCATCTGGCCATCGCGATCGTAGATCGCCAGCGAAACCCGCCCCTCCCGGGGGACGGAAAACGCGATCGGAACATCCGCGCCAACCACCAGGGTGCTGCCCAGGCAGAAGGCTGCCCCTCGGAGCGTCAGGTTCTTGAACATGGTTCTTTCGGGAATGGTTGAGGTATCAGTCTGCGGCTTCGATCCCGCGTTGGTTCGCGCTGCTGGGGGTTCACTGAAACACGGCTTTCCCCCACGTGGCCGCGCGTTCCCAGGTGTGGATGCGGAGTGGTTCCGCGGCATTCCGCAGTTCCACCCATTGCCCGCGCCACAACCGGCCGCTCGCATCACTCCAATGCGCCGTCCACGTCACCGCCAGCGCATCGCCCGACTGCGGCACCCGCGACGCATTCAGCAGGCTCCAGGGAATCGCGTATTCGAGGGTATAGCCACGGCCGTCGGGATCCTTGCGATACGCCGCGCGGTAGCCGGGCGGATTGATCCGGCCGCCGTGCAGATCCATGCCGAAGGCCAGATGCAGGCAGGCCTGCGCACTCGGGGCATGATGCCAGAGCGTGAGATGGACCAGATGGGGATTGGTCGCTCGCGCCACCTGGGCATCGTCCGTCGCCAAGCGCCGCATCGTATAGTACGCTGCCGAATTTCCGTCCACGGGCCAACCGATCGCCGGGTCCGTAGCGATTCGGATCTGCAAGCCTCCCCCACGCCAGCCCAGTTCCGGATCCGTCGCCGGATCCACCACGTTGCGCAGGGGCGCCGGATCACCCACATGCGCCCCGACGTAGAGAAACCCGGCATCGTATCGCATCCGCCCTTCCACGAATTCCCCGGCCGACTCGTTCCGCACGGCGCGGAAACCATGCGCTCCGTTCCAATCCGACAGATCGCCGTCAATGGTCAGCACCCGATCTGGCCGCACGACCACAATCTCCTCGTGCTGGGTGGGATTGAACAGCGGGCTTCCCGGCTCATCCAGTTCCACGGGCTTGTCCGCCGTCAGGCGTCGCACGAACCGTTCCGGTCGATACGCAATCGGGTTCGGACGCGTCTGGTCGGGCGCAAACCGCGCCGCTGTGCCGGCCGTCAACTGCCTCGGGAACGCATCAGTGCCACCCGGCGCGGACGCCAGCACCTTGCCGTCGAACACGAGGACCTCTGAAACACCGCCCGGACCGCACTTCACCCCGAATTCCGTGCCCAGATCCGTGACCTGCGCCGTGGTCGTCTCCAACTGAAACCCGATCGCCTCAGCCGGGACCCGCACCACCGTCTGCCCCGACCTCAGCACCACGCGCATGGGCGTGACCAATTCCAGGTCGCCCGGCCCTTCAAAGACGATCGTCACGCCATTGCTCAGGCTGAGTTCGAGGGCACCCGTCAGCAGGACAATCCGGGAAGCCGGAAGCGCACGTCCCACCTGCAGCGCCGGCATGACTGACGCCACCTGCGTGCTGCGGGTCTGGACCACCCTGGCCCACGCAACCTCGCCCGCCGCGGCCGTGGAAGGGCGCGGCCAATGCAGCCACCCCATCCCGACCAACAGTGCCACCGCCCCCACACCCACCATCGCCACCCGCACCCGCGACCCCAAGCAAGCCTTCGAAATCGTTCCAAACGCCCGGAGCGCCCGTCGCCACTGTCCCTCTTCGAGAGGCTCGTCAAACGACTCCATCGCCTCCTGCTGACACCGACTGCGCACCGCCGTCCGCAGGCTTTCATCGAACAGGCTGGCGTCCACGAACTGGCGCAGGTTGTCCGGATGCGCCTTGAGCCACGCGGTCAGTTCGTTCCGCTCCGACCCGCTCAATGTGTCGTCGAGGTGACCCGCGATCAGGTCCCTGGGATCCTTCACCAGGCCCTCCCTTCCAGTCGCAGCTGCTTTTCCACGCACTCCCGCAACTGCTCCCGAAGGCGCTGCAGCGTCACCCGCACCACCGCACTCTTGCTGCCCAGCCGACTCGCAATCTCCTCCGACTTCAGATCCTCGAAGTAGCGCCAGCGGAGGAGTTGCCTCGGCCGGGCCGCCATCCGTTCCAGGCAAAGCTCCAGCGCGACCGATTGCTGGCTGACCGCCGGCGCCTGTTCCGCCCAGGCCACCGTGAACTGGTCGAACAGCTCGGTATCGAAGGTCACCAGGCTCCGGGCTTCATCCCGACGAAACCCCAGAACCTGCAGCTTCGCGACACCCAGCGCCCACGCCAGGAACGGACGGCCACCGTCATAATCTCCAAACCGACGGAACAGCACCAAAGCCGTCTCCTGAAGCACATCCTTCGCCGCCGCCGAATCACGCACCACCGAATGAACAAACGCCGCGACCGCCGGCTGGGCATCCGCCCACAGCCGCAGGAACCGCTCCTGTTCATGATCACTGAGCATCTCTGCCCTATATTTCCACCGCCTCTCCCGAGTGTAACAAGGGATCTTGGGAGAATGGTGAGCTGCCGGAGGTTGACCGTGATCCCGTCGCGATTCAGGGCGGCAGGCCAAAAAAACGACGGTTCCTCCGGATGCGGCAGCGGATTGCCGAGGGCAAATCCCCGGTGGCCTTTGCAGCCCACCAGGGTCGTCTTATCGAGAAACGGCGGCGCGATGGTCGGAGACTGAACCTGATGGTCGAGGCGTGCCAGCGGTCGGGTGTTGGTGACCTGTTCCTCCACGCGGCAGACTGACGGAACCCGCAGGGTTCCGCCTGATCCGATTCCACCCGAAGATCAACGCCGCCGGTTCGAACTACCGGGTCCAGGCTTCCACTCGAGTGGGCTCGCCGACGGTCAGGGTGATTTGCGTCGTCAGTTCCGGCGGATTGGCTGCCGCATTCAATACCAGATCCACCTCCGTGGAGGGCGAATGCTCGGGTGTCACCACCAGGCGAACGGGTACCTCACCGGTGAAGCCCTGCGCGCGGAGCTTCACCGTCTGGGTGAGCGGCGCGCCCACGGGCAAGGTGACGGTGACAGCCGCAGGGGCGCCCACCGGGATGGTTTGTCCGGCCACTTCCACGAAGTGCAGCGAGGACGCCACGGGCGGAAACACCGTCATTTGCTTTCCGCGGGTGGTGCGGCCGGAATAGGACAGATTGCGGAAGGCCAACGGATTCGTGGTGTCGATGCGAATGCGGCCGAGGCCTCGACCGAAGGTCCCGGTTTGGATACCTCCACTGCCACCTCCCGTGGGAGCGATCAAACGGACTGAACCACCACTGCCATACCCAACCCCCACGCCAGGGGAAGCAAAGATAGACCCGTTAAGAACGATGGAGGTGCTCGACGCGATCAGAAGGGCTCCCCCGCCTCCGCCGCCGCCTTGTCCGGGATTGCCGTTGGATCCGGCTCCACCGGAACCGCCAATCAGAGGCATCACGAGCGCATTCCCATAAACGTTCGTGTTGGAATCTTCCACGTTGGCGTGGGCGGCAAAACGCTTTCCTTCCACGTTGATCCCGCGACCCGGTCCATACCCATCGCCACCCCGATTGGCGGGCGCCGACGGACCAAATCCTCCCATGCCCCCGTCAAATCCACCGGGACCGCCCTTGCCCCCAATGGCGCCACTCGCGGATGCTCCCGAAACCGTGATGGACGAGTTGAAGCCCACGGCCACATCCCCCTGGGCCAGGATGAAGACGGGGGTGTTCAAGGCATTCGGCGTGAATTGCAGCGTGGAGTTATTCCCCAAGGTGACGGTCGTGCAATGCAGGATTCCGTCCGGCGGGAGTTCGAGGGTGGTCGTTGTGTTGTTGGGTACCGTGATGGCCCCATACGAACCATTGCTGCCGGAATCGAAAGCCTGGGCGGAGGCTCCCCATCCACCAACGCCCAACAGGGCAACCACAGCAATCCAGGAAACAGGTGTCTTCATAGGCGAGTGAGTTAAATCAATAAAAAGGGGTCAAGGCCGAGTAACTCGGACGGGCGGCTTGGCGAGAACCGGAGTTCCCGTGGAAGAGATTTGATCGGCCGGATCAGAGACTTCGAGGGTGACCCGCGGGCGAGCCACTTGAGGTCCGAGCACCAGCGGGATCTGGTCCTCGTTGGAACTGACTTCCAACCGAACGGGGGGCTTGGCCACCCAAGTGCCCGAGGTCGGAAGTTCGTCGGTCAAATCGGTCACTTCCACGTCAACCAAGGGCCGCGCCACCACCGGACCATTGCCGGCCGCAAGTTGATCCGCCGCATCAGCCACTTCGATCTGCGTCAGGGGAGCGGAAACAAAGGTTTGCGACGGACGGGACGTGGGATCCCGCGGGTCCTTTTGATCGCTGACTTCCACCTCATCCCCCCAACCATCTCCGTCGGTGTCGGCCACAAAGGGACTGGTCCTGACTTCACCTTCTTCGGCATTGCTCAACCCATCGTTGTCGGCGTCCCCATCGGCACCACCGGGGGCTATGTAGAACTGAGCCACGGCCGCTTGCGTCTGGGAATTGCCCGCTAAGTCCTTCACGCCCTGAACCGTGAGCCGATACCGGCCATTCCCCAACCCGCTCCCCGGCGTCCAAACCGCGCTCAGCGTCGCACTGTCGTAGTCGGCCGATCCCACCACCCCGGCATCATCCGCCGTTCCGAAGTCGAGGTCCGGTCCCGCGGAAAGTAGTATGAAGGAAGCGCCCGCCAGAGACGTGGCATCGAGTGGTTCGGTAAAGAACGCCACCAACTGTGTCAACTCGGACACCACCGCCCCGTCGCGCGGTGAGAGTGAAATCACCCGGGGTGGCGTCTGATCTGGCAGGATCGCCACCGTCAACTCCGGCGAATCGGTGACGTTGCCACCAACATCCGTAGCGCGAACCTGGAGTCGGAACTGAGTCACGGCCGCGGTTCGTTCGGGAACATTGAACACCAGTTCAAAGGGCCATCCGCCATCAGTGGCCACGCGCTCGCCATTGAGGAAGAACTCCACCTGACGCACCATCACATCGTCGTTAGCGACCGCCACGACCCGGGCTCGCTGACCTGATTCCACTTGCGCGGGATCGAGGGGGAAACTGGCTTCCAGGGTGACCGTAGGCGGAATTCCCGCCTGATCGGTGGGCGCGAAGTTAATGACCTGCAATCCCGACGGACCATCCGCCAGGAACGCCAATCCCCGGTCCAGCACGAGCGCGAAGGAAACGCCGGGCGTGGGGAACCGGGAGAGGAAATTCAAGGAAGTGCCGTTGTCTCCCAAACTGTAGACGGACACGTCGTGCTGCGGTTCGTCCACCAGAGCCACGCCATCGGGAGTGAGAGCCAAATTGGGCAACACCTGAACCAACTGCTTCCAACCATTTTGGGTCGTACTGGGGGCCGCGAGAACGGTCGGCACCAGCGGATCAGTCAGATCGAAAAACGCCACTCCCGTGGGGAAGGCCCCAAACAACCGTCCCGACCCCATGGTCAGCCGCATTTGCCGATCAAATTGTCCTCCCGACACTCGGGCATCCACGGTGCGCAACAGCTCGAGTCCTCCGGTTCGGACATCCAAAACCGAAAGCTTTCCAGCCGCCCAGACGTAAACAATCCCCTCCGAAACCAGGACATCCTCTACCAGGGGATTGCCTGGCAAACGAACGCGGTTCCGCACTAAACCCGTTTGCACATCCACTGCGACGATATCGCCCCCCGCCAATCCCACATAAGCCACGCCGTTGGCCAAGGCCACCGCTCGGGCGACTCCTCCGAGAGGCGTGTTCTCCCTCAGAACCGGATTCGCCGAATTGGCAATGTTCAACACTGCCAACCCCTGAGGACCGTCCGCCACCGCCACGATGTCCCCTTCCGCCGCAATCGCCCGCGCCACTCCAGGAGTGTCGGCCTGACGAACCAGCACGGGACTGAGGGGATTGGAGACATCCACCACCGCCACCCCGGCCGAACCGTCGGCGAGGTAAACCCGGCTTCCGACGGAGACCAAATCCGTCGCGTTGCCCGGAGTGTCCAGCGACGCAACCACGCCGGTAACAGCAGGCTGACCGTCCAGCGGATTCGATTGATTCCGTATCTCCGTCAGGTCCTTGACCCCGTCGCCATCGGTGTCCGCCCGATCATCTCGAGTACCCAACACAAACTCCGCTTCGGCCGGAATCCCATCGCCGTCCACATCAGTGTTCGAAAGCGTCAAAGCCCGGCCGTAGGGAATTTCGGTCTGCTGCCCATTGGCGCCGCTGACGAAGGTTTGCTCGAAGTAGCTGAGTCCGGGGCCCAGCAGCAGGCGAATCCGATACTGCGTTTCCGCCCGCATGATGATTCCGGAGAGGATACCGCGGGGTTCCGTCCGCCCGCGCCGCACCAGACCCGATTCGAGATCTTCCAGCACATAGTAGCCGCTGACCGGCGGCAGAAACTCGTCGACCAAGGGAGACAGCAACGCGGCCTGGAGCAGGCGGCGCGTCTGAGCCTGCGCAAACGCCGCCGGCGCCTGGCCCGACATGGTATCGAAGATCTCACCCGCCAGCAGTTCTGCCTGGGCCCGCTGCGCCGGGGGCAACTGTTCCAACGACGGCGCCAGGCTCATCAGATCCGCCAAAGCAATCCACCGGGCATTCAGCGACTCCAGCAGCGCGATGATCCGCTGGGCTTCCAATTCCAACGGATCCGGCACTTCTGCCCAGCGGGTCACCCGCCTGAACCCGCCCAAACCCAAAAGGCACTTCAAAGCCTTCTCTTTGCAGTCTTTGCCATCATCCAGACACTGCTTGGAGCAGATAGCGCCTTCCCGGCAGTCTTTGGCCAAGCTGGCCAAGTCAGTGAGGGACTCAGGTTTTCCGGCCGTGCCGCAATCCTCGTAACACTTCAGGGCGCAGGCCGCAGCCCGTGCTTCACACTGCCGCGCCTCACGGAGAGACTCGGACGGTTCCTCGGGACAATTATCGGGCGGGCCACAACTGGAGGTGCCCTCGGCCAGGATGCCGCCCGGGGAACACGGTGGGGGCGGACCTCCTCCACCCTGGGTGCCCGGCGACGATCCATGCCAACCGGGCTGCCGAATGCCCACGCCAGCATCCGTATCGAGGAAGTTTCCGTCCGGCGACACCGTCATGCTGCCCTGCAACTCCCACCGTCCGGTGTCATGATTGAAACTCCACAAGGCGCTCTTGGCTCCGGGAGCCAATTTCACGCCCGTGGCGGGATCCACCAAATTCGGAAACCGCGCCGGAACTGGGGCTGTGAAGTTTTGGGGACCGCTCGTCTGAATCGAAATGTCCATCACGTGACTCAATCCCGCCGGCAACGGTTCCGGCAATCGATCCGACGCCACCGGGGCCAATCCCACCAACCCGCCGCGCGTCCCGTTGTCCGAAAACAACCCGTTCGCCGGCACCCGAATCTCCACCCCGGCCAACGCCGGATTTGCCGCCACGACCGACTCCGGGAAAGTCACCTTGGTTTCCGCCACTTCACTGACTGGTTGCAAAGTCCCCGCCGCCACCAGCGGCAGGTAAATGAGACCTGTTCCTCCCGCGAGATTGTTGGTCCGGCCCGCCTCTGCCACCCAGGCTTTGCCGATCACCGGGTAATACGCACCCGCCGGCCATTGGCTCGCCGTTGCAGTCCGGCCATCCACATTCACGAAGAATCGGCCCGCCGGACAATTGGTCAGTACAAACGACCCGTCCGCCGCCGACGTGGTCCGCAGGGTTTCCTCCTGCCCATCCACGGAAATCGTGACTCCCACCAACGGCACATCCGCACCGCCCGCGCCTTTCTCCGAGGCCAGCACGCGTCCCGAAATGGAAGTCCCGGCCAACCGAGCCGTGTTGGCCGTCTCATAGGTCAGCACAAAACTGCCGCCCGCAGTCCCATCGCCATCCAGGTCCACCGCCCTACCCAGATCATCCCGCAGATCGGTGCCATCAAAGGTCACTGTGATCCGTGTTCCCGGCGGCAAATTCTCGAGGAAGAACAACGTGGCACGCCGCCGGTCGGCCGACAGATCCGCTCGGGACAACAAGGGTCGCCCCGCCGCCTCAGCCGAGACTCGTGACAGGGACAACGAGGTTCCCGTCGCCAACGCGCCACTGAGTTCAAAGACCACTTCCCGAGTCACCGAAACCGTCGCTTCTCCCAAGACCGGCGACGTTTGGGTCACCGTGACCAGCGGGCCACTCAACTGACGCAACCGATAGAAGCGGGTCCCCGCTGACGGTGCGGTTCTGACCACCTGAAAGCCGTTCTCCACCGTCGGCGATTCGGTCGCGGCCTGCCAATTGGGTAACTCCGTCAGAGCGCTCCCGGATTCCAAGGCATAGGACTCGGTCGAAACCGCCCAGCGCAGCTCCAAACGACCATCCTCCAGACGCGTGACGGTCAACTCCGGCGCGGCGGCGCGCAGCAGCCCGGCACTCCATACTGTCAGGAGCAAAAGCCACAACGCTCGCCATCCGGACGAAATCGCCGGCGACACGCTGGTAACAATAAAATGCTGAGGGAGTGGAGGATTCACTCTTGGGGGTTGAGCCACACTACTGAGGTCGCAAAGCAAGACTCAAGCCTGGAGTCCATTGGCCCTAATCTCGTCTGGGAATTTGGCGGTGGCCGCCTCCCCGGATCGCCCCTCAAGGCTTGGCCCATTTGTGGTTCGGGTACGTTCATGCTGCCAGTCAACGGCCGGGTTCACGCCGGTCTTGCAGAGAATTCCCCGAAATCCTCCGCGACGATTTCCGCGCAACAGAACCTTCGCCCGCCCGAAATTGATCCCTATCTTGCGCCCGCATGTTGGGTATCGATCTCATCCGGGATCTCGCGGTGATTCTCCTGGTGGCGGCCGCCACGGGTTGGCTGTGTCGTCGCCTAGGCCTGTCCGTGGTCGTCGGCTACCTGCTCGCCGGCATGATCATTGGGCCCTACACCCCGCCCTTCCAGCTGGTCGCCAGCGTGGAACGGGTGCAGATGCTCGCCGACTTCGGCTTGGTGTTCCTGATTTTTTCCGTCGGTATGGGTCTCAGTCTGGGCC
Source organism: Verrucomicrobiota bacterium (assembly GCA_017309115.1). Lineage (GTDB taxonomy): Bacteria > Verrucomicrobiota > Verrucomicrobiia > Limisphaerales > UBA9464 > UBA9464. Next base: position 23,272 of record JAFLEF010000061.1, on the reverse strand, counting down.
GACTCCAACGCCTCGGATTCTCCCTGGCCTTGGCCACTCTGGTGGGGGCGCTGCTCATCCTAAATCTCTGCCGACTGCTTGGCGCCAGCCTGGGCTGGCCACCTACCCAATCCCTGTTCCTAGCCGGCATGCTGATGGTCTCCAGCTCGGCCATCATTTCCAAAGTGCTCGAAGAATTAAACGCCACCCACGAGCGCTGGGGACAGTTGGCCCTGGGAATGACCGTGCTGGAGGACGTCGTGGCGGTGGTCATGCTGACCCTGCTGACCTCCCTGGCCAGTTTCGGTGGGCAAAACGCCCCGTCGATCTGGCCCACGCTGGGAAAGCTCAGCGCGTTCGTGGTGTTGGTGGTGTTCCTCTCGGTGCTGGTGGTTCCCCGAACACTCCGCTGGCTAACCCGGGAAGGCGCGACCGAACTCCGGACGCTACTGTTGGCCGGACTCGTCCTCGGGCTCGCGTGGGTAGCTTCCCGTGCCGGTTACTCTCCGGCGCTCGGGGCTTTCCTCCTCGGAGCTTTGGTGGCCGGAACGCCCTTCCGAGCCGATGTCGAACGCAGTTTCGAAGGAGTGAAACAAATGTTTGGGGCGGTCTTCTTCGTCGCCATCGGCATGTTGTTTGATTTCCGCCTGCTCCTCCAAGCCTGGCCTCTGGTGTTGGGCGCGACCGCCATCGCCCTTTTGGCCCGACCGATGGCCTGTGCCTTCGGACTGCTCACCGCCGGCAATTCCAACCGGGAATCCCTCCAGGCCGGACTCGCCCTCACGCCCATCGGCGAATTCAGCTTCGTGATTGCCCAATTGGGCGTGTCCACCGGCGTCGTTCCGGCTTCCTTTTCCGCCGTCGCCGTGGGGGTCAGCTTGGGAACCGCGCTCACGGCACCGGTGCTCATGCGCCGTTCGGAATCGGTCGCCTCCTGGATTGAGTCCAAGCAGCCTCAAAGGTTCCGCGACATCATCGCCTACTACCACGATTGGCTGGCACACCTGCAAGCCCGCCAAGGCAGCAGCGTCCTGTGGAAACTCACCGGCGGACGGCTCGGTCAGATCGCCGCGCACCTGCTCTTTCTCTCGGCGCTACTACTCTTCTGGCAGCCCGCCTACCGCCTACTGGCGGGAGTGTTCGGGGAAAACATCCTTTTTCCAGGCGGACTGCGCCTGCTGTTTTGGATGGTCTTTGGCATCCTGCTGATTGGTCCGTTGGTGGCGCTGTGGCGCAACGTGGAAGCCGTCACGATCATTCTGGCCGAAGGCGCTTCCCGCGAGAGTCCCCGCCGCCGAATGCTGCAACCGTGGATTCAACGAGGCTTGAAAGGCATCGCCGGATTAATCCTCGCCGTGTGGCTCCTGACGTTACTGCCGCTGGGCGGCGCCCCCACCGGCACCGTGCTCGTGATCGTAGGCGTGGTCCTAATCGCGGCGATTCTGTTTAGCACCCAATTGCTCCGCTGGCACGGACGCCTCGAAATCCAACTTCGGTCCGAATTGCGCTCTGCCTCCAGTCCGGCCGGTGCCGCCGGGGTGTCTCTTCCCGTGCTGGATCAACCCAGCGGATGGAACCTGGAAATCGCCGAGGTCACCCTGCCCAGCCAATCCGATCTGGCTGGACGTTCCATCCGGGAACTCGGGCTTCGGCCGGCTACCGGATGTTCCATCCTCACGCTCGACCGCGGCGGCTTCAACCGGATCAATCCCGGTCCGGACGAACTGCTGTATCCCGGAGACCGTCTGCTCCTGCTCGGCCCTCCCGATCGTCTGCCCCAGGCGGAACGACTGCTCGCTCAGGGCTTGCGGAATCCCAGCGAAACCGTGCGCTTCGAGGAACTCACCAGCGATACCTTGGTCGTGCCTCCGGGCTGTGCCCAGGCCGGAAAACCGCTGCGCGATCTCCGCCCGCCGCGCGACTTGGGCGTCCTGATTTGCGGCATCCAACGAGGCCGGGATCGTCAGGTCCTTCCGCCCGCCACCGCCAGCTTCCAACCTGGCGACCGCCTCCTGCTCGTCGGTGCCACCCGCCAACTAGAAGCCTACAAAGCCTGGCTCACCGAAGGCGTCTGATTACGGTGCAGTACGGTACAGTACGGAGTCCCGGCTTCAGCCGGTGGCGCTCTGGCAAAAGCTGGGCGCTCAAGGACTCCACCCGTTCAAGTGCGTGCTCACCGCTCCGCCGCCTAAAGGCGGGACTCCGAACGGGAAACTCCGAACCCGCCGCTCGGGTGCCTTCGGTACGGTACAGTACGGAGTCCCGGCTTCAGCCGGTAGCGCTCTAGCACAAGCTGGGCGTTCAAGTACTCCACCCGTTCGAGTGCGTGCTCACCGCTCCACCGCCTAAAGGCGGGACTCCGAACGGGAAACTCCGAACCCGCCGCTCGGGTGCCTTCGGTACGGTACAGTACGGAGTCCCGGCTTCAGCCGGTGGCGCTCTGGCAAAAGCTGGGCGTTCAAGTACTCCACCCGTTCGAGTGCGTGCCGATCGTTCCGCCGCCTAAAGGCGGGACTCCGAACTTCGGGACAAAATCTGCGGAAATCTAATCGGCGGTTCCAACAGCCTTGTTCCGACTACGGTACCGGAAGCCGACGAAAGCTCTCGAACGCGACCGCAGGCTGATAGCCAGGCCCGCGATGAAGTACCGCTCCAAACCGGAGACGAAACGTTTCGCCACGCTGCACCGTGACGAGACTGGGATCGCCCTGCTTCAGCGCCGCCCGCCCAAAGGGATTTGCCACGAAGACGCCGTAGTCGCGGTTGTGCCACCAACTCAGACGAAAATTCCTCGGATCCGACAGCAGCGTGATCCCCACCGGACTGCCGTCGACGGACCCGGAATAGTCGCACCAATCGGCGGGCTGACCCCAGGTTCCCGCCGCCGTCTTCAGTCCGGCGCTGCTCGTGATGACGCCGCCGTTCTTCTCGGTGATCAACGTGGCGACCCGTGCGCCAAAGCCCATCTCCTCCTGATCACCAAAGGTGAAGTCGCCTTCCTCGGAGCGGAACGTGGCGTCCCACACCAGCAGCCAGGCGTTGGTCTGCGCCAAGAGCGCGAAACGGTTGGTGAGCGTCGCCAGCGTTGGCCCTTCGGTAGCGCGCAGACGGTCTTCGGTGGCAAAGGTCAGGCGCCCTTCACGTAGGGTGGGCGGTTCAACAAACCGCACGTGTTCGATTCGACCCCGGTTGCGCCAGAAGTCCACCCCACTGATATCGCCGAAGCCCAGCCAAATGCCGGGATGCATCGTGTCATGGTCCGTGGCATCCAGGCCAGGAACGGGGGGATGGTTCCGCGTGACCACCGTTCCCCCGGGTGCGCGGACATTTGCAAAGTAAGGACGCCGGATTCGATCATCGCGGAAAACAAACTCCGCCACCGGCTGCCCGAAGTACGCGATCACCAGTCGGCCCTCCCGTTCTTGGTATCGAAAACCTTCGCCCACGGGCACCCCCGAGGAGACCACCAAGGAGGCAGGCACGCCGACGCGGGTATTCGCCGGCGCCGGCGCGGGTTCGGCCTTTTGGGCCAGCAGATAAGCGGTCAGGTCCGCGACATGGTGCGGGGTCAAGACCGAGTCGAAGGACGGCATGGCCGAACCCGCGACGGTGGTTCGTGAGGTGATTTTCGACTTCGAGATGATTTGGTGCTGCCCGGTCGCGAGACCGAGCGTCAGGCTCAGCCCGCTTTCTTCGAGCAGGATGCCGGAATACTCCGCGTCGGCAGTCTCGACGAGTTGCTGATTGAAGCCCTCCGTGAGCACCGCGTTGGGCTCGAGAATGGACTGCACGATGTGCCGGGCCGTAGCGCGATCGCCCAGGGCGGCGAGGTCCGGGCCGAAGCGGTTTCCCTGTTCGCCCAGTCGATGGCAGTTGAAACAGGCTGCGCCACCCCGGGCGTGGAACAGCCATTCGCCCCGGGCGAAATCACCCTGCGCCAGCGAGGCCAACGCCGAGTCGACGGTGGTCGGCGAGGTTGGAATCGCAAGCGGTAGGGGTTCCAGCACGACAACATAATTGCCCTTGCCGCCCGCTCGGCCGTCGTCGGTGTTGCCACCGAGTTCCACGCGCCCGGACGGAAAATCCCGGGTGTAAAGCTGGAAGTCCCAATGATCGGCCCGAATCTTCTGGTCACTGCGCTGGAACCGCTCGCGCAACCACTTCGGCAACGCCGTGGACCGCGTGTCGAACGCGACGTGAACCCGCACCGGCATGACGACCTCGAAGGTCAGCCACACGTCTCCGCTCGATCCGTCGTCGTCGTTGGCCGTCTGGATGAAGTCCAGGCCTGCGATCGCCGGAGGCACCTCTTTGAGTGTGTATCCGCGATCGGTATAGGGCCTCGCCCCTGGCTGCAGTGCGGCCGCGGCCAGTCGGTAGCGGCCTTCGCTCTTGGCCGAAAGATTTCGGGCGAGCCCCACCCGCGATTCCGAAATGGAACTTGTTTCAATCGCCTCCGCCGCCTTTAGGGGACGTCCTCTCACCACCGCCGAATCCAGGCCCGCCCTGGAGTTCTGCAACCATTGCGCCGCGAGCTCCTTCACCTTGGAGGCTGCATCCCTGACCAGGGGTTGAAGGTCCGACTCCGGAAGTGCTCCCACCTCCAGCAGCGCCAGCAGTGCCGCCGTGCGCACTCCGGCGCGCGAATCGGCGAGCAAAACCTTGAGCCGGGCGACGTCCACCAAGCCGCGCAAGGTTTGCCATCCAGCGTAGAACGTGGCCGGGTCAGACTCGGTGGCGAGTGCATCGAGCAACCGGGGAACCGCCGACTGCTGACGCACCTGCCCGATGGCCTGAACCGCTTCGAAGCGCAAACGCGTCTCCTGACTGCCCAGCGCGTTCACCACGCCCCCAGGCAACTCACGATTGCCGCCCGTCTGACGAAGGCGATCAGCCAAAACGCGCAACGACTGCACCCTCGAATTCAACGTCGCACTAGAGTCGGCCATCTTCGTTGCGAACCACTCGTCCACGGTTGAGTCGGACGGCGCCATCCGCCCCAACGTCCAGGTTATCCAGGTTTGGTGTGCTTCGCTGAGCTGCGGGTTGGCCAGCAGCGCGAGCAATTCCCCCATCACTGCCGCACCGCGCCGCACGAGTTCATCCTGGGCATTAATCCGCCACACGGGCAGCGGCCCGGCAAATTCTTCCACGAGCTCAGACACGGTCCACTGGGCGAGCGGTCTGTTGCGCCGGGATGTTTGCCTGGACATCATCGGCGACGATTTCGAGACAACGCGAAAGACCCGACCTTCGCTCGTCATCCGACCGTCCTGGTACTCGGCGCCGTATCCGGCGCTCCAGCCGAGAATCCACAACGCGCCGTCGGGTCCGACCTCGAGGTCCGTTGGTCGGAACAGCGAAGAGCCACCCTGCACAAACGGTTCCCAGTCGCCGCCTTTAGGCTTCAGTAAAGCACCCTCCCAACGCGGTCGCCAGACGAAGGTCGTCTTGCGCAGCCAGTCGTTGATAAAGAACACCCCGCGATACGACGGCGGAAACTGGGGCGAATCACCAAAGATGACGCCGGTTCCGGAACCTTCGAACAACGGGCCACTCACAGGTGCGGTCGGAAGATGCGCCTCCGTGCTCCAGTGGGAGCTCCACGGATGATTCCAGCCGAAGTGCGCGCCGAAGAACGGCATGAACACTCGGTCGCCTGTGGTTTGATCATTGTCCGTGCCGAGCCAGTTGAACCCGGTGTCGAAGGTGATGTCCCAGGGATTACGCAGCCCGCGGGACACGATCTCCAGATTCGCGCCGAACGGGTCGCAGCGCAGAACTCCACCCTCCCGGCCCCAGTCGTCCTCGGGATCATGGTAGGCCTTTTGATACTGATCCCTCGTGAAACTGCGTGGCGGTGGGAAATCCGGCGTCCCTAGTGGCGCGGTGACGCCCCACAACTCGCGAAACGGCTTCGGGGCGACCCGACCGGGCTGCGTCAGCCCCTTGGAGTTCCCCTTGCTCATGTACAGCCGGCCGTCGGGTGCCCAGTTCAACCCGTGCAATCCGTGCTCGAGATTGCCGAGGTCGGTGTAAACGCGGACGTATTCATCGGCTTCGTCGTCGCCATCGAGATCCCGCACCACCGTGAGGTCCGGCGCGTTTGCGACCCAGAGATCGCGTCCCCGCCAGGCCAACGACTGAATCGCGTTGAAGCCGGTCGCAAACGTCTTCACCGAATCCGCTTGGCCATCTCCATTGGTATCGAGAACCAGCACCACACTGTCGCCCGGCGTTTCGGGGGTCGGATTCCGATACTGCGGTCCCATCCCAACGCAGAGTCGGCCCCGGGCATCGAACGCCAGGGAACAGGGCTGGCGAACGAGTGGTTCCCGGGCGAAGAAAGAAACCTCAAAGCCGGGCGGCACAACCGGCAAGGCGTCGCGATCCGCCGAAGGATCGGCAAAGGGTGAAGCCGCCCTAACGAATGTGCCGCAACCCGCGCTCACGACCGTGAGCCAAACGAAAACGAAGCGGATGTTCATCGGAAGCAGTGTTGCCGCGGTGGATTGTTCAACGCGGGCCCGGCGGGAGGTTCTCCACCAGATAGCGCGCCACGAGCAGCATCACGTGCACCGTTGTCCCCTGACCTTCCCGCAAGCCGTGGTCGCGATTGGGATAGGTCATGTAGTCGAACCGCTTGCCCAGTTCGATGAGACGGTCCACCAGCCCCTCCACAATTTGCAGATGCGTGTTCCGCTCGCCCGTGCCGTGAATAATCAGCAGCCTGCCCTTGAGTCCCTCGGCGAAGTTAATGGGTGCCGACCGACGGTAACCATCCGGATTGGTCTCCCGGGTCTGCATGTAGATCTCCTGGAACCAGGCGTTGTAGAGATGCGGTTGCGGTTTGGGCACGACGGCGATGCCCACGTGATACACGTCAGGTTTGCGGAACAGCGCGTTCAACGTGTTTGAGCCGCCGCCGCTCCAGCCCCAGATGCCAACACGCGAGGTATCCACATAGGGTCGGGTGCGCGCGAGTTCCCGGAGGGCCGCCGCCTGTTCCTCGGTGGACAGCGGGCCCAGGCTGCCGTGAATGACCCGTCGCCAGGCCGCCCCTTTCGGCGCGGGCGTGCCCCGGTTGTCGATGGACACCACCAGATACCCCAGATCCGCAATCGCCCGGTGGTAATCGGTCTGCGCCTTCCCCCAATCGTCGAGCACGGTCTGAGCGTGCGGTTCGCCATAAACATAAACGAACACCGGATACTTCTTGGAGGCATCAAACCCCGGCGGCTTGATCATCCAAGCGTCCACCACCACGCCCTCACCCAAATCGAGCTGGAGGAACTCGGTGGGTTGCGCGATCAAGGGCTTAATCTTTTCCCGCAAGGCTTCATTGGTCTCCAGCACCCGCACCACGGAATGGTCGGACAGTTGGATGAGTTCCGTGATCGGCGGAGTATCGAACGTGGCGTAGGTGTGGAAGGCCCACTTGGCATCCGGGGAAAAAACGTACTCGTGCGTGCCCGGCTGATGGCTGGGCGAGATTCGCTCCATCGTGCCGGTGCCATCGAGACGCACGCGATGGAGATACTTCTGAGTCGCGTTGGTCGGCGAAGCGTAGAAGTAATACCAGCCTCCCGGTTCATCCACGACCGCCCGCTCAATGATGTCGAACGGACCCGGCGTCAGCAGCGCGAGTTCCTGGCCCTCCCGTGAATAGATATAGGCGTGGCGCCAGCCATCCTTCTCCGACAGCACGATGAACGCCTGCCCCTCGCGAATCCACGTCCACCCGGAGTTGCTGCTCTGACTGGCGTCCACCCAGGCCCGGTCGGTTTCGTGAAAGAGACGTCGAATGGCCCCGGTGCGAAGGTCGGCCAGAAGCAACTCGCGCTCGTTGCGGAAGCGGCTCAGTTTCTCAATCAGCAGTTCGTGCGAGTTTCCCGCCCACTCCACCGGCCCCAAGTAAAAACCTTCCGTCGGCGCGGGGAGGGAAATCCAGCGAGTCTCCTTTCCCAGAGCATCGACCACGCCCACCCGCAGCGTGGGAATCGTTCCGCCGACGCGGGCGAAGCGATCTTCCCGGACGGTCGGATACGACGGATCCCCCGGAACCAGCACGGACCGAAGCTTCACGGCGGACTCGTCCGTCTGCACAAAGGCGATCCAAGCTCCATCAGGACTCCAGACGGCGTCGTGATTCGACACCGGACCATCCGGGACGCTGCGGGTGAGCGGAATCTTCTGATCCTCGCCCCGAGGCTGCACGTACAGATTGCCGCCCTCCGAGAGGAGAAGGCGCGTCCCATCCGGAGAACGCTGACCGGGATCGGCGGCCCGGGCTTGCTCGGCGGCGTCCAACACGGTGCGCTTTCCGGTGGCCACTTCGTAGCGAACGCGCACCTCCCGGTCCTTCCCGGGAATCGACTCCGCGACGGTGTAACCGGAGCTGTCCGCCAACCACTCGCCCTGAAACCGCTGAGGGCGAAACTCGCGCCGCTCGTAGATGGCCCGCAAACGCGACTCAGCCTGCTGGAGGAGTGCCTCGGTATTGGTCTGACCGAGCAGGTTCGGGAGGGACATCGCCGCGACGAGACCGACCCAACCGAGGCGCAACATTCGAAAGTTCATGGGGTCAGCGGCTGACAGATCGCAGGTTCATGTGGTTTTGGAGGGCGAAAGCTCTCGTCGAAATCGCTGATCAGACTCACGAACGCGCCGGTGCATTTCGGCCACCATTCGCCGCCAATGAGGCGCAAGGAATCGCGGATGCTCCAGACTGTCCAACGCATACTTCCGCGTCGCGCGGGTCAGGTCGAGCGTCTGCACGATGATCCCTTCGCGCTGGTTGTCCGCGAGTTGGAGGAACGATCCGTCCGGCGCAACAATCTTCGAATCGCCGGCGGACCACTTGCCGCCGCCCTGCGGTCCCACCGAATTGGCAAAGACGTAGTAGACGGCGTTCTCGAAGGCCCGGACCGGAATCCCGTCCCGGCCCTGACGTTTCTTTCGGGAGACGGCGAGGGCATCCATTCCGGCGTTCGGATGAAAAACAATCTGGGCACCGGCCATCACCGGCAGACGCACGAGTTCCGGATAGCGACGTTCGTGGCAGATGATCGCGGTGGCAGGAACACCCTCGAGTGAGAAGAGGGACAGCCCATTGCCCGGAGTGAACCACCGGCGATCGGCCTCGACGAGCTGGCACTTGGCGTAGGTGTGCGTGAGTTGACCACGTCGGTCGAACACCAGCAGGGCGTTGTAGAGCGTTCGTCCGGCGAAGATTGGACTCCCGATGAGCACGTTGATCCGAGCCTGGGCGGCGATGGCCCCGACCGTGTTTAGCGCTTGCCGAAGGGCCGCGGGCTTCAACGCGCCGAAATCGACTGAGTAGCCGGTGGTGGCGCACTCGGGAAACAACACGGCGTCGGCCCCGTCCGCCGCCGCCCGAATCGCCGCGCGCTCAATCTTCTCCAGATTGCCGGCCAGGGAGTCGGCAAAGATCATCTGCACCGCCGCGACCCGGAGGCGCTTCGGTTTCACGCGCTGAACTGTGGAGGATCCGCTCATGCGTCGAGGGACGGGATGTGCCCACCAGTTAACCGGGCGGCAATCCGCTTGCCCACTCGGAAACCACGTTCATTCGCGGTTCCCACGGCTTCGCTTGCAGCTGAGCGCGTCGGTTCGCCCCGCGTCAGGGAATCCAAACCCAAAACCGGGACCCGCCACCCGGCCGATTCTCCGCTCCCGCTTCGCCCCGATGCGTCTCCACAATGGAGCGAACCAAACTCAGCCCCAGTCCCAAGCCGGGAACCGAGGCCGACGCTGCGGAACCCCGGCGGAACCGTTGCCAGATTCCCTTCAGATCCTCCGCACTCAGCCCCGGCCCGGTGTCGAGCACCTCCAGCACTGCCCCCTTCCCCCGGCGTCCCCACTGCACCTCAATGCGCCCTCCCGACGGCGTGTACGCCAGGGCATTGTCGAGCAGGATGCACAAGACCTGCTGCAATCGTTCCCGATCCGCCTGAATGACGAGGTCGGGACCCGGATGAATCCGCAGCTCAAGCCCCCGTTCCTCCGCGGCGGCGGCATAGAGCTCACCGGTATTCGTGACCAATTCCGCGACCGACACCGCCTCCTGTCGAAGCTGAAGGGTCCGCGCCTCCCCGGCGCGAATGGTGAGGATCGACTGGATGAGCCGACTGGAACGATCGATCTCCTGAATCGCGCGCTGGATGGCTTCCGGCGACTCCACCCAACCCGGGGTGTCCCGAGCTTGAAGCATTCGATCCAGATGGCCGCGGATCCGCGCCAGGGGCGTGCGTAGTTCGTGGGCCAGCTGGTCGTTGGCCGACTCTAGTTCGCCCGTCACCCGGTGGACTTGTTCCAAGCCGGAATTAAAAGCTTCCACCAACGACTGAATCTCCGGAATCGCCGGTGTCAGTTTGACCCGTTGAAGCGTCGGCCCGGCCGTCGCCAGACTCCGGGTCTCCTCCATCAGTCCCTGCAGCGGCTTCAACACGTACCGCCCAAACCACACGATCGGACCCACCGCCAAAATCAACGTCACGGCCCAGGCGAGTCCCAGCAGCCAGTAGACCCGGTGAATCGTTTCCTGATCCCGGTCATCGAGCCGGCCAAACCACAGTTCCCGACCGTCCGGCAACACCTGGCGGCCAAAGAGAATGTTCCCGCCGTTGTCCAAATGCCGTCGCACCCAAGCCGGGGAATCGGGGTGGGCCGGCGGGAACTCCCCAACCGCCGGCCACAGTGAATCGGGAAGGTTGGCCGGAAGTTCGGACAACAAAACGTGACCGTCGCGATCCAGGAGGCGCAGCGACTGATCCCGCTGATGGTTCCCGGCCGCGAACAACGCGGTCACCGCCTCGATTCCTTCCCGCTCCAACAACGCCCGGTATTCTTTTAGGTCATCCAGAACGATTTCTTGACCGAGTTCGTCAAAGGCCCGGTTCAAGACCCGATAGGACAGGACACCGACGAGAGAAATCAGAATCGCCAGCAGCGCGAACAGCATCCCAAACAGACGCCACAGCGACGAAACAGGCTTAGACATCCTGACGAAAGACATAGCCCCGTCCGCGAATCGTGACGATGCGGGATTCCAATCCGGGCTGATCCAGCTTGCGACGCAGTCGGCAAATCACGGCGTCCACGACATTGGTACCCGGGTCAAAATGAATGCCCCACGCCTGATCGAGCAGAAACGTCTTGGTCAAAACTTCCCCCGGATGCGCCAGGAAGAGTTGAAGCAAGGACCATTCCCGTGGTTGCAGAGGAACCCGTTCCCCCTCAATTCGCACCTCCCGCAGCAACGAGTCCAACTGCCACCCGCTCGGCAACACCACTGCCGGCGCGCGGTTACGGCCACCCCGGCGATCGATCACCCGCAGACGGGCCTTCAGCTCGTCCATGGAGAAGGGCTTGGTCAGATAATCGTCTCCTCCCAGGCTCAGTCCCTGAACGCGGTGAGTCACCTCTCCCAGCGCCGACAGTAACAGCACCGGCGTGTGATTGGCCGCCGCCCGCAGCCGGGTCACCACTTCAAAGCCATTCAACCGGGGCAAGGCCACATCCAGGATGATCACGTCCCAGGATTTCTGAGCCGCCGCCTCCAGAGCCGCCGTCCCGGTATGCACCGCCTGAACCGCGTGCCCTTCTGCTGACAACGACTGCACGACATGGCTGACCAATTCGAGGTCGTCCTCGACCAACAATACGTCCATGGGTCCAGAGATCATCAGGTCGCCAGCAACCCGCAGGCAAACCAAAGGTGATGATTTGATGACTGAACGGTGGGCCGGCAGACACCCGACGGGGAACATTACCGAATGATCATTTGAGCCTGAAGGCCTACCAATGGTTTAAGAAGAGCCATGAATCCGCCCTCCCGATTCTCCCCTTCGCCCGCCGCCGCGCCGATCAGCCACGCCCGCCGTCGGTCACTCGTTCGTGAGTTCGCGATTGCCGCCGCCGTGCTTGCCTCCCTGTCCACTCAAGCCGCCCCACCTCCCGGCCAACTCCTCGCCTCGCAGTGTTTCCAATGCCACGGAACCAATGGCCGAGCGGTCGGGGGCTTTGAATCCATCAACGGCAAGTCGGCCGATGACATGTACAAAAAGCTCCTCGAGATGAGCACGCGCCGGCCCGAGGGAATCATGGACGTCCAGGCCCGAGCCTACACGCCGATCCAGCTGAAACTCATTGCCACCTACCTTGCCAGCCTCCCGGCCCAAGCAGCCACCAGCGTCCAACGCTAATTCGTCCGCCCCCGCTTCCACCTTCCTCTTCCCATATCATGAACTTCAATCGTCGCGATTTTCTCAAAGGGCTCGGTTTGGCCTCCACCGCCTGGATGCTGCCCCGGCAACTCAGCGCCCAGTCCGCTCCGCCCCATGTGATCGTTATCGGCGGCGGCTTCGGTGGCGCCACCGTGGCCAAGTATCTAAAACTCTGGGGCGGCAACATCAACGTCACCCTGATCGACCGCAACGCCCAGCATTACGCCTGCATCCTCTCGAACCTGGTGGTCACCGGCGCCCTCAGCATGAGCCGAATCACCCTTGATTACGGCACGCTGAAATCCAAACGGGGCGTCAATGTCATTCAGGGCGAAGCACTGGAAGTCGATCCTGCCAACCGCCGGGTCAACGTGCTGGTGAACGGTCAGTACTCCGCCTATCCCTACGACAAACTGGTGCTCGCCCCGGGCATCGAGTTCATCCCGCCCGACGGCAACTACCGGGAAGACCTCACCCCGCACGCCTGGAAGGCCGGACCGCAAACTCTCCTGCTCAAGCAAATGCTGTCCTCGATGTCATCCAAGCAGACGTTTGTGATGACGATTCCGAAGTCGCCGTACCGCTGCCCGCCCGGGCCCTACGAACGCGCCTGCGCCGTGGCTGATGTCCTCAAGCGCCGCAAAACCGGATGCAAGGTCGTGGTTCTCGACGCCAATCCCTCCATCCAGGCCGAACCCCACAACTTCGGAATCGCCTTCAACGATACCTACAAGGGGATGCTGACGTATATCCCCAATGCCGGCGTGCTCTCGGTGGATTCGAAGACCAAGACGGTCACCACCGCCGCCGGAAAATTCACGGGACACGTGCTGAACGTCATTCCCAATCAACGGGCGGGACAGATCGTCACCGCCGCCGGTCTCGCCAACGATCCCACCGGACGCTGGTCGTTGGTGAATCCGTTGAGCTACGCTTCGCCGATTCATCCCGACATCCACATCCTGGGTGACTCGCAGGCCACGGGACAGCCGAAGTCTGGTCACATGGCCAACGCCCAGGCCAAGGTGTGCGCCGACGCCATTATCCGATCCTTTCGCGGCGAGGCGCCGGATCCAAATCCAGTCACCAGCTCGGCATGCTTCAGCCCGATCACATCCAGCAAGGCGTCCTGGCTCACCGCTTCCTTCCAGTACGACCCTGGCACCAAATCCATGAAGCGAGTGGAAGCCTCCTTCGCCGAAGCGTCTTCGGCCACGTCCGACGGCATGCAGCAGATGTTCCAGTGGGCCGACAACATCTTCGCGGACTCCTTCAAATAACTCGGGAAGAGCGAAAACCGGAGAACCAGATGGGCCGTGTATCCACCAACGTGCCGGACCGTCCAACGTGCTGATTCCGCGGATTTACCTCTCAACTCTCAGCTCTCACCTCTCAATTGGTTTGTGGGCGGCGCAACTCGCGCTCCACCGAAGCCAACCGCAGACGGATCAAAAGGTCATTCAAGGCTGCCCGGGTTCGCTGAGTCGGACTCTCCGGCAAGGCGCTGGCCAACTCGGCTTCCCGCAACTCCCCGCGCAGTCGCTGATACTCCGCCTCGAACCGAGTCACCGGCTCGGTCAGGACGGACTGCTCGGGTCCCACCTGCTTCTGGGCGATCAACTCCTTCACGGAGGATAGCTGAAACTCCTCGTTGAGAATGCCCAAGTTGGCTTCGTTCCGGCCGGTTCTCATCAAGTGAATCCCGGTGAGCAGCACGCGGTACACGTACAGCAGCGGCTTCACGCGCCGGGGCGACTCCTTGAGAAACAGATTCCACTGAGTCTCGGAAAACCCGAAGTAGTGGTGGGCGTGATGCCGGGTGATCACGCCGTGTCCGTCATGCTTCCCGGCCAACTCCTTGAGTTCTGCATGCTCGGGCGTGGTTCGAACGATCCACGGCGAAAACAACTGCTCCAGGACGTAGCCGTTCTTTTTCAGAAGCAGACCAAAGAACTTGCGCACATCATGGCTCACCCAGTCCACCTCCATAGCCGTCCCACTACCCGGCACCAAAGGGTCCATCATTCGGGTCGCCTGAATTGTCTCATCGTGCACCTCCAATCCCACCACCGAACGCCAGGGAAGCAAATGGGACCCGCGCAAGTCGTAGTCGGAGTCCGGCGACGCGAAGCCATAGAGATGCGCCCCGCTGACGGTCACAAAGAGCACCGGATACGGTTGAGCGGCGAGGAACTGTTCGAGTCGTGGATCCAAATTCATGTCAGGTTTCGGAAATGATCTTGAGGGCGTGACCTTCAGTGCCTCCGGTAAGGTACGGAGTCCCGGCTTTAGCCGGTGGGGCCTTGGAATAAGCTGAGCGTTCAGGACTTCACAAGTGTGAGATCGCGCTGACGTTCCGCCGCCTGAAGGCGGGACTCCGAACAGTGCCTTCCGCTACGGAGTCCCAGCCTCAGCCGGTGGGACTTGGGAACAGGCTGGGCGTTTAAACACTCCCCAGGCGTGAGAGCGTGCTGACCATTCCGCCGCCTGAAGGCGGGACTCCGAGCGAGAATCCCCCTCCTACTCCGCTAACCCCCCGCAGCGACCCGACGGGCGTGGATCAAAAACTGGTTGGCGGCCGCGTAGTCGGGACGTTCCGGGAGCCGGGTTTCGCTCAGGGCCTGCTCGAAGTCGCGATGCAATTGCTGACGCCACATGTCCACCTTCAACCAGGGTACCTCGCCGTGTTTGATCGCCAGCAACCGGTCCCGCTCGACCTCCACGCGCACCGGCACCCGGCCCAATCGCAGCGCCGCGGCCCCCGTCAGCAGCAACCGCAGCAGGTGCATCGCGTGTTTCCAGCGAACGCCATCCTCGCCCACTCCCGACGTCGGCGCTCCTCCCGTTGCCCGGGACGCCGCATTGCGCCGGTCCTGTTCGATCTTCTTGAACTGCGACAGCGCGTAGCCGTTGAAGGTCTGAAAGATCATCTGGCTCAGGAACCCCTCCCGAATGGCCAGCAACTCCTGGCCCAACGGGGTGACCTTTTCCACCAGCGGAGAGTAGAGGCATTCCAGGATGTTGGGATTCGCCTTGAGCGCCATGGTCAGAAATTTCTGCAGCTCCCAATAGCAGCTCTGCGCCCCGTGATCCTCAAACTGCTCCGGAGCGCCGAAGAGCGACCAATTCAGTTCCGCCGGCGCGAGGTAGATGCCCCGGAGATCGGTGTCGGATCCCTCGTGATCGAGACCGTAGGCGCGGGAGCCGACCACGCAGCGGTAGATCACGACCGTCTCCAAGTCGAAATCGGATCCGGCCGCCTCGCCCAGCCAGGACTTGAACTGCTTCAACACCTCCAAATCCTCCCGTTCCAGCGCCTGCTCGAAGCCATCCGGAAAGCGGACCAGATAGCGCTCCCCAGGCACCGCCGGCGTCCGCGTGATGACACCCACGGCGCCCCGAGGATGAACCAGGGAATTGCTAGGTCCCCGAATCTCCCGACGCGACACCACCTGGGTCCCAGCAGACAACGGAGTAGACGAATCCGACATGCCCAACCCAACCCAGACCATTGGGTCGTGATCAATCCCGAACAGCAGCCATCTGAACCGCGAACCGAATTCCTCGAATGGGAAGCCGCTGCGCAGACGAAACCAAATCTACGAGTTCCGTTTCATTCGTGCCCATTCGCCCCATTCGTGGTTCCCAACCTTCGTGGCTCAAAGCGCCATTCGTGTCCCAATACACTCTGGGACGAATGCAGAATGCACCCTTTCTACATTCGCGGGAGATACCGCTTGCGGCGGCGGTTACTATATTCCACAAGAGCGGAACTAGGAGCGGCCTGTTCGCCGGCTCCTGGAATCCGTCGGAGCCCGGTTCCCACCGTTATTGGAGGGAGTCGCCGGCCCCGATCGAAGTCATCAACCCATGCCTTCCGAACATGCCTAACCGCATTTCTTCACGTCCTCCAGGATCACCTTCCTGGGTCACTTCCCTCCGCTGGCTCGCCACCCTCATTCTTTGCCTGAGCCCCGGTTGGATCCAATCGCAAGCTGCCGCCGTGTCCCCCCGGGCGGTCCGACCCCACGGCGCAGCCAAACCCAACATCCTCTTCATCATCCTCGATGACGCCGGGATTGATCAGCTGCGCATTTTCAATCCGCTGGCGGTGACCACTCCGCCGACCCCCAACATGGACGCCATCGCAGCGGCGGGCCTCAAGTTCACCCGCTGCTACGCCATGCCCGAGTGTTCGCCCGGGCGCTCGTGCTTCTTCACCGGACGCTACCCGCTGCGCACCGGAGTAACCGCGGCCATTCTCAGCCTGGATCTCACCGGCGCCCAGGTGTCGCGCTTCGAAAGCACGATTCCCAAGGTCCTGTCCACCGCCGGATACCAGAGTGCCCTGCTCGGCAAGTTCCACCTGGCTGGACCCGACAACAATCCCGATGGCTTCGGTACGCCCCACGCCCTCGGCTGGGACTACTTCAGCGGCACCCTCTATGGCGCCCCCGCCTATATTGATCCCTCTCTCGGCGGACAATATACCGCTGACAAAACCAATTACTGCTGGGGCTATCCCATCGGCTCGCAACGCGGCGTGGGCTGGTTCCTGACGTCCAGCAACACGGTGTACTGCGACGACAACAACGGACAAGGCTACACGGGCAAGGACGTCGTGACCCGAGGGGGAATCCCGGCCCTCGACGCGCTGGGGAACTTCGCCGCGACCTGCACCGCCGCCCAATCCTCCGGACGCTCCGTGGCCTTCACCAATTTCAATGGCTATTACATGTGGCCCAAAGCCATCAATGACGGCACCAACGTGTTCACCTCGATTGGCCGCAAGTACGCCGCGGTGGATCAAACCGACGACGCCATCCGCTGGATCCGGAATCAAACCAATGCCAGCCAGCCTTGGATGGTCTCCATGAGTTACTCGTCCATTCACACGCCGTATCAGCCGCCGCCGGACAACCTTTACCCTCCCGGCTTCACGTGGCCGGCCCATTTGCCCGAAAACGACTGCACGGACTTCGGGACGGTCAAAACGGTCAGCGACCTGATGGTCAGCGCCATGGACCGCGAGATCGGGCGTCTGCTGGTGGAAACCGGACTCGCCACGTACGGAGTCGACGGGAAACTCAATTACGATCCCGCCGCCAGTAACACGATGATCGTCATCACGTCCGACAACGGCACCTACCTGTACGGCGTTAACTATCCCTACAACCCCACCCGCTCCAAGGGTACCTGCTACGAAACCGGGCTGCGCGTCCCGCTAATCGTGGCCGGTCCCGTGGTGGCCAACCCGGGCCGCTCCGTGGATCACTTGGTCAGCTGCGTGGATTTGTTCCAGCTGTTCGGGGAACTCGCCGGCGTCGATGTCCGATCCGTGGTGCCGTCTTCCCACGTACTGGATTGCCAACCCATGTTGGCCTACCTGACCGACCCCAATGCGCCGGCGGTTCGGAAGTACGTCTTCGCCCAGGCCGGCAATGGACTTAAGGCGCCGACCACCCACATCTGGCCCACCGTGCTCACCATCGGACCGGAGAACATCTGCACCGATTCCCTGTTCACCAGCCAGAGTCTCGCCGAGACCGAAGGGGGCACGTGGTACGGTCCCGGTGGCACCCAGACCTTCTACACCGCTTGTGACGTCCGGGCCGCCAACATTTACTCCAATCTCACCGTTCTCCCGACGCGATCTTGGACCGTCCTGACCGATCGCTACAAATTGATCCAGTTTGAGCGAGCGCCGTGTGATTCAGCGTTGGGCAGCTACGAGTTCTACGACCTGAAGCCCACCCCCTTGGATCCCCTCAACCCACTGGGAATCGACAACGCCAACCGCGACCTCCTGACCAATGGCGTTCCGGTCAATCTGACGCCCGAACAAACCCTGGCCTACAATGAACTCAAGGCCGAACTGAATCGGTTTCTCGCGTCGGAACCGGTCTGCAACACCGACGGCAACTTGGACAAGCAGGTCACCCAGGCCGATGTCGATGGCGTCAATCAGTACTGGGGACAGGCGAGTTGGTTCGACGTCAACAGCGACGGCACCACGGATCAGACCGACCTCGACTGTGTGCTGGCCAACCTGGGAAACAACTGTCTGCAAACCGGACCGGGTATCGTCTGCCCCGTTCCGCCCTATCTCGCAAACCTCACCGAACAGGAAACCGGCGCATTCAGCTTCGTGTTCAATGGAACCGCCGGTTACCCCTACACGGTCACCGCCACCACGAACCTGACCACGCCCACTTCGGATTGGTTGGTCCTGGGGCCCGCGGTGGAAACGAGTCCGGGATCCTACACGTTCACCGATCCACCCTCGGCCACCCAGCCGAAGCTGTACCGGATTAAGTGAATCCACGGGTCGAATCGGCGGGGAATCGGAAAGACGGGTTCCCCGCCGGTGCAAACCGACAGCAAGGAATGGCAAGCAACCGACAGCGGACCGCCGGTGCGTCGGCTTACAAACAGGGATGAAGTGCTGTCGACCGCGCCTCTCCGCGCGGCCCTTGTTGTCCCGTCAACGCGGTTTCACGCTCATCGAGCTGCTGGTGGTAATCGCGATCATCGCCATTCTCGCGTCGATGCTCCTTCCCGCCTTGGCCCGGGCCAAGTCCAAGGCCAACTCGGTCAGCAGCCTCTCCAATCTGCGGCAACTGGGACTCGGACTCTCCCTGTACCGCGGAGACCATCAAAGCTTGTTCCCTGGGCATTCCCTGCCTGCCGTCGCCGGTCAGGCTCGAGTCCGCTGGGCCGACCTCATCTTTCCCTACATGACGGTGGAGTCGGTGTATTTAAGTCCGGCGCTTCTCCCGGAGGAAAAGAAGCGCATGATCAAGCC
The DNA here is from genome assembly GCA_017309115.1 of Verrucomicrobiota bacterium. Classification (GTDB taxonomy): domain Bacteria; phylum Verrucomicrobiota; class Verrucomicrobiia; order Limisphaerales; family UBA9464; genus UBA9464. Next base: position 4,240 of record JAFLEF010000061.1, on the reverse strand, counting down.
CTTTGCCCACACCGCTCCCGGCGGGGTTGAGACCGTCGGATCGACCAAGTACTTCGGCGGCTACGGCTTCAATTATCAGTATTTGGGCAACACCCGAGTGCCCGGTGGCATTCTCCCTTTCCACGCCAACGACGCCTCGATCGCCGCGCCGTCCCAGATGATTGCCATCGGCGACACCAAGGGCGCGCGCAAGGGAGCTCCTGACCAACCCTACGGCGCCGACGGCTCCGGCGTGTATGTGCTCGACCCGCCGCTGGGTTCGCAGGCGCTCGGTTCGGGCGGCAGCCGCAAGAGCAGTGCTACTCCAGGATCCGGCAATGCCTATTACGAAGGCGGCGATGACGGCTCGGACGCCCACCGCGCCACTCCGTCGGAACGGAACGGCGGCAAGGTCAACTTCGTCGCTGTGGATGGCCATGCCGAAGGTCTCTCGCAGCGTCAACTGGACGGCCAGGGTATCTCCGCCACCAGCCAGCCCAACAACGCCTGGTGGAACGGCCGCTTCGATCCCTCGGTGCGCTAACCTGATGGAGTGCGCCCTGGTAAGGCGACGCTCCGCGGAGCCATTCGCGTCCCGGCGAAAGACGCGTCACGACTCCACCCACATACGGCTCCGCAGAGCGTCGCCCTACCTAGTTTGGAGTGCGGTAGCGAACCCTGCGGAACTACCGCTTTTCGTCCCGGCTGCTGAGGCATCGAGTCACCCTGGGCGCTGGCGTCTCGCCGGCCAGTATAGGGAGAGGGAAGTGGAGACGTGAGCGTGAAAAACACGCCGGCGAGACGCCAGCGCTCCCAGGCGGCTCGGGCGAAGCCCTTCCGTTCCCCGCCCTCTTCTTCCTGTGTTCTTGTTTCCGGCTTTCCAGATTCAGATCCCATCCAGGCCGCTATGGCATCGACAGACGATCGCGGAGCTTCTTAAGGGCGTCCTTGACCGGACCCATTGGCAGGCGGGATTGGGCAAACTCCAACTGGACTAATGCTTCCTGCTGATGCTTCGGGATCAACTGCGGCCACAGAACTGGAAGATCCCTGTGGAGGCGCCGAACCGCGTCCATCCGATCCGACTCCGCCAAATGTGGCCTTACGAGAACGGATAGGATTGACTCAAATGTGGTCATCGACCTAAAGGCCACGACCGGAACTCGCTCTCCGAGCGAAGGAATCTCAGCTCGAGAGTCACGTGGTTGGCCGACCTTCAAGATCGTGCCCTCGGTTTCTCCCGGAGCCAAAGGCAGAATTTGACCGTTGTACTCGACCGCACTTCGCAGCATTCGGAGATAGGCTAAATCCACTTCCAACGATTCCCGGAGAAAGTCAGGCTTCCTATGGTCGGGCCGATAGATTCGCTGCAGGTCTTCCATTACGCCCATCACGCCAACGAATTGCCGAATACGCTCCGGAGACTGCAGATACCGGTTGGGCAGAAGGTCGGTATTGGTGGAATTGACCAACCGGTCGAAATAGGCCCGCGAGATCGGATCACCGAGTTGGGGAATTGCTAAACGATTGGTCCAGTTCAGTTCCTGGATGACGTCGCGACATCGTCGAAAATCCTTCACGCTCCAAAACTCGGCCGGGTTGGAAATTCCCAGTTGTCGGTATTGCTCAACAGTCCAAGGCGTCCCGGCGGTGACCACCAATACAGCCACGAAAAGACTCAAGACGTGGCGTCCCCTACCACGCCAGAGGGTCCGGCAAATCTGTTCTAGGTTAGGAATCATGGAGTAGGTCTGATTGGGTCGGAACGGGCTGATCGTAATTCGCGAAGGGACGTCGTCAGTCATTTTCTGGAGCTGGCGATTGCACAGCGCAGCGGGCTAACGCTTTTCGCCCCGGCTGCTGACTCGTCTGAGTAATCTTGGATCCCACCCGCCCTGCCCGCACCCCAAAGCGGCAGAGGGCTGCCACACTCCAAACGCTTCGCGCCTTTCTGGTCGCACCCCGCTTTTCCGTCTCACGATTCCTCATCCTGTTTTCATGTTTTCCAAATTCCTTCATTCCTTCGCGCCTCCGCATCGGATTGCATCGCTCCGCCGCTGACTCAGGGGTATGTCTTGGCGATGAACGACGAAGGAACCCCGCCGGCTCCGGCCTCCGAACCCGCCGTGCCTCATCGGCGCCGACCCCGCTACTCCGGCCGGAATCCGCGCCGGTTCGAAGAGAAATACAAGGAACACGATCCCCAGCGCTATGCCGACACCGTGGCCAAGGTGCTGGCCGCCGGCAAAACTCCCGCTGGGACGCATCGGCCCATCATGGTCGCCGAAGTCCTCCAGGTCCTCCAACCCCACCCCGGGAACTTCGCCGTGGACTGCACGCTCGGCTACGGTGGACACACCCGCGAACTGCTCGCCAAGATTCTTCCCGGCGGACACCTGCTCGGACTCGACGCCGATCCCTTGGAGTTGCCCAAGACGGAAGCCCGGCTGCGCGCCGCGGGATTTGGCCCCGAAGTGTTCACCGCGCTACGCAGCAACTTCGCCGGACTCCCCCAAGCACTGGCCGGCACCGGCGCGACCGGAGCCGATGTCATCTTTGCCGACCTCGGAGTATCTTCCATGCAACTGGACGACCCCTCCCGCGGCTTCTCCGTTAAACTCTCCGGACCACTCGACATGCGGATGAATCCCCGCCGCGGGTATTCCGCCGCCGCGTTGGTGGAAAAGAGTTCCCCGGAAGCGCTCGCCAGCCTGCTCCTGGAAAATGCCGACGAACCGCAGGCCACCGAGTTAGGCAGAAAACTGGCGGGACGTTCCTTTGCAACCACTGTGGCGTTCGCGCACGCCATTCGAGAGGCCCTGGGTTCCGCCAAGAAGGAAGAGATGGATCTGACCATCCGGCGCGTCTTCCAGGCCCTACGAATCGCGGTCAACGACGAGTTCCCAGCCCTCGACACGCTTCTGCGTCATCTACCCGCCAGCCTGAATCCCGGCGGTCGGGTAGCCATCCTGACCTTTCATTCCGGCGAAGATCGTCGGGTCAAGAAGGCCTTCGCCGCTGGCTTGGCCTCCGGCGACTACGCGGAAATCTCCCCTGAAGTGATCCGCCCCAGTCGGGACGAGCAACACAGCAACCCACGCTCCTCCCCCGCCAAGCTTCGCTGGGCGCGCAAGGCGGAATGAGCAGGGAAAAAGGGGAAATCTGGAAAACAGGAAGGGAGCCGTAGAGCGGGGGAGAAAGTGGGAGGGGGAGACTCGGAGTGGTCGCGAAGCGTTTGGAGAGCGGCCGACCCGTTACGGCAGCAGAAACGCATGGACCCTCGAAAGAATCCGCCCAAGGCCAGTGCCGCGGAGCCTCACGGCAATCGTCAGGGAGGTGACGATCCAGACGGGCTGGGCGATGGCCAGAATGAATGGAATGTCGACGAACCCTTCGCGATCCATTCTGCCCGTGAAGAAGCTGCCGACAAGGACCGGAAGAAAAGGCAGGGCGATAAAGCCCAACGGAAACAGGGCTGCCTGACCCGCAAAGAACCAGACGCAAAACCGCGCACCCAGTCGACCGCAATTGAGCAGAACGCCTGCTCCGGCCACCTGGGCGGCCAAAAGGATCCACTCGTAAACATATTCCAGGCTAAACAAGTCCGTCAGATTGAAGTTCCGAAACATTATGAGGTAGTGCTCGCCGTGGAGAGGATCGTTAAAGCCCATCGGCCGACCTGCGCTATCCGTGGCATCGTATGGAGTCGCGCCAAGACCGAGGCGCAGAATGACTGCGGAGGCAAAAACCACGAAGCTCACCAAAATGAGCCAAGCCAGACGGCGATTGAATTGGGCGTCTTCGTGGTTCATAGCCTGAAGTCGGGTCCCGCCAAGGAAACTAGCGTCCGATGAACCGAGGCGATCAAGCCCAAATCGGCCGCCGGCGGTTCGCCTGACGCGATGTTAGGCGACGGTCGTCTGAAAATATTCATCAATGCAATCCCCCTTCACGAGCTAGTTAACCGAACGGCTTGGTGGAACCTCGCCCTACCGCTGCTCTGACTCTCAATGCCCATAAAAATCTGCGCCAATCTGTGTTCAATCTGCGGATCACCCCTCCCCTCTGAATCGACCGCTCTCTCGTCCCGGCGGCTGACGCGTTGAGTCATCTGACACCTCGCATGTCCTCCACCCGCCCCAAAGCGGCAGAGGGCTGCCGCAGTCCGTGCGTTTGTGAAACTGATGAGACTAACCAGTGAAAGACTGAGTACGATGCCGACAGGGCGTCGTGTAGCTGAAGGCAACTGCGTCGCCGCAAG
>JAFLEF010000060.1 GCA_017309115.1 Verrucomicrobiota bacterium | reverse complement strand
CAGTCTCACCGCCACCCGACTTCCCCCGCCCTCATTGCGCAGGACCACCGCCTCCTCGTTTAAGTTGTTCAGCACCACGTCCAGATCCCCGTCGTTGTCCAGGTCTCCTTCAGCCATCCCCTGCGTCACGCCCTCCACCCCAAATCCCCATTCCTTCCCCACTTCCCGGAACTTCAGCCCGCCTTCGTTCCGATACGCCAGGTTCGCCGTGCGCCAGTCGGGAAAGAGCCGCCGCAAATCCAACTCCTCGGCCGGAGTCAATTTCCGTCCCGTCTTGGCCTGGTTGATTTTCAGTGCCGCATCGCTGTCGAGAACGTTGCGGTGAAATCCGTTGGCGATCAGGACATCCTCGAACCCATCCAAATCCACATCCAGAAACAGTGGAGTCCAGGACCAATCCGTCGCCGCCAACCCCATCATCTGGGCCACTTCGGTGTAGGTCCCGTCACCCCGATTCAGGAACAGCGTGTTGTGCGGGAATTGGAGCCGTTCGCGTTCGCTACGGCCTTGTTCGACCCGCGCCTTCTCCAACTGGGTCATGCGATCCAGGTGCCGCCGGCCCAGCATGTCCACGACGAACAGATCATCCCAGCCGTCGCGATTGAAGTCCGCGACATCGAGTCCCATGGAGGAAAGGCTGGTGTGCCTCAGGGCCAACGGAGACAGCGCCTGGAAATGCCCCGTGCCGTCGTTCATCCAAATTCGATCCGGCGAATCGGTATCGTTGCAGACATACAAGTCCGGGGCGCCGTCCTGATTCAAATCGCGAAACATCACCGCGAGACCCCAGTCCAGCGGCGGCGAAGCAGGTTTGCCGGCATCGTCCTGGAACCGTTCCGCGAACGACGCGGGCCGAAACTTACCGCCGCCTTCATTTAGGTAGAACACATCCGCTTCCCCCGCTTCCCGAGGCGATCCGTCCGGTCCCAAAGTGAAGCGATCGACCATTTCTGGTGAAGTCGCCGGCACCCCATTCACCCGGGTTAACACCGGACGCCCCTGAATCATGGCCACGCTGAAACGGGTCTGGGGCTGATCCAGGATCGTGCTCGTCCGATAGTTCACGACGTACAGATCCAAATCCCCGTCGCCATCCACATCCGCCAAGGCCAACGACGTGCTGCCGAATCGAGAGATCAAGCCGGCCTCCGTGGACTCCCGAAACCGACGATTCCCTTCATTCAGAAAGAGCCGAGTTCCCCCGCCCAAGGAATTCACCAGCAAATCCAGGTCGCCATCGCCTTCAATATCCGCAAAGACCGCCCCGGTGGACAACTGATCCGCACAGGCGACTCCTGCAGCCCCGGCGATCTCTTCAAACGTCCAGTTCCCCAGATTGCGATAGAGCGCATTGGGCCCTTCCAAGCGGCAGAAATACACATCGCACCAGCCGTCCCCATCGAAGTCTCCCAACGCCAAGCCCGATCCGTTGTTGACCGGCGTGTTGGTCAACGACAGTGCCATTCCCAGCGTATTCGTGAAACGAACCCCGGTGGCGGCCGAATCCATTCGGCGAAAGCCCGGAGCGCCCGGGGTCACGGTCAGGTTCGCCACGCGATAGCCTGGTTGGCTCTGCCAGGACAACTCGGCCGCGCGACCTACGGTCAAGAGCAGCAGGAATAGCAGCCATCGGTACTTCACGGCACCACCTCCAGGGACCCATTGGGACTAACGCGGACTTCCCGGGCTTGGGCCGGGACGGCATGCGTAGTGGTCTGGCCGCCGGGCCAGCGCACCTGCAACTCGGCCGAGCCACTGGGCCACGCCAGCACGCTCACCGCACTGTCCTGCGACCACCAACCGGAGCCACCATGGATCTCCCGCGCCGGTCCCGGCTGGTTCTTTGTCCCCAACCGCACCACCGCTCCGATCGCGTTGCCATTCCCGGGCAGGCCCAACAGGCGTACCCGCAAGCCCGTCTTCGCCCCCTGATTCCGATACAACCGAACGGGGCCGCCATTCTGCGCCACCACCAAGTCCACCCGTCCGTCCCCATCAAAGTCCGCCAGCGCCGAACCTCGGCCTTCCCCGTAGATCTTCACGCCGCTTTCCGCTCCGCTCAGGGCCCGCAGTTTTTCTCCGCCTTGGCCTTGGAGCCACACCCCCCGGCCGGCATCCATTCGACCCGTCTCCCGATCCACTCCGAAAAAGTTCTGACTCAGCCACACGTCCTCCCGGCCGTCGCCGTCCACATCTCCCACGTTCACTCCGAACACGGGCGATACCTGCGCTTCCAATGGCAGTGCCTGTCCCTCCAGTCGGGTTCCCCGGTTCCACCACACCGTTGAGTCCAGCGTGTTCACTGTCCGCCGTTCCAAGCGTTTCAAGCCGTCCCCGTAAATCTGTTCCAAACTCGCTTCGCCGTAGCTGCGGTAACTCGTGAACCGACCCGCCACTTCCGGCACCGCCTGGCCCACCGTTCGCCAGTCCCGACGCGGCACTTCCCGGTCCCCTTCCCGGTAACTCTCCACCACCTCCCACGTCCCGTTCCCATCCACGTCCCCATGCCACACACTGGGTTCCACCCGGCCTTCGTAAACCGTGTTCCGACCCCAGTTCCCCACCACCAAATCCAGGCGCCCGTCGCCGTTCAGATCCCCCGCCGTCACCCCGGTCCACAGGCCCTTCGCCTGGCTCACGCCCCACACCTCGCTGTCGTCCTGGAGTTGACCGCTCCGGTTCCCGTAGATCTTCAGACTGTCCCATTCCCGGGCCAGCACCAGTTCCGGAAGGCCGTCGCCGTTCAGATCCGTCCACACGGCGCTGCTGACCAGTCCCAACCCGCGCAATAGCTGATTGCTCCGTTCGTCCGGTGCCCATTGACCGCCTTCCTGCCGCCAAATCTTGGAACTCGTCGACTTCGGATACTTCCCCGCCTCCACCCGACCGCCCACGAACACGTCCAGATCCCCGTCCCCGTCCATATCCGCCACCACCACCGGTCCCACGCTCGCTTCCCAGCCCGGCAGTTCCGGTCCGGTTTGCACGTCCCCCAGAAAGATCCCATAGCTCTTCACCGCGGCGCCGGTTCGGCCTGTTTCGTAGTTCGATTGACCCACCAGAATCGTGCTCGTCCCGGCTTCCACCGACCAGTTCACGATCCCCGTCTGATCCTCCGTCACCACTCCACTCCACGCCGCCGCCTTCACCTCTCCAAAACCGCCCCGGCCGTTCCCGCCCAGCACTCGCAGTCGGCCGCCCCGGCCACTGCCCACCAGCAGGTCTTCCACGCCGTCCCCATTGAGATCCCCCCAGCTCACTCCCGGACCTTCGCTGCTGAGCCGCCGGGGCAACAGCGGTTGCCGTCCAAAGTCATCGTACGCCTCGTCCACCGACGTTAGGCCTAACCGTTCACTCACCTCCACCAACAAGGGCTTCACTTCGGGTGGTTTTACCGCAGGCACCGCTTCGGCTCCCGACTCACTGATTTCGTACAGCCGGTTTCCCTGCACTCCCCGCACCACGCTCACCTTCCCGCTCCGCCACTTCACTTCCAGGCTCAGGTTCGTTCCCCCGCCCGCCGCAAACACCCGCAGCGCTTCTCCTCCCGACAGATATCGACCACCACTCAGGATCTCCTGCGCCTGTTCCACGGCTCCACCTTTCAATGTCACCCGCGCTCCAATCCCCCGCGTATTCCCCCCACTCCCCACCAATCTCACCGCCACCCGACTTCCCCCGCCTTCATTGCGCAGGACCACCGCCTCCTCGTTTAAGTTGTTCAGCACCACGTCCAGATCCCCGTCGTTGTCCAGGTCTCCTTCAGCCATCCCCTGCGTCACGCCTTCCACCCCAAATCCCCATTCCTTCCCCACTTCCCGGAACTTCAGCCCGCCTTCGTTCCGATACGCCAGGTTCGCCGTGCGCAAGCGGGGAAAAATGCCGCGGACTGATTGCCCGGCACGGGAGCGCTCGGCCTGCAGTTGCAGCGCGTCGGAATCCGTCAGGTCATGTCCATGCCCATTGGCAATCAGGAGATCCTCGTACCCGTCCAGATCCGTATCCAGAAACACCGCACCCCAGGTCCATTCCGAAGCGGCTACTCTGCCCCAGTGCGAGACTTCAGCGAACGTGCCATCGCCCCGATTCCAGAACAGCGTGTTATGCAAGGTCTGAGGTCGGCTCTCCGGACCTTCCCGATCGGAAGGCCAACCCCACCAGGGCACCGGCGTGAGTTCAAAGTTGCTCCGCTGAACTTGCCGCTGGCGATGGCTCCGCGAGAGCATGTCAGCGACAAAGAAGTCATCCTGACCATCGCGATCCAAATCTCCGAAGTCCACCGCCATGGAGGCAAATGAGGTCTGGCGCAACGCCATCCGGGGAAGAGCCCGGAACTGACCCCGACCATCATTCAGCCAGATCCGATCGGGCGAGAAGAAGTCATTGCACACGTAGAGGTCCGGAGCGCCATCCCGATTGATATCCCGGAATTGTGCAGAAAGGCCCCAATCCCGCGGCGGCCCAGTGAGAGGCTGACCCTGTTCATCCCGAAAGCGTCCCTGGGTCCAGGACTCTGGCACAAAGCGACCCTGCCCCTGATTCAAGAACAGCGCATCCGGCTCACCAATTTCCAGCAACGCGGTGCCTTCGGGCGTCCGGGCCAGTTGGAATTGATCGACCTGATCCGGGGGCACCACCAACTGGCCGTTCACATTGCGCAATCGGATCTTCGCCGACTCAGGCAGGCCCTTGAAGCTCGTGGAACGGTAGTTGGTCACATAGACATCCAGATCGCCGTCGCCATCCACGTCCGCGAGCGCGAACGAATGGCTGCCTCGCCGATTGGCCAGACCGGAATCAGAAGCCTCTTCAAACTGGCGATCCCCCTTGTTCAGAAACAACCGAGTTCCGCCGCCCAGGGAATTCACCAACAAATCCAGATCGCCATCGCCCTCGACATCCGCAAAGACCGCTCCGGTGGACAACTGATCCGCACAGGTCACTCCGGCCGGCGCGGCAATCTCCTCAAACGTCCAGTTCCCCCGATTGCGAAAGAGCGCATTGGGACCTTCCAAGCGGCAGAAATACACATCGCACCAGCCATCCCCGTCGAAGTCTCCCAACGCCACGCCTGAGCCATTGTCGAGAATGTGGTTCTTGGCCACCGCGTCTTCGGACAATTGATTCGTAAACCGAACTCCGGTGGCCGCCGAATCCAAGCGGCGAAAGCCCGGAGCGCCCGGGGTCACCGTCAGGTACGCCACGCGATAGCCCGGTTGGCTCTGCCAGGACAACTCGGCCGCGCGACCTACGGTCAAGAGCAGCAGGAATAGCAGCCATCGGTACGTCACGGCACCACCTCCAGGGACCCATTGGGACTAACGCGGACTTCCCGAGCTTGGGCCGGGACGGCATGCGTGGTGGTCTGGCCGCCCGGCCAGCGCACCTGCAACTCGGCCGAGCCACTGGGCCACGCCAGCACGCTCACTGCACTGTCCTGCGACCACCAACCCGAGCCACCATGGATCTCCCGCGCCGGTCCCGGCTGATCCTTCGTCCCCAACCGCACCACCGCCCCAATCGCGTTGCCATTCCCGGGCAGGCCCAACAGGCGTACCCGCAAGCCCGCTTTCGCCCCCTGATTCCGATACAACCGAACCGGGCCGCCATTCTGCGCCACCACCAAGTCCACCCGGCCGTCCCCATCAAAGTCCGCCAGCGCCGAACCTCTGCATTCCCCGTAGATCGTCACACCGCTTTCCGCTCCGCTCAGAGCCCGCAGTTTTTCTCCGCCTTGGCCTTGGAGCCACACGCCCCGGCCGGCATCCATTCGGCCCGTCTCCCGATCCACTCCGAAAAAGTTCTGACTCAGCCACACGTCCTCCCGGCCGTCGCCGTCCACATCCCCCACGTTCACTCCGAACACGGGCGACACCTGCGCTTCCAATGGCAGTGCCTGTCCCTCCAGCCGCGTTCCCCGGTTCCACCACACCGTTGAGTCCAGCGTGTTCACTGTCCGCCGTTCCAAGCGTTTCAAACCATCCCCGTAAATCTGTTCCAAACTCGCTTCGCCGTAGCTGCGGTAACTCGTGAACCGGCCCGCCACTTCCGGCACCGCCTGACCCACCGTTCGCCAGTCCCGGCGCGGCACTTCCCGGTCGCCTTCCCGGTAACTCTCCACCACTTCCCACGTCCCGTTCCCATCCACGTCCCCATGCCACACACTGGGTTCCACTCGGCCTTCGTATCCGCTATTCCGACCCCAGTTCCCAACCACCAAATCCAGGCGCCCGTCTCCGTTCAGATCCCCCGCCGTCACACCGGTCCACAGACCTTTCGCTTGGCTCACACCCCACGCCTCGCTGTCGTCCTGGAGTTGACCGCTCCGGTTTCCGTAGATCTTCAGACTGTCCCATTCCCGGGCCAGCACCAGTTCCGGTAGGCCGTCGCCGTTCAGATCTGTCCACACCGCGCCGCTCACCAACCCCACCCCGCGCAGCAGTTGATTGCTCCGTTCATCCGGCACCCATTGACCGCCTTCCTGCCGCCAAATCTTGGAACTCGTCGACTTCGGATACTTCCCCGCCTCCACTCGACCGCCCACGAACACGTCCAAATCCCCGTCCCCGTCCATATCCGCCACCACCAGCGGTCCCACGCTCGCCTCCCAGCCGGGCAGTTCCGGTCCGGTTTGCACGTCTCCCAGAAAGATCCCGTAGCTCTTCACCGCGGCGCCGGTTCGGCCTGTTTCGTAGTTCGATTGACCCACCAGAATCGTGCTCGTCCCGGCTTCCACCGACCAGTTCACGATCCCCGTCTGATCCTCCGTCACCACTCCACTCCACGCCGCCGCCTTCACCTCTCCAAAACCGCCCCGGCCGTTCCCGCCCAGCACTCGCAGTCGGCCGCCGCGACCACTGCCCACCAGCAGGTCTTCCACGCCGTCTCCATTGAGATCTCCCCAGCTCACTCCTGGACCTTCGCTGCTGAGCCGCCGGGGCAACAGCGGTTGCCGCCCAAAGTCATCGTACGCCTCGTCCACCACTGTTAGGCCCAACCGTTCACTCACCTCCACCAACAAGGGCTTCACTTCGGGTGGTTTTACCGCAGTCACCGCTTCGGCTCCCGACTCCTCGATTTCGTACAACCGGTTTCCCGGCACTCCCCCCACCCCACTCACCTTTCCGCTCCGCCACTTCACCTCTAGGCTCAGGTTCGTTCCCCCGCCCGCCGCAAACACCCGCAGCGCTTCCCCGCCCGACAAATATCGTCCTCCGCTCAGGATCTCCTGCGCCTGTTCCACCGGTCCACCCTTCAACGTCACTCGCGCTCCAATCCCCCGCGTGTTCCCCCCACTCCCCACCAATCTCACCGCCACCCGACTTCCCCCGCCCTCATTGCGCAATAGTACCGCCTCCTCGTTTAAGTTGTTCAGCACCACGTCCAGATCCCCATCGTTGTCCAGATCCCCCTCGGCCATGCCGTTAGCCACACCCACCCGGTTAAAGCCCCAGTCTTGGCTCACGTCGGCAAAAGTCAGATCCCCCCGGTTACGGAACGCCAGATGCGGCAAGGGCAAGGGGCCGAACAGATGGAGCGACTTGAGCCGGGCGGCGGCATCCGTGGCCGGGGGCAGACGATCCATGGCCGCTAGGGAATCGGAATTGGCCAGGTCCCGGGAGTGCCCATTGGCAATCAGCAGATCTTCATAGCCGTCGAGATCAACATCCAGAAAGAGACAGCCCCACGTCCACTCCGAAGCATGAATCCCACTCAATTGACCGATCTCGGCATAGGTTCCATCCCCTCGATTCAGCGCCAGCGTATTCCGCATGACCTGAGTCGTTCGCTCGATGTCCCCCGGAAGCCAGCCCCACCCATAGGACGGAAGCGGAGCCACCTCCCGCAAACTGGTCTGGGTCTGGCGCCGAACCGGGTCGCGGCTGAGCATTTCACTGACGAAAATATCATCCCAACCGTCCCGGTTGATATCAGCGACATCCACCGCCATCGCCGCCCAACTGGTCTGCCGCAGGGCCAATGGGGACAGCAGTCGGAACACGGCCCGGCCCTGATTGATCCAGACCCGGTCGGGCGTGAAGTAATCGTTGCACACGTAAATGTCCGGCAGCCCATCCTGATTCAGGTCGCGAATCATCACGGACAACCCCCAATCGCGCGGCGGCGCGGTCAGCGGCTTACCCTGTTCGTCGAGGAACTGACCCGAGGTCCACGACACTGCGGTAAAACGGCCCTGGCCGTCATTCAGGTACAACTGATCCGGTTCCCCGACCTCCAACAGAGCCACCGCCCCTCCACTGACATCGACCCGAAACTGTTCCCGATGTTCCGGGGGAACCTCCCACACTCCGGCCACCTGCCGCACCTTGACCTTCACGGGCGAGTCCTTGGCGGTGGTGGCGCGGTAATTGGCCACGTACAGGTCGAGGTCCCCGTCCCCGTCGACATCTCCCAAAGCCAGTGAATGGCTGCCGTAACGACGAGCTAGGCCGGAATCCGTCACTTCGCTGAAACGCTGGGAACCCTCATTTCGAAACAGGCGGGTACCTCCCCCGAGGGAATTCACGAAGAGATCCAAATCCCGATCTCCGTCCACATCGGCTAGAACTGCGCCGGTGGATGATTGTCCCGGGCAGGCCACTCCGGCTTGGGCTGTGAGGTCCTCAAACGTCCAGTTGCCAAGGTTCCGGTACAGCCGGTTCTGCCCGGCCAGACTGCAGAAGTAGACATCGCACCACCCGTCTCCATCGATGTCACCCAGGGCGACTCCGGAGCCGTCCTCCAATAGTCGATTGGTGGCGATCTCCTGGGGCGTCACGCGATTGGCGAAGGTGATCCTGGAATCCTGAGCGGGAACGGGCACGAAGCCCGCCTTACCGGCCCGGACGACCAACGCTCGGCCACTTCCGGAAACGTCGGCCGCCAGTCCCTGAATCCCTCCGGCGAGGTGAAGACCGATTCCCACGGCGACGGCCCAACCCACGCAACGCTTTAGATGGACGGGACGAATGCTCACCAGGGGAACTGCCCGGCCGCGGACAACATGGAACGGAATTCGACCGCGGTGGCTGCCGGAGCGTACTGATTCGAAGAGTGAGTTCAATCGCGAGCCCGGATTGACCCTCAAAAAACAAAAAGGGGCCGGTCCGAAGACCGACCCCTGAAACTTAAGCGCTTAGCTTAATTCATAGCGCGGAAGAACTTCTGCGTCGTTCCAGCCGGCACCGGGTAGGGGCTCGTGGCGCCCGCGACCGGAGTGTAGTTTCCGCCGAGGGTATCGGAGGAGTACAGGGTGCCGGAGTAGGTGATCACGACACCCAGCGGGGTGGTGGTGATGGAGATGGTCGGGGTGACCACCGGGAACCGCGGCGACACGTTCGTGCCGATACGGATGCGTTGGACGGAGTAGTTCGACGGATTCTGGTTACCTTCCCAGTCCGTGCCCACCATGCCGTTGCCAGCATAGGCATTTCCCGGAGGAGGATTCGAACCCGTGTCGTTCATCGTCGAGAACCCGAACAGCAGGTTGCTCGCGAGGGGCAGTTCCTTGTCATCCGCATACTTCTCCCAAACCTTACCGTTGTAGGAGGCGTAGAAGCTGAAGATGTTGCCAACGCGTTGGATCCGCAGCCAGCGAGCCGAGAGGTCGGAAGACTCAGGATCCTTGGTACCAGCAGCGTCTACCGCGTTCAAGTCGAGGTAGTAACCACGGATGCCGTCGATTTCATTGTTGAACCAGTTGAACCCGGCGTTGCCGTTGCCGTAGCCGGCTCCGGGCTCTTCACGCCACAGCGGAATCGCCGCGCGGTTCGGTCCAGAGTTTTCGAGGTAGGTCGTGTTGGCGACCATGGCGACCTTGGTGCCATCGACCGTGCCGTCTTGACCCGGGAGGTAAACCGACTCGCGGAGCATCAGACCCGAGTTCGCCCAACCAGCGGTGTTCGCCGGACGGTCGTTACGGCTGACTTCCACCATGACGTCGAAGTCACCGGTGATCGGAGTCGGCTTGTTGAGATAGTGCAGGAAGTCGCCCGGATTCCAGGCGTTCGAACCACCACCGACGATTTCAACTTCGGTTTCGGTGTCGCCGGAAGAAACGGCAACCGCCTGACCCACCCGGCCCGGATCATCACCCGGAGTCGGACGAACAGCCGGATCTTGGATCAGACCGATGTCAGAGGAGGCCCAGTTGGACCACTTGCCGGAGGCCATCGAGTTGGCAGCAATCGAGTTGCCGGCCGTGTCGGTCACGCCGCCCAGAACCGTCACCGTGAAGGTGTCGGAGGTCAGACCAGTGACGGTCAGATAAACCGTGTCGCCACCGATGCCCATACGAACAGCGGTCACGTTACCCTGGCTGAGCTTGTAGTTGATCGGCAGAACGGCCGAGGCAGAAGCCACGGGTTCCGAGAACTTCACACCCACGGTGGCCTTGTCGGTCGTACCCACGGACACGAGGGTCGGGGCAGTGGTGTCGGTGATCGGGGTCGGGCCGTAGTTGGTGAACGTCGCCGTGGCGAGGTTCGTCCCACCGGTCGGGGTTCCGTCCACCGTGATGTAGCTCGCCGAGAAGGCGTAAGCACCCACGAGGAGGGTTGCCGGCCATTGCTGATAGCGCTGACCGATCAGCGACCAGGTGGTTCCGTTGGTTCCGACGTAGGCGGCGAAGTAGTCACCCACGCGGCGGATACGCAGCCATTGATTCGGCAGGACGTCCACGACGCCCGGATAAGTCCGGCTGAACACCGTGTAGTTCTGACCTTCGATCGCCCGGCCATTCACCAGGACTTGGTTCGCACCCAGCGGGTTGGAAACGTTCAGGTTGAACGACGGGCTCAGCGCCGCGGTGCTCACCCGGGCCGTCAGACCGGCGCCGGCATTGGCATCGATCGGGTCGGTGACGGGTCCGCTGGTCAAACCGGTCAACTTGACCGAGATGTCGAAGTCACCCGTGATGGACTCATAGGCAAACTCCTGGACGTCGCCAGGTTGATCCGCGTTCGAGGCGGACGGGAAGGCGATAAGGCCAGGTCCGGAGACCGTGAACGCATTCTCACCCGTCGCCACCACGGAGCCATTCGGGATGGTCACCGGGAGAGGATTCTCCGGAACGATCTGAGCGGCGGTCAACCGGACGGCGTTACCCGTGACGGTCAAGGTCGCTTCGGTCGTCTGGCCCGCACCCGTAATCGGGTTGGTCCACTTCAACTGGTAGGTGCCCGCGTCGGCCGTGGTGACCGCCGGGATCTTGAGGGTCGACTTCTTGGTGGTGCCCAAGTAGTAGGACTTAGCCGGCAGCGGCTGTCCGTCGAGGTACCATTGGAAGTCGTTCGGGCTGCCCGTCACGTTGGCCGTGATGGTCACGTCCGTACCAGCCGCCACCGTCTGGTTGATCGGATTGGAGACGATCGTCGCACCCACGTTCTGCACCGTGAACACACCGAAGCCAGCCGAACCCATCGCGATGAGCACTTCCGACTTGTCGAGGTTCGCGGCGGCCGTGGTGTCCGGAATCACCTGGATTCCAGGATCATAGAGGTAGTCATGACCGGTTTCCGCGGTGTTGGTGTCTGGCGCATAAACTTCGTCATTTTCCACGAAGTCCATCTTCAACGCGCTGTTGCCGCTGGCGATGGAACCGTCGAGACGATGGATGGCCAACCAACCGGGTTTACGCACGTTCTCGCCATTCACGTCGGGGAACTGGTTGTTCCAAGACGGAGAGGAGAAGGAGACGATGTATTCCAGCGAAGGATCCGTCTCCATACCGACGTTCCAGTTACCGTCGTAACGGGTCACGCCGTCGACGGCATTGTCGATGGGCAGTCCGTCTTTGCCGGCCGCTTCCCAGTTGAACGCCGGGAGACCACCGAAGGCGGTCTCGTTGCGAACGTACAGAGCCACATCGGGCTGCGCGTTGTAGGCAGGCGTCGGGAACGGATTAAGGGGATTCGAGGTGTAGCGGTTCGGACGGGCCGGCCAACCGGTGCCCGGGAAGTGACCGGCGTACACGACCGAGATCTTCTGGCTCGAATCGCCACCGTAGTTGTTGGGGTACTCCACCGGGAAGGAGGAGAGACCACCCAGGGCGTAATCATTACGGCGGGCACCGTTGTCACGGTTATCTACGCGGCCCTTCGGCTTGAAGTTCATTCCGTCCGTCGTCACGAGGACTTGCGGATGATGACCCGCGCGCCAAGTGCCGCCGCCGACGTAGATCACGGTGTTGACACCGGAACCGCGAACCTTGAAGTCACGGTAGCGCCAGCTGTTGAAGCCGTCGCCGTTGCTCAGGCCGTCGCCCACGCCGCGGACTTGTTCTTCATAAACCACCGTCGGGGTGGTTTCCCAGCCGCCGCCCACCTTCGGAGCATAGCGCAGGACAATGTGCTTGAAGTGGGAATACAGCGCCCGCTGACCTTCAGGACCCTCGTCTAGGGCCACCCGCCACCAAGCATTGTTGTTGTTGCTCTGGCTTCCCTGCCCCTCCGCCGTGACATCGATTCCGATGTCGCTAGTCGGGGTCAGAGATTCCTTCCATGCGATACCCAAGGGCTTGCCCGTGGCCGCGTCGAGCCAGATCAGCGACCGATCCGGATAAGCCGCCGCCAGCGCCTTCGTTTCGGCGGAATTGTTGGCGTCGCCTTCATTGATACCGTTTTCGCGGATACCCAACAGCAGGCGAGTCGCATCATAGCGAATCAACTGGCTGTAGGCGTCCATCAAGTCGGTGCCATTGAGGTTGATCGTCCCCGGTTGGCCGGCCTTTTTCAGGATCGGCAACTTGTCAGCTTCGGCGACGCCAAAGCTTCCGTTGATGTGTTGATACCACTTCGGAGTGATCTCCTGCGCGGAGACCATCTGAACTGCCATGGCCGCGACTGCGGCAGGTAGTATTGTTCGATGGAATTTCATGGTTGGAATGCAGCGACCAAGTTTATGCTCGGTGCCGCCAGAACTGGTAATTCACATCCGCCATTTCGCCCCGAAAATCGCGCACTTGACCCACGGCCAGACGCATTTCACCCCGGGAAGAATCTTGCGTGATGCAAATCAATCTTGCCGTTTTTGAGGTAAGCAGGGGAGCTTGTCGAGCGGGTAATCTCCAAAGTTGAGAAGTTGATAACCGCTTTGGGGTACACCACAACGAACCCCTACGGAAGCCGCACCCGAACTTCTTTGGCTCCGACCTCGACCGGTATCTGGATTCCCGCCTGGCCCGGCCAACGGACCCACAATGAGGTGACCGGCTCGGGAGCCGCCAAAACCACCACCGGACTGTTCTGCGACCAATAGCCGGAGCCGGCCTGAATCTCCCGCACTGGGCCCATTCGCTCCGCTCCAAAAACTGCCCGTACCTGAACTCCCAGACCCGTCGGATTACCGCCCACCCCCTCCAACCGGACCCGCAAGCCTGGCCGACCGCCCGCATTCCGATACAACTGGGTCGATTCCCGATTCTGGGTAATGACCAAATCCGGACGCCCGTCCTGATCAAAATCCGCCACCGCCGACCCTCGCTGCTCCCCGGGCGCCAGAATTCCCGAATCTCCGGGAGTCCAGGCCGTGAATCCGCCCCGACCGTCCCCCCTAAGAAACAAGCCCCAACCTGCGTCGTCCCGGTCGGTCTCAGGCTGGGAACCAAAGAAGTTTTGGCTCAGCACCACGTCCTCCGCACCGTCCCCGTCAAAATCCGCCACCGCCACCCCAAAGGCCGGCGCCCGCTGGGCTTCGGCCGGTAATGGCCGGACCAACCAGCGGTCTCCCCGATTCAATAAAGCCACCGACTCCAGCGTCGCCGCCCGCCAAGATCGCACCCCCCGACCCGGCTGACCCAAGAGTTCTGCGACCGTAGCTTGACCAAAGGACCGCCGGGTCGGGAAACGCTCGCGCAACGCCGGCCAAATCTCCGCCAGTCGGGCCCACGATGTTTGCGGCCATTCCCGGCCCCCTTGGGGAACCGTCTCGAGTAACTCCACCACCCCGTTCGTGTCCAAATCCGCCGCGTACAAGCGCACGTCACCGGACCGGTATCGACTATTGGAACCCCAGTTGGCTGCCACCAAATCGAGCCGACCATCCCCATCCAGATCCACCGACGCCACGCCCTGCCACCACCCCGTCAGCTCACTCAGCCGGGCCGGACGCCCGGGTTCGGACCATTCCAGTGCCCAATCGCGCTCCTCGAGTCTTCCCCCCTGGTTGAAGTACGTTCGCAAGGCACCCCACTCAGTCGCCACCACCAGATCGGATTGGCCATTCCCATCCAGGTCCGTAAAGACCGCCGCCGTCGCCAATCCCAGCTTCCCCCAGGCCGCCGAATTCGTTTCGTCTTTCGCCCAACCGTCCTCGGTTCTGCGGAACAACGCCGACGGCGCCGACTCCGGATAAGTCCCCGGCCCGACCCGTCCGCCCACGAACAGCTCCGGAGTTCCATCACCATCCACATCCCCCAGGGCCAAGGGTCCAATCGCGGCGGGCAACGAAGGCCCACCCAAGCGCATCGCTCCCAACGTCAGATCAATCACCCGGACGCCGCCCAGGGCTTTTGGCGCTTCGTAGTTGCTGAAACTCACCAGGACATCCGGCCGATTGGTCCCCTTGGGGAAAATCAGAACACCGCCGTTATCGAGCGCCGCCGGCCGTTCCCAGACGGGCCGTTCGTCCGCCAGAAAACCGCCCCGACCGTCATTCAAAAACGCCGCTAGACGTCCTCCCCGGCCACTTCCAATCACCAAGTCGTCCGCTCCGTCCCCGTTTAAGTCACCCCAACACACGGCCGGCCCCAAATACGCCAGGGAACGGGGAAGCCAAGGAGGCCGGGTCACATCGTCAAAAAACTGATCCCGATGCCGGTGACGCAAGCGATCGCTAACATCGGAAAACAGCGGGGCTGACTCCCCGGACTTCACCGACTCGGGCTCGGAATCGGGTTCGGCGATTTCAATTCTCTGATTCGGTACGATGTCCGCGACCACCGATCGCCGACCGCTGCGCCAAACCACCTCCACGGTCAGCCGATTGGTGGTCGTTCCTGCGGCGAACACTCGGACCGGATCATCACCGGAAGCATAGCGGCCGCCTGAAATGACCTCCTGAGTCTGGCGCACCGGTCCGCCGGAAATCGTCAGCCGGGCGCCAATGCCCTGAGCGTTCGGGGCTCGCCCGCGCAGGCGAACTTCCAGCCGCGCCGCCGTCGTCCGGTTCTCCAGCAACTGCGCCGGACCATTCAGCTCGTTCAGCACCACGTCCAAATCCCCATCCTGATCCAAATCGGCTAGAGCCATTCCCTGGGCGATGCTCACCCGGTCAAATCCCCAGGCCCGACTCACCTCTTGGAACTTCACCTGACCCAAATTTCGAAAGGCCAAGTTGGGCTGAGCCAGGGACGGAAACCGCTTCCGCAATTGCAGCGCCGCCGCGTCGGGAAGTTTGTCCCGCTGCCGTATTCGCTCGATCTCGTCCGCGACGTCCACGTCCTGTACGTTTCGCTCAAAACCGGTGGAGATCAGCAAATCCTCCCAGCCATCGAGATCTACATCCAACAGAACCGGCGACCACGACCAGTCCGACGCCTCCAGGCCCGCGGCCCAGGCGACCTCCGAGAACAATGTTCCGCCCAAGCCCAGGAACACCGTGTTCCGGGCGTTTTGGGGCCGGGCTTCGCTTCCCAAGAAATCCTCAGCATCCGCTCCCCGCGCCGCCGCTTCGACCTGACGTTGCACCGGATCCCGACTCAACATGTCGGTCACGACAAAGTCATCCCAGCCGTCGCGATTCAGATCGCCGAAATCAACGCCCATCGAAAACCAACTGGTCTTGCGTACCGAGGTTCGCGGCAGTGCCCGAAAGCCGCCCTGACCATCGTTCAGCCAGATTCGATCCGGCGAACCCAGATCGTTGCACACGTACAAATCCGGGGCCCGGTCGCCGTTCAAATCCCGGAACTGCGCCGCCAAGCCCCAGTCATACGGCGGGGAACTCAACGGTTGACCCGCTTCATTTCGAAACGTTCCACCGGTCCAGGACACCGCTTCGAAGCGCCCGCCGCCCAGATTGCGGTACAACACATCCGCCTCGCCGTGCTCGGTGATTCGCCCGTTTTCATCCAACGAAAACCGACCCACCAAATCCGGCTCCTGAGCGGATCGGCCATTCACCGCCACCACGGTGGGACGGCCGTTCACCGGCTTGATTTCAAAGCGCTGCTGAAACTCATCCCGAATCGTCGAGGTCCGGTAATTCACCTGGTACAGATCCAGATCCCCGTCGCCGTCCACATCCGCCAAGGCCAGGGAACTCGCCCCCGACCGGCTGGCGAGACCGGATTCTGACGTGACGTTGCGAAACTTCCCGGTGCCGTCGTTCCGCCAGCATTGGGTTCCGCCACCGACCGAATTCAGCAACAGATCCAAATCACCATCACCCTCCACGTCGGCCAAGACCGCACCGGTGGCATCCAATCGCCGCAGTTGATCCGCCTCCGCAAACGCCGAGGCGGTTTGCTCGGCAAACTTCCACCCGCCCAGATTTCGATAGAAGGCACTGCCGCCTTCCAATCCGGCCAGAAACAGATCAGTTCGACCATCCCCATCCACGTCCCCGAGGGCCACGCCCGAACCATTGAGCAGAATGTGATTGGTCAGCGACCGCTCCACTCCCAGCCGATTGATAAACCGGACTCCAGTCTCTTCCGGAGTCCGCGTTACAAAGCCCGCCTGACCTTCCGTCGGCAGAACCAGCGGCGTGCTCCGGAATCCGTCCGCCGCTGAGCCCGCCCAGTTCAGGGTCCCCAAAACCATTCCCAACGCCCACCGACCCAGTCTGATCCAGTCACGCATGGAAGTTTTCGGAAACCCTGACGGTCTCGCGTTCCTCAACTCAGACGGAACCCCTCCCGAGGCCCCGTCTCACAAGGCTCAGTCCTCGCTGAACAGATACTCGAGGTCGTCCTTCGTCAGATTGCTGGCGAAGCCCTCTTCGCCGAGCACGTCGGAAATCGTCTGGGATTTCTTCTGCTGCAGTTCCCAGATCTTTTCCTCCACGGTGCCGGGAGCAATCAGCCGGTAAGCATTCACCGTGCGGGTCTGGCCAATGCGGTGCGACCGATCGATCGCCTGGGCTTCGACCGCCGGATTCCACCAGGGATCGTACAGCACCACGTAGCTCGCGGTAGTCAGGTTCAGTCCCGTTCCCGCCGCCCGCAGCGACAGAAGGAACACACACGAATCGCTCTCGGCCTGGAAGGCGTTGACGACTTCCTGACGCGCCTTGGTCTCGCCGGTCAGGATGTGAGTCTTGATCCCGCGCTCCTTGCACGCCGCCTCCAGCAGTTTGAGCATTTCGACGAACTGCGAGAACAGAAGGATCTTGTTCCCGGATTGCAGAATTGGCTCCAGCAACTCGAACAAGGTGTCCGTCTTGCCGCTGGGGCTGTCATTGCCCACCAACCGCGGATGACAGCAGATCTGCCGCAACCGGGTCAGCGCCGCCAGCACGTGCATCTTGGACTTCGCCACGCCTTTTTCCTGAAGCGCCTTCATCACTTGCTCGCGGCTGCGGCGCAGTTCGGCGAGATACAGCTTCCGCTGTTCCTCATCGAGTTCGCAGTCGCGACGCTCCTCGATGCGGTCGGGCAGATCTTTGGCGACCTGCTTCTTGAGCCGGCGCAGCATGAGCGGGCGCAACCGGGCACTGAGCCGACGGCGGGCGGTGCTGGGTTCCCATTCGGGGCCGTCGCCCTTGGGTTCGTAGGTTTCGTGGAAATGCGTTTGGCTGCCGAGGTAGCCGGGCTGGATGAAATCGACGATCGACCACAGATCGAGCAGCCGGTTTTCCAGCGGTGTGCCGGTGAGGGCCAAGCGTTGGCCCGACTGAATCTCCTTCACCGCCAGGGTGACCTGGGCGTTGGGATTCTTGATGAACTGCGCTTCGTCGAGCACCAGCGCCCGGAAGTCGAACTTCGACAGTTCCTCGAGATCGCGCCGCAGAATTGCGTAGTTGGTCACGACGATGTCGTGCTCGGGAATCTGTTTGCGCAGATTGTGCCGGGCCTGACCGGACTGAAGCACCAGCACCTTGAAGTGCGGCGTAAACTTCTCCGCCTCGCGCCGCCAGTTGTGCAGCACGGACGCCGGGCAGAGCACCAGGGTCGGCTTCCGATCCTTCTTGTGCTGTTCGTGCAGCCAGGTGAGCCACGCGAGAGTTTGCAGGGTTTTGCCCAGACCCATGTCGTCGGCCAGGATTCCACCGAGCTTGAGTCGGGACATGTTGGCCAGGAAGTTGAACCCGTCGCGCTGGTAGGGCCGCAGATCCGCCTTGATGGCTTCCGGCAGTTTGGTGTCGGGAACTCCCTTGAAGTTGCTGAGTTTCTCCCGCAGTTGGGCCACGGCTTTGTCGGGTCCCATCTCGGTCAGCGTGGCGTCGTCCAACTGCGTCGCATGCAGCAACGAAGCCTTCTGGGCATCCGGGCTGAGTCCTTCCAGACCCAACGTCGCGGCGGTTTCGTGGGCCTTGCGATTGGCATCCACATCGAGTTCCACCCAGCCGCCATCGGGCAGCTTGACGAAACGCGTGGTAGCCGCGGCCAACCGTTGCAGGTCGGCCGTGCTGAGCCGCAGTCCTTCGGCTTCCCATTCCGCGCTGACACTGAGCCAGTCGATCCCCGAGCCCTTGAGCACCAGCTTGGGCTTGACCAGCCGGCGGTTTAGGAACAGTCGCTGGAACGCGGGATTGCCCAGGAATTCAGCATCCCGCGGTTTATCGGGCCAGGCGGTCGCCAGCGCACTCAGGAACACCTCGTTCGCATCGCCGACCCAGAGGCCGGGTTCGGGAGTGAACCAATCCAGTTGCTGCAACCAGAGAATCGCGGCCTGGATGCGCGCGTCGTCAATGACCTCCGGGCGTTCCGCCTGTCCGTTCTTATGCGGGGTGACCCTGGCCCACTCGTGTCCGTTCCACTGCCACTCGGACTCATCCCGTTCACTCACGCACAGCAACCGCAACCGGACCACTTCATCGGCCAGCTCGAACACGAAGCGCGGTTTGGCCGGATGAGTGATGCACAGCTGACTCCAATCCGCCTCCGCGATCGACACGCGCGAGCCATTCCCATGCCCGTTGGTCTCCGACTCCTCGCGATCCGCGGACTTGTGCGGCCGGGTTTGGGACTTGCGAAGCTCCGTCAGCAAACGGTGCGACAGCTTCTTCACCGGCAGTACCGGACGGTGCGCCCAGGGACCGAGCAGCGAAGCCGGCGGCGCGTTGCGCAGGATGTAGAATTCGTTCTCCACCAGCACGAGCACCGGCTGACCCACGAAGAAGCGGCATTCCGCCAGCGGACGCACCTGTCCGTCCGGCAGGGCCAACAGATGCGTAAAACTAAGGTCGCCTTCGATGGTATCGAGATGGGGCTTCAGTTCGGCAATCTGTCCGTGAAACTGGAGGCTGGTGGCTTGGCCGGACAATTCCAGACGAGTGCCATGAGCCCACGTGGCCAGCCAGGTCAGGAGGTCAGCTCCTTCCAGCACCAAAACCTCCCCTTCCTTGCCCCGCGCCGCCCAGTTGCCGTGCAACCAATCGATTACCGCCCAATCGTCGGCCGGGAACAACTCTGCTTCATGCGCCGCCCGGGTGCGCAATTCGCACAGGTCGGAGAGGAACCGCTCCTTCTCCCCGGAACGCGAACGGAACAACAAAAACCGCACCGCCAGCTGCCATTGATTAACTCCCTCGTTGGGCCGGAGCGGCTCGCAGAGAATTCGCAACGCCGCCTTCGGGGCGTCCAAATGCGTGTGGGTGGACGGCAGCAGCCAATTCTCCAACTCCTGCACGAACTGGGTTTCCTTCTCCGACTGTTCCACCTCCTGAAACCGCTCGAAGTTCGCGAAGGGCATCAGCTCGGTTGGCAGAGACCGATTGGCTCGCAGGAACAGCATCGCGACCTCTTCCAGTCGGCCCCGCCCCTTCGACGTCTGAATCCGGGTCCACCAGTCGGTCACTCCGAAATCACTCCGGCGCAGCGAGAGCTTCTCCAGGTAATCGTCGAACAGCAGGTACGCGCGTTGGGGATCCGCACAACTACCGAGCAACTTCAGCACCGCTTCGCGCTCCGCGACCTTCTCCTTGGAATCGGCCAGCTCCCGGCGCAGGTCCGCGAAGGACCCGTAGGTGGTGCTGAGAACCTTGTGATGGGCGTCGTATTTCGTGCTGGCGACCGCCGGGCGCGCCGCCGGGCGGGTGGAACGTGAACCTCTTGGCATGTGAAATCAGAAAACGGTCAAGCAGACGTAATGCACTATCTTCTCTCCTCAGCCCCCAATGACGGTCAACAAGGAAGTGCACAAAAAATGGCGTGGACAACCGAGGTCAAACTCTATCGAGCCAGCCTTCCGCCGCCTGATTCCCCGCCCCGCTGGATCAGCGAGCCGTCCCCGGCCGGGCTGCCAAATCCTGCAGCAGCGCCTGGAATTGCGGCGAATCGCGCAACAATTTCCCACCCACGTCCCGCAACCGATCCACCGCCTGATCCGACAGAAAAAAGGAGGTCGGTACATTCAGGAAATATCGCCGTTCCGCCGGATCGGAAAGATTGTCGAAGCTGATCTCAATCGGAAAGAACCGAAGCTCCGAGGCACCCGCCCCCCGCAGGTCCTTCGTCTTTCGTTCCAAGTTCGCCACCAGATTGGCCATCAGCGCGATGGTGTCGCGCGAGTATCGCTCCATGGTGATGCCCGAAGACGCCACCGCCAACGCCAGCATCCCCGGTGGCGATTCCTTTTCGTCCCAATCGTTCTCCGGAGACGAATGAGCGTTCACCGACAACAACACCACCCGCCGCAACGCGCTGAGGTCGACGCCTTGGCGACTGCTGGGAACCGACTCCAAATACGCCAATCCCTCCAGGAGTGGGCGCAATCCGAGGTTGTCTGCCACCCCACCGTCCACCAGATGTAGATACGGCCGATTGGTTCGGTTTCGCAGTTCCGCCAGTTCTTCGCCCCGGCGCAACAAGGCCATCCCGTCACCGGCCTGAGCTTTCGCCGACTGCCACTCCGGCGGCACATAGCCACATTCGCCTCCGTAGTTCTTGAGCGTAATCGGCGAGAGCAGAACGGGCACGGCGGACGACGCGGCCACCGCCCGGGACACCGGATAGTTCGACAAATCGGAGCAAATGTTGTCGAAGACATCCTGGGTGAACCAGAACTGAAGTCCGGTGGAAACTTCGGTCGTGTTCAGGAGCACGAAAGGACGCCGACCGGGCTTGATATCCCCAAACGTGGCGCCCTTGAACAGGATCTCGTCGTAGTACTTGGCCGCCATGTCGGAGCGCCCGTACCAAGGCGACCCGATCCGCGGCCAGTTCCAGGGACTAAGTGTCTTTCCGACCAGTTTCCCCTGCACGTTTCGCTTGAGGAAATTGGTGACGAAGGAATCAAACATCTCGTCTCCGAACAACGCATAAGCCGCGGCCGGGAAACTGCCCCCCGAAACGGAGGAGATCACATTGATGTCCTCGACCAGTTTCCGCGGTGGCTGGCTGCTCGGCACGGGAGTTCGGCGCAGTTCCTCCAAGACACCGTACGCCATCGCCGCCGCCCGCGTTCCTCCGCCGGAAAAGGCCACCAGGAACAAGGTTTCCCCTCCATCCAGCGACGCCGGTACATGGGTCCTGAAATAGTATCCAGGACCGGGCTGCACGGATTCCTTCGGCGGATTCAACGGAGCGTGCAGGCAACCGCTCCCCACGAGTGCCAATCCCAGGCTCAACCATCCCAGGATGGCCCGCGGCCGGCCGGTGGGCGGGGATGATTCCGGGTGGGAAACCGTTCGAGTCCGGGTCGGAGGAGTGAACATGGCAGGAAGACTTGTCGGTATGGGAATGCGGGAAAAGCGGAATCTTGGAACCGAACTGTTTCGGATTCAAACCGCCCTTTGCACCGTCTCAAAGCGAATCCACCCGCACCACTAGACCTTGGTTCAAGAGACTTGATGACCCTTGGCTTCGCCCCGGGATTTGATTGCTACGCCCGACCATCACCGTAGGCTGGAGGGATCAATACGACGACGTTACCCACGCCGTCCCGTGCCGGGTGGTACTGGCTCATCTTCGCGCTCCTGGCGGCATTTCTGGCCGTCACGTTTCAGATGGGAAGCCTGCCACTGATCCAGCCGGACGAAGGTCGCAACGCTCAGGTCGCCCGCGAAATGAAAGTGCGGAGCGCCTGGCTTGTTCCCACCTACAACGACCAAGTTTACCTCGATAAACCGGCATTCTACTTCAAGGCCGTCGCCCTGTCCCTGGCCGCGCTAGGCGATCACGAGTTCGCCGCCCGTTTGCCCTCGGCCCTGTTTGCCTTTGCCACGTTGGGATTGGCGTTTGTCTTTGCCCGAAAGGAATTCGGACCTCAGGTCGCGATCTGGACCGTGCTGGTGCTGGGTACAACCCCGCTCTTCTTCATCCACGCCCGCATCGTCATCTTCGACATCGCGCTCGGGCTGTTTGTCTGCGCCTCCATCATCGCCGGTTATTGGGCGGAAACTCAGGAAGGCTCGCTACGCCGACGCTGGTATTTGGTGTCCGCAGCGGCTGCCGGGGTCGCAACCTTGGTCAAAGGACCGGTCGGATTGGCCGTTCCCCTGCTGGTTCTCGGCGTGTTCCATCTGGTGGACCGGCGACCCAAAGCCCTGCTCCGCTTGTTTCATCCGCTGAATGCCCTCGTCTTCGTGGGGATCGTGCTGCCTTGGTTTGTCGGTGTCTCCCTGGCACAACCGGACTTCCCCTACTACGGACTCGTCGAGGAAACCTTTAACCGGTTTACCACCGTCAAGTTCCGCCGCACGCAGCCGATCTACTTCTATGCGTGGATCATTCCGGCCACGTTCTTTCCCTGGAGCCTGCTCCTGCCCGAAGCCGCCTGGACGGCCCTCAAACGCTGGCAATCCCTCAACCGCGCGACCCACTTTGCCATCGTCTGGTGCGTCGTCGTGGTGGTCTTCTTCTCCCTCTCGAAATCCAAGCTCCCCGGATACGTGCTCAGCATTACCCTGCCCTTCGGTTGCCTGACCGCCCTATTCCTGGAACGCGCCGTAAGCCAACCCGCTGGGCTCGCCGGACGAATCCTTCGGCGAATGTCCCTGGTGTTGGCCGCACTGGCCGCAGCCGCACTCCTCGCCCTGTTCCTCTTCGCCCCGCAAACTCAGTGGTCGCCGTGGCCGTTGCCCAAAGTGGATCTCAATCCGTACCGTTTCGCGTTCCTGCCGCTGCTGATTTTGACCCTGAGTGTATTGATCCTCTCGTTCTGGGCCTGGTTCCGGCGACGCACCGCCGTCGCCACCGTGGCCTTCGGACTCCTGCCCGTGCTGCTGGTGGTCCTGGGTTCGGGGATCTTCTCGGTCATTTACGAACGCCGTTCGGCCCGCGCCATGGCCGCCCAGATGCCGACCCTTCCCGCCAATACCGAGTTGGCCTTTTACCGCTGCATGCCGAACGGATTACCGTTCTATCTGCGCCGAACCGGAACCCTGATCACCACCGACGGCGGCGAACTCTCCAGCAACTACGTGAAGTTCGCCCTGCGCAAAAGCACCGACTGGCCGGCAGGCCTGGTCGAATTTCAAAACTTTGATCGCTGGCTGAACTCCCGCCGCACTCCGGTGTACCTGATGGCCCGCGACACCGACGAACGCTGGCTCAAGGAGCTGGCCGCCCGCCGGGGAGCCACCGTGCAGGATCTGCCGCAACGCTACTTCGGCGTCCTGCTGCCTCCCCAGGAGGGTTCCTGAATGTGCGGCATTTGTGGGGTGGTAGGGTTTGATGAACCGAGTGTTCCCGCCCGGAATCGGCAACGGGTGGATACCATGCTCGAGGCCTTGCGCCATCGCGGTCCCAACGCCGTGGGCTCCGCCGGGCCAGACCACGCCGTCCTCGGCGCTACTCGACTCGCCATTCGGGGCGTCCAGGACCCCAGCCAGCCTTCAGTCGACTCCGCCAGTGGTGTGGTCGTGGTCTGCAACGGGGAGATCGACAACCATCGGGAACTGCGGCAGTGGCTCGAGGAACGAGGCCGAACCGTGCCGGTGGGCAGCGATGTGGAAGTTCTTCCCGGTCTCTACCTCGAGTTGGGTCCGGCCTTTGTCGAACGTCTGGTCGGCGCCTTTGCCCTCGCCGTGTGGGATCCCCGCTCGGGCCTGGTCTGCCTGGCCCGCGACCGCGCCGGGGAACGCCCCCTGTTCTTTCATTTCGACGAACACGGATTGGTCTTTGCCAGCGAGATCGCCGCGCTGGTCGCCGGCGGTCTGCGACCGCTGACGCCCTCTCCCGTCCGACTTCGTGGATACCTTCAGTTCGGCAATTTCGCCGCGCCCCGGTCGCCCTTCGCCGAGGTCGACAAGCTGGCTCCCGGAGAACTGATCACCCACCAGGGCGGCCAACTGCAACGCCGTCGCTACTGGCGCTGGCCCATCTGCCGACAGACCAAGTCTCCGCCCACTCTCGACCACTTCGACCCGATCTTTCGGGAAGCGGTGCGCCGACAAAGTGACGTGGACATCGACTTCGCGGTGTTCCTCAGCGGCGGTCTCGACTCTTCCCTGGTGGCTGCCGTGGCGCGCTCACTGCGACCGGAACGTCCCCTGCGCGGCTACACCGTCCGTTTTCGCGAAGCGTCCTTCGACGAAGGCAACTTCGCCGAAGACGTAGCCCAACGACTCGGCATGCAGATGGAATCGGTCTGGGTGAGTCCCGAGGATATCCCGAAGGAACTTCCCGACCTGGTGCGACGAGTTGGGGAACCCTTGGCGGATCCCGCCTGGCTGCCGGCCGCCCTGCTATCCCGCGCCGCCGCGCAATCCTACCGCATGACCCTAGTGGGCGAAGGTGCCGACGAATTGTTCGGAGGGTACCCCACCTACCTCGGCGTAGGCGCCGCGGAAACCTACCAGCGGTTTCCCGGCTGGATCCGCCACCTCTTCCGCCAGGGCGTTCAGGCTCTCCCGCCGAGCGATAAAAAGGTCACGGTGTCGTATCTGCTCAAACGCTTTGTTGCCGGAACCGATCTCGACGGCATGGCCCGGCATCAGCTCTGGAACTCCAACATCTCTCCGGAATTAATGGCGCGGCTCGGGGTACCACCCGCGGAGCTTCCCGGCGAACTTCCCCAAGGCCCCGTCCTGCTGGATCGCGTCCAGCAATGGGATCTGGAAGTGCCCCTCGCGGAAGGTCTGCTCACCAAGGCCGATCGGGCCAGCATGAGTTCCGCGCTGGAACTGCGCGCACCCTTCCTGGATCAGGGCGTGCTGGATTTCGCGGCGACACTGCCGCCCGAGGAAAGAGTTCGCGGCCTGACGACCAAAGTGTTCCTGAAACGCTATGCGCTGAAGTACCTGCCCCATTCCCTGGTGCATCGGCGCAAACGGGGACTTTCTGTACCGCTCTCCAGTTGGTTGCGAGGCCCCCTGCGGAATTGGGCCGCAGAACGCTTGGACGGCAATTCCCTCGCCCTTTTGAATCTCAATCAGGGCGTTGCCCAGCAGCTGCTGCAGGAACACGTCGATCGCCGGGCTGACCACGCCCGATCTCTGTGGACGTTGCTCGTGCTCGGCTTCTGGCTCGACTGGGCGGCTGAAGCCCAAGTTCCGGCTTCCTGATCCGCGGTTTAACTTCGCCATCGTTCCGGCTCAGAACGAAACCCCCAGCGACAGCACCACCGTGGGATCCTCCCAGCCGAAGTTGAACACGTACGCAGTGAAATCGACCGACTTCCAGGACGCGCCCAGCAGCACGCCGCGCTGCACCTCCAAGCCTGTCGAAAACACCCGTGTTCGTTGCAGCGCCACGCCAAACCGCATCCACTCCACCGGCGCGAGCGATAACTCGGACCAACTGTAAAAGAAGTCGTCAGCCGACGCCGGGCCGCCCAGATCGAACACGTATTCCGCTTCCGAGTAGAGCGTGAGCTTCCACCAACTAATCGTGGCCAAACACCCCGGCGCCACGCCCCGCAGATTGCCCACCACCCCACCCACCATCGGGGTCACCGCCACTTCCACAGTCTGGCCAAAGCCAAGATTCCAACCAATCCACAGCGAACCCGATTCCAAGGCTTCGTAATTGTATCGCGCCTCCAAATGCAGCCCGGCCCGATCCGCCGTCAGCGTGGGTTGCACGTAGTCCTGGGAGTCCGGAACGAGATATCCCATGACGGTGCCGGAGTACTCCCAGTGGGGAGTTGTCGCCGTCGGCGACGACGACGCGGCCGACGCTACGGCGTTGGTTTCCGAGGACTCGGCCCGCCCGAGTGACATCACCCCCAACCCGAATACTCCCACCGCGATCCACAAACGCGTCTTCATCAGCCTCCCAACGCCACGGTGATGGCCACCAAGCCCAAACCGAGGAACACCATCGCCACCCCCGTCCGCCATGGACGCAACCCGGCACAATGCGCAAACGACCAACCCGTGAGGAACAACATCGCGATCGCAATGCCATTGGACATCCGCAAGGCCCGCCGCGGCTCGTCCATCAACACAAACGGCAGAACTACCGGAAAGGTGGAAACAAACACCCAGCAAAACACGGCCACGGCTCCCAGCCAATCGTCCCGGGTCCAGCGCGGATACTTCTCCGGATCGGGCTGATCCCGCACGGTCAGGCGAATTCGCTCAAAGTCGTCCGCCTTCAGCGCCGACGATACCTCCGCGGGCAAAACCGCCTCCAAGAGCCGCCCCGCCGAGGGAGCGTCCGCTGCCGATCGCAGCGCTCGACGCAACCGCAACTCCTCCGCCCGTCCGCTCAGGCAGGCCATCAGATACATGATCCCGTCAATCAGGCCCCAGGCCAAATTGCAGCCCAAAGCGCCGAACAACATGGTTCGAATCTCCGATCGTCCCGCCTGCGCCGCACTCAGGGAACTGGTGAAGGTTAACACCATGATCAGTCCAAAAAGGACCTCCGAGATACGTTCGATCGGCTCGAGAATCCGTCGCTGGGAACCAGGCAGCAGCCTCATAGGAACGGTCAGTACTTCTCCGGGACAAACCGTCGCCCCTTCAGACTGGCGACGTCGTCATAGGCGCCCTTCTTGGAGCGGCCCGGCAGCTTAATCTTGGGTTTCTTCACGGGCTGATAGGGAATCAGTTTCAGAATCTGCGCCAGACAGTTCAGCCGCGCCCGCTTCTTGTCGTCGGAACGCAGGATGTACCACGGTGAGATCTTGGTGTCGGTCGCCTTCAACATGGCGTCCCGCGCCCGGGAGTAGTCATACCAACGCTCCCGCGACGGCAGATCCATCGGGCTCAGCTTCCATTGGCGGATCGGATCTTCAATGCGGGCCTCAAATCGGCGGGCCTGCTCCTCGTTGCTCACCTCGAGCCAGAATTTAATCAGGATAATCCCCTGATGGATGAAGTGCTTCTCCACCTCCGGGACCTGCTTCAGGAAACTGTGGAGCTGCTCTTGGGAACAGAAGCCCATCACCTTCTCCACCCCCGCTCGATTATACCAACTGCGATCGAAGATCACGACTTCACCGGCCGCCGGGAAATGTGCCAGGTAACGCTGAATGTAGAGCTGACTCTTTTCCCGGTCGGAAGGCGCGGGCAACGCCACCACGCGAAACACCCGCGGACTGACCCGCTCGGTTAGTGCCCGAATGGTTCCGCCCTTGCCCGCCCCGTCCCGGCCTTCAAAGACGATGATGACTCGCAAGCCCTCCTGCCGAACCCAGTCCTGGAGCCGACACAATTCCACCTGCAATCGGCGCAGTTCGGTTTCGTAGTGTTTCCGCTTCAATTTGCCGTCTTTGGTTTTCATGAATTGAATCGAGTTACTTGGTGTGACTGGCTGTGGATTCGACGGGATTCGTGTGGGGAGCAGTCGGTTTGGCCGCTGAACCCGAATCATTGGCTGCCTCAATCAATTGCCGGATCGCCGAATGCAAGAGGAAGGCCGTCTCCGGACCGACCGAATTCACCTCCCCGTACGGGGCTTTGTTGGCGCCAAACAAATGGGGCGGGCTAACGTCCCACTGGGATTTGGGAATGATGTATCCAATCTCGTCGTTCGCGAGGCCGAACAGGAACTTCACCTTACCCGGCATCAGATCCCGGATCGGCGGCACTTCCAGCGGCTCGATGTCGAAGTCGCTCTCGGCGGCCCGCACAATTCCACCATTCACAATCTCCGGATAAATCTCGCCCGGAATGCACGCGATGCTGGCGTCGCCGACCTGGATCAACGCCACCTCAGTACGGAAGTTTTGCCACCGGCTGTGCCCGCGATCGAGCAGTCCCAGCATGCTGGCCAATATGAAGCCGTGGTTGGCAATGGGCAGTTCCAGAGTCCGAGCCTGCACTCGCAGCGGTGCCGCCGTGGTTCCCGCGACTTCCGTAGTCTTCACCCGTTCCAGCAGTCGTTTGCTCAGATTGTTTCCCAACGCCCGAGTCTTGTCGTGCGATGGGGTCTTGAAGTCCTCGTTCAAGAACACGTCCCGAACGGTCGTGCTCGGATGAGTCGTCATCAGACCGCCCACCGCCCCGTTAACGAAGACATGGGTTCCGCCCAAGCCCGCCAGTTTTACCTGACCGTCGTAAACAATCCCCTTCTCCAGCGCGTCGCGAATCACCCCACAAAAATCGGCGGTGAGCTCAGTGTTCTCCGACCAGGGTGTCTCCGGATGATTCGCCCAACCCACCAGAGACCCTAGCACCTGACGCGATTTCGGATCCCGGAACAGCATCATTCGTAAATCCGGATCATAGACCTCCGGCTTCCGGGTGTCGGCCACCAATCCCTGGGGATCCACTTTCACCTCAAACAGTGACATCTCTGCCGGCGCCAAAGTGGCGACCGCGGTGGCCAGGGCGTCCGCTGCCGATGCAATGACCAGTTCCCGATAGGCGGGATTGATCCCGCTCTGGAACGGACTGGGTCCCCAAAGTCCCATCAGGTCGGGAGTGGAGTGATTATGCGTCGCACACACCACCACGTAGTCGAGCTTCAAGTCGACCCGCAACCGTTCCCGGATGCGCACGACGTCATCGTGGAACATCCCGATGGAATCGACCGAAGCGATGCCCACTCGGGAATAGCCGTCATCCAACACCATTGCGACCACGTACAGGTCGTCGTGAATGCCGGTGGCCGCGCGACCCTGATCAAAACCGGCGACCCACACTGGGGGATTGGTCCCGCCGATGGGCGGGTTGATCTTCACCCGACCGAAGCCGACCTGCAGCGGTCGCGGAGCCGCTGCCGAAGCCCGGCCATCAATCTGGACATCGACGGTGTAACCGGGAAATCGATCGCGGAACACCCAGGCGGCCCGGCCCAACAGGAGTGTGGCCAGGAGCAGCAATAGCACCACCAACCCCAAGAGGGATTGGAGGAAGAATCGAGCGGCGGGAGATTTCATGGCGAACCACCGCCATCAAACCCCACTTGGCGCCCCAAGCCAAGGACCGGTCTATGGCTTCGCCGGGGCGGCCGGCCGCAAGACCGCCTCCAACTCGCGGTAAGCCTGCTCCCGCTGCTCCGGCGGAAACCGATGGACGCTCTCCGGATGAACCACGGTGAGGTGAGGTGTTCGCCCCGCCGCTTCGGCCTGCGTCCGGGCTTTTTCCACCACTCGGTCGACACTCTGCCAGCGAAAGTTGGAATCCCCTTTCGGAGCCGAGATAAAGACGGGTCGGGGAGAAATCAGGGTCAGCACGTCCGGAAAATCGAACGGCAGTTCGTCCAAACGGCCCCGGTATTCCAGCAACCGCGGCATGTAGCGGGTCTGACACCACCCTTTCTCCGGCTGCCACACTGCGGGATTTCCGTCGTAGTAGTCGCGAAACGAGTCGAAGCCACAACTGGTGACCACGACGCTGATTCGCGAATCAAAGGCGGCCGTGAACAAACCATTATGACCGCCCAGGGAATGGCCGATGCAACCGAAGCCGCGGTTGGTCGCGACGTACGGTAGGGAGGCGAGCAAATCCAGCCCTCGGGAATTATCCCAGATCGCCTTCATGGTCCCGCTCGCGTAGCCCAACCCGGCCAGGTCCGGTTCGTACTCGGCGAGCCACGGATACGGCGGCGCCAACACAACGAATCCGCGACGGACCAGTTCAACGCCATACTCGTCATCCGGCGACTGACCCAATCCCACGACCACCTTGGAACCCGCCGGATGCGTCTGATGCAATCCCAGGACCGCCGGAAAGGATCGGGTGACGCCCGGGGCCAGCGCCGCCTGCGGAATCAGCAGGTACGCCGGCACGCGGCTACCGGGTTCGCTCTGATAGGTGATCCGACGGCGTTCGAAAGCACCCAGATTCTCCACAGACTCGACCCGCACGTCCAACGGGCCCCGCCGATCGGCGGAGGGAAACGGCCCCATGATCGTCTCCAACCGGCCCCGCAGGACCGTGTCGTCAGCCGCCCACGCCATCGTCACCACCAGGGTTAGCCACCCCAAAACTCCCAATCCAAACCGCCCTCGCATACCTCCACTCTGTCGTTTCCCCTTCGACCAAACAACTGAACTCTAACTCTGCGAACCGCTGGAAAAACCGTTGGCCCCGGAGCCCCAGCCCGGGCAGGGTCCGCGGCTCCAGTATGCAGCAGGTGAATCTTGGATTAGTCGGAGGCGGAACAGTCGGCGGAGGTGTCCTCGCCGCTCTGGAACGTAATGGCCCGCTTTTGTCGTCCCGCTTGGGACTCTCCCTTCAGGTGACCCGGCTGGCCGTCCGGCAGTTGAACAAGACCCGGAGTCTGCCCCTCCCCGCCGATCGAATCACCGATGATTGGCGGAAGGTGGTCGAAGATCCCGACGTCCATATCGTGGCCGAACTCATGGGCGGCACCACCACGGCCAGGGACGTGGTCCGCACCGCCCTGCGCCTCAAGAAACCCGTCGTCACGGCCAACAAGGCCCTCCTCTCCGCTCACGGCGAAGAACTGTTCGCTGAAGCCGCCCGCTCCGGAGCCAACCTCTACTACGAAGCGTCCGTCGCCGGCGGCATTCCCATCATCAAGGTTCTCCGGGAATCCTTGGCCGGTAACCGCGTCCTCCAAATCGCCGGGATCGTCAACGGCACCTGCAATTACATCCTCACCCGGATGAAGCTCGAAGGCGCCGCCTTCGAGGACGTACTCCAGGACGCCCAACGATTGGGCTACGCCGAGGCCGAACCCTCCCTGGACATCGATGGTCACGACGCCGCGCACAAAACCGGCATTCTGGCGTCACTCGCCCACGGATTCTGGGTCCAGCCGCAGCAGATCCATACCGAAGGCATCCGCCACATCACGACGCTGGACATCCAGTTCGCCGCCCAGCTGGGTTATACGATCAAGCTGCTGGGCATCGTGAAGAGCGGAGTTCCCACGCCCGGAGGAGCGAAACGCAAATCCAAGAAGAACGCCTCGCCCTGCCCGGTCCAGGTTTCGGTCTATCCGGCGCTAATCCCGAATTCCCACGTGCTGGCTTCGGTGAATCACGCCTTCAACGCCATTGCCGTCCGCGGCGATGTGGTCGGAGACACGCTGTTCTACGGTCGAGGGGCCGGAGCCGATGCCACGGCCAGTTCGGTGCTGAGCGATCTCGCGGATGCCGCCCTCGATCTCAAGCACGGTTCGCACCGCCGCGTGCCTCCCTTCGTCGCCCACGAAGGCAATGGCTGCGTTGCGTCCCTGGATGACCTCGTCTCCCGCTACTACGTGCGCCTCAGCGTACTCGACCGGCCGGGAGTGTTTGCCCGAATTGCCGGAGTGCTGGCCAAGGCGGGTATCGGCATCTCGTCCATTATCCAACCCGAAGGACACGCCGGGGAAGCTGTGCCGGTCATTCTCATGATTCACGATGCGCCCAATGCTGCGATCCGGCGGGCACTCGGCGCCGTGGCCAAGTTGACGGCCGTCAAAGCGCCGCCCGTCATGATCCGCGTGGAAACGCTGGAATAAGGCAGGGAACGCCCGCCGACCGGGACTCCACCGCCCCACGGCAAGGTTGCCGCCACGTGACGCCAGAGTAAGCTGACCCCGTGGTTTACGATCCTTCGCTCGATTCGCTGCTGCAGAAGGTCTGGGATGGTGGCCGGATCTCCCTGGCCGAAGCCCGGCAGTTGAACACCCTGCCCCTCAGCGAACTGGGCGTTCTGGCCGATCGCCGCCGTCAGCTCCTGCGCGGCGAGGCCTACGGCGGCCGGGGTAACGACCTCGTCACCTACATCGTCGATCGCAACGTCAACTACACCAACGTCTGCAACGTCTACTGCAAGTTCTGCGCGTTCTGGCGGACGGAGAAGGACGCCGACTCCTACGTGATCACGCACGAGGAGATGGACCGGAAGATCGAGGAAACCATCGCGCTCGGCGGAACGCAGATCCTGATGCAGGGAGGCCACCATCCGAAACTCTCGAAGAAATGGTACCTCGATCTGCTGAACCACATCCGCACGAAGTATCCCGGGTTCAACGTGCACGGATTCAGCCCCAGCGAGTTTGTCCACTTTCAGGAGGTATTCGGTGAACCAGTGGAGCATTTGCTGCGCGAATTCGTCGAAGCCGGCCTGGGTTCGGTTCCCGGTGGCGGCGGGGAAATCCTGGTGGACCGCGTACGCCAACGCATTGCCCCGCTGAAGGCCAACACCGCGGAATGGATGGGCGTGATGGACACGGCACACCGACTTGGTCTGCCCAGTTCGATCACCATGATGTTCGGTCACGTGGAAACGCTGGAGGATCGGCTGGAACATCTCGAAGTCGTCCGCGCCCAGCAGGACCGCTCCCTCGCCCGATTGGCCGCGCAGCATCCGGGCATCGCCGCCCCAATTACCGCCGATCCCATGACCCAAGCCCGCGCCTATTCCCGGGCCCTGGAATCCGGCGCGCTGCGCGGCGGCGCCTTCACCGCCTTCATTTGCTGGACCTTTCAACCCGAGAACGCCGTGCTCAAGGTGCCCACCGTTGGCGCTCAGGCCTACCTGCGCACCCAGGCGCTGAGCCGCATCTATCTGGATAACCTTCCCAGCGTGCAGAGCTCCTGGGTCACCCAGGGACTCGAAGTGGGTCAGGTCGCCTTGAAGTACGGCGCCAATGATCTGGGCTCGATCATGATCGAGGAGAATGTGGTCAGCGCGGCGGGAACGACCTTTCGCATGACGGTCGCCGATATGCAGCGGTTGATTCGCGATCTCGGCTACGAACCCCGCCAACGCGACAACGCGTATCGGTTGGTGACGCCTTCACCGGCAGTATCGGCCCCGCTGGCCGCCGTTCAGTAACCGCCGTTGGTCTGAACCGCCTCGGCGCGGACAATGGCCGGACCGGAACTCGTTCCCAGTCGGGTGGCTCCCGCCGCAATCAGGGCGAGTGCCGTCGCCCGATCCCGAATCCCACCCGACGCCTTAACGCCAAACTTCGGCCCGACGCACGAGCGCAACAACGCCACATCCTCCACCGTCGCTCCGCCGCTGCTGTAGCCCGTGCTCGTCTTCACAAACCGGGCGCCGGATTCCACCACCAGCGAACAGGCGCGCCGCTTCTCCTCCTCGGTCAGCAACGCACACTCAAGAATCACCTTCACCGGCACACTATCGGCCGACTCC
This sequence comes from Verrucomicrobiota bacterium, assembly GCA_017309115.1. Lineage (GTDB taxonomy): Bacteria > Verrucomicrobiota > Verrucomicrobiia > Limisphaerales > UBA9464 > UBA9464. The sequence goes on along the minus strand of JAFLEF010000060.1, from coordinate 10,591 downwards.
ACGACATCCCGCAGTTCCCGCAGAACATACTTGTCGTCGCCCTCCTTCAATCGCCCGACATTGAGCACGACATCGATCTCCTGCGCTCCCAGATCAATCACACTTTCCGTTTCGAACCGCTTCGCATCGGAATCCGCCACGCCATGGGGAAACCCGACCACCGCCGCCACCTTGACCGGACTGTCCTCCAGCCAGTGCGCCGCCTGAACGACCCGGGATCCAGGCACGCAGACCGAATGAAAACCGAACTGGCGGGCTTCGGCGCAAAGCCGTTGATAGTCCGCCGTGACCGCATCCGGCCGCAGCAAGGTGTGATCAATCAGGGCAGCAAGTTCCGCAGGCGTCAAAGGCACGGCGAAACGCTGCCGTTCGAATCCGTCGGGATCAATCGGGAACTCGGGCGGAGGGTAACCGGACGGGATTCATACTTGTTCCCGGGGTCCACGAGGTGGAGATTTTTGCCGCACTCCTCCGCCCATGAATCGCCGCACCTTCGCCCTGCTGACGGCCGCCAGTGCCGGAGCCGCCCTGTCCCCGGCGACTGCCGACTCGCCGGCGGAACAACGGAATCCGAAGATCACCCGGCGTTCCTCCCGCGGCACCTTCGCCTTGGATGCCAATCGGGTTCGCTTTTTCTGCCCCGCCGTTCGGGAGCCCTTCCGAATTCTGGTCGCGGCCGATACCCATCTCTTTGTTGACGACGCCCGTGGGGAACCGTTCCGGCAATACAGCGGACGAATGGCCAAGGCCTACAACCAAACCCAGCACTTCCAAACCCGCGAACCCACCCACCCCAACGCCTGCTTCGAAGCCACTTTGGCCCAAGCCCGGAGTTCCCAAGTGGAACTGCTCGCGTTGGTCGGCGATATCTTCAGTTTCCCCTCGGAGGCAGCCATCGAATGGGTGCAGCAACGCCTGCAACAGGCCGCCCTCCCGTATGTGTACGTGGCTGGCAATCATGACTGGCATTACGAGGGAATGCCCGGATCCCTGGACGAACTGCGAGCCACTTGGACCCGTCAACGCCTCGCCCCGCTGTATCAGGGCGATTCGCCGCTCCAATCGGTTCGGGAGGTGCGCGGGGTCCGCTTCGTCTCCCTGGACAACTCCCACTACGAGATCCTTCCCGAACAGTTGGAATTCTACCGGGCCCAAGTCCGCACCGGCCAACCACTGGTGCTCCTGGTGCACATCCCGCTGTACGCCCCGGGACGCTCCGTGGGATTCGGCTGCGGACATCCGGAATGGAACGCCGCGACCGATCGAAACTTCGAGCTGGAACGACGCCCCCGCTGGCCGGTTGCGGGACACACCGCCGTCACGCGCACCTTTCATCGGGAAGTGTTCGCCACGCCGAATCTGCTCGGTGTCTTCGCCGGACACATCCACCGCGCCTCACTCGATGTGGTCAACGGCATCCCCCAGATCGTCACCGAAGCGAACGCCACCGGAGCCTACCTCGACGTCGAGTTCCTCCCGGCCTGAACCCCCGTAGCCGCCGACGGCAGGAGGCGCCATTCCCCGCCCCACGCGGCCCCCGCAAACCAGCCCGGGCAGTAGTCCCGGGATGTCAGCGCGTCGTTCCCTCCGCGGCTACGCACCCGTAGCCGCCGACGGCAGGAGGCGCCATTCCCTTCCCCACGCGTCCCCCGCAATCCCGCACGAGCAGTCGTCCCAGGAGGTCAGCGCGTCGTTCCTTCCGCGGCTACGCACCCGTAGCCGCCGACGGCAGAAGGCGCCATTCCCTTCCCCACGCGTCCCCCGCAATCCCGCACGAGCAGTCGTCCCGGGAGGTCAGCGCGTCGTCCCCTCCGCGGCTACGCACCCGTAGCCGCCGACGGCAGAAGGCGCCATTCCCTTCCCCACGCGTCCCCCGCAACCCAGCCCGTGCAGTCGTCCCGGGAAGTCAGCGCGTCGTTCCCTCCGCGGCTACTCGTGGGCCGTTCCCTGCGCCTCCGCCTGCAACCGCTGACGCTCCGCCGCCCGGGCGAACGGATAGTAAATCGTCATCGCCATCAGAATGGAAACCACGCCCCAAACCGCCGCCCGCCAGTCGCCGCCTGACACCAAAAAGTGGCCAATGACCGGCGGCGTGGTCCACGGGACATTCACAAACGGCTTCCGAATGAGACCCCAGTCCATGAGCAGATAGCTCCCGGCGGTCAGCAACAACGCGTTCAGAATGTACGGCGCCATGAAGATCGGATTCAGCACGATCGGGAATCCGAAGAAGATCGGTTCGTTGATCCCAAAAATCTGGGTCGGCAGGGACAGACGACTCACCTTGCGGTACCCGGGTTCCTTCGAGTTCAGCATGACCAGCGCCAGCGCAATGGTCGCCCCAGTGCCGCCGACATTCACAAAGCTGGTGAAGAATCCCTGAGCGGTGATGTAGGGCATCGGCAACCCGGCCTTGGCCGCCTCCACATTGGCCGTGAGGAACTGCAGGAACACCGGCGCCACCAAGGCATCCAGCGTGTTGTCCCCGTTGATGCCCACCGACCACAACAGGGTCACCAGAAAGGCATACACCAGAATGCCGGGCAGCGTGTTCAAGGCAAAGACGAGCGGGGAGAAGAGCGTTTGAATGCTGGCGTTGATGTCCCAGCCAATGACAAACCGGATGATCCAAAACACCACCACCAAAAACACCATCGGACTCAACGACAGGAACGACTCGTACACCACGGGTGGCACGTTTTTCGGCATGCGAATGACCAGATTCTGATCCGTGAAGAATCGCTGCACGCGCACCGTAATCAGGGCGATGATGATCGCACTGAACAAGCCCTTGGATCCCAGCCCATCCATCGGCAGTGAGAGATCGTCGAGCTTCAACTGGATCATCAGAAAGATCAGCGTCGACATGGACGCGCTGACAATCGCCTCCTGTTTGAACTGCTTGCCCAGATCGTAGCCGATCGCGAACGACACGAAGACCGCCAGCAACCCGAACGTCGCCGTCACTGGCACCTGGAGGAGTTGGCTATACGGCTCGATCCGCTTTTCCCACCCAGGAACAGGCAAAAACGCGATCACCAAAAACAGACCGCCAATAATGGTCAGGGGCACCACTGACACCATGCCGGCGCGAATAGCCGACATGTAGGGATTCTCGCCCAGAGCCGTCAGAAACGGCACCAGCCAGCGATTCAAAAAGGAGGTGCTTCGATTCATGAAAGTTCGTTCAGGACCGCAGGTGCTTGCCCATGTAGATGCAGCCGTCCGTACCGCTGCCGACCCGCAGCAACTCCTGGAATCCCAGCTTTCGATAGAAGCCCTGCGCGGGAACGTTCATCAGGCTGACTCCCAGGTGCGCGCCAGGCGATCCCCGATGGCGCAACCGGTCCATCACCTGATTCAGCATCGTGCGTCCGAAGCCCCGGCCCTGCGCGCGGTCCAACAGATCGATGTGCAGGTGCGACGGATATTCGGCATAGGGTTCCGGGCAGGTGTAGTCCGGATGGTGGTACCACGAGTGCACCAGCTGACTCCGAGTCCACGTCGACGGGTCTCCCACAGGATCGGGAAACTGCGCGCACAACTTCGGCCGCCATTCGCGTTCGTAGCGATCGAAGAACGTCCGGGATTCCAGAGCGCCCAGAGCGTAGCCGCAGATTCCCTGATCATCCTCCAGGATCAGACTGAACTCCGGTTCGAAGGCCAGATACGGCCCCACGAAAATCCGACCCAACGCAGCCGGATCGTCCCGATAGAACGGCTCACCATCTTGTCCGAAATTCCCGGTCTTGAGGCACACATGATACGCGCCGGCCTCATCGCTGGGCTGGGCGTCGCGAATGCGAAAGGTACTCATGGCAGAAAAAGCCGTGCGGTCTGCGAGTCGGGATCGGCCGGATCCCGGGGTGTGAACGAGCCATCGGCATGCTGCACCAACTGCCGCTGCAATTGCGCCACCAATCCTCCGCGATAAGTCCGCGCTTGATGGAAATCCGACTGAAACGGCTGCCCGGATTGGGCCGGGTCGGAGTGGTGAGTGAGGAAACGTTCCAGGAGATCCATCTCCTCCCGTAACTCCCAGATGCGCCGGTTAAGCGCGGCAAACAAGGATCGGTCGACCAGCTCCGTCAGACGAAAGCAGAGCTCCTTGAGTCGGACCACCCGCTCCCGCAACTCGACTCCCGCCGCACCCCACTGAGCCGGCGGTTGACTCACCACGTGCATCACCTGCGCCAGCAACGACTGCGCGCCACTGCCCAATTCGAAGGGCAAGTAGTAGCAGTCGCCCAGCAAGGCCAGATCCTCCGCCGTCAGCGGTTTTCCGGTGGTCGCAAACTTCGGCAACCAGTCCGCCACGGCGGCGAGATAGGCCGCCCGCGGATCCCACGAACCGCCCTGGCCGCGAACAAAGGCACCCAAGGTCTGGAAGGGAATCCGGTTGAGCGCGAACTCGGTGTTGGGATTCGTCAGAATGCCCGTCACTTCCCGGAGAATCTCTGGCGGACGCCCAGCATAGGGCCCGCAGAAGAACCGATGCCCGTCATAGTCGTTGGCGTGGATATTATCCCAGAGCAGCGGCTTCCGACGCAGCAGACCCTGAAGTTCCCGCAAATGCGGCACGGTGATTTCCCGCGAAATGATCTCGGGCCCGGTCCAGAACACTTCGATCTCGGGCGCCAGTTCCCGTCCGACCGTGGCGAGATAGTTCGGTCCACCCAACTGTCGGGACGCCATCCGACCGCAGTAGGGCGTCGGACAGAAGATAAAGCGGCCTTCCGGGGCGTGCGGTCGAACCCAACGGAAGATCTCGTTCGCTACACCCGCATGAGCCGAGGCGAAGGAACCCCAGTGTTCCCGATCGGCGGGAGCCATCTGGTCGGGAATGTCATCGAAGAGCAGGCAGAAGTCCCGGCACCCGAGCGACAGCAACTGTTCGAACCGCTGTTGAATGGCAAGCCGATCACCCTTCTCGCTGTAGCGAATGTCCAATCCGGGACCCAGCGCGTAAATGAAGCGAATTCCCCGGGCCTGGCATCCGGCGATGACCTCCCGAAGATGCTCTGCCTCGGCCGGTGGATAGGTCTGACGCCACCGTGCCCGGTGGTGCAAATCGTCTTTGGGGCCGTACAGGTAAGTATTCAGGCCCCACCCCGGCATGGCGGCGAACAATTCAAACCGTTCTCCCGGCGTCCAGGGAGTTCCGTAGAAGCCCTCAATAACGCCCGTCAGGAAGTCACTCGAAGTAGCCATGGGTGTCGCACCAACGCGTCCGACGCTACGCGGGAACAAAGAACCGAGGCAAACCTTTGGACGACCCGCGAGGCCATTGGTGCCGCCGATCGGAGGCAGATGGAGGCAGATTCACTCAGATGCTTCGGAGAAGGGAGAAGTCTGCCGAGCTCGCGGTGGAACCTCGCCCTACCCGGAGCGCTGGCGTCTCGCCGGCCAGTTTCCGAAGATGGGAGGAGCATAAGAAACACGCCGGCGAGACGCCAGCGCTCCCACTCGACCACGCCCCCCTCGCCGATTCACGACCGACGCCGCGTAACCCATCCCAGCGCCGCCCCTCCCAAGCCCAGAAGTGCCCAGTTTGCTGGCTCGGGGACGACCGGCAGCGGACTGAACGACAGATCATCAAAGATGTGGCTTTGCGCGTTGGGTTGGCGGGTAAGCGGGGACTTACCGAAAAATCATCGTAGCCCCGGCTGCGGAACTCGAAGCGCAGTTCAACGGTCTGGCCCGCGAACGGGCTCACATCCACTGCCAGGTAGCGAAAGAAGGGAATCTCCGGATCACCAGTGGGAACATCCGGCAGGGCGACAAGGGAACGGAGTTCTCCTCCCACAAACACCTGCAGATCATCGACGTGATAAAGGGTCGTTGATGGAAAAACTGGAGCGACCTGGCATCCGCCGGAATGTCGAATCTGCGGATAAACCCTCCCCGATTTTCTGCCTCACGGCTCATCCTGTTTTCACGTTTTCCAAATTCGTTCCCTCCTCCGCGATCTCCGCGTCCTCCGCGGGAGACACCTCCCTGATTCGTCTTCGACGCGGGTGTGCCGTTCCACGCTGACCACCAAAATCCGCACTCCTTCGCTTCGCTCGGAAGCGCGGGGACGAGCCAGCGGTCCATCCCTACCAGAGGCTCTCCAAGTCTCCCCCTCCCGCTTTCCCGCTTTCTCCCCCTCTCCCGCTCCCCTTCCTGTTTTCATGTTTTCCAGATTCAACCCCCTTCCCGCCTTCCTTCGCTCCTCGACGAAAATCGTCCGAGTGAAAAACCAGCGGTTGCAAGCGCGAGTCGGCTCGCGCCCGCTCTCCTGACGCCGCCACACCGCCGAGTTCCATGACTGCACCTCCCGACCGAATCCTCGCCCGTTACCGAATCGAAACCGCCCTGCCGGTCGAACAGGCCGCCGAGATGATCGCCGGAGAACAGTCCTCCGGAACCTTCCTACCAGTCCCCGGCGAAACCGAGGAACTCAAGGCCCGCGCCCGCGCCCAGGTCATCGACCTGCAACGGCTCGATCAGGTCTCCACGCCCAGCCTGCCCGGCTCGCGCCGACCCAAGGGCGTCACCGGCCCCATTACCTATCAGCGCGCGGAGTTCACCCTTTCGTTCCCCTTGGCCAATGTCGGCGCCAACCTGCCCACCCTGCTCGCCACGGTCTGCGGCAACCTTTACGAACTAGCGGAACACAGCGGCTGCAAACTCCTCGACCTCGCTCTCCCTCCCGCCTTCGCGGAGCGGTATCCCGGACCCCAGTTCGGCATCGCCGGCACCCGGACCTTCGCCGGCGTGTTCGCGCGGCCACTGATCGGCACCATCATCAAGCCCAGCGTCGGGCTCACTCCGAACCAAACCGCCGAACTGGTCCGCACGCTGGGCGAAGCCGGCATCGATTTTATCAAGGACGATGAACTCATGGCGAACCCGCCGCATTCGCCCCTCGCCGATCGCGTGAACGCCGTGATGCCCGTCATCCACGAACTGGCCGAACGCAGCGGTCGCAAAGTGATGTACGCCTTCAACATCACCGACGAACTCGACGCCATGTACCGGCATCACGACACCGTGCTCGCCGCCGGGGGCACCTGCATCATGGCCAGCATTCACAGCGTCGGCCTGCCGGGAATAACGGCCTTGCGCCGGCATTCCGCCCTGCCCATTCACGGCCACCGAAACGGTTGGGGTATGTACTGCCGTCACCCCTTTCTCGGCGTGGAGTACACTGCCTGGCAGAAACTCTGGCGGCTCGCGGGCGTGGATCATCTGCACGTCAACGGACTGCAGAACAAGTTCTGGGAACCCGATGAATCCGTGGTCCGCAGCATCCGGGCCTGTCTCACGCCGCTGTTCCGTCCCGATGACACCGTGGTGCCGGTGGTCAGCTCCGGCCAGTGGGGCGGACAAGCGCCCGAGACGTATCGGCAGGCGGGAACCACTGATCTCCTGTACGTCGCCGGAGGAGGCATCATGGCGCATCCGCTGGGACCCGCGGCCGGACTTCGCGCCCTGCAACAGGCCTGGGAAGCAGCGGTCACCGGTGTTCCCCTCGCGGAGTACGCCGCATCGCACCCCGAACTGGCGGCCACCCTGGCCAAGTTCGGCTCCCGCTAATGCGACCCAAGAGCCCATTGCTCCTGGCGTACTACGGGGACGACTTCACGGGTTCGACCGACGTTCTGGAAGCGCTCGCCCATGCCGGGATCCGCACCCGTCTCTTCCTCGAACCGCCCGCACCCGACCAACTCCGCCGGTTTCCTGAGCTTCAGGGATTCGGCATCGCCGGAGGTTCCCGCATGTTCTCCCCGGACGAAATGGCGGAACGCCTTCCTCCCGCCTTTCGCGCGCTGCACGCCAGCGGGGCTCCACTGCTGCACTACAAAATCTGCTCGACGTTCGATTCCTCGCCCACCGTCGGTTCCATCGGGAAGGCCATTGAACTGGGCCGCGAAGTTTTTGGGGAACATCCCACCCCTCTCGTGGTCAGCGCTCCCACGCTCGGACGGTATCTGGCGTTCGGAAACCTCTTCGCCCGATCCGGTCTGGATTCCGAGCCCTTCCGACTCGATCGCCATCCCACGATGCAACGGCACCCGGTGACGCCGATGCACGAGTCGGACCTGAGGCTGATTCTCGCCGAACAAACGTCCCTACCGGTCCACCTTATCAATGTCCTCCAGTTGTCGTCGGCGCTCCCCGACTTCGGACAGGGAACTCCGCCCATCGTTCTGTTCGATACCGTGGAGTCCCGGCACCTCATCCAGGTAGGCGAACACGTGCTCAGCCTTGCCTCGACACATCAACCGCTTTTCTGCGTCGGTTCCAGCGGGCTGGAATACGCGCTGCTCGCGGCGTGGCGGGAACGCGGCGAACTGCCGCCGGCGCCGCCCGCTCCCCAGGTCTCCAAACCCGCGCAGATTCTGGTGGTCTCCGGCAGCTGTTCTCCGGTGACCGAACGGCAGCTGAATCACGCCCTCCAGCAGGGCTATGTCGAAGTCCCGCTGAACCTCGAACGGTTCAGGGATCCCGCGACGGAATCGGCGGAGCGAGCCCGCGTCCTGTCCGAGGTCCGCCGGGAAGCCCAAGCCGGAAACTCCCCGGTGGTGGCCACTCGTCGGGGAAACACGGCGCCCCAGCTCGAGCTGAACGGAACGACCCGGACCGACTTCACCCGGCGGATGTGTCAGCTGCTCGCAGAAGTGGTCGACACCTGGTTGCAGACCGTCGATTCGCGGCGGGTGATGGTCTGTGGTGGCGACACCTCCACGGAAGTGGCGCGAGCGCTGGGAATCGAATCACTGGAGTATCTGAGGCCCGTGGCTCCAGGCTCTCCCCTGTGTCGGGTTTGCGCCCCCGGCCGCCCAGCGGACCGCTGCGAGTTCGTGTTCAAGGGCGGGCAAGTCGGCCGGGATGGCCTTTTCTCCGACCTCTTTGACCTGGGGAGAAGTTAACGGCCCAGGCTCACCCGGATCTGCTTCCTCCCTCGCTTCGCGTCGCGCCCTTCGAGTAGGCTGACCCCATGGAACAACCCGCCGCTCCGTTCCAGCCGCGCGAACGTCCCGATCCGCGTTTGCTGACGTATTACCTCCTGTCGGCGCTGATCATTCCCCCGCTCTGGCCGATCCTGGCGTTACCGCTCTACTTCCGTTACCACACGTTGCGGTATCGGTTCGACAACGAGGGCATCTCCGTGCGCTGGGGCATTCTGTTTCGCCGGGAGATCGTCCTGAACTACGCCCGCATCCAGGACATCCAGATTCGCGCGAACGTGGTGGAACGTTGGCTGGGACTGGCCCGAATCGACCTGCAAACCGCCGCGGGCAATGCCGGCGCCGAAATGACGTTGGAAGGATTCCCCGACTACGAAGCGCTCCGGGATTTTCTGTATCAGCGCATGCGGGGAGTCACGTCGTCCGCTCGTCCGACCGGAGCCGCACTTCCCTCGGCGTCCTCCTCTCCGGATGAGCTAACCCAGGTGCTGCGGGAGATCGCCGCGGAACTCCGTCAATTACGCGAATCCCTGCCGCCTCCTGTGCCCACCGGGAACGCCGCGACATCCGAATCTGGAAAGGACGCGTCATGCTGAAGTCCTTTCGCGCCCCATTGCTGGAGTGGCTGCGGGTTCCGCCCGAACCGTCCCCGCCCTCCGGAGCGGTGGGTTCTCTGCGTGTCTTTCGGGCGGCACCCAATTTCTGGCGGCTCCAGCTATTCCTGTGGGGATTACGGCAACTCTCCACGCTGGTCGGCCTGATCGTTGCGCTCACCCTTCTCCGCAGCGGACTGGCCGAGCGCCTGTTTTCGGCGTTCCCCCAAGTTCGCAGCTACGAACCGGTCATCCTCGTTTTGGAGATCCTGGGGTTGTTCGGCTTTCTGATTCAGTTGCCGGTGAGCTTCCTGATTGCCCGGTTGGACTACGAGCTCCGGTGGTACCTGGTGACCGATCGCAGCCTGCGCTTGCGGCGGGGCATTTGGACGGTTGAGGAACTCACCATGACCTTTGCCAACATTCAGGAACTGTCGATTCAGCAGAACCCCTGGCAGCGGTTTCTGGGCATTGCCGACTTGAAGCTTCGGAGTGCTGGCGGCGGGGCATCCCTCAAGGAAGGGCAAACCGGTGAGGAAACCCATGTGGCCTACTTCCACGGTGTCGACAATGCGCCGGAGATCCGTGATCTCATCCAAGAACACCTGCGACGTCAGCGCGACACCGGCCTGGGCGACCCCGAAGCGGTCGAATCCCTCCCGGAACCGACCTCCCGTGATTCCTCCGACGCCGTCGCCGCCGCCCGCGAAGTTCTCGCCGAAGTGCGCGCCCTGCGCACGGTAAGGGGTAAGGGGTAAGGGGTAAGGGGTAAGGGGTGACCCTCCCCCTTCCAACCTCTCAGCTCTCAGCTTTCCCCACCCCCCGGTAGGGCGAGGTTCCACCCGAGCCGCCGACGTCCCGACGAATCACGCGTTACCCGTCCACACACGTACGGCTCCGCCGAGCGTCGCCCCACCGCTTCCCGATCCCTTCCCCTTCCGACCTCTCAGCTCTCAGCTCTCAGCTCTCAGCTTTCCCCACCCCCCGGTAGGGCGAGGTTCCACCCGAGCCGCCGACGTCCCGGCGAATCACGCGTTTCCC
>JAFLEF010000006.1 GCA_017309115.1 Verrucomicrobiota bacterium | reverse complement strand
AGCCCCTCAAAAGGGCTCCGCCCGGGGGCTTCTCCAGCGGGTCACCAAGGGGCGAATTGCGCACCAAGGCTCCCCACAACCGAAGGTTTCCCCTCCCTTCCTACCCACACAAACTCATCCGGAGCCAGAAATATCGTGAAACGGGTTGGGTGGCCTCAGATTACACGGTAACGGAATACCTTACTGGCGAAGCTCCTATCCAAGGAACCTATTACGGTACCGGTAACCGAACTGAGGATGTTCATGACGCTGTTAGCTATACCAAAGAATTGATACAAGACGAATATACTGAAACGGGTTTTTCGTCCTGTTCCGCAAGTGGAACTGCCAGCTATAACGGTTATGTTGAGGATTTCCGGAAGGCTTGGCACAATGGATCTGAGGGACAAGATTGGAGCGAAGATGCCTCGCCAGGACCGGTACATAGGTATCAAGATACCAAAGGAGCCTCGCTCCAAATGGTCAATTGTATTGCCTCCTGGCAAGATAATAATGCCGGGTCAAGAGTCGGGTTCTATTTTGTAGACTCTACATATTCAGACGGGCCTGCATTAGGTAGGCATGATTACAGTAATCCACTCACGATGACCGGGTTCAGTTTTAAACCGGGGGGAACCACAACAGTTACGCCACCGACAACATCGGTGTACAGTTTAGTGATAGGGGGCACTAAGCCTTACTCCTGTAATCAGACAATCACCCTTTCTGACGAATTTACCACCTGTAGAATGGTGGAAATTGCCAAGGAACGCGCCGCTCTCACTGAAGCGCAGCTCAATGATCCCCAAATCTGGGGATCCATTGGCAACGCCTACACTCTAAAAAGTGAGAACCATCAACAAGCGTGGGTCCGCCGTATGTGGTATAAGTTCGAGTTTCCAACCAGCCCTCTGGTGAGCTATACGGTCCGCTGGACCGAGGTTACAATTTACTTAGACGGTGGAATAAGCACGGTGTCCAAGCAATGGCAAACCACGGGAACGGGGGCCGTTGTAGTGTCGCCGCGCTATGAGTTGTCGCTGCCCTGCGAGGACGCGATCAAGTACATCACCGACGCCCGTGTCTGCCCCGATGGAGCTGTCGATAATTGCAATGGCCCCAACAGTATGGCAATTGCGAGTGGGGAGCCTGGCTGTTGTGGTAGCGAACAGACCGGAGGCGGGGTCAGCCTCCAAGGCGGGGTAAACCTAACGATTCCACTTGGTCTCACTGGTTACGGCAAGTCGGCCGGATCAGTGAGGTTTCACACTCCGCAGGGAAGTTCAAAAAGCGCCACTGCTGGCTCACTGGAGGTGGTGGGGCCGGCCCCGGACACCGAGGTTATCAATGATACTGCGGGCGCCCTCAGGCAGGCGCGTTCGAGGCAGTACTTGGCTCACGTTCGCACCGTGTCCGCCTCAAGCTTGGTGGTACATATATTTCCGGCGTCGCAGATCGCCCTTACCAAAGTAAATGGGCTATTTGTGACCAATGGCGCCACCGAAGTTGCGGTTTGGCTGGTGACCGCTCCATTGGCGAGTGGCGGAAACTATGATCAAATCAATATTTCAGAAATCCTGGGTCCATCAAGTAATCCATTAATTAAAACGAGTCAGTTTAGCTATAGCCCTGGAAACAAGAGCTGGACTCTCCTTGCCCCGGACGCTGCGAGTAAACAACGCGAATCCTCTGTTTGGGACTCTATGACAAAAACGCTTACGGTAATCCGCGACCGGTTGGATCCGCTGACGGATCAGATTGTATATCGCGACTCGCAGGTATGGTCCGTCCCGCAGGCGGCCAATGGTGGCGTGGCCTATGTAAATCCGATCGAGAGCCGAGTAGGCGTGGGAACTGAAGAAGTAAGCACGAGCTACACCTACGAGAACTGGAAGATTAAACTCGAACAACACCCATCTGGCCGATGGACGAAGTACACGTGGTCCGGGCAACGGCTTGCGAGCCGTTCCGAGAGCTTCGGAAGCCACACTTACGCAGATTTTCAAAATGATCCTAATCTCTGTCGACGTACTGAGTATTCCTACGACACTGAGGATTATGATAATGATGACGGATCCTTATGGCCTGAGCTTGCGCGTAGTGAGACGGAGTATGTCGAGGGAGTAGCGGTTCGGCAGACCAAGCGGGTGGTTCATCGATTGGCCAGCCCAGCGATTGTCGATTGGATCAAGGTATACCTATTACCGTATGAAGGCGCACCGCTTACAGATCCTGCAGCTTTAGTCACAACCACCGACTTTTACACCACAGGCACCTTCGCCGGCCGGGTCAAGAGTGTACTCTACCCTGATCAGACCATGGCGTTTTACAGTTACGTAGATACAGCGACCGACTTGACGACGACCGTTTACCGCGGTCAGCCGAACGGTGCCAAGACCGCTCTGGTTGCCGGCTCTAAACAAACCACTGTTGTCAGTAGGGATGGCCGACTTCTCTCCAGCACAACTAGAGACTTCGAAAGTAACTTAGTGGTAGAGCAACGCACCTACAGCAATTTCGACAGCCGCGGACGGGCGCAAACTCTGACCTATCTGGACGGAACGACTGAATTGTACAGCTACAGTTGCTGCTTGTTGGACTCCTTTACCGCGCGGGATGGCACAGTTACTACCTACGGATACGACTCCTTAAAAAGGCGAATATCGGAGACGACAGTTGGAATTACGCACTGGACTGACTATGACGCGGCTGGTTACGTCTGGCGGACGCGGCGCCAAGGGACAGATGGATCAATAATTACCCTGAACCTGAACCACTACAACAGCGCAGGAGAGTTGGACTCCTCGACTGATCAACGGGGTGCTACTACGACTTATACAGAATCTTGGATCGGAGGAGTCCGGACTCGCACTACTACCGAAGCCGTAGGTTTGCCGGAGGAGTTAACTCGAATCGAATCGTACTTTCCGGATGGGCAACTGAAGGAGACGTCGGGCAATGGTGAAAGTCCCACCCGCTATGCATACGGCATTTTGACGGATGGCGTATTTCAGGTGCCTTATCGGCTTACCGTAAAACTGACGGTAGCCGGCACGACCACAGGAACTAACGAATGGTCCGCGACGCTGACAGATTTTCTTGGACGCAGTTACAAGACAATTTACTCCGACAACACGCCGGGAACCCTGGCAGACAATGCTGCCAATACCTCTTATTACGATAATCAAGGTCGAGTCGTTAGGTCGGTTGATCCGGACGGAATCACAACTCTCTATTCGCGACCTAATTTAACAAACGCCGTGACGGCTGTGGACATGAACTTGAACGGCCTCATTGACTATTCCGGAACCGACCGCATTTCCAAGACTGTGAGCGAGGTCGCTCCGGCCTACGGTACGACAGTGCGGCGGACAACAACATATGAATACACTTTTATGAACAATGGAACGCCCGTGGTAACGGGCGTAAGCGAGGTTTCGGCAGATGGCCTGCGGTCCTGGCAGACGACAGTGGGTGTTGGCAATCCTTCAGCCACGGTTACGCAATATCCTGGCGGTGGTTATCGCAACGTCACGACCACCGCGCCCGATGGTTCGTACACGCTCAACATCTTTTTAAATGGCCGATTGCAGTCATCGACGCAGAGGCTCTCGACCGGAACGCAGATTGGTGCGGTATCATATATTTATGATGCCCATGGGCGTCAATGGAAGGTTACTGATGCCCGCAACGGATCCACTGTCGTTACTTACGATAACGCCGATCAGGTAAGGGCGGTGACCACGCCCCCGCCCGGCAATGGCCAGCCGGCACAGACCACGCAGACGGAGTATGACAATCTGGGTCGGGTAAAGCAGGTGACGCGACCCGACGGCACAGTTACCTTAAGCGATTACTACCCGACGGGATTGCTAAAGCGATCTTGGGGCTCCCAGACGTATCCGGTGGAATATGCCTATGATGGACAAGGGCGGCTAAAGACCCAGAAGACCTACCGCAACTTCAGCGGAAATTGGGTTAGTCCCGGCACAGCTGACACCACTACATGGAATTACGATGAGTACCGCGGCTGGTTGAATAACAAGCGTTTCGCCGATAATAGGGGGCCGGATTATACTTACCTGCCTTCGGGACGGTTGCAGAAGCGGCAGTGGGCGCGGGGTAGTCCGCGAGTGGAGGCGGTTTGGACCTACAACAAGGCGGGCGATGTGGAGACGCTAACCTACAACAATGACAGCAGCCTCACTCCGGACATCACCTACGGCTACGACCGACATGGATGTCAGACCACGGTTTCCTCCGTAGCATTGGGTGGGACGTGGTCGGTGAACCGCACTTTCGATCTGCAACACAATCCATTGACAGAATCCTACGCCGGCACCCACCCGTTGGCGGGACGTACGACCACCCTGACCTATGATAGTCTGTTGCGGCGTTCGACCTTCTCGTTGGACTCGAGCCCTGCGGCCCTGGGCTACTCGCTCGGTTATGACGGGGCTTCGCGATTGACGAACGTCAGCGATGGCACCTATTCCGCTACCTACACGTACCTGGCGAATAGTCCGCTTGCCGAGTCAGTGACGATGAAGCAAGGCACGACGACGCGGTTGGTAACGACGCGTAGTTACGATTTCCTTAACCGGCTTCAAGGCGTCACGGCCCAGCCGCAGTTGGGCGGTTCGCTGCCGCTTGGAACGGGCTATCAGTACAACGATGTGAATCAACGTACGCGGCAAATGTTCGCGGACGGCAGCGTCAGGGTTTATACCTACGATAGCCTTGGGCAGGTCGTTTCCGGCAAACAGTATTTCGGCGACGGGTCGCCGGTCCCGGGTCAGCAGTTCGAGTATACCTTCGACACCATCGGTAACCGCAGCAACGCCAAGCGTGGTGGCGATGCTGATGGTGCGAACCTTCGGCTCGAAACCTATGGGGTGAACAGCCTCAACCAGTACAGCAGTCGGTCCTCGAGCGGCAGTCGCTACGCAGACATCCTTGGATTAGCGGCGGCGAGCAGTAGTGTCACCGTTAACGGCACGACTGCTTGGCGGAGAGGAGAGTATTTCCGCCATGAGCTCACAATCAGCGGCGGTGCGCCGGCTTGGCAGAATGTGGACGTTACCACCAGCGGTGGCGGCAGTGCCACCGGCCGGAAGCTATACGTGCCGCCCACGCCAGAATCCTTCACGTACGATTTCGACGGCAACCTGACTGGCGATGGCCGGTGGACTTACACTTGGGATGCCGAGAACCGCTTAGTACAGATGGACACCGTAGCGGCGGCTTATGTTGCCGGAGTGCCCGGTCAGCGGTTGCAGTGCGATTACGACGACCAAGGGCGGCGGATACGGAAGAGAGTGTCGAACGGGAACAACAGCACGTACACAATGGTTAGCGACGTCAGGTTCGTGTTGGATGGGTGGAATGTAGTGGCAGAACTTAATGGACTGAGTGCCAACGCCTTGTTGCAGAGCTATCTTTGGGGCAGCGACCTCAGCGGATCACTGGAGGGTGCCGGAGGGGTGGGAGGGTTGGTGTTTGTAAAGCCCGTCGGCGGAGATGCCCAATTCGCAGCTTACGACGGTAGTGGCAACGTAATCGGGCTGGTGGATGGGGCAAGCGGTGCAACCACCGCCAATTACGACTACTCGACCTTTGGCGAAACTTTGAGGATGACTGGCCCCCGGGCTGCCGCCAATCCCTTTAGGTTCTCGACAAAAGCCGCCGAAACAGAATCCGGGCTTCTATACTTCGGATACCGGTATTACCAACCAACCTTGGGACGGTGGATCAGTAGGGACCCATCTGGGGAACATGATGATGATTCTATGTATTCGTTTGTCGGAAACCACCCCGCTAACGCTGTTGATCCCAATGGCCTCTACCAAATCGACTTTCATTTCTACATTATTCAGTATTTGTTTTTAGCCTCTGGATACGGTCCTGATTCAAAAGCGATTGCAAACTGGTCTCAGCATGTCGATAACGATCCTTTAACTGATCCCATACGGTTAGGAATGCATGGATTTTGGAGCCCCACGGGTGATTACGACCTATTGCGAATGTACCACTTTCCGGGATCTACCCGTTTTCTTGGCACACCGATAGCAGAATCGCAAGCGTTGAATGCCTTGCAATATTCGTTAAGTATGCTGCGGGGCAATAATGAGTCCGACTTATTAACACTTGGTGCAAATTTGCATACTTTCGCCGACACTTTTGCCCACAATGGTTTTTCGGCAGACCAAACTAGGTTTGTGAATTCTCTGGAGGTTCACCCAGAATGGAGGCATTATACCAAGCCCCAGCTGCCTTTAATAGGGCACGGGCCTTTTGGAAGCCGCCCAGACTACCCCTTTCTTCGCCCAAATTTAGCTCTAAATGCGGCACAGGCAATTTACGCGATGATTCCCGTCGGGTCGTATGCTTATTGTGGACGTAAATTACCTTGGGATGAGATTCGGGGGACTTTGAGTTCTCTCTTGCGCAAGAAGGGCAGTGAAGTTGGGAGATCTAGAAATGTCTACTCCGCTACCATAAACGCCTTCGGGCCGGACCATGTCGCATGGTACTACTCTCACGAGTATCAGAAAACGATCGATGAGTGATCAGCAAACAAATAGGACCATGAAAGTTTACTTCGGAATATTGTTTAGTGTCATTACTTATTTATTGGGCGGTGCAATTTCAATTAGCAATCCTGTTAATCTAGCTATTGCATCGTTTGGTGCACCGTGGGGAGTCATGTTTGTTTGCTGGCCGATTATGGCTCTTGTGTGGAGTGGACGTGGCTGGATTGTGGTATTTGCATTGATGCTTTGTAATAGCATATCAGGAATACTATACCTTTTTGTTTTTTACGACTTTTCATCTATGTTGCAACTGCAGCATGGTTTTGTTGGTGCGCTATCAAGTGTTTATGTCTTATGCTGGGTAGTTTGGAATGTTTACATTTATATGTTGATATGGGACCGGGTTGAGTTGTGGAGGAGTGGTCGTTGAGATGTGAACTCCACGCGCCAACCATCGCACTCGTGGTGCCAGAATAAAGTAAGCGTCACGCCGAGCACCACTCTCCAGAGTGGATTGGGAGGGTAAGCTTGGAGGATGAGTTTAGGAGCAGGCGAGTTGAGGATATTGAAAAGTGAACCCGACGCGCCAACCATAGCACTCGTGGTGCCAGGAAAAGTGCTTTGGCGTTTGAGACCGCTTCTCGGCTACGAACCCTGCTGGTGTGCAGGGAAGCTTGCCTACTTCTGACTGAACACCCCAACGCCTTGCCCGACTCGGAGCGCTGTTCCGGTCAACCAGGGGTGTGCTCGGAGGTTCTTTCACTCTCCACACCCGGTTCGTCCTCGGTCAGGGATGCGACGGCCTAAACTATGTGTGGGCATTTGAGCGGTGCCCCTTCCTGGCCGTCAATCTTGGCATGTCAGTACGCCGAACTCCTGCCGGATGACCGGCCCAGTGCAGCAAGACCCACCATCAGCGGAGGCGAAGTTGGTCCGCCCAGTTCACTTGCCGAACTGGGCTTCCAGATCTCGCGCGCCGTGAATGACGCGGACAATTTCGATGCCGGCGTTGTCGGGAAGTTTACGGTAGAAGACCAGATGTTTGGGAAAATCGGCGACTTTCCACGAACGGAGACCTTCGGTTTTGGGAATCGGGAACGGGCGAAGGCGCCCGAGTCCAGGACTGCGGGCAAGCGTGTTGAAGGTAGCTTGGGCGCAGCCGACAAAGCGGTCAGCCAAGGCCGCGTTGCCCACTTCGGCGGCGAAAAAATCCCATTGGGCGATCAAGTCGGCGCGGGCGGCTGGGGAAACGAGTACCTCAGGCATGACGACGGCGGCGCTGGGCGCTGCGGGTTTTGAGTTCGGCGAAGACCTGATCGGCGGGAATCCCCTCGCCGCGGTCCAGTTGTTCGATGCCTTCGAGCAGTTTCTCCTGCAGTTCCTCCTTGGTTGAAACCATGAAGCGCGGTTTGCGCTCCTTGTCCTCCTTGAGGCGGCGGAGGGCGGCGCGAATGACTTCGCTGGCCGACTGGTAGAGGCCGGTTTTGACTTCCTGCTGAACGAATTTTTCCAGTTCCGGGGTGATCGAGATGTTCATGATGGCTTTGCTCCAAAATCGGTCGTTGGAAGCAGTGTACCACAGATGCCAGGGAATGCGCAAAGCCTGTTATCGGCCCAGAAAGGGTGTTGGAGGGAAGGGATTCTGATAAAGCAGGGAATCGGAGTCTCTTTCGGCAGGGGTGTAGAATGGGCTTTGGGCCTGATAGGGCGTCGTTCTGAAATTGCCTGATGAGGAAACTTATCAGGAAATTTGCGAGCGCGAGGAGGCGGCAGGCCGGGAAATCACGCGAGGGCCAGGACGCGGATGCCGGGGAGGCCGCTGCGTTTGCCGATGGGCTTGATGACAATCTCGATGTCCCGGTCGAGGGCATTGAGAAAGCGGAACAGGCGGTCGGAGGAGAACCCTTCGAGCTTGCCGCGGAGCAGCGCGGAGATTTTGGGCTGGTCGATGCCGAGCAGCTGGGCCGCCGCCTTCTGCGTGAGTTTGCGCTCTTCGAGGATGCGGCAAATCTGGTAGGCGATCTGCGCCTTCGCGTGGAGTTCGTCGGCGTCGGGCAGCTTGAGATCGGCGAAAACGTTGGCGCTGCTAGGGCGGATGGTGGTTTTCATTGAGTTCCTTTTTTGATCCATTCCTGGTAATGCTCTTCGGCGGCTTTCAGCCGTACCTTCACCAGATCGATCTCCTGCTTCGGGGTTTTGCTACCGGTCTTGGACTTCTTCTGAAAGGTGTGCAGCACCTAGACCGCCCCGGCGAATCTGACCGAGTAAACACAGCGAAACGTGTCGCTCTGCCAGTCCTCGACGACTTCGAGTACCCCGGCCCCGCCGAAGCCTTTGAGCGGCTTGGCATCGACGAACTTGCCGCCCTGTTGGGCCAGGCCCAGCGCGAATCCGAAGGTGCGGCGGACCTCCTCCGGGCAGTCCAACAGGTCGTCATAGGACCGGCCAATCCAGAAGAGCGGCTTTTCGGGTTTCGACTCATCCACCATCAGTATGCTACATTTAGCATACTGCGGCAACCTCTGTCTACAGGTGAAGCGGTTGGCGCTTGAAACCTCTCGGGCCGCAGGTTGCGAAAGGTTCCGAACGCGGGGCGGGCGCGGCCTTCGGTCGGGCAGAGTTTACCGAACAAAACCGAACAGACTTTCTTCGGAACGGTTCGGAATAACGACCGAGTGCCGGAAAAGTGGATTGCGCACTCTGCGCCCTATTTACGGGCCTGTGACGCATGTTTACGTCGCCGTCCCGAAGTGCCTGGTTTGGCTTCAACTCCCGCCGCCTCCAAATTCTAGATCAGCTACTTGCGTATAGATCAGGTTGCGGGTGGCCGCCCGAATTGGCTTACGCCAGTAACCCTGGTTGAGTCTATCGGCATTTGCGACGGTCCAACCAGCGTTGCCATAAGAACCGCAATGAAGGGTTGGAGCATCTTTCAGCCGCGTCATTCGCCGCCGTCGCCTCGTTCCTTCTGCGACAAGCGTCGGCCGTAAGAATTGCCAGCCAGTTCCGATACGGAGTGGCGAGACCTGAACTGGACAGCTGTCGAATTAACTCATCTGGAGAATTTCGCGTGTCAACCATTTGCGCCACGTTTTCTTCCAACTGACCGAAGACCGCTTCCGATTGAGGAAGCGATAGGCGGAGGTCTTCTACGTTCGCCGGCAAGGAAAGGCCCCGAACCTTATCGACGCTTGGGAATTCGCTCTCATAGATATGGAGACTGTCACTCAGGTGATTGTAGCTCCCGACCTCCAAACCGAGCCAACCAGCCATGACTTCTTGGAGGGAGGTGAATTGCACGATGTTGTGAGGTAAGCCACGGACTAAATCATTGCTGCGCATCACCTGCGTCCATTCCAACCGGCCATACCGAACTTTAAGCATCGCCGCGACATTGCAGGGGATATCTTTAGCGCGCGGATGGCCATCCCCTAAGGGCAAATCCCTGGCTGCATCCCAAATCTGGAGCACCACCTGGCGGCTGCCGGGGTTTGAATGGAGCGCCGCGGCGGCTTGCTTTAGCTGATCGCCCCCCAGCCTTTGGCGGAGTCGATGACCATACGCGCCGTGATAGGTCGGACCGTCACCTGCAAAGTCGGGCAGACGCGGATTGAAATAGTTCACAAACTCCGAATCCTCACGTCCTTGAACAATCCACACAACCTCGGCCAATGCGAACGCGGGGTTCATGGCTGGTTCGCGGGAAGCAATCCAACGTTGACGAGGATCGGATAGGCTGAGGGCAGCATGAAGAACCTCCCGCGTGCGACCATCGCGGCCACCCTCCGAAACTACGGCGGTGCCATTCTTGAACCATTCGTGGGCCTGGAGCCAGAGGCCGTCAGCGCTTGTTGCTTGAGCGGTTCGGAACATCGGGGAAGTCCTCCTTGATGCGGCTGTTCAGCTTCCATTTTGGCGGATACCACGGCGTTAGAAGCGAACGACCGGGCGAAAACAACTGCTTGATCCGGGTGCGGCCAGTTCGTCCCGCCACCTCCGGGTGGGCCACTCGGGCATATTTGCTGACCTCGCAGAACAAGTTCTGGCAATCAATCAACTGGAGCGGCCGACCCCAAAGGTCTCTGAACTCAACCTCCGCCACCTTCATGCAATCTCGCTGGTGCTGGGCAACCAATCGGATCAACTCGGGTTCAGTGAGGCCGCCCGTGTCCGAAAAGCACTTATGGATGCCGTCACGCGCGCCCGGTCCGGGAATTACGAACTCCATCTCGGTGAAATCCAAATGCGGACCGTAGTTCAAGTCCGTGACATATTGGTAGGCGAGGAAATCTCCGATAGTCGGGTAGCCGCGTAGGATCGTGAACGCCTCCTCCATGTTGCTTGCCCGCTCGAGCTGTCCCGGCAGGTCTTCGCGCATCATTCGGCCTAAAAGGGACAGGTGCATCGTGTGCTTCCGGGCTAGCTTGGCCTGACGTCCGCCTGAGGGCATGATGTAGGCCGCCGAATAGACCCGTTCACCTTCAGCCATCGCCGCGTCGAGCACCGCGGTGCAGGCATCTGGCTTGAACTCATCCCAAGTCAAAGGGCCGAGATGTTGGCTTAGGCGCTCCCAGGTCTCGATGCGGTTGAACAACTTGAACAGCAACGTCCGGAAGGTGACTTCCTCCGGCGACTGGCTCCCTTTATAAATTACCTCACGGATCAGGTATTGGCTCACGCGGTCGGAGGCACGGTATGCGTTCGTGAACTTGTGCGCTTGGAGGATCGGGTCGCGGCTCCACGGGGACGGCTCGCCGCGCAGTCGCGCGAAGAAGATGCGCTGACGTTCCGCGGCCAGATGCCAGAAGCTATCGAAGACGATGGTCGGTTGGGCCGGGGCAAGAAACCGATACTCCCGGACCTTTCGAGGTTTGGCTCGGCTTCCGTCCGGGAGAGCGAGTAGTGACTGTTCGGCTATGCCGTTCATGAAAGCGCCACCTCGATTTTGGCAACCGATTCTTCAATCGAGCCTTCATTCCAGATCTCTACTACACGGTGAAACAGATGCTCACGCGCCCCAAGCCGTTCATAGGCCGAATTTAGGACAGTCCACTTTCCGGATTGCTCGGGACGAAGGGGAACTTGCCGGCGGACGACAAAAACTACGGCAGGTTGGATCGGTTGCCAGAGCCGACGTTCGACTTCGATGAGCGCATCCAGGTTCGCTGGATCTATACTATCGGCAACACCGTAGGCCCATGTGGACCACCAAAAGCGGTCAAGCACGACCGAAATTCCCGATTCCAACGCCGGACGGAGGCGACGAGAGATCGTGTCTAGATGAGCAGCGATATGCATCGCTTGCAAACTTAGCGGCGTGATACCGCGCACTCCGAGTTGTTCAGGCTGGTGATGGAGGCGGTAGACCAACTCTCCCAAGGTGCCGGCTTCTCGCCCTGGAAAAGAATTCCATTCCACTCTTTCGCCCCGAAGTTGAAGTCGCTCAGCCAACCCCTTCGAGAGCGTGGTCTTGCCGCATCCATCGGCTCCCTCAAACACAATCAATCGCCCGATTCTCATGCGCTAACCTCTGTTTCTGCCACCAGTGCGCGAGCTTGGCGGTAGAGTTCATGCAACTCGCGTTTGGGAACGCTTCCTGGCAACGGATGGGCGACGAAACATGATAGCCCTCCGAATCGCAACCTCATCTCCCTGGCCATGAATACACCGAGGTGGCAAAGGCCCCGGTAATTGCCATATGCGCGGTCCACCAGATACTGGCTCGGGTAGAAACCAATCACCGTGAGTTTGTCTTCGGCGTCGACACTAAAGCCCACTTGCTGTAGGCAAGGAAAGCCTTGCAAGGGAGAACCGGTGTGGTCTTTGGCCGGATCAAAAATCCCGACTTGAAGGGCGCTCTCTCGCTCGCTCCCGCCTTTCGCCCGGTGGTTGTTCCAAATCCGAACAATGTGCTCCAGTTGGTTCACCGTCTTGATCGGGGAATCGCCGGGGGTCTTGCCGTTTACGCCAGTAAATGATACCATTCTTTGGAAATATGTTCCCCGACTGTTCTTATGATTACGGGCTTTAAGGCGCGGCAACATGTGCTGGAGATAGTATTCGGACAGTGGGACAACCGCAGGCCGGCCACGTCGCTCCCATGTGTCGAAGGGAAAAATGGTCATGGCGGTCTGCCGGATGGTGACCGGTCGTTCTTGGGCACGCAGGATCTCATCGAGTGTGGCCGCCAAGGACGCATTTTCTTCCGGCGACTCGCTAGTGAAACCGGAGACGTTCACTACCAAGGGGCCATGGCGCGGGTGGTCGAACACACTGACAAAGGCCTGCGCCCAAGCGCATGTCAGGTTTTCGTGCTGGAACAGTTTAGGTTTCATCGTCTGGGTCTTGGAAATGACGGTATTTGGCCCACCCGGTGAACTCGCGTCGGCTGACGCGGACAAACCGGGTCCACGTGGATGTCCGAACATTCGAGATGCCAGGCCGCGCGGCCCGAAAAAGTATCATCCCGCGGTGCCCCCTAATCGGCTGAAGCTGCGACCCTGAGGGCTCGGCATCTTTTGGCAGCAACGTATAATCACCCACCTCAAGATCGATGGGAAGCTCATCCCAAGCTTCGTCGGCAACGATCAAATTGGGTCCGACATCCGGCCCGGCAAGTTGCTCGCGAAGGCTTCTGGGTGAGCGCAATGCCAATTCATCGGCTTGCAAACGCGAGATCATTTGCAGCGACCAGCAAAGGTGCAGGATCAGAGTCAGGTAACCCACGCCCATCTGACCGGCGACAATGTACGTCTGGTCCGGTGTCAGTGACTCCGGGCGCCAACCTCGACGCGCCAACGCCTCTTCGACTGCTCGCTTCGGCATCAGGAAAAATCCGGCGAATCCGTTTACCAACCGCTCTTCTGGTTTTTCCTGGTCGGGACGGTCAAATTCGAGCATGTCACAGGAGGCACCGTGGCCAAAATGCCAATGCCCGAGTTCGTGCCCGCAGGTGAAAGCCCGTCGACCGGCGGGTCGCCGATGATTGAGGAGGATGACTTTGGAGTCCGCGGAGAACATACCTTCGCAGGTTGCGATATCTGCCAACTGGACCCGCAGCCCCAAGCGGTCAGCGGCATCCAGCACATTGAGCGGTCGCTCTCTGGGGATGCCTAGCCGCCGCCGAAGCTCCAGCGCGCCCCTCAAGGCTTCACGGCCCTCAAGGACGCAGCTCATTTATCATCCCCTTTGCTGCGCCGCAGCGTCTTCAACAATCCCATCACTCGGTCCAAGTCGTCCCGGCCGAGCTTGGATAGTTCTCGGGCCGCCAGTTCCACCATCGGGTCCTCGGTCTGGTGGGATTTCCCGAGCAGCCACTCGGCGGTCACCCCATAGATCTCTGCGAGCCGCGCAAGCTCCTCGGCGGAAACCTTCCGACGCCCTGCTTCGATTTCGCTGACTGCCGGTCGATGCAACTTGAGCAACGCAGCCACCTGCCCTTGGGACAACCCGGCCATCTCGCGGCCCGCTCGGAGCCGGTCTGCCAAGGAATCGGTTGTGGTGCTCATGACAATCGCCCTCCTGCCGGTTTCATGCATAGCTCTAATATCAGCGCCGTCACTTCTCCGAGGGTGCGATGGTGACACTGGCCCTTTTCGGCACCAATCAGGGGATTCACTATGTCGGGGATTTCTACGCCCAGTGATTCGGACAGGAAGCAAGCCAGTTCCACACCGTCCTCGGAATCTAATCCAAGATCCTTGGTGAGAATGGTGTTCTGCGTCCAAGTTGCGGGTTTCTTGCCGCGAAGCAGATACTCCACCCCTCCCCGGAGCGCCGCTTCCACCGCGTTAGCATCCACGGTCGTCATGAAGTGAATGTACGAATATCTTACCATGTGTCAAGCCATGCCCGGAACCCAGAAATACTGACAGACAATAGGCCCGGCACTCGAGTTGTCGGGCTTTGGTCGGTGACAAAAGCATCCTAGTTCCATGAAGGACCGATGCTTCGGCTTCTTTCGGAGCGGCTTGTGAGGCCGAGCCGAGCTGCGGGCAGGTAATGGGTTTGGAGCGAGCCGCTAGCCAAGGCCCATCGGAGCCAGCGGTGGATTTTCAAACCGGCTTCTCGGCTACGAACCCTGCTCGAGTACAGGAAAGCCCGCCTACCTCTGACTGAACACCCCAACGCCTTGCCCGCCTCGGGGCGCTGTCCCGATCAACCGGGGGTGCGGTTGAAGGTTCATTAGTTCTTGCACTCTCCATACCCGGTTCGTCCTAGGACAGGGATGCGACGGCCTAAACTATTCTTGGATCATTGAGCATCCCGGGTTCTTGGCCGTCAATCTTGGCAAGTCAGAACGCCCATCCAGTTATGGCGCGGCCTACGTGGAGTCTGGAACTCGCGTTTCGCCAAAGAGCCAAGCTCGGCACCCGGGACAGCTGGTGCCGATTTAGTGGCGGACTTTCGAGACTCCAAGAGCCAAGAGCGGCCGCCCTTGGAGGTGAGCCTGGTCTACGGGCGGGGGCGGTGAGACAGTACTACGCCGTGGCGTGGCGGTGATGGCGTTTCTTTGTTCACGAGGATGAATTTAATTCTCATTTGTCTGGTTCCCTAAACACGCCGCTCGCTCCAGACTCTCTGCGGCTCCCGTCAGAGCCTTCGCCACCTCTCGGATCTTCCAGTCTCTCGGATGCGCGTCCAAAACGTACATGGACAGCTCGCGCAGGTAATTAGGTGACACGCCCGCCCCCGTAGATTTCTCCCGCGGCGCCAACCCCGCGACCACTCGGTCCAGCACCGATCCGAGGCCGCCGCTCCCAGGCTCCGCCGCCAGCGCCCGTAAATGTTCCAAGGTCGCCGGCGACACCCGCGCCCCCATCATCACCCGCGTTGTTTCCTTTGCCGCGTTGCGGTTCCCCTTGGGCGCTCCCCGCCGCGGAATATTCAGTTTTGGCTTTTTCATGGCCCTAATAGGAGCAAGCGATCAGAGCCTTGGATCACGTCCTTGGGGTCCCGGCGAGAAAACGTTTCAGGAAGCCTGCCAGGATGTGGCCGGCCTCGCGGAATCAGATAGTCCTAAGCATTCCAATGGGAAGTCGGACAGAACGCACAGGAACCCATACCTCGGGTATTCTTACCGTAGACTGAGAATAGCACAAAAGGCGGCCCCTTTCAGGACCGGTTTTGGTGAGGGGAGATTATCGGGGAGGGGCGGTCTCCCCGGCGTCCTTTTCCACGGCACTCAGTAGTCGAGCGATGCTCTTTTCGAGCATTGCGGCCTCGTCGATAAGATCGAGCACCAACATCCCGACTAGGGCGCCTTTGAATCGTCCGGCCGCTCTCAAATCACCGATCAGGAGACCGGCCGTCTGGCTGGCTTTAGTTAGGTTCTCAATCATCGCGTATGTTTCGTTTTTCATCACGCCAAGAGTTTAACCGAATTGTTCTGTTTAACAAAACAAAACGGCCCATAAGGGCACGAAAAATCTAAGATATTCGGTCTCTTTCAGGACCGGTTGGTGAGGGGAAAGGGAAGGAAATCAGACTCGCTCCCATGCGAGCACCAGGCCCGGAACATTGCCCCTGACCGCGGCCCGTATTCCCATAATCCCCGCCACCGATGGCGCGATAATGCCGTCCAGCCTCAGCTCAGCATTCGACTCCTTCGTAAATCGTCGGTCAAAAATTGAACCCGTAGCGGGAGAAGGTGAACTCGACACGCCAACCACTCGAGGTGCCAGAAGAGACGCTTTGGCGTCAGGGACTGCATCTCGGCTACGATCCCTACCCGCGTACAGGAAAGCTTGCCTACTTCTGACTGAAAACCCAACGCCTCGCCCTCCTCGGAGTGCTGTTCCGGTCAACCAGGGGTGTGCTCGGAGGTTCTTTCACTCTCCACACCACACCCGGCCTTCTCTGTCTACGGCGATTCGCCGGACGGAAACAATAGATCCGTACGAACGAACTATTTCGCGTTTTTCGATTTGGTCGATGGTTGGACATCGAACCAAGCTGCGGCGGTTTCGGGCGTCACGAGTTCGCGGTAGTGCTTAAAAATCATGGCAGGTGAATTCCCGGCCTCCAGGGCGACACGAGATACGTCCTGCAACGCGGCTACCCGGTAGGATATGTACGAATGGCGAAGGGCGTTCCGTTTCCAGGCGATGCCAGCGGCCTTGGCTGCCTTGAGGAGGGGCTTGGCCACATTGGACAGGTCGCACACGGGTCCTGTCGCCCGATAGGGTTCTAGCCAAGTGCGTAAGACGGGCAATAATGGAACCAAACGTCTGCCCGCCGTCTTCGCTTTGGCGGCGGTCACTTCGATATGCCCCCGATCGAAGGAAATTTCGGACCAATCCAGTCTCTGGATTTCCGCTTGGCGGAGCCCCGCGAACGCTGCCAAGGCACCGTAGGGAACCATACTCGGGGTGAGTGACGCTAGAAGGGTCTTGAGTTGCGCGGGGGTCAGGATTCCGGGCGCCTCCGTCGAGACTGGTTTGTGGATATCAAGGGAGTCAGTGGGAAGAGGGCCGGAGGGCAGGTGCCCTCGCTTTTGGGCCCAGCGAAATAGAGTTCGGAGTAAGCGGACCATGTTCCAGGCGTTGACCGGACCGGGGGCTACCTTTTCGATCCAATCTTCAATCTGGCGCGGGGAAACGTCCGAAATATCCATCTGAAACGTTTCGACGAACCGCGAGAGGCGCCACTCCAGATCTCGGCGGTAAGCGTCCGATGCCGGTCGGCCGGAACGAGTGCGTCCTTCTTTAGCATGCAGAAATGCGGCCACGAGGTCCGATACCCGGATAGGATCGGCCTTGGGTTTGGTGTGTTCGCGGAGCAACGCGTTTACCGCGTCCGTCAGGGTCCGGCCGAGGGGGAGGAGTCCAATAGCGTTCAGGTAATCGAGGCGAGTGGGGCCGTGGAGGGTCGTAACTTCCACCAAGCCTTGACCAAGGGCAGCAAGCCTTGCCTCAGCTTCCTTCAGGGCCTCGTTAAAGTTTGAAAAGGAACGAAACGAGCGCCGACCTGCGGAATCGAAAGCGGCCAACTTGAATTCCGTGTACTCTACCCCGCCTTTAGTGCGCTGATACTGATAGATGGTCGCAGTTCCATGGCGACGAGTCACGACATGAGGAAAGCTCAACCCAGCTTCGGGATTGTTCGGAATTCCCCGCGGAACCTTCGGATTCACGCCCGGACTGTTCGGAATTTGTTCGGAATGTCCAGTCTCTACCGCCGGAGAGGCGTGGTGATTGGAGCGGGCGAAGGGAATCGAACCCTCGTAACTAGTTTGGAAGACTAGCGCTCTACCATTGAGCTACGCCCGCGATCGCAGCAGCGACAAAGAGAGGAAAGCGATTTTTCGGGAACGATGCAAGGCTTCGGCGCGGGGGAATTTTTGCTGACAGAAGGTAAAGGGTAAGGGGGAAGAGGTAAGGAACGCTGGTTGGGTGGGGTGTTTGGCGGCTGAGATTGGCGTTGGACTCCACAGGGGAATGGCTCAGCGGAAGCTTCGCCCTATCGGGGCCAGGGAAGCTGAGAGCTGAGAGCTGAGAGCTGAGAGGTAAAGCCGGTAAGGGGTAAGCGGTAAGGGGTAAGCGGTAAGGGGTAAGGTAGGAATGGACCGCTGGGTCGTCACCAGTCCGCCGGCGCAGCAAGGTGGACTGGATGTTGGTGGTCTGCCCCAGGACCACCCACGCTCAATTCGTAAAGGCGGGTAAGCGGGAAGGCAGCTGAGAGCTGAGAGCTCTCAGCTCAGCTTCTCCGAGCTTTGTTCCGGCTTCCCCGATTGGCGGCGCCGCCCTAGCGTGCCGGCCGGATGAGTTCATTGCTGCTGACCGGCGGTCGTGTCGTTAACCCCGCTTCCGGGATGGATCAGATTGCCGATGTCCTGGTTCTCGAGGGCCGGGTGGCCGCCGTGGGGCCCGGAGTGGCCGCCCAGGCGCCCGCCGGGATCCCGGTGCTGTCGGTGGTCGGCAAGGTGGTGGTGCCGGGGCTGATTGATCTGCATGTCCATTTCCGGGAACCCGGGCAGACCAAAAAGGAAGACATTCTCAGCGGAGCCCAGTGTGCGGCGCGAGGCGGCTTCACCACCGTGGTGTGCATGCCGAATACCTCACCCGCCATCGACAACGCCGGGACGGTGGCGCTGATTCAGGATCGGGCCGGAAAGGCGGACGTTCGGGTGGAGATTACCGGAGCGCTGACCAAAGGCATCGCTGGGGAGGAACTCGCGCCAATCGGTTCGCTCTTCAAGGCCGGCGTGGTGGCGCTAACCGACGACGGGCATTGCATTCAGAACAACGAACTGATGCGGCGGGCCTGTGAGTATGCCCGGATGTTCCAATTGCCCGTCATGGACCACTGTCAGGATTACGGGCTGGTTACCAAGGGGGTGATGCACGAAGGCCGCTACTCCACCATGCTGGGTCTGGCGGGCTGGCCGGCAGCGGGCGAGGAAGTGATTGTGGCCCGGAACATCCTGTTGGCGGAACAAACGGGCACGCCGATCCACTGTCAGCACCTGAGTTCGGCGGGCAGCGTCCGGTTGTTGCGGGAAGCGTTGAGTCGGAAAGTGCCGATCTCGGGTGAGGCGTGTCCGCATCATTTCACGCTGACGGATGCCTGCATTGCCGGGAGCGAAGCGTTTTGGAAGGAGGATGGTGCCGAATGGGCCCAGCGGTTCATGGCGGGCCAGACCTTGCCGGAGTGGCCGTCCTATCACACCGACTTTAAGATGAACCCGCCGTTGCGATCGGCGACGGACCGGGCGGCGATTCTCGAAGGCTTGGTGGATGGCACCCTGGCGATCATCAGCAGCGACCACGCTCCGCATTCGAAGTCGGAGAAGGAAGTGGAGTTCGATTATGCGCCCTTTGGCATTGTGGGCTTGGAGACCGAGTTCGCGCTGTCCCTGATGGCCCTGTACCACACCGGGCGGCTGAGTTTGTCGAAGGTGGTGGCCAAGCTGACCACTGAGCCCGCGCGACTGCTGCGGTTTCAGGATGGGCGGGGACGGCTCGAGGTGGGCGGGGTGGGCGATGTGACGGTGTTTGATCCGGATGCGGAATGGACCTCCCTGCGCACCGAGACGGCGAGCAAGTCGGTGAACAATCCGTTCCATGGTTGGAGGATGCGCGGTCGGGTAACGCACACCGTGGTCGGCGGCCGGGTGGTGTGGACTTTGCCGGCGTGAGGCCGTGGCAGATCCGGTGGGTCTGGGCTCGCCAGGCGGGGGAAATCATCGGAAAGCTTGCGGGCCGGCGATTTGGTTGCCGGTCAACCCCATGAACCAGCGACTCCGGCATCGGGAACTTCTGCTCTCGCTGAAGTACGCGACGATCGAGGCCTGTTTCAGCGTTCCGATGCTGAACCTGACCATGCCGAGTTTTCCCTTCGTCATCGCGTTTGCGGTGATGGCTTTGGGGTGGGGACCGGGAGCAATTGGTTTGATGGCGGCCCTACCGCATTTTTGCAATCTGGTACAGCCGCCCTTAGCAACCTGGTTGCGCGGCCGGATGTCCTTGTATCAGATCATGGCCCTGTCGTTCTTGTTGAGTGCGACGCCCTGGGGATTGGTGGCGGGGTTGCCCTTCTTGGAGGAAACCCACCGGGACAGCGCTTTTGCCGTCCTGCTGACCATTGCGACTCTGGCGAACAGTCTGGGATCGGTTGCTTGGTCGGCTGCCATTTCCGAATTGGTGCCACCTTGGCTGAGCGGTTCGTACTTCGGGCGGCGCAATCTGGTGTTTGGTTTTTGGACTTTAGTGACGGTCATAGTCGCGAGTTGGGCGGCGGAGAAAGGGAACAATTCCCTGCTCACATTTGGCTGGATTTTCGCGGTGGCGGGAATGGGCCGGCTGATTGGTTTTTTGTTCCTTACGCGAATGAAGTTCCCACCTTCGGTGATGCTCCGGGAGGAAGATCCGCCGGATCTGGCCGAGATCGGGGAACCCTTGCGAAGCCTCAACTACCTCAAGTTGGTCGCCTTTGTGGGGGTCTGGGGATTGCTGCTGAACTTGGGTCAGCCGTTCTACACGGTGTTTCTCCTTGAGGGTCTGAAGCGTCCGATGAGTGACGTCGGCTTGCTGACCGCTCTGGCGGGGGTCGGGGGGCTATTGACCTTGCGCGGTTGGGGCTGGCTCTGTGATCGCTATGGCAGCAAGCCGGTGCTGTATGTGGCCTCGCTCGTCTGGGCCTTGACCGGTTTGGTGTCGTGGTCCCTCGCGGGCGAGCGCTTCTTCTGGCATTTGGCAGTGGCCTTTCTCGTCGTGGGCGCAACCACGGCGTGTTTTCAGCTGTGCCAGTTCAACCTGATGCTGAAGCTCGCCCCGGCGAATAAGGCTCCGTACGTGGCGGTGTTCCTGGCGTTAACCAGTTTGCTGACGGCCGCCGGACCGCTGTTGGGTGGATTAATCCTGAAGCTGTTGCCGGATGCCCCAGGCGTTTTCCTGGGACAGACCATCCGGGACTACCATTTGCTGATTGCCGGTTCGATGGTGGGCTGCCTGCTGAGTGTTCATCTGCTGGACTTCGTGCGGGAAGAGGCGGCGCATGAACCGGAGGAGGTTTGGAAAACCATGCGGCGGATGCGGCCGTTCAATCCGATGCTGACCCTGACCAGTGCCGCTCAGATGGTATTGACGCCGGGTGGGTTGATGGGATTGACCCGGAACTCGTGGCGCCAGCTTCGGCGCCACGCCCGAATTCTGGGAACGGTGGGCGGGGAGATTGTGGAAGGTGGCAAGGACGTGTTGAAGGCACCATTTGACCGCGACGAGCGATAAAAAAAGCGGACTCCCTTTCGGAAGTCCGCTTGGAAACTTGGGACTGGCCTTTACGCCTTGGCCGTCTTGGTCTTCAGAGCGCCTTGCGCGAGTTCCACCAACTTGGCGAACGCGGCGGTGTCCGTGGCGGCGAGGTCGGCGATGACCTTGCGGTCGAGGCTGCACTGGGCGGCCTTGAGGCCTTCGATGAACCGGCTGTAGGTGATTCCGGCGGCGCGAGCGGCCGCGTTGATACGAATCTGCCAGAGGTAGCGGTAGGTCCGCTTCTTGGTCTTGCGATCGCGGTAGGCGTACTTCAGGCCGTGGTCGACGGCGTCGCTGGCGTACCGGTACAGCTTGCTGCGCTTCAGGCGATAGCCCTTGGCGAGCTTCAGCATCCGTTTCCGGCGTTTGCGGGAGGCGGGGGCGTTAGTAACACGCATGGATGAAAATCAGTTAAATGGTTCGGGATCCGGGCTTAGTGCGAGAACGGCAAGCACGCCTTGATCTTGTAGACGTCGGAAGGATGCAGCTCCTTGTCTTCGCCCAAACGACGCCGCCGCTTGGCGCTTTTGCTGGACAACAGGTGGCGCATTCCGGAATGGCGCGCGAACACCTTTCCGCGGGCGCTAATTTTAAAGCGCTTGGCGACAGATTTTTTGGTTTTGATCCCCTTGGGACGACGCATAAGAAGCCTCGGTTTCTGCTCGTTAAAGGCCGCGAAGCTTAGGCAAGTGACTCCTTGGTGCAAGGAGAATCCTTGTTTCCAAATGGTGCTTCGTTCCCGGTATGCCGATTTCAGCGGAAAACCGGGAATATTTCGCGTCAGTGTTCGAACGCAGACTGGTTTGACACTGCGGGACAGAACCCGGTTCGTCACGTCCGGAAACCCGCAATCGTCGATCTGTGGAAGTCATCGCGATCGGGAGGAGGACTCCATTCAGTAAACCGGATAAAGAAGAAATAGCTTGTTTAAGCGATAAAGTGGAAATATCTGGTTTAGCTGATATGCGCGACTACCCCATTCGAACTCCCCAGCAGTTGGGGGCGGTTCTGCGCGGTTTCCGTCGAGAGCAGAACCTTTCGCAGAGCGCGGTCGGCGACCGCGCCGGTTTGGCTCAGAATGCAGTGTCGCTGTTGGAGAACGATCCGGGTCCGGCCAGTCTGGCTCGGATCGCTCGATTGCTGGCCGCGCTGGATCTCGAGCTGGTGGTTCGTCCCCGCAAGTCGCCCGACCGCACGGCGGAGTGGTGAGACTGGTGAATCATGGGACGCCTTGGCAAATCCCGCGCTCTGGCGGTCTGGATGAACGGGGAACGGGTGGGCGAATGGCGGTTACCGGCCAGCGGAGCCCAGGAGTTCAGGTACGACGAGGAGTGGCTATCGTCACCGGCGTCACGGCCCATTTCCCTCTCCTTTCCCTTGCGCCCGTCCCGAGAATCCTACCGGGTCGGAGTCGAAGCATTCTTTGATAACCTGCTTCCGGATAACCGCCAGATTCGCGAGCGGATTCAGCGGCGCTTTCGGACCGCTTCGGTCGCCGCCTTCGACCTTCTGCGCGAAATCGGCCGCGACTGCGTGGGGGCTCTACAAATCCTGCCAGTTGACGAAGGGACTCCGGATGTCCGGCGCATCACGGGCGAGCCTCTGACCGAAGCTCGAGTCGCCAAGTTGCTCACCGCCTCGCTGGGATCCTCCTCGGGCTTCGGCGAAGCGGAGGAAGAAGATGCGTTTCGAATTTCACTGGCGGGCGCGCAGGAAAAGACCGCTTTGCTCAGGCACAAGGGACGTTGGTATCGGCCGACGGGGACAACGCCGACAACCCACATTTTTAAGCTGCCGATCGGACTCCTTCCGCAGGGTTTCGATTTGTCCACATCCGTCGAGAACGAGTGGCTGTGTGCCCAAGTTGTCCGCGAATACGGCATCCCGGTAGCGAACTGTAGCCTGGAGACTTTCGGCGAACACAAAACACTCGTGGTCGACCGGTTTGATCGGCGCCTGTCCGTTGATAGCCGGTGGTGGATCCGACTGCCGCAAGAGGACTTCTGCCAGGCCACGGCAACTGCGGGGGCGTTGAAATACGAGGCCCATGGCGGACCCGGAATTCGCCGGATCCTTGAGGTGCTTCTTGGCTCCGAGGACCCGGCCGAGGATCGACGTGATTTTCTGCGCACTCTGGTCGTGTTCTGGCTGCTCGCGGCCATTGACGGTCATGCCAAGAATTTCAGCCTCTTCCTTCTGTCGGGCGGTGCCTACCGGCTGACTCCGCGTTACGATGTTTTGTCAGCGTATCCGTTGCTGGGCAATGGGGCGGGGAAGATTGCGCCCCAGAAGCTCAAGATGGCCATGGCCGTCGAGGGGAAGAACCGACATTACCTGTGGGAAAGCATCCACGCCCAACACTGGATTGAAACCGCTCGCCGCTCCGGTGTGGCTGACATGCCTGCCCTCCTGGCAGAGATTGTGGACCGCACGCCGATGGTGATCGCTAAGGTCCAGAATGCGTTGCCCAAGGGTTTCCCGGTGGCGGTAGCGGATGCCGTCATGGCCGGTCTTCGGGCCGCTGGAGAACGGCTCGGGGCTGACTTGACGCAGGAGTCCCGGTGACCGGTTCCGCAGGCTGTGGTTGGCCCGGTCGATCGGTTCGGGCGGGAAATCTGGTAACTGGGAAGTGGGCGTGGAAGAGTTTTGCCCATGGGTCTGGGGGCACTGCCGGGAGACCCGCTTATGAATCTTGTCCAACCCCGCATCGTTGTTACTGGGATCGGCGCCCTTTCGCCCGTGGGACTAACCAACCGCGAAACGTTTGACGGGCTGATCGCCGGTCGGTCCGGGATTGGCCCGATCACCCAGTTCAATGCCTCTCGGCTGCCGAGTCGGATCGCCGGGGAAGTGAAGCAATTCCAGCCGACGGATCACATGGATCCGAAGATGGCCCGCCGCATTGGCCGTTACGCTCAGTTCTCCATCGCGGCCAGTACGGAAGCCATGCGGGCCGCCGGATTGAACTTGGAGCAACAGGACCGCTCCCGCATTGCCACTGTGGTGGCCTCGGCGATTGCTGATTTTCCCTTCTTGGAGACGCAGATGATGCAGTTGTTCACGAAGGGACCAGGCAAGACCAATCCGTTCTCTGTGCCGCGCGTCAGCACCAGCATGGCCTCCGGGAATATCGCCCTGCAGTACGGTCTGACGGGTCCCGGGTTCAGTGTGTCGTCCGCCTGCGCGACCGGCAGCCACGCCCTCGCGAGCGCCTGGATGATGCTTCGTTTGGGCTTTGCCGATGTCGCGTTGGCGGGCGGAGCGGAGTCAGCGATCACCGAGTCCTATCTGGAGTCCTTCTGCGCGTTGCGGGCGTTGTCCACGCGCAATGACGAACCCGAGCGCGCCAGTCGGCCGTTTGATCGCGGTCGGGACGGATTTGTCATGGCCGAAGGGGCGGCGGTGCTCGTTTTGGAAACGTTGGAACACGCCCGGAAACGGTCGGCGCCGATCCTGGCTGAGTTGTCGGGAATCGGGATGTCGTGCGACGCCTACCACATTACGGCGGCGCATCCGGACGGGTTGGGGGCAGTGCAGGCGATGCAACAGGCGTTGCAGACGGCGGGTCTGAAGCCGGAGGATATTGACTACATCAATGCCCACGGCACGGGAACCGACGTCAACGATCCGATCGAAACCCGGGCGATCAAGACCACTTTCGGGGAGCGGGCCTATTCGATCCCGGTGAGTTCCATCAAGTCGATGATTGGCCATTCAATTGGCGCCGGTGGGGCTCTGGAGGCGGCGACCTGTGTCAACATCATCAATCACGGCATCATTCCTCCGACGATCAATTTGGAAGATCCGGATCCGGCGTGTGATTTGGACTACGTTCCCAATCAGGCCCGGAAGGCCGAGGTTTGCCGGGTGATGTCCAACTCGTTTGCCTTTGGCGGACAGAATTGCGTGCTGATTTTTGAGCGGTTTGTGGAGTAGGGCTGAAGAAGTCCCAGCTGCGGCGGTGACCGCGTCGGCCTAGGGAGAGGCCTTCTCGCTCGGTCGATTCTGAACGACCACTGGCAGGGAGCGTCGTTCGAACCGGTCGCCCAACTTCCAAAGCCACTCAAATCCCAGATTCGCAATGGCGACTCCACAGGTCGCAATGCCAATCCCTAGCCACCCTAGTGTGGAGAATTCCTCGTGCATGGTCCAAACGAACTGTCCGAGGCACAAAAACGCCACAAATAGGAGTGTGGGTTTCCGGCCGATCTTATCCACCACGAAGGCCCCGAGCGGAGCCCCCAACGCCACGACCGGAGCGGCGGCCAGCCAGTTATCGAAAACCCCGGGTTGCACCCCCGTGATCAGGTTCTTGGTCGCGATGCCGACCAGTGAGGTGAAGGCCATAATGAGGACTGACGAAGGGATGGCTGACTTCAAGTCCGAGCGCATCAGGAGAACCATCACCGAGTAGAGCACCATGTCGATCCCGACTCCGGTTACGGCGGCAACCGTTGCTCCGGCCATTAAGCCGACTAGAAATCCGGTTATGCGATCAAAGGCATGAGCGACCGGGCTTTCCCCGATGTTCGCGCAGATTTGGGTCGTTCGATACATGTGAAGAACTCCAAAGCTGGCCCAAACCACGGCAAAGACGACCTTGATGGCAAATCCGGGAATGTGAGGCGCGACGAACAGAATTCCCAGGGGAGTTCCAATCAACGAGCCCACCATGCACCAGCGCAACATGACCCATTCGAGGTGTTGTCGCCGGCAGAGGATGAAGATGCTGGCACTGGTCATTCCGATGGATTGCACGGCAAAACTGAAATCCCGTCCTAAGGTTGCGGGTAGATCGAAGAGAAGGACCAGAATCGGGAATCCCACAGTGCCACCACCCATGGGAGTCGAGCCAGCAACATAAGAGCCAAAGGTCATGGCGACGGCAATTCCCCAGTGCTCTCGAAGGGTCGACCAGCGGTCTCCCAACGCGACAAAGCCCAGCCAGCTTCCGTAGAAACACAGCAGCCAAAGGTACCAGGGCCAGAGTCGTTTCACGGCGTGAACGCTAGGGAGGGCGGCAGCCGAATTCGAGCGCTCTCTCTGGGAACTGCGTCCATGCTCCTAACGCCTAAGCCGCACCCTGCTGGATTCGCGTCGGCCAAGGGCGAGCCTGCTCCCGGCCAAAGGTCCAGTTGGAGGTAAGCCAGATCGGCCGGGTGTGATTGATCTCCGGATAACTTCACCTCGGCATCTATGCGATCGGCGTATCGACCGGATCGTTCCGGGGATCGTCCACCCAGCCGTCGATGGCGGGTCCTGCAACGATCTTGGGACCATCGCTCAAAATAAAATAAGCCGCTGGAAACCAGCGGCTTAAGTTGTTGCAGTGCAACTAAAATTGGTTGCGGGGCTAGGATTTGAACCTAGGACCTTCAGGTTATGAGCCTGACGAGCTACCGGGCTGCTCCACCCCGCGGACAGGGGGGCAAAAATAGGGAGATGCCCGGGGGTAGCAAGCGCGGAGTCGAAGAATCTCTTGTGGTGGGCTCGGCGACGGATTTGGGGCGCGTTCCTAAGTTGAGGGGCTAGGAACAATTCGCCGGGTTTGGCGTCTGGACTCTCGCCCATCGGAAAGCGGGAGCAGCCCCTACCGCACAAAAACAAACGCCCAGTCCGCAGGGCGGACTGGGCGCTGGATCAAAACCAAATTAGGAGAGCTTGGTCAGCAACTCGTCGTTGGTCTTGTGCTTCTTGAGCGCGGCCAGGAGGGTTTCCATGGCCTCGACGGGTTGCAGGTCCGTGAGCATCCGACGCAGCTTGCGGATGGCATCGATCTGATGCGGCGGGAACAGCTTTTCCTCTTTCCGGGTGCCGGACTTCGGAATGTCGATGGCCGGGAATAGGCGGCGCTCGCTCAGCTTGCGGTCAAGGATCAACTCCATGTTACCGGTGCCCTTGAACTCCTGGAAGATCAACTCGTCCATCCGGCTGCCGGTATCGATCAGGGCCGTCGCCAGAATGGTCAGCGAACCGCCTTCTTCGATCTTGCGCGCCGCGGCGAACATCTTGCGCGGAATTTCCAACGCCCGGGCATCCACACCACCGGTCATGGTTCGGCCGGAGCCGCCGTGGACCGAATTGTAGGCCCGCGCCACGCGGGTGATGGAGTCGAGCAGGACGAACACATCCTTGCCGGCTTCAACCATGCGCTTGCAGCGTTCGATCATGAACCGGCTGAGACGCACGTGGGTCTCGAGGTCCTGATCGTTGCTCGAGGCAACGACCTCGGCCTTAACACTGCGCTGGAAATCGGTGACTTCCTCGGGACGTTCGTCGATCAACAATACCATCACGAAGACTTCGGGGTGGTTGGTCGTGATGGCATTGCAGATCTGCTTGAGGATGGTGGTCTTGCCGGTGCGGGGCGGGGCGACGATGAGGCCGCGGGTGCCCTTTCCGATGGGGGTGACCAGATCGATGATGCGCTGCTCCAGGAGGTCTGGAGCGGTTTCCAGACGAAACTTCTCCACGGGGTCGATCGTGGTGAGGTTTTCGAAGCGGATCGCGTGGATGAAATCCTGATAGGTTTTGCCGTTAACCTTCAGTACCTCTCGCAACTGCGGGCTGTTGCCTTTGTGGGGTGGATTGACGGTGCATTCGATGTGGCAGCCTTCTCGCAACCCCAGGCGCTTAATCGAATCCGGGGTCAGAAAAACATCCGTCGGCTTGGGGGCGTAGTGGCCTTTGGCGGAGCGCAGAAAGCCGAAGCCCTTTTCGGAAACTTCCAAATAGCCCTCGTGCAGGATGGGTTGGCCATCGGGCCCGAGTTGGGGGCCGCTGGGGCGTTGGGGTTGGGGAGGGTTGTTGGGGCGTTGTTGCGGGTGAGACTGCTGGTGGGACTGGGCCGGACGACCACCGCCTTGGGGTTGGTTTTGGGGGCGGGACGGTGGGCCGCCTTGCGGTGGGCGGGCCTGAAATCCAGGAACTGCCGGGATCGGACGGGGTCCAGGGCCTTGCGGCGGACGGGCCGGCGCAGCGGCGCGGGCGGGATTGGGTTCAGACGCGGGGGCATTTTTTCCCGGGGACCAATCCGCGTTTTGCGGCGTGGAGCCCTGGGGTTGCACACTTGAGTTGCTCATACAGTTATGGTGTGTCCGGAACGGGCTGAACCCAGGAAAGCGGCAGAATTGAACACACAGCCGCAAGAATTTCGAACTTGGGGAAGCAACCCTGAATTCACTCAACCAGCAGGGTTGTCAGACCTCGGACCGCGGATAGTTAGCGATAATTTTGGAATCGCGCAACTGTTTGTCCGTGAGTGGGGGCTTGAAATCAGTTGAGAGCTGATAGTTGAAAGTTGAGAGACCGGAAATCGCCTCCGATCCGATCAACAAATTGCCCGTCCCGCCTCCACAGACCGAGCTGAAAGGCACCAAAACCGGTGATCCAGTTCTTTAGTGGATCCACAAACTCGTC
Source organism: Verrucomicrobiota bacterium (assembly GCA_017309115.1). Classification (GTDB taxonomy): domain Bacteria; phylum Verrucomicrobiota; class Verrucomicrobiia; order Limisphaerales; family UBA9464; genus UBA9464. The sequence continues at coordinate 182,308 of JAFLEF010000006.1, read as the reverse complement.
GGCTCTTCCGACCTGCTGATTTCCAGGATTTCCCTCTCAGCTCTCACCTGGTTTGCCTCAGGTCGGGTCTGAGTTCACAAGCTTCATGGCTTTCTTGTAGTTTGAGACGCGCATGACCAGCAGTCCGTGGCGGGCTTGGGGGCTGGTGGCGCTGTAGGCGTACTCGATGTTGACCCCGCCGTCGGCCAGTTGACTCGCAATCTTGGCCAGGGAGCCGGGCTTGTTGTCGCCCGAGAGCAGCAGCACCTCGTTTTCCACCACCAGCGCGCCGCGTTCTTCGAAGAGGGCCAGGGCGCGTCGAGGATCACTGACCACCATCCGCAGCACCGTGTGGTCCACCGTGTCACTCATGGAGAAGGCGAGAATGTTGATCTTGGCGTCGGCCAAGGCCTGACAAACCCGCGCGAGGGTTCCGGGTTTGTTGTCGAGGAAGAGGGCAAGTTGGGTGGCGAGTTCCATAAGGATGTCCCAAGATAGTGTGGATTGGCGTCTGGCTCCGCAATCGGAGTCAGGGGCCAAGGGGCGGGACGTCTCGAAGTTCAGCCGTCGCGGCGTCGAATTCGACACTTCCCGACAGGTGGCTCCCCAAGGCAACTGATTGTCTTGGCTCAGCGCACCCTCAGGCTGGCGGGAGGGCGGACTTTGCCCAAGTCGAAAATGGCCGAAATCCCACCGGATTTGGCGCGTTATCGTTATCAGAAAACTCCCAAGCCCCGTTCGAATGCCCAGGGGGCCTCGAACGGGGCGGGTAGAAGCCGAGGTTAGTTTTTGGCGGGAACGATTGCTTTTGCGCCGGGCTTTTCCGGTTCATGAACCGGGCCGGTTCCCGGAGGAGCGACCGCAGGGTGTGGGATAACGACCCAGAATTGTTCCCGGGCCTGGCTCCAGTTCTTCAGAATTTCGTTGGCCCGAGGCGATTCGGTGGCTTCGAGGTGGGCAAAGATGAGTCCTTCGACTCGCTTGGCCTCTTCTTCGTCCTTGAAGCGCTCCAGACCTACCATGCCGTCGTTGTAACGGCTGGGGAATTCGTTCCGGGGGTCCCAAATGTAGGCGCGTCCGCCGGACATGCCGGCGCCGAAGTTGCGTCCGGTTTCGCCTAGAACAATGACGAGACCGCCTGTCATGTACTCGCATCCGTGATCGCCAACACCTTCCACCACGGCGGTGCCGCCGGAATTGCGAACACCGAACCGTTCGCCGGCCCGGCCCGCCGCGAATAGTCGTCCACCCGTAGCACCGTAAAGGCAGGTGTTGCCCACCACGCTGTTGTCGGCCCAGGCGAATTTCACCGTATCGGGCGGGCGAACCACGATCTCGCCGCCGTTCATGCCTTTCCCGACGTAGTCGTTGGCTTCACCGATTAGTTTGAGGCGAACCCCCTTGGCGAGAAAGGTCCCGAGACTCTGGCCGGCGCTGCCCTTCAGGGTGACATTAATGGATCCTTCAGGCAGCCCAACGTCGCCATACTGGTAACCGATCTGGCCCGACACTTTGGTGCCGATGTTCCGGTGAACGTTGGTGATTTTGTAGCTCAACTGCGCGACACCCTTGCCCTGCAAGGCCACGCGCGCGTCGTTCATGATTTTGTCGTCGAGCGAACTGTCGCCGAATCGCTCGTTGCGCTCGCGGGTGTGGATCCGCGGCGAGGTGCCAGTGGGATCCACCTGATACAGCAGCCGGTCGAGCTGCAGACTGGCGACCTTGGCCCGAATTTCTTCGGGGAAGTCGGTCACCGGGCGGCGTTCCATCAGATCCGTCCGACCGATGATTTCGTCCAGCTTGCGGAAGCCGAGGGACGCCATGATTTCTCGGACCTCCTGGGCGACGGCGTTGAAGAAGGCCACTAGATTCTCCGGTTTGCCGCGGAACTTGAGGCGGAGTTCTTCCTTCTGGGTGGCGACACCCACCGGACAGGTGTTCAGATGACAGACGCGGAACATTGCGCAACCGGCGGCCACCAAGGCGCCCGTGCCGAAGTTGAATTCCTCGGCGCCCAATAGAGCCGCGAGCACGATGTCGCGTCCGGTCTTCATGCCGCCGTCGGTCCGCAGCACAATTCGAGAGCGAAGGTCGTTCAGCATGAGTGTTTGGTGCGCCTCCGCGACACCGAACTCGAAGGGGCCACCGGTGTTCTTGATGGAACTGAGCGGCGAAGCGCCGGTTCCGCCATCGTGACCCGAGATGAGGACCACGTCGGCGTAGGCTTTGGCCACCCCGGCGGCCACGGTGCCCACGCCAGCGCAGGCCACCAGCTTCACGCAGACCTTGGCGCGGGGATTGACCTGCTTGAGGTCGTAAATCAGCTGCGCCAGATCCTCGATGGAATAGATGTCGTGGTGCGGCGGCGGAGAGATCAGTGGCACACCGGGAACGCTGTAGCGCAGCCGGGCGATAAGCGGACTGACCTTGTGTCCGGGCAACTGTCCGCCTTCGCCGGGTTTGGCGCCCTGGGCCATCTTGATTTCGATCTCCGAGGCGCTGGCGAGGTAGGCTGGCGTCACGCCGAACCGGCCGGAAGCGACCTGCTTGATGGCGGAGTTGCGTTCCGTGCTGTAGCGGGTGGGATCTTCGCCGCCTTCACCCGAGTTGGACTTGCCGCCAATGCTGTTCATGGCGATGGCGAGGCATTCGTGTGCCTCGGGCGACAACGCGCCGAGGGACATGCCGGCCGTGGTGAAGCGCCGGCGAATGTCATCCACCGACTCGACTTCATCGAGGGGCACGGGCGTCCCGGTGGGCTTGAACTGAAACAGATCCCGCGGGCTGACGGGTTCGCGCTTCTCGACCGTCTCCATGTACTTGAGGAACTCCTCGCGTTGACCGCTTTTGAGGAAGCGGTGGAGGGTCATGACGACCTGCGGGTTGTAGGCGTGGTATTCGCCCCGGCCGCCCTTGGCGACGCGATAGTTGCCACCCACATCCAGCACGGCCGCTTCGGGAGCGGTGTAGGCCGCCCTATGACGCCGCAGGGCGTCTTCGGCGATCTCTTTTAGGCTGATGCCACCAATCTGGCTGGTGGTGCCAAAAAAGCAGCGGTCCATGACTTCCTGTCCGAGTCCGATGGCCTCGAAGATCTGGGCGCCGCGATAGCTGGCGATGGTGGAAATCCCCATCTTGGCCATCACCTTGAGCAAGCCGGATTCGATGGATTTGCGGAAGTTGGTCGCGGCCTTTTCGAGAGAGATTTCACCGTATTTTCCGGACTCCACCGACTCGCGAATCGTATCGAGGGCGACATATGGATTGACCGCACTGGCGCCGAATCCGACGAGACACGCAAAGTGGTGCACGTCCCGACACTCACCGCTTTCGCAGACGATGGAGCAGCGCAGGCGTTTGCCGGCGCGAATGAGGTGATGATGGACAGCTCCGATGGCCAACAGCAACGGGATCGGAGCCTTTTGTGCGTCCACCCCGCGGTCGCTGAGGATCAAAATGGTCTTGCCAGCATCCACCGCCTTTTCGGCTGACTGACAAAGGCTGGTCAGCGATGCGTCGAGATTGGAGGCCCCTTGGGTGGCGTCGAAGCAGCAGAGGATGGTCTCGGCCTGGAACGCGGGTTCGGGGATTTGCCGTAGCGCGGCCAGTTCGTAGTCGAAAAGGAAGGGAGAGCTGATGCGAATCTGTTTCGCGTGTTCCGGCGTCTCTTCAAACCAGGATTTCCGGGCGCCCAAAGTGTTCGCCAAGGACATGACGATCTTTTCGCGGATCGAATCGATGGGCGGGTTGGTGACCTGCGCGAACAACTGCTTGAAGTAGTCGAACAATAACCGCGGCCGCTTGGACAGAACGGCGATCGGCGTGTCGTCGCCCATGGAACCCACAGGTTCGCCCCCTTGGGTAGCCATCGACTTCAACAAGTCATCCAACTGTTCCTGATCCCAACCGAAGGTGATTTGTTGGAGCGTCAGGTCGAGCAGGTTGACCGCCTGATGATTGCTCGCAAACGGGCGGGCATGTGTGGCGAGGTCGAACAGGTTGGTCTTGAGCCATTCGCCGTAGGGTTGCTGGGAAGCGACGAAGGTTTTGACCGCGTCGTTGTCCAGGAACTTCCCGGTTTCGGTGTCGATGGCCAGGATGCGACCGGGTCCAAGCCGACCCTTTTGCACCACTTTCTTTTCGTCGAGGGCCACGACGCCGACTTCCGAGCCCATGACCATCAGACCGTCTTCGTAGATCTTGTAACGGGCGGGGCGCAGACCGTTGCGATCGAGGGTGGCGCCGATGATTCGTCCATCGGAGAAGACCACGGCGGCCGGACCGTCCCAGGGCTCATTGAGGCAAACGTGGTACTGGTAGTAGTCCCTCAATGCGGGATCCATGTCGGTGGCATTCTCCCAAGCTTCGGGAGCCAGCATGGTGACGCTGTGCAGCAGATTTCGACCGGAGAGGTCGAGAGCCTCCAGCGCATTGTCGAGCGCGGCGGAATCCGAACCGCCGGGTTGAATCAGGGGTCGCAGCGTTTCCACTTCCTCGCCCCAGACGGCGGATTCCAGTTCGGTTTCGCGGGCGCGGGTCCAATTCTTGTTGCCGAGCAGCGTGTTGATTTCCCCGTTATGGGCCAGCATTCGGAACGGGTGGGCGAGATGCCACGTGGGGAAGGTGTTGGTCGAGTAGCGCTGATGGTAGATCGCCAGCGCCGAGACAAACAACGGATCCTTGAGGTCGAGGTAAAACTTGGGCAACTGCGGGGCGTTGAACAGGCCCTTGTACACAATGGTGCGGGCGCTGAACGACGGGCAGTAGAAACCGTCCACCTTGTCGGCCATCGCGGCTCGTTCGGCGTGATTTCGGGCGAGGAACAGTTTCCGCTCGTACTCGTCGGGACTCCAGCTGAGGTCGCGTCCCAGGAGACACTGCATGATCTCCGGCATGGTGGACTTGGCCTTGTCCCCGAGGCAGCGCGGATTGGTCGGCACGGGGCGCCACGCCAGAAAATGAATTCCGTATTTGGCACAGGCCTCCTCGACGAACTGCCGGCATTTGGCGACGACGTACTTGTTGCCGGCCGGAGCGAAGACGAAGCCGACGGCGAGATCTTCTTCTTCAACGGCTTGAACGCCGAGTTTGTCGGCTTCGCGTTTGAAAAAGGCCTTGGGCAGCTGCACCAGAATGCCGGCGCCGTCGCCGGTTTTGGCGTCGGCATCGAGGGCGCCGCGATGCGCCAGACTGTTGAGCGCTTCGATCGCGAACTGAACGATGCGCTGTTCCTTGCGTCCGGAAATGTTGGCGATGAACCCGACCCCACAGGCGTCGTGTTCGAACTCCGGCCGATACAGCGAATTTGGAACCAACGGATATGACTTCATGAAAGGACCCAGGCGTGTTGACGGCGGTTGGCCACGTGCAACCGAGGAAGCCTACCGGTCGCGGCGGAAGCGAAGCAAAACGTTTTTGGGCACTGTTCCGTAAGTCGGGCGGAAAACGCCAGTAAGGACAAAACGCGACAGCGATTCGGGCTGAGATTGTCCACCTCTATCGGCGGGCGCGGGACCGGGGAACATCCCGGAGGAATTCGTCGCCCATTTGAACCAAGTCACTCGCCCGCCAACCGAGGCAATGCCGGCCTCGATGCGGATAGACGAATTCCGGCTGACGAGGCCAAGAAAGATCCCGAGGTCGGCGATGAATGGCCACGATCAGGCCGTCGGGATGGGTCTCCGCCCAAGCGCGGGCGGTTTTTTCGGTCAGTGTGGTCAGGGGCTGGGTGAGGCGTCCCAGGAAGGTGAACTGCCCTTCGTAACCGCCCAGAATGGCCACTGGACGCCCTTGGGATTGCACTCGGGCCACCTGAAGGGCGGTGGGCGTCAGATCATACTTCTCGCGTTCGGCCTGAAAAAACGCGGCCTGCGCGAACAGGAGAACCAGCGCCGGGAATCCGGCGAGGATGAACACCCGACTTTCCAGCGAGCGGGGTCGGTCCAGCAGATAAAATGCGCCGAGGAGCAGGAACGGCAGTCCCCATCCCGGGGCGATTTCGCGGGCGGGTTCGGGAAGGGGTGGCCAAGTCTCGGGCCAACCGCGCGAACGAACGACTATTCCAACTCCCACCACCGCCAGTCCGACCAAGAGAGCCAACGCCGCCAGCGCCGCGCGGTCGCGACGTCGGTCTGGCGGCGGATTGGTGTCCAGGCGGTGGGCCAGGCCGAGCGCCAGCAACGGGAAGATCGGCAGCAGATACTGCGGTTGTTTCCCGCTGATGAGCGAAAACGTGAACACCGTGGCCGTGACGACGCTTCCGACGAAGCGAACGCCTGGATCGGTGCGCAACTGGCTTGAGGGCGGCCCGCCTCGCCATAGTCCGCCCCAGAACGTCCAGGGAAAGATGAGGACAGGAAGCAGAACCAGGTACCACCACAGGGGCTTGGCGTGCTGGAAGGAGTTGACCACTCGGCCCGCGTGTTGACCGAAGAACAACATTCGGGCGAATTCCGGTCCGCCGGCCTGGGCGGCGGGAAGAGCCCACGCCAGCGCCAACGCCGCGCCAGCGAGGATGGCGAGCAGGAAACTACCGTACCAGTTCGACCAGGAGGGGATTGGAACCGGCTTCCAGTAAGGTGCCAGGACTGCGGCCCAAACCACGGGCAGCAGTACCACGGGGCCCTTGAACAGAGCGCCCAATCCGAGGCCGGCGGCCACCCCCAACCACCCACTCAGACGCTGACCGTGGGCGGCGCGCCACAATCCTAGCCAAGCCAGGAGCACACTGAACGTCAGCGGCAGATCAAAGAAGATCAGGCTGGAGAACAGCGTAAACAGGACGCAGCCAACCAAAAGGAGCGGCGCTAGAAAGGCCACCCGGGGTCGGTCGGGCCACATCCGGCGGGCGAGTGCCCAGGTTCCCGCCAGCGAGGCCAGTCCGAAACAGGGAGCCACCACCCGAGCGGCGAACTCCGACACACCCCAGCCGGCCCAGGCGATGTTCATCAGCCAGAACAGCAAGGGGGGCTTGTGGTGGTAGGTGGCTCCGTTGAGGTGCGGCACCAGCCATTCGCCGGTGGTGCGCATCTCCCACGCGACGGCTGTATATCGGGTTTCGTCCAACGGCAGGAGCGGGCGGATCGCGAGTCCGCTCAGGACCGCGACCATCCACCAGAGGGCTGCCCACCAAAATCCGCGCCGGGAGAGCCTCGGCGCGGACTGATTTGTTTCCTGGTTCGGCGCCCGTGCGTCCAAACCCCACTGCACGCGGACGTTCCTACCGGAGCCTAAACGCCCGTCAAGGTCCCGTGCGAGGTGCCACCCTTGTGATAATACTTCTCGGTGTATTCCTGGACCATGCGCCAAGTGCTGTACTTGGCCGCCAGAGTCACCATGGCCCGGCGGATCCGTCCAATCCACTGACGGGGCACCCCATTGGCGTCGCGATTGAAGAAGCTGGGCACTACTTCTTCGGTCAGGACGTGGAAGAGATTCGCGCTGTCCACCCGGTCCTGCTCCACCACATCGTTGGGATGGGAATCCGGTCCGATGGCGAATCCGTTCGTGCCGTCATAGCCTTCGCGCCACCACCCATCGAGAATCGAGAAGTTGAGGCAGCCATGGGGGGTGGTCTTCATGCCGCTGGTGCCCGACGCTTCGAGGGGACGGCGCGGGTTGTTCAGCCAGATGTCGCAGCCTGAGACCATCTGTCGGCAGACGTGGATGTCGTAGTTCTCGAGGAAGACCAGGTGTCCCTTCAGCTCACTGAAGTTAGAGAGATGAATGATTTTCTGGATGAATCGCTTGCCTTCGTCGTCCCGGGGATGGGCCTTGCCGGCGAAGATGAACTGGATGGGTCGGCTCGTGTCGCGCACCAGTTTGGCGATGTTCTCGAACTGATCGAAAATCAGTGGCGCGCGCTTGTAGGTCGCGAAGCGCCGGGCGAACCCAATCGTCAGAGCGTCCGGATTGAGCAGGGCATCGAACGCGATGTAACTGGCCTGGTTGAACGAGCGGTTGTGGATCAACAGGCGCCGCCGGGCGAACTCGATCAACTCGCGGCGGAGCTTGTAGCGCATGGCCCAGAGCTCCTCGTCGCTGGTAACGGAGGGATCGGCCATCTTCTGCCAGAACTCCGGAGTGTTGCCATCGATAATGAACTTCGATGGATCGCCCCCGGTTTGCACATAGCGCTGTTTCAGGAAGCGGCGCATGGGACCCTTGATCCAACCCACCAGGTGAATGCCATTGGTGATGGACCCGATCGGAACCTCTTCGGCTTTGGTCTTGCCGTAGAATCCTTTCCACATGTCCCGGCTGACCTCGCCATGCAGAGCACTGACACCGTTGGCGGCCCGGGAGAAGTTCAAGGCCAGAGCCGTCATGCAGAAGGGCCCGTCGGTCTTGCCCGGATGTTCGTTGCCCAACTCCATCAGCTGCTGGTGGGTGATTCCCAGATTGGCGGGGAACTTGCCTGCAGCGAGGCGCATCAGGTCCGACGAGAAGCGGTCATGACCTGCTTCGACCGGAGTGTGGGTCGTAAAGATGCACTCCTGTTTCGTAGCTTCGGCGGCGTCCGCATACGATTTACCGGCAGCCATCTTTTCCCGAAGCAGTTCCAAGGTGAGGAAGGCGGCGTGGCCTTCGTTCATGTGGAACGTCGACGGCTGGATGCTCAGGGCGCGTAGCAGGCGAACGCCCCCGACCCCGAGCAGGATTTCCTGCATAATCCGGGTGGTGGTGTCACCGCCGTACACCCGATTGGTCAGGTCACGGTACTGGCCTTCATTCTCCGGACGATTGGTGTCGAGCAGATACACCGGCACCCGGCCGATGTTCGCCCGCCAAGCGTGGAAGCGAATGGGTTGGCCGAAGATGCGGACGGTGCAAACGATCTGTTCACCCCGGGCATCCACCACGGGATCGAGCGGCAGATTGCGGGGAACCAGCGGTACGTAGTTTTCCTGCTGCCAGTTGTCCGGGCTGATAGACTGCTGGAAGTACCCTTCGCGGTAGAACAGGCTGATGCCGACGAATCCCAGGCCGAGATCGCTGGCGGACTTAGTGTGATCCCCAGCCAGCGCGCCCAAACCGCCGGCGGCGATGGGCAGGCACTCGTGGAAAGCGAACTCGGCCGAGAAATAAGCGACCGGGTTCTGGGCCAGTTCCGGAGCGTGATGCGAGGCCCAGGTATTCTTCTCGTTCAGGTAGTTGTTGAACTCGTTCAACGTTTTGCGCACATGCGCGGCAAACTCGGGATCCTGCAGGCGGGCCCGCAGTTCGTAGTCGGAAACCTCGTGCAGCACGGCCACGGGGTTGTGATAGAGGTTCTGCCAGCCACGGGGTGACAGGGTCTGGAAGATGTCCTGGGCTTCCTGATACCAGCTCCACCAGAGGTTGCGGGCTAGACGGTTCAGTCCGTCAGTGAGTTCTTTCAGTTCCGGTCCGGTCAACGGTTTCGCGCTCATGATCAATCAGGGGTGCGCGGTGAACCGACCTGAACGGGCAGTTCACCGCGCGCCAACGACTACCCGTCGCACCGTCGGTCGGGAATTCAATTCTCATTCCGGACGCAGAAGAACTGACGCCCGACCTGAAATCGTCCGCTGGAATCTGGGGCCGGCGGATCAGAACGAGACCGCCAGATTGGCCAGCACGGAAAAGTCGGCAAAGGCAGCATCGCCATGGATGTACCGGCCTTGTTCGGCGCCCCATTTTTGATCCGCAACACTCTGGGTTCGGTTACGGTACACGGCGATCGGAGTGGCCAGGGAAAACGTGTATCGGCCCTTCATCCATTGCACCAGCGGTTCCACGCTGATCGCGTAGCCCGGACGGCGGAATCCATCGCTGCTGCCGAACACGTCTTCGGCAGGAACCCCGTCAATTCGTGCGCCCACGCCCAACGAAAGGCCCCATTTGGGAGCCACGGTGTATATGAATCCGCCCTGACCGAAGTACTGATCCGGAATGGACATCACTTGTTCGTACGGATTGCGCCGGGTGGATCCGGTCCGCGTCGGCGTTCCGTTGATGCCCTCCGGATTAAACAGATAGGTGCCGTTCACAAACCCGGTCAGACGCGGCAACAGTTCGCGATAGGCAGTAATGTTGAAGGTGAATCCCCAACCGCCGGTTCCGGGCTGGATGGACTGGTCCACGTAGCCGGTCACCGGGCCGTCCACGGTAAAGAAGGTGTCGGTGGCGTCGTATTCCCCCGAAGGTGCGGAAAGTCCCACGCCTATCTGAATGTTACCCTTGGGCCGCTGGGCGGGATCCCACAGCCACACGTACGGGGTCAGTTGGATGTCTCCGAGACCGCCGGCGGAGGTTTCGTGGCGACCTGCGCCCGGATGTTCGTAGAGGGACGAGCGAGTCGAGTAAACGAAGGGAATCGTCAGGGCCACGCTCCAGCGGGGATTGATGGCGTACTGGACGCCTAGATCCCAAAAGTAGGAGTTGTTGATGACTTGGTTGCCCCGTTCTTTCCGATTCTGATCCACATCGCCCACAAAGTGTCGGTCGGATTGGAACCAACGGAAACCGAGACTCGCCAGCCACTCGCCCCGCGTGAGATCGGCATCGGCTGGTTGCGCGAACTGGTCGAAGTGACACATGCCCGTACCCCGGATAGCCACGCACCCTTGAGCTTGGACCGCCGGCGTCGACTCCCAAAGAGCACCGGCAAGTAGTCCCAGGCCGAACAAGGTTCGCGAAAGTCCCGCATCAAAAAACTTCATGGAGTGATGCGGGGATCTACCGACAATTCGCCCCCTACAGCGGAGTTCTGGGGCGAAGGGCGGCCTTTCTTGGGGCGAACCGCTGGTTCCGGATGGTGATCCGGGCGACTACATCACGCGTCGACTGGTTCGCGTGACGCGTAAGGACAGGTGTCCCGCCGTCGAGCGGAGTTGAACCGGGGATCCAAACATCTGACTGAGATTGGCCGAAGTCAGAGCGTTTCGACGGGAGCCTGACGCCACGGCTCGCCCTTCTCGCAGGAGCAGGGCATGGGTAAAAACCGGTGTGATCTCTTCCACGTGATGGGTGACCAAAACAAGGGTGGGCGCTTTGGGTCGGCGGGAGAGTCGGCCGAGGAATTGGAGAAAATGTTCCCGGGCCACCGGATCCAGACCAGCACACGGTTCATCCAGAATCAGCAGTCGGGGTTGAGCCATCAGGGCTCGAGCGATCAACACCCGTTGGCGTTCACCTTGGCTCAAGACCGCCCAGGGTCGGTCGGCCAAGGCGGACGCCTCGACCCAGTCCAGCAGTTGGCGAGCGGCTTTCTGGTCGGCCCGGGTTGGTTCCCCCCAGAAGTCGATCATGGCGTACCGACCGCCCACGACGGTCAGAAGCGCTGGTTCGCTGTCGGCCATCAGCTGACGCACCGAGGAACTGACCAGTCCGATCTGGCAGCGTAGATCCCGCCAATCGGTTTCTCCGTAGCGTTGTCCCAGGAGTTGAATCTCCCCGCGGGTCGGCATGAGGTAACCGGTGAGGGCGGCCAGCAAGGAGGTCTTCCCCGAGCCATTGGCGCCCACGACCACCCAATGCTGACCGGGATCCACCCGCCACGAGACTCCGTCGAGAATGCGCGTCCCGTCGCGGATGATGGTTAGATCGGAAACCTCGAGAATTGCCGTGCGGGTTGGTTTCACCGGGTTCCGAAGATTCGGTTGGCTTCGGCGAGAGTTTCCTTCGAACCGATGTCGTACCAGATGCCGGGCACAGACCACGTGTGGACGGCTTGTTGCGGATAGAGCCACTGAATCAGGCGTCCGGGTTGATCGGGATTGTTCCCTTCCGCGAGGTACTGGCGGATCTTCGTTAGCGTTGCCCGGGGGTAGTAATACAACGCGATGCCAATCAGTGTGCTGGCCGGAATTGCCGGTTTCTCCACGAAGCTGAGCAGCTTGCCCATCGCGTCCACTTCGACCACGCCGTATTTCTTGGCCTGTTCGAGGGAGCCGACGTCGTACACGCCCAGCACGGGTCCGCCGATCTGCCGGCAGTAGGCTCCGAAGTCCTCCAGCGATTCGCTGAACAGGTTGTCACCGGCCACCACAATCAGGTCGTCGTCCACCTGCTCCCGTTCCAACACGAGGTTCAGATCGCCGATGGCACCGAGCTTATTGGTGTCGTCGGTTGAACCATCGTTAACCACCGTGAAGTCCAGGGGGGATCCTTTGGCCCGATAGTCGTCGGCCCAGGCTCGGAAGTGTCCCGCGAACTTCGCGTTGGTGACGATATAGACCCGGTCGATTCCTGGGATTTTGGCCAGATTGTCGAGCACGTAGTCCACCATCGGCTTCCCGGCGACCGGCAGCAGCGGCTTAGGCTGGGTCAGGGTCAGCGGATACAGTCGAGTGGCGTAACCGGCGGCGAGAATAAGAACTTTCATGTCGAGATCTGGGAATCCGGATCGTTCCGGCAAGTAGGCGAGAATTTCGGGCGGTCAATCGTTGATCAAGAGTTGATTCCGTGGTGCCTAGGACGCCTGCGGCGCCGGATTGTGAAGTTGGGCGAAAGTCGGTCAGGGAAATGTGGTCACATCGGCGCACGGTTCCAGTCGCTCAATGGCGGAGGTGATGTCCCGGCTGATCTCGTCATAAATCACCTTGAGTCGTTGCTTACTGGCAGTGGCGGCTTCTGCGCGGTGTTCCTCGAAGTTCATGGCCGGGCCATACTTGATCACGGTGGGATGGGGTCGGGGAAAGAGTCGGTCCCGTCCCCAGGCCTCATAGAGTCCGAAGATGCGCAAAGGGACTACAGGAACCTTGGAACGGATCACCAGCAGACCAATGCCGTTGCGCGCCGGGTGCACTTTGCCGTCCATGGATCGGGTGCCTTCTGGGAATAGTAGAACGGCTTCCCCCAATTCCAAGCGGCTGAGGACAATCTTGAGCCCAGCGGGTCCTCCCCCGTCCCGATCAATGGGGATGGCGTTCAAGGTTCGAATGAGTTTCGCGAAGAAGGGAGGCCGGAAAAGGGTGTCTCGGGCCAGAAAGCTGATGGATCGGGGTAGGGTGGCGCCGATGATCGGTGGGTCACCGAAGGAGACGTGGTTGGCGGCGAGAATGGCTGGTCCCACCAAAGGAACGCGTTCCGGATGATAGGTACGGTGGTTGAAATACCCTTTGATCAGGTTTCGAACCACCACATGGCAGAAGGCGTAAAGCGGGGAGAAGCGCGCGGCGGCTTCCCAGGAGGCGGGGTTGCTCATGACACGTCGACCCTCAGTCCATCGTACGCGAGGAATACTCCATCCGGGAGTTCCGCCTGATCCACATCGTGGTCGTAGTCATGGGTCAGGTGAGTCAGGTAGGTCCGCTCGGCTCCCAGGCGGCGGGCCGCAGTGAGGGCTTTATCGAGGCACATGTGGGTGGGATGCGGGGTCTTGCGGAGCGCGTCCAGGATGACGACGTCGGTTCCTCGCAGTTCCGGGATGGCGGCATCCGGAATTTCGCGGCAGTCGCTGAGGTAGGCGAGTCGTCGCCGTCCATTTTGGCGAAAGAGGTAACCCAGGGTCTGAATTCGGCCGTGTGGCAAACGGAACGCGGAGATTTCCAGGTCTCCCAACGAAAACGGCCCGGTGACCTCGCGTGGATCCGGATGGAAATAACCTTTGGGGATGGTTCGACCGTCGAACGCATAAACGAAGATGCGGCGGAGGTCGGCCAGGGTTTCAGCGCTGCCGTAGATGGGCAGAGTCCCGCCGCGCAGGTCACACACCCGCCGACAGTCGTCCATGCCCATGATGTGGTCGGCGTGGGCGTGGGTGATCAACACGGCATCCAAATACCCCAGCTTTTCCCGCAGCATTTGCGTTCGGAAGTCCGGGGTCGTGTCGATGACCAATCGGGTCGAATCCGTTTCGACGTAGAGTGAGGGTCGCAATCGGTGGTTGCGCGGGTTGGCCAGAAACTCGGGCGGATACTCGCGGCCAATCACGGGGACCCCTTGCGAGGTGCCGGTGCCGAGGAATCGAAACGAAAACGCCATGTCCCGGTACAGGCTGGAACCGAGTCAGCGAACCTCAAAGGAGAATCTTTGCCGGGAACAAGTCCGCCCTTCGATTGACTCACGCGGGTCGGTTGTTCTACTTCGATGCCGCTCATGTCCACGCCTGCTCTACCCATTTTTGTCGGACCCCGGGAAGGGGAATGCCTTTCGGCCGCCGGTGACGTCTATCGCCTCCTGGCCCGGGGGGATCAGACCGGCGGGGCTTACGTTCTCTGTGAGGCCCGGGTTTTGCCGGGCGGCGGTCCGCCGCCCCACATCCATCAACGCGAAGAAGAGGGATTCTTCATTCTCGAAGGGGAAATCACGTTTCAGCTGGGTGACCAGCGTCTGGTGGCGGCGGCCGGTTCGTTTGTGCAGGGTCCCCGGGGAATCCCCCATTCGTTCAAGAATGAAAGTTCCGTTCCGGCTCGGATGTTGATTTTCGTGACGCCGGCCCAATTTGACCGGTTCCTCCGGGAGATTTCCGAGCCGGTTCCTTCGTTTGATTCCCCGCCGGTACCGTTTTCGCCCGACCAGCTAACGCGTCTGCTCGCGGCGGCGCCGAAGTACGGCATTGAGTTGCTGCCGCCGCCGGGTTGATCCGGGCGAGCCAACGGTCGCAGAAATTGCTTTGGCATTTGGCGGCTTCCGGCCGAAATGAGGGGCGTCGATGCTCACCACGTTGCGGATCCGAAATCTGGCCCTCGTGGCCGATCTCACGCTGGAGTTGTCGCCTGGACTGAACGTCCTCACCGGCGAAACTGGCGCGGGCAAATCGGTCATTCTGGGCGCCTTAAGCCTGGTCCTGGGGCAACGGGCCGACCGTTCGCTGATTCGTTCGGGGGCCGATGCCTGCACCGTGGAAGCTGTGTTCGAGGTTGGATCCCATGGTCGGGTGGTGCCGGACCCGGAGTTGCTGGCGAATTTGGGAGTGGAACCCTGCGAAGGCGGTCAGTTGATCCTCAAGCGGACCTTTTCCGCCGCCGGAACCAACCGTCAGTTCGTCAATGGATCTCCGACCAGTTTGGCCACGCTGGCCGAAGTCGCCGGTGGTTTGGTGGATCTGCACGGACCGCATGACCATCAATCCCTGCTGAAATCCTCGCGTCAGCTCGCCATTCTTGATGCGTTTGGGGGCTTGGGTCCGACGCGAACTGCGTTCAGCGAATTGGTGCAGCAGCGTGATCGGTTGGAGGCGGCTCGCTTAGCGTTGGTGGTGGATGAACAGGCGTATGCCCGGCAGTTGGATTTGTTGCGGTTCCAGGTACGCGAAATCGCCGAGGCCCGGCTGCGGGAAGACGAGGAAGTTCAGATCGAACAGGAGCATCAGCGGTCGGCCAACGCGGCGCGGTTGCTGGAACTAGCGCAGGGGGCGGTGGGTCTGCTGGCCGAGAATGAGGAGGCGATTCTCACCCGGTTGGGTGCCGTGGGACGCCTGCTCCAGGAGATGCAACGACTCGATGGTTCGGTGGCTTCGTTGGGTGGTCAGCAAGAGGCGGCGGTGAGTACCTTGCGGGATCTGCAGGTGGAGTTGTCCCGGTACTTGGATTCCGTGGAAGTGGATCCGGCTCGGTTGGGGGAACTGGAGGAACGGCTGAATCTGCTGCAGAACCTGAAGCGCAAGTACGGTCACACGGTGGGCGATGTCCTGAACTTTGGTCGGGAAGCCCAGGCCAAGCTGGAGTTGCTGGAAGGACGCGATGCCGAGGTGAGCCGATTGGAGGCCGAGCGAGCGCGACTGATGGTGGAGATTCAACGGGCGGGTCAGGAATTGTCGGCAGCGCGGCGTAAGTTGGTGGCCAAGCTTTCCAAGTCGGTCAGCCGGGAACTGAACGCGTTGGGGTTCCGTCAGAGCCATTTCGAAGTGGCCCTGACTCAAGACGACACGCCGACGTTGACTGGGTTTGATCTGTGCGAATTTCAGTTTGCCCCCAATCCCGGTGAACCCGCCCGACCGCTTCGAGCCATTGCCTCGAGCGGCGAACTCGCCCGGGTGATGCTCGCGCTCAAGACTGTTCTGGCGGCGGAGGATGAGGTGCCGGTCCTGGTTTTTGATGAGGTGGACGCCAACGTGGGCGGGGAAACGGCGGGAGCGGTGGGCGCCAAGTTGCGCCAGATCGCGGCGCAACATCAGGTGCTGTGCATCACTCACCTAGCGCCCGTGGCGGCCGCCGGTCAGGCGCACTTCGTGGTGTCGAAAGAAGTGAAGGCCGGCCGGACCGAGTCGCTGGTGCACCGATTGGATCGAGCGACGCGAATCGAGGAATTGGCGCGCATGCTCGGCGGAACCTCCGCTGCCGCCCGGCGTCATGCCGAGGAACTGCTCGGCGCTTAAGGCCCCACGATCAGCGGCCGTAGTGCGGCGGCCGCTCCTGCGCCGGCGGTGGGGCCTGGTCCCGGGAATGCCAGGCTTCGGTGAGTTGATCGGCCCGTTTTTGCAGACGGACGATCTGGCGACCTTGTTCCACGAGCGCTTCGTTGAGCTGTTCCACGAGCCGCTCCAAGTGAGCCACGTTCGCTTCCAGTCGCTCCAAGCGGTGTTGGGTCTCGTCGGGCGTCATAGTTCGTCTTGTCGTTCTTCGAAAAACAGGGCGTAGGCCCGATCGTAGTCCGCTTCGGGCACCAGCACCCGAACTTCCCGGCTGAGGTCATTTTCGTCGGCATCGGGCTCGGCCGATTCCGTGGTGGCGGAAATGCCATGTTGCTCCAGCCAACTGACCAGGAGGTCCGTCTTGATGAACGGGCCGGTGAAGAAGTGTTTCATAGCAGAGGTTTAGGAGCCGAACGGATTGCGCGGCTTGGTGGGTGCCAGCGGGCGCACGGGCATCGTCTCGTTTTCGAAGGGATTGGGTTCAACCGCGGCCGCTGAGCTGGAGGGTAAACTGCCGAGTCCCCATAGCGCGGCCAGCCAACCCACCAAAAAATGCAGGCCGAACATCGCGGTGAGCGAGGTCAGACCGATCCAATGGCTGGCGTACAGCAGGAGCGCGGCGTTCATGACGAGGCTGCCAGGCATCAGGCTGGCCAACCCCAGTTTCCAGGCTTCACCCCAACCAAGTTCGCGGCGGATGACCCAGCCCGATACGAGGAGCACCGGCGCGTAGAGCGTGGCCAGAATCCAACCCGAGACGATCAAGCCCAAAGCCGTTCCAAGTCCCACCAACGTTGAGATCGGTGGTCGCCACGCTCCCCAGGCGGCCTTGGCACCGGTTTGATCCAAGGGCAGTAGAAGTTGCGCAGGATACGGGGCCACTGTTTGCCCCAGCAATCCGCGAAACCTCAGGTCGGTTGCCCGCAGTTCCACCTGGAGATCGCCATTCTGGCCCAGTTGGGACGACGAGGTGGGATCCACCACCAGGGCCAGATGCGGACTGCTGGCGAGCAGAACGGCCTCGGCATCGGGCCAGAGCAGGCGTTGTCCGCGGATTTCGGCTTCGGAATTGGGCAGTTGGAGGATCGCCCGCTCGATCACCGGAAACCAGGCCGCCCGAAAACTCCAGACGACGGTCAGGGCGCTGAGCACCGCGAAGGTGAACTGAAACAGCAGGACCCTACCCGATCCGGCCTGGGCGAAGGCCGCCAGACCGGAACCGGTCAACGGTTGCCAGGCCCCCGGACGAAAGGTCAGGAGCCCGGCAGTTGTCGATTTGGAGTCAGCTTCACCCACCGGGGGCATTCAACAGCGAATGACGTGCCGGGCCAACCCATGAAACACAAGCCCGCCGGGAGTCACCTCCGGGCGGGCGTTCAAAACGGGCGATTCAGCCCCCTCTCAGGCCTTCGGCGCCTGCGGGATAGCCGGGGCGGCCGGGGCTTGGCCGGGTTGCTGGACGACCACGACCGGGATGGGATAGCGGATCTTCATCACGTCATCGACCAGCACTTCGATGTGGTAAACACCGGCGGTCGGGAATTCGATCCCAGGGAAAACGCTCACCAGCGTGGCCGTCTGGGTGGGGTCGGGGAGAGCGAACTTGGCGTTGCTCTTGCGCAGCACTTGCTGACCGTCGGGAGCCACCAGACGGACCTGTTCGTTGAACTGGCCGATGCCGGCGCACCACCGATTGACCACGCAGACCTTGGGGGCGGCGATGGGCACTTGGGGAACGCGGATCACTCCCAGCACGCCCACCAGGATGATGTTTCCGGAGGCTTCTTGGCGGACGTCTTCCACGAGCAGCGAGCACTGCAGATCGGGCAAAATTCGATTCGGAGTCATGTAGGGGCGGGAAGGTCCCAGTCAGGGGCGGGCGGGTCAAAGAATTTCCCGCTGACACGATCGGGTTGGGGCAAAGTGGGGGGCGATTACCCGTGGCTCGACATTCAACCCGCGCGTCGTCAGCTTCCGCAACGTGGGTTTTGACGCGATCATCCAATGAAAACGCCTTTCCGATTGTTCCTGTGGATCCTCCTGTTGAGCCGGGCGGGAGCGGTTGATCTTTCGCTGCGGCCAGCGGTTGAACTCGAGTTTCCCGCCGCCTCTTCCCAATTCCTGCAACTGGAAGCCTCTTCCGACTTGTCCCAATGGAAGCCGGTCGGCCCTTGGGTGGTTCGTCAGACCAACTTGGTGACCCAATTGTTGCCCTCCCCGGACGCCGCCCAGTTCTATCGGGTGGCGAGCGGGGAGGTTCGGAATCTGGATACGATTCTCGAAGGCATTCGGAATGCACGCACGCTTCCGGCCCTGGCCTGTGCGGTCATTCGGTCCAACCGGATTGTGGGTTTCGGAGTGACGGGAGTCCGCAAATGGGGTCTCACCCAAAGGGTGGAAGCCACGGACCGGTGGCATCACGGCTCGCTCACCAAATCGATGACGGCCACCCTGGCGGCGATCCTGGTGGAGGAAGGGAAGATTCAGTGGACGACCAAATTGGTGGACGTCTTTCCCGAGAAGGCGGCGGCCATGAATGACGGCTGGAAGACCACGACGTTGGAGCTGCTGCTGGCCAACCGAGGCGGGGCTCCGGAGGATTTGGGAGCGCTGTGGACCCAATTGTGGAATCATGAGGGAACGCCGCAGGAACAGCGGATGTTTCTCCTGGATCAATTGATCGCCAAGCCGCCCAAGCGGACTCCCAACACGGCCTACGAGTACTCGAACGCCGGATTTTCCATCGCGGGGTCCATGCTGGAACGGGTGACGGGGACGCCGTGGGAACAACTGATCACCGAAAAGCTCTTTGCGCCGCTGGGCATGACTTCGGTGGGGTTTGGGGTGCCGGCCACCCCGCGACATATCGATCAACCTTGGGGGCATATTGGGAGTGGCACGACCCGGACGCCCATGGCCCCCGGCAAGGACGCGGACAATCCCCCGGGCATTGGTCCAGCGGGAACGGTCCACTGCAACTTGGTGGACATGGCCCGTTACGTGGCCTTCCACCTCGCAGGGGCCCGCGGTCAGGCGGAGCTGATCAGTCAGGCCTCCTTCAACAAACTGCACACCGCGGTTCCCAACAATTCCGATTACTCCCAGGGCTGGTATGTTTCGACGCGACCCTGGGCCAACGGAAAGACAATCGCCCACTCCGGTTCCAATCTGCAGTGGTTCACCAACGTGTGGATCGCGCCCGGCAAAGACTGGGCCTGCGTAGTACTGACCAATTTCGGAGGAACGGGAGCGTTCGAGGCCACCGATGCCGTGGTGGGGCGGATGATTCAGGAATTCCTCTGAGGCGTAGACCGAAGTGAGGTGGCGGTTCTCTGCCATCGGTGGGCCAAGTACATCGTTTTACTCGCACTCGGCAAAGCGTTGAATACTCACCCGTGCAACGTGGCTGGATTGATAGACATTATTAATCGTGGCAACACTGATTCGTTTATTGTTGATGTTATATCAACATACGATGGTCGATTTTCCAACTTCGATCTCGATTTTAAGCCAATATACCTGCAATTTGCGGTGAGGATTAATGCATTTTGTCTGAGTATTGGATTGGATGGGTATGATGCTTTGTTTGGTATGCTGGATGATTCATCAATGTCGATGGATCTGGATAGCATCCTTTATGCGCTCTGTGAAATTGAAGGGAAACAGGAGTGTGAGTGGATGATGTCTCTAAAGGAATTGATGCCTGGCGCGATGTTCCCACGGTCAGCAGATGTCGCTCGCGGAATTTCGAGGGAATTGGAAGAAGAGTTGCATTCCGGGGTAGGGCGATCAGGCGTGATTGCCGGTTTGTGTGAGCGGTCTCACAATAACAAGTGGGACACTAAAGGATGCTTTCACCGATGGGCGGTAGTTAATCAGCAACGCATCGTTCTGGATATTTACCGGCGAGATGTCGTCAACCTTTTGAGTCGTTTCAGTACAACAGCACCCGTTGGGCGCTGCTGATCAGGCTCCTGGTAGCCGTGCTCATCACCAACTCCCTGTGCAAATGGAAACCTCCTTTCGCGATCAAGCTTCACGTAGAACAACAAGGAAGAGCATGGGGTTCCGGAGATGGAAAACCTGAGGCATTTAATCCGGCACCAGTGGGTTCGCGCCATCCAGTCTGCCGGCGCCTCGGGCAGTTCGTTGTTCGTTTGCAAAAATCACGGTGGATTCTGCCTCTGGCCCAGCCAGTTCACCGAACATTCTGAGAGACCGGGCCGCTGCCTTGCCATTTGAGGCGTTGAACCGCAGCCTCGGCTGTTCGCGGTCATGTACCAATTCCTTACCAACCCTGGGGCCATCTTCTCCGAGCCGGTCTTCTGGCTCCTCCTTCCGTTTCAGTTGTGGATGTTCGTTGATGCGGTGCGTCGGCGGGAGTGGATCTGGGCAGCGTGCATCTTCTTTTTCTGGGCGCTTAGCGCCTTCTTTTACTGGCTGATGGTTTATCGGCAGGAAGGACCGGCGGGGGGCGGTTCGGGGCGAAGTTTTGAATGGCCAGGATCCCGCACTCGAAAGCGGATTAAGGAACTCGAAGCTCGGATCTACAATCTGGACCACGCCCGGGACCATTTGGACCTGGGGGACGTGTATTTCGGTCAGGGCAAGTACGCCAAGGCCGAGGTCAGTTACCGGGCGGCGTTGCAACGGGATCCGGAAGATCTCGATACCCAGTCGCATCTGGGACTGTGCCTGATCAAGTTGGGCCGACCTCAGGAGGCCCAGCCATTGCTGGAGTCGGTGCTGCGCGCCGACCCCAAACATGATTACGGGCAGACACGCATGGCCCTGGCAGAGGCGTTGACCGCGCTGGGGCAACCCGAAGCCGCGATTCGCGAATGGGAGGTAGTCTTGGGCAGTCACGGCTATGCCCGGGCCAAGGTGCAGTATGCCGAGTTGGTTCTCGCCCGGGGTGACCGGGATCGCGCCCGCAAGGAACTCCAGGAAGTGGTCGAGGACGATGCCCATGCCCCGAAGTTTGAGCGGGAACGGGAGAAGGTGTGGGTTCGACGCGCCAATTCCCTCCTGCGAACCCTGTGAAACCGGTGGCTGCACCTCCTGAATCCGTAGCCTGCCACTGGGTGGGAACCGGTCGGGAGTTCTTCAGCCGATTGTTGCGGGCCATCAATGGGGCCAAGCGATCCATCCGATTGGAGGTTTACATCTTTGCCAATGACTCCGTCGGGAAAGCCGTCCGGAGTGCCTTGGTGATGGCGGCGCATCATGGGGTAGAAGTCCGGGTCCTGCTGGATGCGCTGGGCTCCAATGAGACGGCGCAGGGATTCTGGGATGAGCTGACCCAGGCCGGTGGCCAGGTTCGTTGGTTCAATCCCTTGGAATTGCGTCGGTTGCCGGTGCGGAACCATCGAAAACTGTTGGTCGTGGACGACAAGGCGGGCGGGACCGGGGGCTTCAATATCGCGGAGGAATACGTGGGTGACGGCGTTCACCACGGCTGGGCGGACCTGGGAATTGCCCTGTACGGAGCTGCGGTCGCAGCGTTGGCTGCGGAATTCGATCGCATGTGGGCCGTGGCCGCCGAAGGCCCCCGCTGGCGCAGTTTACTGACCCGCTCGGCTCGGACCACTCCTCGTTGGGTATCGCCCGACGTGCAGGTGTTGGCTACCGGGCCGGGTCAAACGGCGGGCGCCTTCCAATTGGCGCTTCGGGAGGATCTGATCCGAGCCCGCGACATTCTGTTGGTGGTGGCGTATTTCGTGCCGACCCGGGGCATTCGAAAACTACTGCGGGATGCCGCCAAGCGGGGGGCTCGAGTCCGGGTGGTGGTTCCCGGGACGTCTGACGTGGAAATCGCGCGGCGCGCAGCCCGGCATCTGTATGGACCGCTCCTTCGCCGAGGAGTGGACGTTCTCGAGTATCAGCCCCAGGTGTTGCACGCGAAGCTGTATCTGACCGAACACTCAGCCTATGCCGGATCGTCCAACTTGGACGTGCGAAGTTTGTACATCAATCACGAGTTGATGTTCCGGTTCACCGATCCCGACATCGTTCGACGCGGGTGGCATCAGGGAGAACTCTTCTGCTCCCATTCCCGCAAGGTGGATCCTGCCGTTTGGGAGAACCGGGCCGGTTGGGAGAAGTGGCGGGACCGGTGGTCCTGGTGGCTGCTGTCGAAGGTGGATCCGTGGGTCACCCGTTGGTTGGCACGGGATCCTCGCTGAGCCGAAAGGGGCGCGACGATCAGCGTTTCGGCTTGGGCCGGGCTTCGAGCGGCAGCTTGTAGCTGGGAGACACGATGATGTTGGTTCCGGGATGCCAACCGACTTCCTTGCCATCGATGAACAGGGTTCGGGGAATCATTTCCACGAGGTGTCCAAAGACGTCCAAGGTGACGTTGCCGGGCAGGAACGTGGTGTCGAGGAAGACCACCGGTCCGTAGGGCAAGGCATTGGTGTTGGGCTGGGTGTATAGGCGGAGGAAGGGATGGTTGGTGAAGCGGGCGGGCGCCACTTCGCCGGGGAACTGAAGGATAACCGGGGCGTTCGAGAGAATGAGGTGGTGCTCGATCTTCACGATGGGGGTTCCGTCGGGAAGTTTATCTTGGGTAATGGCCCAGGGGCCGCCTTTGCGCCGGCAGGCCATGCATCCGCCATAAATCGTGATGTAGAAAAACAGGGTGGCGATAAACAACCCGACCACGTTCCTTACGGCTCTCGTACCTTCTTCGTTCAATGTGGCGGGACCCTACCCTCGAATGGTTCGGGTTGAAAGGGCCGGGCCTGAAGGCGGAAACAAAAAGGGGAGGCGTTGCCGCCTCCCCTGATTAAATCGAACCGGAACCGACCGGGTGGATCAGTACTCCCGATCCTTGAGCAGACCCGGGCGGGGAATGGGGTACTTGCCGCCTTCGCTGATCAACGGGGCCGCCGACTTCATGTCGAAGGTGCCGACGCCGGGCGCCATTTCCTGCGGATTCTTGAGGTAATCGTCGTAGGTGATGACCTGGCCGGTGTGGGCAGCGAACCGACCCATCGCGGTGACCAAGCTGGCCTGGGCTCCGCGCATCGCTTCGTTATACGGCGTGTCCTTGTGGATTGCGTCGATGAGGTCTTCCCATTCGAGCAGGTAGGGATCCTGATCCGGACCTTCCTTCGGCGTGCGCCACACGATTTCCGAATTGGTCATCTTCTGGGCCTTGTAGATGCGCGCCTTGGACGGCCAGTGACCTTCCGAGGAGATGACGGCCAGACCGTTCTGTCCGTGGGCATAGCTGGCGAATTCGTCGTGGCAGCCGGCCATGGTGCGACCGAAGTGGAAGAACTTGGTGCCGTCCTTGAACGTGTATTCGACCGAGTAGTTGTCGAAATTCTGGTCCACGTTGTCGCCGCGATAATTGCGGCCGCCGCTCGCCTGCGCCTGCACCGGCCAGTCGTTTTTCATCCAGCAGCACTCGTCGATGTTGTGGATGTAGAAGTCGCTGAAGCAGCCGCCGGAAGCCCAGAGGAAGCTGTGGAAGCGCTTGATCTGCCAGAGCAACTCGCTGTCCTCGCTATCGGGCATCGGCTGGGAGAACGCGGATCCCACCGGGCCGTGCATGCGGTACGACCGCATGGTGATGATCTGCCCGATGGCGCCATCCTGAATCTTCTTGTGGAGTTCCTGGCGGGAGCGGCAGTGGCGGCACATCAGGCCCACGCCGACCTTGATGTTCTTCTTCGTGGCTTCCTCGGAGAGTTCCATCATCCGTTTCGCGGTCGGCGCGTCGACAGCGACGGGCTTCTCCATGAACACGTTGATGCCCTTGTCGATGGCGTGCTTGAAGAAGGGCCAGCGGAAGGCAGGCGGCGTGGCGAAAATGACGATGTCACCTTTGCCGATGACTTCCATGGCCTTTTGGTAGCCATCGAAACCAATGAACCGGCGATCTTCCGGGACATCGACCTTGTCGCCGAATTGGTTTTTCAGGCCTTCGTAGCTGGTCTTGAGCCGATCGGGAAAGACATCGGCCATGGCGACGAGTTTGACCTGACCGTTCCGGGCTGACATGGCGTTGCCAGCGGCTCCGGTGCCGCGTCCGCCCGCGCCGATCAGGGCAATGCGGATGGTGTCGCTAGAGGCGGCGTGGACGTGGGGAAGAGTGACCCCGGCAAGAGCGCCGGCGGCGGCGAGTGTCCCGGTGCTCTTGAGGAAATCACGGCGGGAGGTCGCGGTGGCAGGAGTTTCAGTGGACATGGGAATAGCGTCGTGTTGTCGAGAAGGACGTGTCAACTGCGCAAACGATTCACTCGGGGTGGCGGGAAGGTGGTATTGGGGCGGGGAATCAGGCTGGACCGAGCTCGCGGAGGGCCTGTTGGCAGTACCATTTGACGGCCCCGGATAGCGGGGGATCGAGCTGTTCCAGGCCGGCCCAGTCTACCCAGCGGATATCGTGATGTTCCTGGGCCGCCAGCGTCAGGGTGCCGCGTTTGACCCGGGCCAAATAGATCATGCCGATGTGTTCGTGAGTGGCGGAGATCCGGTGGATATCGAGGAATCTTGGGGCGATGAGCGCCCGGGTGCCGGGTTCGGTGGTGGGAGGACGTTCGCCGATCAGTTCGATTTCCAGCCCAGTTTCTTCCCGGGCCTCCCGCAGGGCGGCCATTTCCGGATCCTCATCGAGTTCGATGTGCCCACCGATGGGAAGCCAACGGCCGAGCTTGCGATGGAGGACGAGCAGGATTCTGGACTCGTGAACGATCAGCAACGCCACGGTGAAATCGATCCGTTCGTGGATATGCGGCATGGCGGGAGATGAAGCGGGGTGGGCTGAAACAGTCTACTGAGCTGCGTTCCGAATCTGGATGATGCGGGCGGGATTTCCCACGGCGACAACGTCTGGAGGCAGATTGGCAGTAACCACGGAACCCGCTCCCACGACGGTGTTGGAGCCAATGGTGAGGCGGGGAAGGACTGTCGCTCCGGCGCCTATAAAGGCGCCGGAACCAACCGACACGCAGCCGCAGACCACTGCCCCGGGACCAATGTGGGACCCTTCTCCCAAGTGACACTCGTGATCGACTGAGGCGGAAGTGTTGATGATGACGGCGTCTTCCAGGATTGATTCGGTGCCAACTGCCGAGCGAGCCAAGATTTGGCAGCCTGCCCCAATGCGGGCATCGCCTGCGATCCAAGCGGTGGGGTGGCAAGCTATCGGGATCCAGCACCCGAATTCGGCGAGCCACCGCTGGATCTGGAGACGGTCCCGACCACGGTCTCCGCCGATGGCTGCCAACGCGGATGGGATTTCGTCCTGAGAGGAAAGCCAGTCCGCAAAATTCTCTTTTCCGCCCAACAAAGGGACTTCAGCGAATGGCGATAGAATTGACGGATTGTTGTCGAACAGTGCGACCAGTCGCCAACCGAGTCTGGGCAGGAACTCTTTCAGGACCTTGGCTTGTCCGGTTGCTCCCCAGAGAATCAAGGGGCGGCTGTCGACGACAGGAGACACGAAAGGATTGTCCCGAAAACGGTCGAGCAAGGCAACGTTTCAGGGGGGCGCCAAATTGTTTCAGGCCTAGTGCCGGTTTTGACTGGTTTCACTTGTTTTCAGTTGACCCAGTTCGGTTTGTATATTACAAATTTAGCGAGTCAGTTAACCCTGAAAACAAAATGAAAATAAAAACGATTGTATTGGTTGGATCATTAGGAGTCGGATTGTTGTCGGCTTCGGGGAGCACTCCGGTTTCTCTCCAAAACGCAACGGCCACGTTTTCGCAGACCTACTACGGCGATTACTCCGTTGGAACGTCGATCAATGGAACTACTTGGGATTATCTTGGGTGGGCTATTTACGACGGCGATGCCTCTGGTGGCGTGACGGAACCCCAGACAGCGGTGTTTGAAACGACGACTGATGTAGGGTATTCGGGCGGCAGCCGGTTGGAGTTCACGTTTCAATTCGATAACTGGAATCCCTATCACTTTATCGGTCGTTTTCGGCTTTCTGTCACCACAGATGACCGCAGCACATTTGCTGACGGACTGGCGACCGGTGGCGACGTCACGGCGAATTGGACGGTCTTGGATGTGGGATCCATGACCTCCTTGGCGGGCACTCCTTTGAGCGAGCTTGCTGATGGGTCGGTGCTGGCTTCAGGTCCCCTTTTGGACTGGTGGGATTACTACAAGATCGAGGCTGATACGACGCTTACGGGTATCACCGGAGTCCGGTTGGAAGTGCTGGCTGATGCTTCGCTACCCACCGACGGGCCGGGCCGTCAACCAGACAATGGGAACTTCATCCTTTCGGAGTTCGGCCTCAACATCACCCCCATCTCGCCCGTGCCCGAACCGGCGGCACCTGTCGGAGTGTTTTCCGCGCTACTCGCCTTCGGTTGGCTAAAGCGTCGCCGGGTGTGACTGTGTCGGGGCGGCGGTTCACCGCCGCCCCCTTTTTTGGTTGTCGAATTGATTGGGTTGATGAAGGCTTGTGATATGGGAAATTCATGAAGATTACCCTAACTGCTGCGTGTGTTGGAATCGTTTCGCTGGGGCACGGTATCGTGGTTCAGTGCCAGACGCCGGTGGGGCTTCAAAATGCCACGGCCACCTATTCGCAAACGTACATGGGGGATTTCTCGCCGGCTCAGGCGATCAACGGGCGGGTGGACGACCCGGTTGGCTGGGCCATCTATAACGGTGGGGCGGTCTCTGGGACCACTGGCCCCGCCACTGCGGTCTTTGAAACAAAACAGAACGTTGGGTTTTCGCAGGGTTCCTTCCTCACTTTTGACCTGCATTTCGCCAATTGGAATCCGAACCACACTTTGGGTCGATTTCGGATTTCCGTGACCACGGATGATCGCGCTCAGTTCGCCGATGGACTGGCGTCTGGAGGGGATGTAACGGCCAATTGGTCGGCATTGACTCCGGTCTTTTTTGCCGCGGATGCCGCGACGTTGTCGCTGCTCTCCGACGGTTCCATTCTGGCCAATAGCTTTTTTGCCGCGAATGACCATTATCGAGTGGTCGCTGAGACTGCGTTAACCGGCATAACTGGGGTGCGTCTCGAGGCTCTGGAGGATCCCTCGCTTCCGACCGACGGGCCGGGGTGGCAGTTTCAAAATGGCAACTTCGTGTTGTCCGAGTTTGAGTTTTCGATCACTCAGATTCCCGAGCCATCGATGGTCGTTCTTGGCGGACTGGGTGCGGTGCTTTTTGCCTTCCGTGGACTAAGCGGGGGGCAACGTCGCCGATGAGGAGTTGTGTTCGCAGGCCGTTTTGGGCTTTGAATTTTTCAGGTCGCCTCGGATTGTGACGCATGGGTCTGACCTATTCGTCGCGATACTACGAAGGCTTGAAGGAGGATTCTGCGGGTTCCGCCCGGGACACCGTTCCACTAATTCTTCAACTTTTTCCAGCAAAGCGGGTCGTGGATGTCGGGTGTGGCTCGGGGACTTGGACTCGGTGTTACCTAGAGGCTGGTTGTGAGGTCCTGGGCATTGATGGGGCTTTTGTTCAGGAAGATCAGTTGGTGTTTCCGCGCGATCGATTTCGGAGGCATGATTTGCAGCAGCCATTAACGCTGGAGTCGCGCTTTGATCTCGTGAATTGCTTGGAGGTCGCCGAGCACCTTCCTGAGGTCCGGGCTGATGGCTTGATTTCCGACCTTTGTCGACTCGCGGATGTGGTGGTTTTTTCGGCGGCGGTACCTGGCCAAGGGGGCACCCATCATGTCAATGAGCAGTGGCCGAGCTATTGGCAGCCGAAGTTCAAGAGTCAGGGGTTTGTCCCGTTGGATTGTTTTCGGCCTCAGCTGTGGGGGAACCCGAACGTGGCGTGGTGGTACGTTCAGAACATGTTCGCCTACGTTCGAGAAACCCGTCTCCAGGACTTTGAGCTCGCTGTGAAAAGGAGCCTACCGTGGCCTACCGACTTGGTTCATCCGCGGGCCTATGTGCGGGCAACAGTGCCGGCGGAGATGTCTCCCCGAATGTTGCGGGAAGTGGTGTTGGCGCTTCCCTACTTTCCGGCAAAGATTCTGAAGGCTTTTTAGGAGGGAACTATTTCGGACGAGAAGGGCGATTTCCCACGACGGCCAGCCAGACGCCGAAGACCAGTGCGGTCAGTAGTGCACTTAGGCTGACCCAGAGCATCTTCATCGAAGGATTGTAGGAGAATTCCACGGTATGTTTGCCTGCCGGGACTGCCACGGCGCGCATGAGCAGGTTGCCCCTGAGCAGTTCGGTCGGTTGACCATCGATTTTGGCCTGCCAATCCGGGTGCCAACGTTCGTTGAGCAGAAGGATTCCTGGTGCGGGAGATTCACTCTCCACGGTGATGAGTTTGGGAGTCCAACGGGTGATGGTGGCTTTTCCGATGACTTGGTTTGTCTGGCCAGAAACGGGCACTGGAGAAGACAGGAGGACGTCCTGGGAAATCACCAAGGATGGATCCTTTAATCGTTGGAGCGCGGCTGCGTCGTTGGTGACGACTTCCCAGCGGCTGAACCAAGCAGCCCGCGGCAGGGCTCGGGTGTTTTCAAAAACCGCATACTGACCATTGGGATTTGGAACAGCGGTGATGTCGTCGACCGTCACCCCTTTTCCCGAGGTTCCAGGCTTCGCCGTGAGATCAAATCCAAGGACCGGCCGAAACACCGGGTTTCCCTTGGCGAAAAGACGGTTTAGTTCGGACTCGATTCCTCGAGCGCCCAGAACATAACGGACATTGGTTAGGTCCCACAGCCGTCCGACCATGGAGAGATCGTCAGCTTCCGGCTTGAACCCATCCAACATCGCTTTGTCCAACTCGGGTTGGCGGGGCATTTGCCAAATGTCGAGCGTCTGGATCTCATTAAACGGCAGCTGATGCTCCAACCATTGGTTGTGGACCGCCGGCCAGGCGCCGTCTGAAGGACTGGAGAAGGTGGAACGAACCTGAGGATGAGGCCGGGCTACGACCCGATGCAACCAGGGTGTGTTTCGAAGGAACTCAGTTACGGCGTTCGGTTCGTAGCGACGTTGAAAATTGAAATGCAAGACGAAGGGAGTGGCCGCCCTGGCGAGGTCAATCACAAGGATCAGTCCGAGGAACCCCAAGCCCCAACCTAACTTTGCGCCGGAAAACCTGCCCGACGCGACCAAGGCCAAAACGAAACACGAGACTACGACAAACGTTGTGAAGTAGAGCACTTCGTGAACGCTAAACGCGGCCATCGATTTCCCCTCGTCCCCAGTGAATCCCAGCCCTGCCAGATGTTGAACTAAGGACGGCTGGTAGGAGGCATAGATCAGGGCGAATGCGGCAGAACCTGCGGATATCCCTACCAGAGTCCACGCCCAGGTTCGATCAAATCCGGTATTGCGTCTCCACCAAGATTGAAGTCCGGAGAGCAGTCCTTCTGACTTCGAGTGGGAGGTTTCGAGGTAGAGGCGACAAATGCCTTGAAGTCCGTATGCGAAAAGAATCAGCAGGGCAAGGTGGGTCACATGAAGAAACTTCATCGGAACCCGAATCGTAGAGAAGTAGGGAAGAGCAAATACGATCTGGTAGAATGGAGCGTTTCGTCCAAACGAGAGAAGTAGGGAAACGAAGGCTACCACCGACCAAAACCAGATGAGAGTTTGTTCGCGGGGCGTGTAGGGCTGTCGGCCGCTGCGAGCGAGAGATCTGGCGCTGGCCCACCCGGCGAGAATGAGTACCAAGACACCCGCATACTCACTTCCTCCGTTGAACCGTGGGGGCGCGCCGTCGCTGCCGACATCTCCCCAATACGTTTCCTCGCCGGGCGAAATGCTGCGAAGTCCCATGATTCCAGGGATAGCCATACGAATGACTTCGAGTTTCGGGAAGCTCCAACCGGTCGCAAACTCCCAACGTTCCTGCCGAGATTGCGCCCCGTCCCCCATGCCCGCGATGCCCTCGATTTGGGTCCCAATAAGGGACGAAAGCGAATAGGCAGCGACCCAGATTGCGAAGGCAACGACCAAGATGAGACGGAAGCTAGCTCGAAGCACCTTGGACGCGATCGGACCGGATTCCAGCGCTCCCACTACTATGACGTAGGCAGCGATAAAGACGGTCATGATCGCCCCAGAGTCTGCGCCTTCAATGACGACGTATCCCGCGGAGATTCCAGCCAACACGGCCATAAAGAGCCCTCGAGCGCCGCCGGGTTGGGAAAGTGCTGCCAAAGCTAGAAGGGTGAAGCCTCCAGCCGTAGCTCGGACCCCCAGACCCCAGGTCGCATGAGACAGGAAGTTCAGATTGAGTGCTGCCGCCAACGCCGTGATTAGTGCTACACCCCAATGGAATCCTTGTTGTCGGCAGAACGCGTAGGCGCCGACGCCAAGCAGCAACATCGAAAGCGGAGCGGCGAACTTGGCGAATGCCAGGGGTCCGCCAACCAGAAAAAGCCCGTGTGTGAATGCTGGTTGAAGTGGGAGAGCGGGATTACCCAGCCATACGAAGGGTACCCAACTCCCCTGCCAGAAGTTGCTCCAGCGGAACTCCGAGTAAGCAGACATCATCCCGAAGGGCGCATCATTAGCGAAGGCCAGAAGCTGCGGGTTGAAGCTATCCCGCCAAAGCCACAACAGAACGACACTAAGGACCGCCAAGGTGATCCAAAAAGGCCGCCAAGATCGGGAAGTTGTAGGGGAAGGAGTCATTGCCGTTTTGATTCTCGACGATGCCGAATGAGGTTTACCAGCCTCAAGAAGAGGCCGCGGGCACTGCGAAATCCTGTGAGAAGCAAAACCCGGATGGTAAACCAAAGCCCCAGTTTTCGAAGGGAATCGCGAACGGCTTGGGTTTCGGCGCTCATGTCGGCTCCCCATTCACGTCCCACCAAGATGATGTGGATGCACTGAGCGTGGTAGCTTACCCAATCAACCTGTGGTGCATGGCCAGGGCGATGGTAGAACTTGTAGAAGTCGAACAGCACGGGGTTGACCCACAGCCAAACGGAACGCACCGGAAGCCCCTTCAACATTTCTTGCTCTCCTACCGGGAGACTGGCGAAGAAGCGCTTGGCCGGGCCCTCCTTTCGGGTCGCCGCCAGACCATTCGAGTACTTTCCGGCCCGACCCACGGAAAGCGGAACGTAGATGATGTCGTCGGCGACATAGACCAGCTCTCGGGCGCGGGAGAGGGCTTGGAATCCGTAGGAATAGTCAGGATTGACCCAGGAGAAGACCAAACCCGTCGGGCTGGTTCGCTCAATGTCATCCAGCATGGTTCGGGGAGTGGCGGACGTCAGGCCCCGGGGAAATATTTCCCAGAATCTGGCCGTAAATCGGCAAAAGTGTTCGACGGTTTCTTCACAGGTAAAGATTTGGGTTCGGGCGGTCTCTGTCGGACCGGGAAGGAGGTCGGCGAACGCCAAAACGGGGGGATAGGTGACAATCGCATCGGGATGCGCTTCGCATACCGGCTTCAACGTCGCCAAAGCAGTCCGGCTGAGCCTTTGCTTGTCTTCAACGATCAATACCCATTTCCCCTTGGCCTGACGGCGGGCGAACTCCCAGTTTTCATGCATCGCCAGATTTCCCGAGGTACGAAAGTACCGGAGTCGAGGATCACTGAATCGGGCGACTGAATCGCGCGTGTCCGTCGGGGAGTCGTCGTTGTCGGAAACGATCAGTTCAAAGTCGCCACAAGTTTGTGTCAGCACGCTCTCAATCGCGCCCGCAACAATCTCAGCGCGATTCTTGGTAGGCAGGAGGATACTGAAAAATGGTTCGCTCATGGGATTACGATCGCCGCCGCAACAGTCCCGTAAGCACGGAACAAACTCTGTCTACCTGGTTCTCGGTCAGATTCAGTGCTGAGGGCAGATTCAGTCCGCGCGAGGCGATGTCGTAAGCCACCGGATTGCGGCTCGCAGCATACTGGCGATCCGGGTGGTTGGCGTACGCGGGCAGGGAACTTAAGGGATGAAAAAACGGGCGAGAATCGATGCCGGCCGCATCCAACTCCAGCTGCAGGGTCGTCTTGTCGAGCCCCAAGGAGCGATCCCAAACCGCTGTGATCATCCAGAATCCATTCCTGGTGCCCGGTGGCTCGGCGTTGAGGTTTACCTCGGGCAGATGGGATAGGCGTTCGCGATACCACTGGAAGATCTGCCGTTTCCGTTCAATCAGGGCCTGAACACGCTCCAACTGTGCTGTGCCCAAAGCCGCTTGGAGGGCACTCATTTTGTATTTGAACGCCACGGCGGTGTTTCTGAAGAAACGATCGCCCGGTTCGCGCCCATGGTCTCGGAGGTAAAGGATCCGTCGGAACAGTTCTTCGTCGGAGGTTGCCAGCAGCCCCCCTTCGCCGGTGGTCAGGGTCTTCGAGCCGTGGAAACTGAAAACTCCAGCCCGGCCAAAGGCTCCCGCCCGGCGTCCGTGATACTCGGCTCCGATGGCTTCGGCTGCATCTTCGATGAGGGCAATCCGATGTTCCTCGGCGAGTGTCTGCAAGGCTCCGTAGTCTGGCATACCGCCGTAGAGATCCACGGGAATAATCGCCCGGGTTCGAGAGGAAAGGCGGGCGTCGACCGACGAGGCCGATAGGCACCAGGTGACAGGATCGATATCGGCAAAAATGGGAGTCGCCCCGACGTAGGAAACTGGGGCCGCAGTAGCGATCCATGTGCATTCAGGCACAATGACCTCGTCTCCCGGGCCGATCCCCAGAGAGGCCAGCGCCAGATGCAGGCCGGAGGTGCACGAAGGTAGGCTCGTTACGAACGGAACCCCGAGATGAGCGGCAAACGCTTTTTCGAAGCGGTCATGCCAAACGTTGGCCTGAGAATACCAGGCGTTTGTGACTGCATCGGTGACATACGAAACCTCGAGGTCGGTAATCCAGGGTCCAGATACGGGAATTCGCGTGGACGGTTTGGCGGTTGAAGTCATCAATTCAGTTCGTTGGAGCAATAGAGAAGAATTAGGCACCGTTCGCCAAGTGTTCACGCACCTCCCCGGTAAACACACCGGGCGGTGCAGGTCTCGGCGACT
This sequence comes from Verrucomicrobiota bacterium, assembly GCA_017309115.1. GTDB lineage: Bacteria > Verrucomicrobiota > Verrucomicrobiia > Limisphaerales > UBA9464 > UBA9464. The sequence continues at coordinate 149,059 of JAFLEF010000006.1, read as the reverse complement.
ACGATTTCGGTAAGCAAGGGCAGGGCCGGTTTCAAACGTTGCCAGATCCAAATCGCGAGCAGTTCGCTGGTGGGATTCTCCAGGCCGGGAAGGTCGTTGAGATAGTTGTGGTCCAGTTGCTGGTACAACGGAGCGAAGGCGGCCTTGATGTCGGCGTAGTCCATGACCCAACCCAACTGCGGATCCAGGGGGCCTTCCACCACCACTTCGACTTGAAAACTGTGCCCGTGAAGGCGGGCGCATTTGTGCCCGGACGGCACTTGGGTCAGTCGGTGCGCGGCCTCAAACTGAAAGGTTCGACGTAGTTCCATAAAAGTTTAAACCGTTTCCCAATCCGTCCAGGTAACGAGATCCGCGAGAGCTGGTCGACCGTCGTGACGCCAGCCCGGGGGCGGTTCCTGCATCCGGCCCAGCGGACAAATCCGACTGACACCCCAGCGGGCCAGCAAAGGCGCGAGTTCGGTGAGTCGGCTTTCGCTAACCGCAGTGCCCACGGTGCTGACCTGTCCCCGGACGACTTCCGCCTGGCGCAGGGCGTCCGCCAGATCCCGGCAGGGTTTCACGTAGACGAATCGGTTCAGACACGAGACGCGGAAGCGAGGGTCCTCCTCGTAGACCACGGTCCAAGCCGTGGATTCCGGGCTGGCCCAGACGCGTGTGGCGCCTTGTGGACCGTCGAAGAAGGCGCCCCGCGGAACAGTGACGGCTTCCTCGCGGGTGGCGGCGTGGCGGGCTCCGCGCAGTTCGTGGAGGGAACGGCGTCCGGCCAATTCCGCGGCGATGTCCGTGGGAAGTTCACCCCGGGGTTCGGACCGCTCGCGCTCGGCAAGGGCCTGGGCGAGTTGATCGGCCCAGCCTTCGGGTGTGACTACGCCCCGTTCCTCCACATAGAAGAGGTGGGGGGAAAGACAGCCTAGTTGATTCCAGGCGGTTACATCGGTGGCGGCGCGAGCCGCGGTCTTTTGGCTTTGATAGGTGGACAGTTGATCCGCCCCAATGAATCCGAAACTGAGGCGGTGCCCATACGGCACGAGGCGGCAACCGGCGGGAATCCGAGGCACTAGAGAGGCGATAGTTTCATTGCTTCCGTGGATCGTCACACATTCCGCCTGGCTGAGGATCATGGACTCCAGAGAGTCGTTACCGCCGGCCCAGGTGGCCAGTTCCAGGCAGCTTCCGAGCTTGGGTTCGAGGTCCGCCAAGGTGTGCGCCCAGAGTCGAGGAATCACACTGCCGGAGCGGGACAACTTCACAAACTGGGCCGACTTGGTCAGCACCCCCAGCGCGAGGGAAAACAGGGCTGAATTGGGGAGATTACCCGCGGCGAAATGAACGAGTAATTCGGGTCCGCGAGCGTGGGCCAATCGACCTTGGCGAAGTTCGCCGGGCGGGGCGCAGAATTCGTCCAGCCGGCGGGAATCGCCGAGGTCTTGAATGAGCAGCGCATTGAGGTTCTCGACGGTCAGTTGCTTGAAGAACGTGTCCAGTCCGCGGGCCAGAGTGGCCATTCCGAACCCAGTTTCATCCGGGGCCAAGCTGAGAGCGAGTCGACGCAATCCGTACTCGGGCTGAAGCCACCGTTCGGCCGCATAGGCCAGCAGTTCCACCAACTCCTGGGTTGATCGGTGAAGCAGCCAATTGGCCCGATTGCGTTTGATCGCGACGCAGGCCTCTTGAACGAGCTGTGGGGTCAGCGCCGCCTCCGGGGGGAGATCGGCGAGAAAGAGATTGGGCAGAGACATGGTTCAGGAGATTTCCAGGGACAGGAGTGAGCAACCACGCGGTTCCGAACGGCTGGCCCGACCGAGTAGTTGGAACAGTCCGCTTTGGGCGCGGGCCAGATCGGCGGTTTGCAGCGCCAGTGTCGACCAAACGTTCGCCAGATCGAAGATTTGGAGAATTCCCACCTGTCCTGCGGGAACTTCTCGCCCTGTCTCGGGTGAAATGACGCGGGTGCGGACCCACGGGGGAAAGCGAAGATGGGGAGCCGCTTCCGTTGCGGCGGCTTCATCTGAGTAGGCTTGGGAACTTAGTTCACTCATCCCGTATTCGGTCAGGATCGATGCTGCTGGCACCATCAGATGCTTGGTCAACAGGTCGACCAAGTCAGCTCGCGGCAATTCTCGAGACCGTCCCTTGTAGCCACCGGTCTCCAGAATGATGGATCCGGTTGGGAGGCGGATGGGCGGACCGGGCTGGGTGTCCAACCAATTCACGTAATTGAAGGCGGTTCCGGCGAGAAGTATGGGTCCGGTCAGGGTGCGGAGGAATTCCTCCAGGCGCCGGTGATCGATAGTCCAACCTGAGGGCGTGGCCTTCCCGAAATACGTGGTTCTTCCGGGGCGGCTCTGCTCGCCCAAAATCTGAAACATGTGTACCAAGGACGAATGCGGCGCCTCCGCGGGCGGTGGGGTGAGGGAAACCAGTAGGCGCTGACCCGCTGCCGAACCCATTCGGCGGGCAAACGCGGCCCGAACCGAGATCGCGTAGAGGTCGAGTGACTCTGGCCGATGGAAATGACGACTCGGACTTTGGGTGGTGGTGCCGCTGGAGTGAAACTCAGCCGTTCGTTCGGGAACCGGAATGCAGGAAACGTCGGCTTCCTTGAACGCGTTGGTGGGGATGGCGGGAATGTCTCGCCAGGAAAGCTCGGGGTTGGGGCGCACTCCCCGCGCCTGGCACCAGGAACGAAGCACGGAATTTCGTTCGACTTGGATTGCGAAGAGTTCCCGCGCTGTCTGGGTGAACGTCGACTCCTCCGAGAAAGTCTCGCCGCCGTGGCGGAGTTGTTCCGCCAAACGAAGTGCGAAGGAAGAAAGTGAATCGGCTGGCATGGCGGTTTTGATGGAGAATTCGAATTCCGATTGGTTTTCCGCGACAACCGGAGCGCTTTGGTCGTACTGGAATCGCTGCCGCCTCGCAAGGCTCGGACAATTTCCTTTTGCCCCGGGTAATCGTGGAATTGCTTCGGTTTTGGTCGTTGTTGGAGGTCGGTTTCATCAGAGGAGCTGAGAATTTCCAAAAAACGTATTGCACCGAAAATCGCGGTTGATACTTTCTGCGCTCCCGTTGCCCCTTCCCGGCAACGGTTTCGACAACCGTTCCGGCCGTACATGCCCACGATTAATCAGCTGGTCCGCAAGGGCCGCAAAAAAATGAACTACAAGAGCAAGGCTCCGGCTCTTGTGGGTGCCCCATTTCGTCGCGGTGTCTGCCTGCAGGTGATGACCCGCACGCCCAAAAAGCCAAACTCCGCGATGCGGAAGGTGGCTAAGGTGCGTTTGAGTCATGGTACCGAGGTTATCGCGTACATTCCGGATGAAGGTCACAACCTTCAGGAACACTCGATTGTTCTGGTCCGGGGTGGCCGCGTGAAAGATCTGCCGGGCGTTCGCTACCACATTGTCCGGGGTACTTTGGACTGCACTGGTGTTGAGAAACGCCGCGTCAGCCGGTCGAAGTACGGAGTCAAACGTCCGAAAGCAGCCAAAGCTGCCGCCAAGTAACTTTTCCTAAACTCGTTCGCCCGTTCTTTGTATGGCTCGTCGTCGCCAAGCTGAAAAACGCCCCACTGTCGCAGATGCGAAGTTCAATAGCGCTCTGGTAAGCCGCCTCATCAACGTCTTGATGCGCGGTGGCAAAAAGAGCACTGCTCGCCGGATTGTTTACGACGCCCTCGATGCGTTGGCGGAGAAGAATCCGGGAGTCAATACCCTCGAGATCCTCCAGCGCTCCATCGATAACGCCAAGCCGCGGATTGAAACCAAAGCACGCCGCGTGGGTGGAGCGACCTACCAAGTGCCGATGGAGATTCCGGTGGAGCGTCAAACGGCCCTCGCGATGCGTTGGATCACCACCTTTGCGGACAAGCGCAAGGGGATCCCGATGAAGGAAGCGCTGGCTGCTGAACTCATGGAAGCCTTCCAAGGCCAGGGTAATGCCATCCGTAAGCGTGACGATGTTCACAAGATGGCCCAGGCGAACAAGGCGTTCGCTCACTTCCGCTGGTAATCATCCATTTCAAACCGATTGCGCCCCGCGGCCTGTCCCGGGGCGTTTTTCATCTCCACCACCGAATTTAGAGGCAGTAAGAGCCGAGGTACCATGAGCGACGTATCCGCCATCGACACGACGTTGAATTCCCCGAACCGCCAGTACGCCTTGGAGCGCACTCGGAACATCGGTATCGCCGCCCACATCGACGCCGGCAAAACCACGACGACGGAGCGAATCCTGTTTTACACGGGGCTCATCCACAAGATTGGTGATGTCGATGACGGTAACACGGTGACCGACTGGATGGAGCAGGAGAAGGAGCGGGGCATCACGATCACATCGGCGGCGGTAACCTGTTTCTGGACCCAGAAGAAGGAAGAGGGTCTGTTCAAGTCCCGCGAGAGCATCGCTCATCGCATTAACATCATCGACACTCCGGGACACGTTGATTTCACCGCTGAGGTGGAACGTTCGATGCGGGTTCTGGACGGGGCCGTGGCTGTGTTCTGTGGCGTCGCCGGTGTGCAACCGCAGTCCGAGACGGTCTGGCGCCAGGCGACCAAGTACAAGGTTCCCCGGATCGCCTTCGTCAATAAGATGGACCGTACGGGCGCGAACTTTGACAACGCCCTCAACGACATGCGCAAGAAGCTGAATGCGTATGCGTTTCCGATCATGCTGCCGATCGGTGCCGAGGAAAACTTTCAGGGCGTGATCGACATCGTTAACCAGAAGGCGATCGTCTGGGGCGCTGGCGACATTCAAAACGAAGGTCTCAAGTACGAGATCAAGGACATCCCGGCCGAGCATCAGGAAAAGGCCAAGGCGGCTTTGGCGGAGTTGATTGATGCGGTGTCCAACAAGGACGACCGAATCGCGGAAATGGTCCTGGAAGAGAAGCCGATCACTGCGACCGAGTTGAAGGACGCCATCCGGCGCCTGACCTGCAAGATTGAAATGGTTCCCGTCCTGTGCGGGTCCGCTTTCAAGAAGAAGGGCGTGCAGGTGCTGGTGGATGCGGTTATCGATTATCTTCCCTCACCGCTCGACATTCCCCCGGCAGTGGGTCATGTGCCGGGAGAAGAAGCCGAAGCAGTGGTCCCGCCCAACGACAACGGCAAGTTCTGCTCGCTGGCGTTCAAGCTTTGGACCGATCCGTATGCCGGTAAGTTGGTCTTTTTCCGCGTCTACTCCGGAGGTCTCCGCAAAGGCGACACCATCTATAATCCGCGCACCCGTCGTCGCGAACGTGTCAGCCGTCTGATGGTCATCCAAGGTAGCGAGCGTAAGGATGTTGATTCGGTTTATTCCGGCGATATCGCTGCTCTCGTCGGACTGCGAAACATCACCACCGGTGACACGCTATGCGACGAATCGTACGACGTGATGCTGGAGCCGCCGACCTTTCCCGAGCCGGTCATCAGCATGGCGATCGAGCCGAAGACCAAGGCGGATCGCGACAAGATGTCGGAAGGTTTGCAGCGGTTGGCCGAAGAAGATCCCACGTTCCGGGTCTTCACCAATGAGGAAACCGGTCAGCTGATCATCGCGGGCATGGGTGAGCTTCATCTGGAGATCATCCGGGACCGGCTCAAGCGCGAATTCAAGGTCGAAGCCGACGCGGGCGCTCCGCAGATCGCCTTCCGCGAAACCATCACCAAGCCGGCCGACGGCGAAGGCAAGTTCATCCGCCAGTCGGGTGGTCGCGGTCAGTACGGTCACGCCTGCGTCAAGGTCGAGCCCAATGAAAAGGGCAAGGGCGTCGAAGTTCTCGACGAGATCGTGGGTGGCGCCATTCCGCGCGAATACATTCCGGCGGTCGAAGACGGTATCCGCGAAGCGATCAAGTCGGGCGTGTTCGCTGGCTACCAAGTGATCGACATCAAGGTGAGCATCGTTGACGGCTCCTTCCACGAGGTCGATTCCAACGAATTGGCCTTCAAGATGGCGGGCATCTTCGCTTTGAAGGACGCGTTCCCGAAAGCTGGACCGAAGCTCCTTGAACCAATCATGAAGGTCGAAGTGGCCACTCCGGATGAGTACCAGGGCGATATCCTTGGCGACATCAACCGGCGTCGTGGTGTGATTCAGGGGGTTGACGCGAAGGCGGGTCAGACCGTGGTCACGGCCAATGTGCCGCTGAAGGAAATGTTCGGTTATGCGACGGCGATTCGTTCGTTGTCCAAGGGCCGGGCCTCCTATTCGATGGAACCGTCGGCGTTCGAGGAGGTACCTTCGAGCGTTCTGGCCGAAATCATGGATGCCGCCAAGAAGCGGCCCGCGGCTCGCACCTAAAGTTTTGTTGGTATAAATCTTAACCTGTTCTTTGTATGGCTGGACAACGTATCCGCATTCGCCTCAAGGCCTACGACCACCGGGTGATTGACGCCTCGGCGAGTGAAATCGTCGAGACAGTCAAACGCTCCGGAGCCCGTGTCGCTGGCCCGATTCCTCTCCCCACGAACATCGAGCGGCTGACCGTCAATCGCTCGCCGCACGCTGACAAGAAGTCGATGGAAAGCTTCGAGCAGCGCACCCACAAGCGGCTCATCGACATTCTCGACCCCACTGCCAAGACCGTGGACGAGCTCAAGAAGCTCAACCTGCCGGCCGGCGTGGACATCACCATCAAAATTTAACTGCCCACGACGATGCCACTTGGACTTATTGGAAAGAAAATCGGGCACACCCGCGTCTACAACGCCGACGGGGTCTCCACGCCGGTGACGGTCGTGCAGGTAGGGCCGAACTACGTGCTGCAGGTCAAGAAGCAGGACGGCCGCGACGGTTACAATGCCGTGCAGCTCGGGTTTGATTCCCAGAAGGAATCGCGCTTGGCCAAGCCGCTGCTCGGACACATCAAGAAACAAAACGGAACCGCAGTGAAGCGCATCCGTGAGTTCCGCGACTTCAGCAAAGAGGTCAAGCCCGGGGATATTCTCGGACCGGATCTCTTTGAAGTGGGCCAGTTCGTTGATTGCATTGGCATCACGAAGGGCCGGGGTTTCGAAGGTGTGGTCGGTCGCTGGTCGTTCCGCGGTGGTGACATGACCCACGGTGCCAAGGGATGGCATCGCCGGTCGGGCGCCATTGGTTGCCGTCTGTTCCCCGGTCACGTCAATAAGGGGCTGAAGATGCCTGGTCACATGGGTGTGGTTCGCCGGACCTCGCAGAACCTGGAAGTGATTCAGGTTCGCAAGGAAGACGGAGTGATCCTCATCCGGGGCAATTTCCCCGGAAGCGAAGGTGACTACTGCATCGTCCGTGAAGCCAAGAAGATCTCGATCGGCTCGGCTCGGCTGAAACAGATCCATGAACACCGGGCCAAGCTGAAGGCGGCGGCAGCCTCAGCCAGCGACAAGAAGGCTGAGAAGAAGGCGGCGCCGAAGGGCAAGAAGTAACGGAGGCTGATCCATGAAACTCTCGATTAAAGATACTCAGGGAAATTCCGCGGGTGAGCTCGAAGTCAAGTTCGAGGTCATTCCCAACGGCCGCGGCACGCAAGCCGTTCACGACACGGTCGTGGCCTATATGGCAGCCCAACGCCAGGGCAACGCTTCCACCAAGACCATGGGGGAAGTCAATGGCACGGGCAAAAAGCCCTGGCGCCAGAAGGGCACCGGACGCGCTCGCGCCGGTTCCTTCGCCTCGCCGCTGTGGTGTGGCGGCGGCGTGGTCTTCGGACCGAAGCCGCGTGACTACGACAAGAAGGTGAACAAGAAGGTTCGCCAGTTGGCCTTGCGCAAGGCTTTGGGAGAACGCTTGAAGCTGGGAGATGTGATCTTGGTTGACGACCTCAAACTCGCCTCCCCCAAGACCAAGGACTTTGTGGCCATCGTCAACAACCTCGGCCTGGACGGTACGGCCCTGTTTGTCATCGGTGGTTCCGATGCCACGGTCGAACGCGCCTCCCGCAATGTGGTGGGTGTCGAGTTGACTACCGGGCTGCGTCTGAACACCTACGACGTCCTCAAGTACGACAAGCTGGTCTTCACCAAGAGTGCGTTTGAGCAGGTGGAAGCCCGCCTCAGCAAAGAGTCCCGTCCGGAAGGAGCCAACGCATGAACGCTTACGATGTGATCAAGACGGTCCGTGTCACCGAAAAGGGCACGATCCAGGCCGAAAAGAGCAACCAGTACACCTTGGTGGCCGACCCGAGGGCGACCGCGCCGCAGATCAAGCGGGCCGTGGAACAGTTGTTCAAGGTCAAGGTGGTCCGAGTGAATACTCTGAACGTTCGGGGTAAAGCCCGTCGCCAGATGACCAAAGCTGCCGGCAAGGACAGCGATTGGAAGAAGGCCATCGTCACCTTGAAAGAGGGCGATAAGATCGAACTGGCCTGAACCCGTTCTCAACGACTTCGCACGGCGCGCGGATATTCCGCGCGCCGTTTTGTTTTCTCGACGGTCGGTCAGAGTGGTTCTTTAGCTACCGCCAAGCAACTTAGGCGAGATCTCCATGTCTGATACCATCCAGCCAGGTTCAAAACAGTGGGATGACTGGATTCGTCGTTCGCGTTCCGATCTGGATGAATCCCGCCGCCAACTCCCCGTGAACCAGGCGCGTTGGATCCCAGAGGTCGAACCGGATGAAGCCGGCATCGTTCGCCCGGGACTTACGTTGTTCCTGACCAACCGAGAGTGTCCTTGGAGATGCTTAATGTGCGACTTGTGGCGGGAAACGACGCTGAAGCCGGTGCCGCAGGGAGCCATTCCTCAACAAATTCGGGGGGTTCTCCGAGAAGCTCCCGTAGCCGAGTGGATCAAGCTCTACAACGCGGGATCTTTCTTTGATGCAGGGGCTATACCTTCAGCGGATCACCAAGAGATTGCCGGGCTCGTGAAGGTCTTCCCGAGGGTCACTGTGGAGTGCCATCCCACCTTGATTGGTCCTCGAGTTCTCGAGTTTCGGGATCGTTTGGGTGGGGCAACTCTGGAAGTAGCCATGGGACTGGAATCAGCGCATCCCGACGTTCTTTCACGGCTCAATAAGAGGATGAAGGTGGCTGACTTCCGACGGGCTACTGGCTTCCTCCGTGAGGCTGGAGTGGCGGTCCGGACGTTCCTCTTGTTGCCTCCGCCGTTTCTGCCCCAGCCGGAGTCCCTGGAGTGGGTGCTTCGTTCGGTCCGAACTGCCTTCGAGGCAGGGGCGTCGGTGGTCTCCCTGGTTCCCACGCGTGCCCAAGACGGAGTCTTGGAGCAGCTCCGCCGCGAGGGACAGTTCCGGGAACCGACCTTGGAGCAGATTGAACTAACGTTTGAGCAGTCGTTAGCGTTGGGATTGGGCCGAGTGTTCGTTGACCTGTGGGACTTGGAACGATTTCACCCCGGGCCTGATCTGCCTGAGCGTCGGGAACGATTGCACCGCATGAATCTTTCCCAGCGATGGGAACCTCGGGCCGCCTAAGTTCGGGGCGCGTTGCTACGTCATTCTGAGGGAGTGCCCATGGCCGCGGCGAGGTCGGCCGCAAATGCCCGGACATCATCTTCAGTGGTGTCCCAAGAACACATCAATCGGCAACCGCCTTCACCGATGAAGTTGTAGAAGAGCCACCCCCGGCCGTAGAGAGCGTTGATGGCTGGTTTGGGAAGATCAACGAAGACGGAGTTGGCTTCCCGGGGAAAGAGGATCTTGACCCCGGGAATGACGCTAACGAGGTCATGCATCAGGCTGGCCATGGCGTTGGCGTGGGCGGCGTGTCGCAACCAGATTCCATCGCGCAACATTCCCACCCAAGGGGCGGCGACGAACCGCATTTTGGAGCACAACTGCCCACCTTGCTTGGCGCGATAATCAAACTCGCGGGCGAGGTCGCGGTTGAAGAAGACCACGGCCTCACCGACATGGATGCCGTTCTTGGTGCCACCAAAGCAGAGCACGTCGACACCGGCCTGCCAGGTGATCTCCCGGGGGGCAACGCCAAGTGCGGCCACGGCATTGGCAAAGCGGGCTCCGTCCATGTGCACGCGCAGTCCATGCTTCTTGGCCATGGCTCCGATGGCTCGGACTTCGGCAGGGGTATAGATGGTTCCGACTTCCGTAGCTTGGGTCAGGCTCACGACCCGCGGTTTGGGGTAATGAATGTCTGTTCGCCGGAGGACGGCCTCTTCGATTCCCGCGGGAGTGAGCTTGCCGTTGGTGCCGGGGAGCAGCAGTAGTTTCGAGCCGTTCGCGAAGAACTCCGGAGCCCCGCACTCGTCCTTCTCAATATGGGCCACGTCATGACAAAGCACGCTGTGGTAACTTTGGCATAAGTGGGCGAGGGAGAGTGAGTTGGCTGCCGTACCGTTGAAGACGAAGAAGACTTCGCACGGAGTTTCGAAGGCGTCGCGGATCAGGTCTGCGGCCCGTTGGGTCCAGGGATCGTTGCCGTAGGCGGGCGCATGGCCGCGGTTGGCATCTTCCAGGGCGGCCCAGGCTTCAGGGGCAATGCCGGCATAATTGTCGGAAGCAAAATGGCGACGAACCGGACTCGACTCACCAGGAGTCGGGAGAATACGGGAGTTGGAGGTCGAACTCATGGATGGAAAGACCGAAAACGGGAGGCCCCTGGCGGGGGCGCAAGGAGGTTAGCGGTACCGGGGCGAGACGCGAATCAGGCTATTCACCTTCTTCCGCAAGCTTTCGGTAAAGGGTCGCCAGACTGACGTCGAGGAGTCGCGCGGCTTCTTCTTTGTCGCCGTTGGTCCGATTGAGTACTTGCCGGAGATAGTTCAATTCGTGGTCGCGAATGAATTTCTTGAGCGGAACAATGGTGCCGGACGTAACGGGGATATCGTCATGCGGAGCCGCGGCTGCGGCGGGCGCCCCGGTTGGGGACGTCACAATAGGCGCCGCGTCCGGACTGATATTGGCGCCGACTGGAGCGGTGGTTTCAGCCGCCTGCTGGTCTTCGAGCCCGTCATCGACCGGGGCATACTTCTGAAGCGCCGGAGGCAGATCTCGGGCTCGGATCAGGGGACCATCGGTCAGAACCACGGCGCGTTCGATGGCATTGCCCAGCTCCCGGACATTGCCCGGCCAGGGGTATGCCACCAGAGTATCGAGGGCTCGCTGAGTCAATCGGAATGGCTTCCCGCTTCGCAGATGCACCTTATCCTTCAGGAAATGGGCCGCGAGCATCGGAATGTCGTCGGCTCGTTCCCGCAACGCCGGCAACTGCACGTTGACCACGTTCAGTCGGTAATAGAGATCCTCGCGGAAGCGTCCCGATTTCATTAACTCCTCCAGTTTTTCGTTGGTCGCAGCGATGACCCGTACATCGACCTGACTGGGGGTATTGTCGCCCACTCGGCGCACTTCTTTTTCCTGAAGCACGCGGAGCAACCGGCTTTGGAGTTGCGCCGGCATGGTCCCGATTTCGTCGAGGAAAATGGTGCCGCCGTTGGCTTCGTGGAACAGACCGTCCTTGTCGGCGATAGCACCGGTGAAGGCTCCCTTGCGGTGTCCGAAAAGCTCGGATTCCAGGAGGTTCTCGGGCAGGGCGGAACAATTGAGGGGCACGAACGGGCACGTCGCCCGGCGCGAATTGTAGTGGAGGGCGCGGGCGACCAGTTCCTTGCCGGTGCCGCTTTCACCCAGCACCAGGACGGTGGTGTCGGTGTCGGCCACGCGCTCCACAATGCGGAACACCTCCTGCATGGCGGCATTCGCGCCGATGATCTGGCTGAACCGGTATTGGCGGCGGAGTTCCTTGCGCAGTTGGGTGTTTTCCGCAACCGCTTCGGTGTAGCTCAGGGCTCGCCGGACGCAGAGCTTGAGTTCATCGAGATTGAAGGGCTTACGAAGAAAATCGAAGGCGCCGAACTTCATGGCCTTCACGGCGTCCTCCACGGTGCCGAGTCCGCTGATGACGATCACCGCAGGAGGCGGCGAAAGGGCGCGGGCTTTCTTGAGAATCTCATGTCCCCCGGGACGGGTTTTGTCCAGGTAGAGGTCGGTGACGACCAAGTCGGGATGTTGGGTTGCCAGGGCTTCGACGACGCCGGCGTAGTTGGTGAAGGGAAAGACCTCGTGACCGTCCGCCCTCAAAACTTCGGCGACCATCTGCACCATGGTCAACTCATCGTCGACCAGAATGATCTTGGCCATGGCGAGGAGGGTACGGAGTTCAGGCCCGGGGCCAAGCTAGAACCGGCGCATTCCTAACTCCTGCCTGTCGCAGGCCTCGTTAGCGAGGGGAGCATCGTCGTCGCAGCAGCAGACCGCAGTTCCAAGTGACAAACTCCCGAACAACCGGACACGCCACCAAAAAGGGGAACTCCGTGTAGTAGCGGGGAGCGGCTGCCACGACGTCCAGCTGACTCCGGTTGCGGAGGAACGCCAAGACTTGGCCAATGTAGGTCGGAAACAGATTCCGATACGGTTGGTGGAAACGCGGTCGTCGGGTAAGCCGGTCGTAGACGGCTGGTCCCAGTGTGGTTCCAAGGTAATGCCAGGGGGAGAACTCATGTCCACCCCAGGGCGAAAGCCAGTTGGTCCAGCTGAGGTAGAGAAATCCGTCTGGCGTTAGCAGTTCGTGGCCTTGGGCCAGGAATCGTTCCGGTTGGGAGAGGTGTTCGAGCACGTTGGAGCAGATCACCAAGTCGAACTTGCCTAACCCGGTGAAGTCGTCCTGGTCGAGATTGACCGGGTGAAACGGGGCCCCCAGGAGCTCGGGCATCAGGAAGTTCTTTTCGTCTGCATACGTCACCCTAGCGCCGAGTTGCTGAAGCTCCCTTCCGAAGACTCCATGGCCAGCTCCCAGGTCCAGGGCGGTGAAGCCGGGGGTGAAGGGGACACCCCGCTCACGGAGCCAACGGATCGCATCCGTGGCTTGCAGCCGGTAGAACTCGGCATCATCCCGGTGCCGGGCGAACCGCCAGAGGAGTTGGGGAAGAATCATGGCGCCCGACTATTTGACGACGCGCAGGCGAAACCAGACTTCCTCCGGGGTCAGCAATGTCGCGAAGAACCGCTCGTAGAGGACAGGTTCGAGGTTGATCAGCGGGTTCAACCAACGGAGCACGGCGAAGTTGGAGAAGTGGAACCGTTTTTCCTCCACGCGAAATCGCGCCGGAGAGCCGTAATTGGTGCGATGCCCCAACTTCCATTTCTCGTAGAAGCGCAAGTGTCGGCCACTGATGTCTTCGTAGTTGTCGAAGCTTCGAATCCCGAACGGAATGCGATGATCGGGTTCGGAGTAGTACTTGGTGCTCAGAAAAAATGGGACGCGAACCACCAGCAGGGCGCCGGGCCGGGACACTCGCCAGATTTCGGTGATCGCCGCGTTAAAATTGGCCAGGTGTTCCAGCACGTGACTGCACAGAACCTCGTCAAAGTGCGACTCGGGAAACGGCCAGGGGTAGCGATTGAGATCAGTGAGTGTATTCCCACCATAATCTACCATGTCCAAGTTGACCCAGCCGGGTCGAAGGTCGAGTCCGCAGCCGACGTTGAGTCGGCGCGGACCACTGCTGGCGGTTGCATCCGTCATTGGGGAGACGCTGCCGGGATCGGGGCAAAAAACCAATGCGGAGTTCTCTGGAGTTCCCCGTTACGTTGTGTCGGTCCTGCGGCCCGACAGTTTTGCCGAGATCATGGTTGACCGGGTGAGGTTTCTCGTCAGCGTTCGGAAGGTCTTCGACCTTATTATGACAAAATCAGATCGGTTTTTTGGATGGCTGTTCTCTCTTTGTTTAACCGTGGGTATCGCGAATGCGTCCCAGATCATCAGTCTGGACTTCGGCAACTCGGCGGTTCAGGGCGCTCCCGTGGGAAAGGCGGCGTTTGGTAACTCTGCTACGGACGTATGGAATCTCTGGAGCGGTCCAACCGCTCCGAATGTGGGTAGCACTAACTTGGTTTATACCACAGGGCTGCCGTCGGGCGCGTCATTTGCGGTCGAGAACGCGCCGGGCGCATGGGTGACCCTACTGCCGGACCTGATGTTTGGGATCTATGCCTACTCCAACGGCGGGCCGATTTCAGTCACATTCAATGACTTGCCGGCCGGGGTCTGGGATGTTGTGGCCTATGGGCATGGGGAGCAGGACCATATGGCCACCCGCTTTGAAGTGGTGACCGAGACCAAGCGATACGGTCCGCTCACCACACGGACAACCTCGGAATGGCGAACCCTCCCGTGGGTCGAAGGCGCACACTATGTCGTTCTCAGAAACGTGGAGGTCGCGGCCGGCCAATCGGTGCAACTGATCGCGGCCGGACTCCCCGGCGGACCCCCTTTCCTGAATGGCGTTCAATTGATCGCGCGTGACTCGACCGTCGCCCTGGAACCGAACGGTGCCTTGTTCACGAATCGAATTGCCGTCGTAATCACCGGTGCCGCCCCCGGCCGGGTGTTGAGGTATACTCTGGACGGCTCCGATCCCAATACCAACTCGCCGGTCTACGAGGGATCCCTTAGTTTGAATTCCACGGTGTTCGTGGCGGCACGGGCCTTCGTGAACGGGGAACCGGACTCGCCGATTGTGCGCGGAGAGTTTGTGCGGATTTATGCGATTCAGGACGGAATTTCCAATGAGTGGCGCCGACGTTATTTCGGCCCGGGATACCTGACCGATCCTCGCGTCTCGGCGGAGTCGGATCCTGATGCGGATGGGGCCAATAACCTGCAGGAGTTTGTCGCCGGGACCGATCCCTTGGATCCGCTCTCCGGATTTGCCCTGACCGCCAAGCGGGTCGTTTCCCTTTCTTGGGCGAGTGTGCCGGGAAGGAAGTATCGAATCCTCAGGAAGAATCAGATCTCCCAGTTGGAGTGGGAGGTTTATCGAGAAGTGGTGGCCGACGGAGCCACCGCGCGATTCACAGATGAAGAGGCTCCCGACAATGCCTACTTCTACGCGGTTGACCCGGTTCAATAGGGTTCGGAATCGCCGGTTTTTTGTCCCCCGGGATCGTTCCCTGCGCCATCCTGTGGCCGGTTCATGAGTCTTCGTGTTCTGGTCTCGCCCTTTTTTCTGACGCGCTATCTGTTGCGGCGTGCCTTGCGGGAGGCGGTCGCAGCCGCTCCGGCGACGGGTTCGTTGATTGATGTGGGCTGTGGTCAGAAGCCCCATCGAGACCTGTTTCAGAACGTTCAGAAGTACGAAGGAATCGACTTTGCCGGGTTCTCGGTGAACAAGGATTTTGCCACGGGCGCCCCGGATTTCACGTTTCCTCCCGACTACACCACGACGTGGATACTCCCGTTTGCGGAGGGAAGTTATGACCACGCCGCAGCGTTCGAAGTGTTGGAGCATCATCCGGAACCCGCCATGGCGCTGAGGGAACTGGCGCGGGTGATTCGTCCCGGTGGACATGTCTACCTTTCTTGGCCGTTCATCTTCCCTTTGCACGAGGAACCGCACGACTACTTCCGTTACACCCATCACTGCTTGCGCCGATTGGCGGATGCGGCCGGATTGGAGTCGGTGGGGTTTTGGCGCACGGGAGGAGTCGTGCCAACGGTGGTCACCTTACTGACCGGCAATCTGGCGCTGTTCCATGACCGAGGAGGGTGGCGACGGGTCGTGGCGTTGCTGCTGTATCCTCTTTTCTTGGGACTGCAATATCTGGCTCTGCCCTTTGCCCGCCTGGGTCGGCGAACCGTGCTGTCCTATGTGGCGGTGCTGCGGAAACGCGGTTAACGCCCGGCCGACTCGGTCACCAAAGTGGCGTTGATCAGCCTGTCGTAGTGGTCGGTAACGGCGTTCAATTGGAGAGGCGCCAGGAACGCTTCTTCCGCCCCAGAATCTACGGGAGTCCGTAGCAATTCGGCCCCGTGCGCCAGAGCACGCGAAAGGCGTCGGATGGTCTCGAATCGATCCGGGGCGGCATCAAAGAGGTGGGCCCGGGGATAACCTTCCAAGATCTCAGGAAGTCCGCCGCGCCGGGTCCCAATCACGACACGTTGGGTGACTCGCCCTTCCAAGACCGTCAGACCAAACGGTTCGTCCCACATGACCGGGCAGCAGACGGCGTGGTGCTGTTGGTAAACTCCGGGCATGGCCGAGTAGGGAACGGCGGCGTGGAGCTGAATTCGGGGGTCGGAGGCGGCCAACGAACGAACCAGCGGGCCCAAGGACCCCGCCAGCCCGAGAATGGTGAGTCGATGGGGGGAGGGGGTTTGGCGGAAGGCTTCCACCAACAGGTCGATTCCCTTTTCGGGAGAAAGACGGCCGACGAAGAGGTAGTTGAGCGCGGCATCCGGTCGGGGCGGGGCCAGGCGGGTGAAAGGTTCGGGAACCGGATTATAGACCACGTGAATCGGTGGTGCGGCGGGTGCTAGCCAGTGTTGCGCGGAGCGCTGCACGTGGCGGGAAACCGCGGCGAGCCAAGCGTACCCACGCAGATCGTTCTTTAGGGAATGATCGCGACGGAGGCTGATGCTCCGCAAGAGACGACGAACCCACGGATTGGGCGCGCCGACCTCCACCTGCTGCGGGAGCGTGTCGTGAAGCGTGGCGCCGCAGGGGACTCCCCATTCCCGGGCCAGTTCCCGGACGAGTCGGACGCTGAGAAAATCCTGGGCGAGAATGAAGTCGTAGCGTTGTTCCCGCAGCGGCAGAGCGTGGGCCTGGCTCAGGAAATAGCGGTCGAAGGCGCGGTTGTTGAGGAAGAGGAGAACCTGGCGCAGGCGATTGATCTGACCGGAAGTTCCCGGAGGCGGTGGGAGTCGCCAGATGGTTCCAGGTTGGGTTTCCGGGGAGCCGGCGAGGCACAGGACATCGACGGTGTGTCCCCGAGCGGCCAACTGAGTTCTCAGTTGGCGGGCCACAATGATGCCGCCACCAGCCGGAGCCTCGTAGAAATAGGCGACGAGCAGGATGCGCATGGACTCGGGGGAAACGGCTCCTCAGCGCGGGAAGCGCTGGCGGAGTTGCTCCACGACCACGGGCCAGCTGTAGTGCTGGTCGTACTGGGCTTTTCCGGCGGCGCCCAACTGCTGGAGGCGTTTCGGGTTGGCGAGGAGGTCGGAGACGGCGCGAACGAAGGTGAGTCGGTTGTCCACTGGGGTGAGGGCGAGCCAGTCCGCTTTTTGCAGATCACGACCGGTATTATGTCCGATGGTCGAGAGCACCGGAGTTCCATGCTGGAGGCCGGCCATGATGGTTCCTCGTCGTTCGGAGATTCCGTCGATGAAGGGTAGGGCGAGCAGGTCGACGGCGGAAAGCGCGCGGGAGGCTTCGGCGGCGGGCAGATGACCGAGCGGACGGAAGTATTGTTTCAATTCGCCTTCCAAGGGGACCGGCGGCGCGGCGCCAATCACGGCGAAGGCCACGGGCTTCTCCGGCCGATGACAGGTGGCCCAGGCATCCAGGATCCAGGGAAGCTGCTTGGAGGGGTTCAGCGTGCCAAAGTACGCGAGCACCTGGGTCGAAGGGTCCAGCCCTTGTTCGCGGCGCCATTGGGCCCGGTGATTCTCGGCGACAGGCTCCAGCGGAAGATTGCTGGGTGAAGGCAGAGTGAAGAGTTTGGTGGCGGCGGAGCGGCGACGACGGCTCCAATCTTCTACCCAGCGACCGCAGGCGACCGGAATGACGTCCGCGTGCTTGAGAATTTGACCCCACTGCCGCCGGTGATTCCACGCGTACCAGAAGCGGGCCGGATGCCAGGAGTAATCGGCGGCAATCTCATGGGCGATGACCACCTGATGGCGCCGGTTTCGACGCATCTCGCGCATGAAGCGCGGCAGGTAGCGATTGACGCCTCCGTGTCCGTACATGTGGGGAACATACTGCCACAGGAGAAGTGCGTCCGTGGGCAGGCCTGCCAACTCGGCTCGAAGCATTTGTCGATCACGCCAATCGTCCATCACCGGTCGTACGGTGAACGGGGCCGCGGTGCTCACGCCGACGGACGAGATCACTGTTACGGGATGATGGGCCGAAAGGTATTCCGCCAGCCGGTAGGTATGATCGGCCAGCCCGCCGCGTTTTGGAGGGAGGAGGTCGGAGAAGATGACGACGGGTCGATTCACGGCACGGGTGGATCAAACTGGACCCGGGCCATGGGGCCAAGCTCCATCCGTGGTCCTGTTGGAGGACCCACCCACGTTTGGCGGACATCTGCTGGTTCCCAGTGGTACTTTCGGCTTTGTACTGGGCGTGGCCGGTCGGTCATGCTGCGCACCATTCGCATGAGTGTTCTGATCACGGGTGGCGCGGGCTTCATTGGCGGTCACTTGGCCGCGGCTTGTCGTGCCCTGGGCCCGGTTCGAGTGTTGGACGACCTGTCCGGGGGCGACCGGCACAACCTCGACGAACAGGATGTGGAGTTTCAGCAGGGTTCAATTACAGACCCGGACGCCGTGGCGCGGGCGATGCAAGGAATCGACACGGTGTTTCACTTGGCGGCTTTCGTCAGCGTTCCGGCCTCCATGGTGGACCCGCTTGCCTGTGCCCGGCTCAATGTCCAGGGCTTGCTGACCGTGCTGGAAGCGGCGGAAACGGCCGGGGTGCGTCGTCTGGTACTGGCCAGTTCCGCGGCGGTTTATGGAGATGATCCGACCGTTCCCAAGCGCGAATCGATGGTGCCGCAGCCGCGCAGTCCCTACGCCCTGACCAAGCTGGATGGTGAATTCTACTGTGAACACTATGCCCGCCGGGGCCGGATCCGGACCGCATGTGCGCGTTTCTTCAACGTTTTTGGACCTCGGCAGCGTCCTGACAGTGCCTATGCCGCGGCGGTGCCGGGATTCATCACCCGGGCCTTACAGGGAGTTCCGCTCGTCATCTATGGGGATGGGGAACAGACTCGAGACTTTGTTTATGTGGGGGACGTGGTCGACGGATTGATGCATTTGGCGCAGCGAGCAGAGTTGGGTGGGGCCTTCAATGTGGGATATGGAGTGGCGACCACGGTGAATCATCTCGCGCAGGAGATTTGTCGGCTCACGGGATCGAGTTCGCCTTGCCAATATCAGCCGGAGCGGCCGGGGGATGTGCGCCATTCCGTGGCAGCGGTGGAGCGAATTCGGGCGACGGGTTGGCGTCCGCGATACAGCCTCGAAACGGGCCTTGCCGAGACGGTCGCGTGGTATCGGCGCTGAGCCTTCGGCCTCAGGCCGGTGAAGCCTGGGAGTCGGGTCGAACCGAGGCTGTAGCCGAGCGACTGCGGCGTTTGCTGCTACTCCGGGACAATCGAATCGCGCCGGGTCGGGGAGCGCTGGCCAGCCCGACGGCTCCCAGGACGAGGAAGAGGAAGAGCAGCGAAAACATTTGGAACGGGAAGTCAAAACGGGCGTGGGCCAACAACCCCACGAGGGACAGCCCGAAAAGCAGATTGAATTCCCGGGGAGCCTCAAGGCCCTGTCCGGTACTCCAATGGGCCACCAGGAGGACCAGCAGGGCTACGACCAAACTCAGCCCTACCCAACCGAAGGTGATGCGCGTTTCCAACCAGTCGTTATGGGCGAAGGCGTGCCATTCGTCCTCGGGATTGGTCCGGTACAGCGAATAAAGGCCAGTGAACGATTCCGGACCGGTTCCAAACGGTCCGGCATCGGCCACCATGCGTCCCGCGGCTTCATAGAGGTCGAGGCGTTTGGAGAGTCGATCCTCGAATACCGTCGAAAAGCGTTCCCGCAGGGCAGTGCCTCCGGCGAACCAGCCGAGGGCCAGGACTCCGAGGAAGAGACCGGCCGCGGCCAAACGTCCCACTCGATGGGCCGCGCCTTGGGCGGTCGCCAAGATCAGCAAAGTGCCTCCCACCAAGGCGAGCATCACCAAGGCCCCACCTCGGCTCGTGGAAATCAGCGGGCAGGACGCCATGAGGAGCGTGCACGGAAGGAGAATGATATGGGCGTCATTGCCCAATTTGGCGGCTCCTTTACGGGTCTTTCGAGCGCGGTCACGCAAGGC
This sequence comes from Verrucomicrobiota bacterium, assembly GCA_017309115.1. Classification (GTDB taxonomy): domain Bacteria; phylum Verrucomicrobiota; class Verrucomicrobiia; order Limisphaerales; family UBA9464; genus UBA9464. Next base: position 129,221 of record JAFLEF010000006.1, on the reverse strand, counting down.
CCACCAAAATCCGAGGGTGATGGGCCAGACCAAATTGAAGTATTGAGCGCCGTTAGTTCGGTAGGCATACGGACCCCAGGAAAAATTCTGGGGATTGCGGATCACCGGCTTGATCAGCCAGAGCAGCTTGTCGGTGCCGTCGAGCCGTTGGGCGATACTCACCAAGGCCAGAACGGCGCTACTGATGCTCAGAGTCCAAAGGAACTGACGAACGCGGGCGGGAGGAAAGACCGCTTCCTCGGCGTCATAACGTTCCCGGCGAGTCTTCGTTAGTACCCAATCCCGTGCCGCCCAGAACGTCAGGGCCAAGGCCAGATAGCGCCAGAACGCCCGCATCGTCCGGGGGCCATCGTAAGAGGTGGGGAGCCAGGAAACTGGTTCGCGCTCGAGGTAATTGAGCTGGGGCCCGATTTTGGTGATGACGACTTCGGCTCGGGCATTGAGGGCACTGATCAAGACCAGAGCCAGCACCAGGACCGTCAAGCCGGCCATTATGCGGACGCCCCAAGCCCCGATTCCGGAGTGTTCGACCCAGCGGTCGGGTTCGTATTCTTCCCGCCGGCGCGCCACCCATTTCAGAACGAGCAATAGACCCAACGTGTAGCCGGCCCCGCACATGGACCAGATGGCCCAGGAGACGGTACAACCGAAGGCCCACGGGGCGAACACGGTCATGACCAGCAAGACGATCCCGGAAAGGGTATCGCTCACGCGGTACAGGGCGGGAGTTCGCGAAGATGAGTCCATGCGGCGCGCCTATTGAGCGGACCCAAAGGCCTCTTTCGCAAGCAGGGAGCGGGCCGGGTTTCAAGTTCCGGCGCCGTCGGGCGTCCCAGGAGGACGTGGAAGAGCGTTGGCTGAGGCGTTATTTGGCCGGTCCTGCCTTGCGACTCCGGGGCTGGCCACTGCGTTCGGCGGGGCGTTGAGACGCCCGGGGTGCGGTCACGCGCGGGGACTCCCGGCGGATCTCGGTTCGGCTGGCTGTTCCTCGGACGTCGCGGGCGGCGGGATTCTCACGGGGGTCAGCCGGTTTCTTTGCACTTTTGGAGCGGGCAGATCGCACGGCCACGACGGGGGTGGGGGGTGGAGGCGGAACGACAACGAGCGGAGTGGTGGCCGGGGTGGAGCGTTTGGCTTTCATGCGTCGGAGCATGGACTGGAACTTACAACCGGCAACGCGTGGGTTGGCGATTGCTGGACAACGCTTGCGCAACTCGGTGCCTTCGGCGCTTGACCGGAGGCCGGATTTGGCGCTAACGGGAACCTGCTTCCGGTTGGTTTACCCAAACACAAATCCGAGCCTACTCCCATGAATTCCCTACCCATGTCTTTCGCTGGTGCCCTAGTGGTTCTGCCCGTGTGCGCCCAGGTGGTTGTCATCGACAACTTCAGCGTGGGCGATTTTCTCGATTCGGGGTCGCAAAACAGCCAGATCGTGACGCAGTCGGGGTTGGATTCGGCGGATGTCCTCGGCGGAGCGCGGTCGCGTCGAATTCAACACGCTGGATTCGGCTATGTGTGGGACGTCGCGGATAACCGCATGAGCGTCGACCTGGCCAATAGTACGACCATTCTGTCGCTGGCTTGGGGTGACCTCGATGTGTCGGGGTCGGTGCCTAATGAGTACGTGGGGACCGCCTTGGGAATCGATCTGGAGGCCAATAACAATCAGGCCTTTCAATTGGTGGTGCCGAGGTTGATCGGTGGATCCGTCCAAGGGGAGATCGTGGTTCAGACTTCTTCCCTGGGGGAATCGGTGACGACGCCGTTCACCTTGAATGGCCCCGGGACCTACACGATTCCGTTCTCGAGTTTGTCGGGCTCGGCGGATTTGGGGAACATCAATGGCATCTTTCTGCACTTTCCCGACATTGTCGTTCCGGCCGGAAACACTCTTAATTTGGAAATTGGCTCGTTTACCATGGTGCCCGAACCGGCGGAGTGGGCGGTCGCGGTGGGGGTAGGAATGTTGGGCTGGGGAGTTTGGCGACGTCGTTTCTGGAACCGGTGAGGTGGGGTAAACGCCCCCCCCGGAGTGAATGAGGGGATGACACCGAGGGGTTCCCCCGATGATGCTGGGCGAGGCCGAGTCGGGGCGAAAGCGGAGGTCCCTTGACGACCCGGAGTCCGTTTCGTTATTTCCGCCGTTTTTGAGTATGCCTACGTACGAATACACCTGCGCCAAGTGCGGCCATGAGTTCGAGTTTCAGCAATCGATGTCGGCCACCCCGTTGACGGTGTGTCCCAAGGAGGTCTGTCCCCGGGCCAAATGGGGAAAGGGAGCAGTGAAGCGTGGTGTGGGCGGCGGCGCTGGACTCATCTTCAAGGGAAGCGGATTCTACATCACGGACTACCGGAGCGAGGGCTACAAATCGGCGGTAAAGACGGAGTCTGAGGCGTCCAAGCCTAAAGCCGAATCGAAGCCGGCTGAATCGAAGCCTGCGCCGGCGCCTGCGCCCGCGCCCAAGCCGGAGTCAAAGCCCAAGAAAACCTGAGTGTTTCCGGGGGAGAGAATGAACGCCCCTGGTGGCGGCCCACTCCCACATCCATCCCATGGTTCACTCCTTGTTTCCCGCAGTCTGGGTCCGGTGGTTGGGCGTGGCGGCATTGATGTGCGGAGGATCTTTGGCCGCCCGCGGACAGTCGCCGCTACCGATTGAATTGCCCGTTACGGCTTCCAGTCACAGCGGGCAATTCCTTGTTCAAAGTCGAGGGCCCAATCTGCCTCCGCCGACTCCCAATCTGACTCGGGTGGGCACGAATGAACTGGTGACGTTGCGGGCGGATTTACTGGCGGTGACGGCCGAGCGGGTGAAGCAGGCGGTGGATCGCAGGTTGGACGTTCAGGATGCGTGGCGATCGCGGATCTACATTCAGATGCGGGATGCCAACCGCTTGGAGGGTCGGCTTTCCATTCGAGCGGAATCGGGGCGGGATGGTTGGCAGTTTTTTGTTCCGGTTCCCGATCGTATCGAATGGCCTCGCTTGGTGCGAACCTTGGTGGAGGTTGTCCTCTTGGAACGGGCCAATCGTCACAATACCGGGGGGGAATGTGCCTTGGTTCCGCTGTGGCTGACGGAGGGTCTGTACCAATTGATTTTGGCGGAAGAGGGGCGGGATTTGGTGGCGGAGTCGGCCACGGTGTTGAACCGCTCGCGGCTCAAGCCGGATTCCTTGGCGCCGGCGCGAGCCCAGTTGCGCGGCAAAGAGCCGATGCCGTTTTCGGAACTCAGCTTGCTCACGTTCGACCAATTGAAGGAGCCGGCCCGGTTTCAGGAGTTTCAGGCGACGGCGACGCTGCTGACTTATGAATTTGTTCGTACGGATTGGGGGCAGGAAGTGATGCGGCGGTTTCTCGCGGAGATACCCCGATGTTTGAACTGGCAGACAGCCCTGCTTCGGGCTTCCGGAGGTGAGTTTCAGTCGCTGCTTGATGTGGAAAAATGGTGGGCGGTGAGCGCTACCGACACTTTGACCACCGATCCCACCCAGCGGTGGCCTCGGGAGCGAATCCTAAAACAGTTGGAGGACCTCCGCTTTGAGACCACCGAGGTACGGGTGGATACCAATAGTCCGGCGGTTCCCAAGGTGGTTCCGTTAGCCGACGTATTGGTCAACTGGGACTATGAAACTCAGCGCGAGGTTTTGAACCGGAAGGTCACTCAATGGCGGATGCTGGCGATGCGGGCTGCGCCGGAACTGGCTCCGCTCTGCGGGGATTACGCCAAAGCGGTGCATGACTACGTTCGCGCTCGGGACCGGGCGGGGCTCGGACCCACGGCTCGGGGCAGTTTGGAGGCCCGAGGAAATCTCTTGGCAACGTCGACGGCCCGTCGGTTGGAAGAATTGGATCGCCGACTCGAAGCAGAACGAAGTCGCGTGATCCAGGCCCCTTCCTCCGCCCAGTTTCCGAACGACGGTCAACTGGGGTTGCGTCCAATGGCGAACCCCAAGTGAACCGATGGACTCAAGGGCCGACCAGGTTGAGTCGGAAAAGTTGCAGAGAATTGGTGGCGGGAACCGTCAAAAGCAGGCGGTCTCCGTCATCCGCAGCGTTCCCGGGCACCGGACTGAATGGACCGTTCAGGCTGGTCGAGGAATTCAGTTGGTAGAGAGATCCGGCCGCCGAAGGCCAGGACAAGAGGACTTCCGTGGGGTCGACGCTTTCGATGGCTAGTCTCGGCAGGGCCACTGCATTGGTGACAAAGCGGGAATTGTTGTCGGGATTGGTATCCGGCGTGGAACTGGTGATTCTGGCGAAGGCAATGGCGTTGGTTGGGGCGCCGGCATTGACCCGGATGCCCGCGAGGAAAACTCCGCCGACTTCGAGGGACCCGCGGTTGTAGGTGAGCTTTTGTCCGGAAATTACGGGCGCCAGCGGACCGGTCGTCTCAATCAGGGCCAAACCCGGTGGCAGATCAACCTCGATGACTGCGTTCTGGGCGGTGAGCGGTCCGTTGTTGAAGGCTTGAACGTTGTACACCAGGACTCCGTAGGCGACGGCGGGATTGGGGTTTCCAGTGAAGAGAATGCGGACATCAGCGGTGGTGCCGAAGACAAAGTTCTCCGTGGAATCCGCCCCGCCATCTGGTGACGTCACCCGTATCTTGCCCGTCGTGGCATTGGCGGGAACGGTCGCCAGCAGATTGGTCTGTTGCACCACATTGAAGGTCGCGCGGGCGCCGTTGAAGGTCACATTGGTTACGGCCGCCAAGTTGCCGCCGATGATGGTGACTGCGGTTCCCGGCCCGCCGGATGCGGGGGTGAAGCGGGTGATGAACGGTTGGGGGCCGCGCACGGTGAACGAAGGACCGGATTCCGCAGAACCGGCGGGAGTGATGACCCTGATCTTGCCGGACGACGCTGACTCCGGGACGAAGAAGGTGATCTGCTCGTTGTCGACCACAGTGAAATTGGCCAGGGAGACCCCGTTCAACTGAACGTCAGTGGCCCCGGTGAAGTTGAGACCATTCACGGTGACTTTAGTCCCTGGGTTGCCGGCGGAGGGCGAGAAGTTCGCGATGCTGGGAGCCACGAAGAACGGCGTGGTGGAGACATTAGTGCCGGTGCCGGTGGTGACGGAGATGAGCGACGTCTGGGCGTTCGCCGGAACGACGGCATTGACTTGGGTTTGACTAATGTTGGTGAAGGCGGTCGATGCCAGAGTTCCGAACCTCACCTGGGTGGTGCCAGTGAGCCCGCTGCCGTTGATGGCCACTACCGTTCCCGGGGGACCAAAGCCGGGGGTGAAGGACTCGATTTTCGGGAGAATGGTCAGGTTGCTGGTGGTGATAAAGGTTCCGCCAGGAACCGCGACCGAGACCCTTCCGGACAAGGAGGTGGCCGGAACGATCGCCAGCAGATTGGTGTTGGACTTCACGTCCACGGCGGCTTTGACCCCTCCCAGGGTAACTTCAATCTGGCTAGGAACCTGGGTGAGAAAGTTGATCCCGACGATCTCAATGGTATCCCCGGCGGCGGCTCGGGGCGTGAAGCGCGTGATTCGGGGCGGACCGTAAAAGTACTCGCTGGTGTTGGTGGTGCCGCCGACCTGGGTTAGGACGGAGACATAGCCGGTTTCGAGAAGGGCGGGTAACTGAGCGCGGATCTGAGTCTCGGCGGTTACTGTGGCGTTCAGGGGAGTTGAACCCACTTTCACCAACAAGGCTGGGAACCCAGGGACAAAAAAGTTGGCGCCGACAATGGTCAGTGTTCCGCCAGGGACGAGGACGACGGGTTTCTTGAAGGTCAGATCGGGCCCAGCCTGAGGCTCCGTACCGAAATCCGTGATCCGAGGCGGCAGATAGAAGAAGAAGGGGGTCGTGTACTGTCCGCCGCCGTTGGGGACGGTGACGGTGACTGGACCAATGGTGGCGTTGTTGGGAACCACCGCCACAATGGTGGTCTGATTGGCGCTGACCAAGGTGGCTTGAGCGGTGCCGAATTGAACGATCGGAGGAGTCGCTGTTGGTCGGAAGCCGGATCCGCGGATTACCACTTGGGTTCCAGGTGGGCCAAAGTCCGGGGCAAAACCTTGGACGAATGGGGCTGCACCCAGCGGTAACACCGAGATCAGAAAACTGGCGAGGGCCGGCCAGAGGCGGCGGAAGAAATCCGAGATCGTCATGAAGCGAAGGGGAAACAAGCGGATTCGTTCACGCTTGTCAAAGACGCCTTCCAGCGAGAATTACACCTTTGGGTCCAGCAGCGAGAAGCGGCCGATCAAGAACTCGCGGATCACGGCTAGTTCCTCCGCGCCGGCAATCGTGTGTACCTTGTTGAATTCCTTCCACGTAATCGGCAGGCCCGCTTTTTGTAGCTGCTCCACTTCGGCCCGCACTTGGGCGCAGGGAATCAGGGGGTCTCTAGTCCCATGGGTAAACAGCAACGCCTGTTCGCGGGCGACCGGCGACAATTCGGCCATCAAATTCGCCGAGTCCCAAATGTAACCACTGATACCAACCAAAGCTGCGAGGCGTTTGGGGAAACGAAATCCGACCTCAATGGTCATCAGGCAGCCTTGGGAAAATCCCAGCAGCGCGGTCTGTTCTGGAGGAAATCCCCGGGCGGGTTGGGCTTCGAGAAGTTCCCGAAGGGCTTGTCGGCTGCGGCGGATTCCTGGGCCCGAATCCCCGTTCAGATCATACCAAGAGTAACCGCCATAGTAATCGTCGGGCGCGTTGACCAGCAGGTAATTGACGTCCGGCAGGTTCAGTTCCCGCGGCAGCCAGCGCCAGCCTTCAAGGGAGTCGCCCAGACCATGAAGAACCACCAGCAATCGTTTCGAACCCCGGTGCTGGGCGGGAATGAAGTCGGTCACCAACATGGCGGAAAGCCTGAAGCACGGGCGTCTACAGTTCGAGCGGGAAGCAGGCGTTATGTTGCATTGCGCGCTTTTCCCGGGCCGGGATGCCGTGTTCCTCTTTTCGAATGCGGCTGCGACGACTCGGTCAGTTTTGGATCTGGCTAGGCTGGATGGGTGCCCTGATTGCGGCGCCGATTCCGGACGAACCTTTCTGGCAGGATCTGGCGGTGCGAATCCGGTTGGCCCCGGATTTGACCAACGTCGTGTTTCGCAAGGTATGCGTGGACAAGGAACAGGTCGTCTACGTGCTCACCGATCGTGGGGTGGCCCGGGTGTTTGACGACACCCTGGCGTGGGACCGGAGCTTTCGTCCGCTGGCGGGGTTGGTGCCGCTGGACATTGCGGTCTCGCCCCGGGGAGATCTGTACTATTTGTTTCCCGATCGCTGGCTTTCCAACGGAGGCAACGGGCGTCCGGCGGGTTCCGTTCAGGCGACCCCGGGACAGCGTCTGACGTTCGCCGTCGATGGAACCGTGTCCGTGGCTGCGGCCCGGGAGACGCCTGCGCGTCGGACGGGAGTTCCCTGGGGAGAGATTACGTGCGAAGTGCCGGTGGAGGGTGGGCGGTGGTTTGGCACCACCCGGGGAGCATTTTTTGAACGGATTGGCGACCGCTCTCGCTATGCCATTCCGCAGGCCCCCGGAATCGAGCCGCCCCGCTTTCGCTACTATTCGGGTCCCCGTTGGTTGCGGGACGATGCGGTTCAAGACTTGGCGGTGGCGGGCGACGGCACGGTCTGGATTCTGACTCAAACAGGTCTGAACGCCTTGGCGTTCCGATCGACAACTCTGGCCGAAAAGGCGGACTGGTTTTCGCGCAAGATTCGGTCGCGGAATCTGCGCTATGGCCTGACCGGCGAGCGGCGGCTCCCGGTGCCGGGAGATCTCACCACCAGTGAAATTGTGGACACGGACAACGATGGGGGATGGACCAGCTACTATTTGGGAGCTCTGGGAGCCGAATATGCCGTGACGCAAGCGGAGAAGGTGCGGCAGCAGGCCTGGGAATCCTTCGGAGCCTTGGAACGGTTGCGGGAGATTGCGACGGTTCCGGGGTTCTTTGCGCGAACCATCGAACGGCGGGGTTTCAAGTTTTCCGATACCGATCGCTGGCGGGATGCCGTGGATCCGGCCTGGGAATGGAAGGGGCACACCAGTAGCGACGAGTTCTGTTCCCAGACGTATGCGCACGCGGTGATGTGGGAGTTGGTGGCAAAGACCCCCGCCGAACGGGCTCGGGTGGCGACCAATTATGTGCCGATTCTGGAACACATTCTCGCTCATGATCTGTACCTGGTGGACGTGGACGGAAAGCCCACGCTCTGGGGTCGGTGGAATCCGGCCTATGTGAACTGGTTTCCGCCAACCATTGTGGACCGGCGGCTCAACAGCGCGGAAATCACGGCCGGGCTGCAGCTGGCCTATCGCATGACCGGGGATCGCCGCTATCGGGAGCGCGCCGAGCAACTGTTCGAACAGCACGGATACCTCAAGAACATCCTCAGTCCGATGAAGCTGATCGGGGATACCAAGGGTTACCTCCATGAAGGCAATGACATGGGCAACGAGTGGAACCACAGCGACGATGAGCTGGCGTTCTTTACGTACTGGGTGCTGTGCCGCTTCGCCTTCACCGACGAATTGAGGGGGCGGTATTTGGCCGCGGTGAAGGATCATTGGGAGTTCGAACAGCCCGAGCGGTATCCCATTTGGAACTTCATCTATGCCGCCTGTGGCGGGAAGCAATTCGACCCGGCGGGAGCAGTGTGGACTCTGCGGGGAACACCGTTGGACACCATCAACTGGCCGATGCGGAACTCCCATCGGGGCGACATCACTCGACGCGAACCCAACTTCATGAATCGCGAGATGGTCGAACTCCTCCCGCCGGGTGAACGTTTGATTGCACGCATCAACACCCAACCCTTCATTCTGGATGCCGGAGACGGTCAGACCGATTTCCCGGGGGATGAGTATCTGCTGGGGTACTGGTTGGGACGGTACGTGAAGGCCATTGGCGCACCGAAGATGGATCGGTGAGCCGTTGTTCCGGGAGCTTCCCGTGAATCCTCCGGCCGGATACGCTGATCGCGTGACCAAGACTCCGGCGTTCCGATTGGGCGTTCTGGGATCCGGCAAGGGATCCAATTTTGTGGCGATCTGCGAGGCGATGGACGCGGGCCTGCTGCCGGCCGAGGTCGCCGTGGTGATTAGCGATGTGGCGGAGGCGGGAATCCTGAAGCATGCGACAGACCGGGGATTGCCCGCGCGGTATCTGGCGCCAGGGAAGTTCCGGACCAAACTCGATGAAGACGCGGAGGCCGCTTACCTGACTGCGCTGCGGGAGGCGCGAGTCGATTTGGTCGTGTTGGCGGGTTTCATGCGCATTCTCAAGGGAGAGTTCCTGCGCGCGTTCGAAGGCCGGGTAGTGAACATCCATCCGTCCTTGCTGCCTTCGTTTCCCGGATTAGCCGCCTGGAAACAGGCCTTGGATTACGGGGTGAAGGTCACCGGCTGCACGGTCCACTACGTCGACCAGGGGGTGGATACCGGCCCGATCATTGGCCAGCGCGCGGTGCCGGTGTTGGACGGAGATACCGCGGAGTCCTTGCACGCGCGCATTCAGGAAGCGGAACGTCAGCTCTATCCGGCGACCATTGCGGCTATTGCCCGAGGGCGTGTCGCTGTTCGGGGTCGGCTGACGACCGGGTTTGGTGCGGGTCAGCCGGTTGATCGTTAGGCCGGGCGTTCGGCCCGGCGCAGCAGCCAGATACCGGCGGCGATGAAACCCAGGTTGGGAATCCAGAAGATCAGGTGCGGATGCAAGTGAGCTCGGGTGTCCAGGGCTTGGCCGAGAATGATGAAGCTGTAGTACAGCCCCAAGAGCGCGAGGGCGACGGCTACGCCAATGTTGGTTTCGCGGCGTTGGACCCGGATGCCCAGCGGGATTCCGACCATCGCGAAGCCGATGCAGGAAAAGGAAAAGGCCAGCTGCTTGTGAATCTGCACGCGGACCGGTTCCAGGGCTCCGCCGCCTTCCTTGCGAAGGACGAGTTCCTCCTGGAGTTCCCGAAAGCTCATGATGGAGAGCTTGGGTTTTTTGCCGGCGCCGGGTTGGAAATCGCGGATTTCTTCGGTGTGTTCGGGAGAGTACATCGGCTGCCAGACACCACCGCTCAAGAAGAGTCCCTGAAGGCGCAGGAGTCGGATGGCGGTGGGATACCCGTTGGTCCCGATCAAGATTTCCGCCTCGGGCGCCCAGACATCCAAATTGCGGATCTGCTTGGGTTCACCAGTGGCCTCATCAATTTCCACGGAGTTCGTGGTCGAATACACCAGCACGTCCTTCAACCGGGTTCCCCGGACCTCCCGCGCATAGATGGTGAGATTCTTTTGTTGCACATAACGTCCTTCGCCGATGACGGCGGCGGGGGACTTGCGCACCACTTCGTCGTAGAGGTTACGGAACGCCTGCCGACACTGCGGTCCGACATACATGTTCAGCCAGGCGTTGAGTCCGGTGAGTACCACGGCCAGTCCGAGAATGGGGGAAATGGCCGCGAGAATGCTAATTCCGCCGGCGCGGATAGCCGTGAGCTCCTGATCCACACTCAAGCGACTGAACACCAGCAGGGAGCCTGTCAGTAGCCCGATCGGAAGAGCAAAGGCGAGGGCAAACGGGATTAGCAGCAGGACGGCGTAGACCGCGGTACCGATGCTCACTCGACCGGCGGCGACCAAGTCGAACACGTCCTTCAGGACGTTGCCCATCAGCAGCAGGCCGGTGAAGGTGGCGACCGTCAGCAGACAGGTCGCCAGGACTTGGCGCAGAAGATAAAGGTGCAGCGTGGGCATGACGGAAACCGGACGGCGCAGCCTAGTCAGGAATCCGTCTGGGAGTCAGCTGAACACGCAAACGGAAGTTCGGGCGGTCAGGCGAACTTCGGATAGTATCGGGATTGCACCGAAGCGGCCGAAGCCCGGCGCGAATCGAAGCCCAAGTTGGGTTGGCGACGGGGATTGCCCAGCACGAGAGCCGGGTTTTCCGAAGCGTCGGGATATTCGAAAACCTGACCTTCGTAGTTTCGAAGAATGACCCGGTCTGGCGTGGAACTGAGCACGTAATCAGGATTTACCGGGATCTTGCCACCCCCTCCGGGAGCATCGATCACGTACTGCGGCACCGCGTAGCCGGTCGTGTGCCCGCGCAGCTGTTCCATGATCTCGAGCCCTTTCTTCACGCTGGAGCGCAAGTGGGCGGAGCCTTGGATCAGATCGCATTGGTACAGGTAGTAGGGTCGGACCCGGCACATCAGCAACTTGTGCAACAGGGCCTTCATCACCTCCGCGTCGTCATTGACGTGGCGGAGCAGGACCGACTGGTTGCCGAGCGGGATGCCGGCATCGGCAAGGCGTCCCAGGGCCTCCCGGACTTCGGTGGTCAGTTCGCGCGGATGATTCGTGTGAACGCTGACGAACAGCGGGTGGTGTTTGCGCAAGCGGGCCACCAATTCCGGAGTGATGCGCTGGGGCAGGAAGATCGGAATCCGCGAGCCGATCCGGAGAAACTCCACATGAGGAATGGCGCGGAGCCGGCCCAGCAGGTGATCCAACTTGTCATCGCTCAGTAGAAGGGGGTCGCCACCACTAAGAAGAACGTCCCGGATTTCCGGGTGCGCGGCGATGTAGGCGATCTGGCGCTCGAAGTCGGGATGAAAATCATACCCGCTGGCGTTGCTGACAAGGCGGGAGCGGGTGCAGTAACGGCAATACGCAGCGCAACGGTCGGTCACAAGGAAGAGGACTCGGTCAGGATAACGATGGACCAGGCCGGGAACCGGCGAATGGGAGTCCTCACCGCAGGGATCGCTGAGTTCCCAGGAGGCCGTGTGGGTTTCCTCCAGTCGCGGAACAACCTGACGCCGGATCGGGCAGTTCTCGTCGCCCATATCGATCAGGTTGAAAAAGTACGGTGGGATGGCGAGGGCCAGTTTGGATTGTCCGGCCAAAAGCGCGCCGGCCCGTTCCTCCGGAGTCAGGGTGGGCAGGTAACGTTCGAGCTGCTCCAGAGTGGTGATTCGGTGCTTCAGTTGCCAGCGCCAGTCATTCCAGTCGGCGTCGGCAATGTGCGACCAGTAGCCGCGACCGCTCGAATGAAACGATTTTAGAGCCAGGAATGTGGGGGAGGGTAGCGTCGGGTCGGCCACCGCGGATTCCGCGAAGTCCATGTCAGTGCGGCGAAGCTACGGGGGAAGGGGGGAGCGTCAAGGCGCGGTTCAAGCGGCTTAATCCCTGGTAATCGCGCGCAACTGTTCCTGAAGTTCCCGCGCTTTTTGCAATCGACCCTCTTCGTCGAGATCCCGGGGAACCTGAATCCCGGACGCCACGTAGATTTCGCAGCGACCGAAGGGCAGAGGCACCTGAAATCCATCCCAGCTGGGGAGGACTTTCTTAGGGCTCATGAAGTAGGAGATGGGGACCAAGGGCAATCCGGTGTGCTGGGCCAGGGCAATCACCCCTGGTTTCACTTCGTAGCGAGGGCCTCTAGGACCATCCGGCGTGACTGCCAAATCGAATCCCTGACGGGCGAGGGAGATCAGTTCCACCAAGGCGCGGGCGCCCCGGCGACTGGACGAGCCCCGGGCGGCGTGGACTCCCGAAAGCTCCAGCACGCGGGCGGCAATCGCGCCATCGCGGCTGGCACTGGCGATGGAGGCGAGCCGGCGCTGCGGTTTTTTCTTGCGGACGAAGCGGTGAAAAATTTCGGCCGCCAACAGTTGGCGGTTGTGCCACACGACGAAGATCGCCTGGTCCGGCCCTTCCTGGGCGAACTGGCTGGATTCATCGGTCAGTTGCCATCGGGTGCTGGCGCCGACCACGGTCGCCAGGGCCCAAACGGCCCGAGCGGCGATCCTCCCTCCCAGATTGGGAGGGTGCGCCACGTTTGAAGGATTGGGCGAAGGTGAAGCGGACAAGCAGGTGAAGGGCTCAGGCGCCGCGTTTCAGGCAGGCGCGGACCAATTGTTCCACCGTGGCGGCCTCTCCGAGGAGCGTGATGGCTCCGCGGACTGAGGCCTGGGCGTCTGCGGGCTTGAATCCCAGGGCCACCAAGGCGGCGATGGCATCGTTCAAGCGGACTTCGCCTGCCGCCGGAGCGGTTGGGACTCCCTCTCGGGTCGCGGTCAGTCCGGGCGATCCGCCCAGGACCCCCAACTTATCCTTGAGCTCCATGATCATTCGTTCAGCCGTTTTGCGACCGACGCCGGAGATGCCGGAGAGCGCTTTGATGTCACCGGCGGCTACGGCTGCGCTGAAGGAACCCACGCTCACGCCGCTCAACACATTGAGGGCCAGTTTGGGTCCGATGCCGGAGACGGTGTTGATCAGGAGTCGGAACAGATCTCGTTCGGCCGACGTCATGAAGCCGTACAGCGTGTGGGAATCTTCCCGAACGACGAGATGGGTCAGCAGGCGCACCTCCTGGCCCGCGGCCGGCAGTCGGTCGAACGACGACAGCGGGATGAGGACTTCGTAGCCGACTCCCTGGACTTCCAGGGTTACGGCCGACGGAAGGACCTCCACCAAGCGGCCATGGAGAAACGCAATCATCAGGGGTTGAAGTGAACCAAGTCGACCGGCCGGGTGCCAAGGTTGGGGCGAGGGAAAGGTGCGAGGAGTATGGATGGGACCACCGGGAACCTGGGGCGAAGGATCAGGAACAGGGGCGCCAATCCAGGAACTTGAGACGAACCAGGGTTCGATTGTTGTAGACCTCGACCTGGGGCACGGCCGCGACATCGAACGTGCCGTGGGGGATTGTCTCTTTGCTTTCGACGGCGCCCCACCACAGGGCGTCGACGTAGGACTGACCGTCGGTTAGACGGAATTTCCAATGTTGTTGCGCGTGACCCAGTTTTTGCGCGGGAGAGGCTAGAGTGACGCGGGGAATCAGAAACTGGAGCGCCGGGTTGCCTTGTCCGAAAGGCTGCAGGCGCATGAGTTCGCGAACGCAGTCAACGGTCAGTTCCCGCAACGGAATGGAGGCGTCCAGCCGAAGTTCCGGACGGAGCATCTCGGGTGGCAGCGCGAGCCTGGCTGCGGAGTTGAGACGTTCGCGTAAGGCAGCCAAGCGATTGGGTTGGATAGTAACACCGGCTGCCATGGCGTGACCGCCGTGCTTTTCCAATAGGTCGTCGCACTCGCGCAGGGCGGCGGCGAGGTCGAATCCGGGAACACTGCGACCCGAGCCGCGCCAGTAGTCGTTGTCCCCACCTAGGATGATGGTGGGTCGGTAGAATTCCCGGAGAACACGTGCGGCCACGATTCCAACCACGCCGATATGCCAATGCAGGGCGCCCTCAATGATCACGAAGTCGTGTTCGGGTTGAAACTTCGACCGCACTAAAGCGACCACGTCGTCCGCCATCTTTCGTTCGATCGACTGGCGTTCCCGATTGGTGGTGTCCAGTGCTTGGGCCAGGGGGCGGGCGCTCTCCAGATCTTCGGCCAGCAGCAATTCGAGCGCGGATTCGGCCGTCTCGAGGCGTCCGGCGGCATTGAGGCGGGGACTAAGCTGAAAACCAACTTCGTAGACTCCGATGGGCGAGCGGGTCTGGGAGACTTCTTTGAGCGCCACCAGGCCTGGTCGTTCGGTTTGCTCCAACCGTTTTAGTCCGGCAGTGACGAGGATCCGGTTTTCACCTCGTAAAGGCACCAGATCAGCGATGGTTCCCAGAGCCACCAGGTCCAGCAGCGGTTTGAGGTCGAAGCGTAGGAAAACCTCGGCACTCAGTTCGCGTCCCCGGCGGAGGACCGCATGGAGAAGTTTGAAGGCCAGGGCGACGGAACACAGCGCCCGAGGTTGGTAGACATCGTCCGGCGCCAGTTGCGGATTCACCAGGGCGACGGCGGCGGGTGGCGGATTGCTGACCTGATGATGGTCCAGCACGATGACTTCCACTCCCCGTTCGACGAGCCAGCCGATTTGGTCGGTCGCGGTTGAGCCGCAATCAACGGCCAGCAGTAGAGATACCGGGAAGCGGGCGAGACAGTTTTCGACTCCGGCCTGACTGAGTCCGTAGCCTTCGTCCATCCGGTGTGGGAGGTAGTGATCCACCAGCCAGCCGAGGGAGTTAAGGCTGCTTTCGAGCAAGGTGGTGGCCGTGACTCCGTCGACATCGTAGTCGCCGAAGATGACCAAGCGTTCGCGACGTTCCCGAGCTTCAAAGAGTCGTTCGACCGCCCGTTCCATATTGGGCAGTCGGAAGGGGTCGGAGAGGGATTTGAGCCGAGGCTCGAGGAAGATTCGGGCGGCTTCAGGATCGGAAAGTTGCCGCTGGACGAGGCAGTGGGCCAGGAGCGGGGAGATTCCCAGGGCGGATTCGAGCGGACGACAGAGAAGCGGATCGGGTTCGGCGACGGACCAACGGTACTTCATGAGAAGAGTCCCCGGAGGTAGGCGGCGACGGGATCCGAATACTGGTGCCAAAGTTTCACCACGAGAGCTGACTGAAGATAAATCAAGGTGCCAATATATGCCGTGGCGGCGAAGGTTGCGCCATACCCAAACCAAACGACCAGCCCATCTTCTTCCATCATGGAGGCGGCAATCAGGATGATGCCGACGGCGGGGGTTAGATTCGAAAGGGGGATGATCGGTGGAATGGGGGCGGCCAAGAGGAGTCCGCCAAAGATCAGAACTCCCGCGTTAAACCGCCGGGCATTTCCGCTGCGGATCCACGCGGAGCCGCGGGGTTTGGTGAGACCTTCGATGAACTTGAGGACCCGGATACTGGCCCGAATGACTTTGGCGAGAATTTTGCCCTCAATACTCCGTTCTCCGATGCGACGCGGGAGGCGCGCGGGCTTGCCCTGCATGATCCGCCAGGCGAGCAAAATAATCACCACGCCGAAGACATTACTGACGCCAGGGAGGGAAACCGGCGTCATGAAAGGCAGGCACAGGAGAATGATCAGTCCGTAAGGACCCCGGTCTGTGGTGCGGGCCAGTAGTTGATTGAGGGTGAGGTCGGCTCCGTCGTCAGAGTTGACGATCGTCATGAGTTGTTCCGAGAGCGGGACAAATCCAGGCCGCGCTTCGCCGGAACCGGAAGGCGAGGGCGGAAGGCGGGCGGGGGTGACGCTCATGGGGGGGATTTGCCCGCACTCGGTTGTTCGCGCACACCCAACAGAACGGACGCCAGCATGGACGTAATGATGGTGCCCACCACAAACCCCAGGGAAACATTGGTCAGATAGTCTCCGAGCCACTGTTTGAGCCAATGTTCCGCGAGCATTTTGAAGCCGATAAACATGAGCACAATGGCGAGGCCATATTTGAGGAGGCGGAAGTATCCCATCAAGCTGGCCAGTACGAAGTAGAGGGAACGCAGACCCAGGATTGCGAAGACGTTTGAGGTGAAAACGATGAACGGGTCATTCGTCACGCCGAAGATTGCCGGAATCGAATCCAGCGCAAACACCACATCGGTGGTTTCCACCATGATCAAGACCAACGCCAGCGGGGTGAGCATGCGGCGGCCATTTTGGACAGTAAGGAAGTGTTCGCCGTCGAACTGCGGGGAAAGGGGGAAGAAACGTCGGACCAGGCGGACGGCCGGATTGTGTTCGGGTTCGATCGAATCCTCATTGCCCCCCGCCCGGAGCATTTTGAATCCGGTGTACAGCAGGAAGGCGCCCATAATGTAAAGCGTCCAATGGAAGCGTTGGATCAACGCCGCGCCGGCCAGGATCATGATCCCGCGCATCACCAAAGCCCCCAAAATGCCCCAGAAAAGGACCCGGTGCTGCCAGGCCGGTGGAACCGAGAAGTAGCGGAAAATCAGGGCAATGACGAAGACGTTGTCCATCGACAAGGACAACTCCACGACGTAGCCGGTCAGGAAGGTGGTGGTTTTTTCCGAGGTCCAGCCGGTGATCAATCGGGGCGCCACCCACAACGCGAACAGGAGTGCGCAGATCACCCAGACGGACGTCCAAGCGAGGGCTTCCTTAAAGCGGACCTGGCGGCTTTCGCGATGGAACACGCCCAAATCGAGGGCGAGTGCCACAACGACAAATGCCATGAAGGCAAGCCAGTACCATGCGGAAATGGCGGCAAACACGGCGCGGACGTTACCGGACTTCTCCCGTCATTCCAGCGCCGGAAACGATTTTGGTCGGATTTATTCCTGCCTGAGCCCGTCCGTTATTCGCGGGCTTCGTCCTCATTTCCCGATTCGACCGCCTCCTGATGGAGCAGGATCTCGCTGGCGGCGACCGGATCGATGCTCCACCGGCGGGCGAGAAGAATCACCCGTTCCGTGTTGTGCAATTCCGGTGGGACATCTCCGTACCGCAGGGGTTCCGGCTCTTCTCCATAGGCCCGACAGCGCAGTCCCAGCAGCCGTTCCTCCAGAGTGGGGCGACCTTCGTTCCAGAGCGTTTCGCCCGCCCAGGCGTACGCCCGAGTCACCCGGCCGTCGTCCAGCCGAGCCCAGGAATGAAAGTTCAAGACCCGGTCGGCGCTGTAGAAATGGACCTCGCCCAGTTCCCGACTGAGCTGGGTGAGAAAACGAAAGAGGTGGTCCACATCCTGGCCGGCCTCCGGCAACCGACTGCCAACAATCAAAGTCCAACCATCCACGGGTGGGGAGACGAACCAGGCGCGTTCCCGGCAGCGAGCCAGAGCTTCCGACCAGGGGGTGGCGGGAACCGAATTGGGGGAGAGGACCGAACGAACCAAGGCCGTATTGGAACTACGAATGGCGAGCCACCGGGGCGGCATGTGGAAAGGTAACGGGCGCCGACGGGCCGGAGTCACGGTACTCAACGGATCCCGCTGCCGGTTGGCCCGGCGCAAACGACGCAGGTGGTGTCGGTAAATGACAAAGAACGCGAACGCGAGTCCGAGAACAAAGCCAAGCGAACCGAGGAGGCCCACCACCAAGGTGTCCATTCCCTTCAGGTACGCTTCTGCCGTGGTTCCTGCAATGGCGAACTGGCCAAATGGCCGATTTCCGCCGCGAAATGCTCCTGGGAAGTTACGGAAGCCGACTGCCGTGGGCCGCTTCCATCAACTGATACCACTCCTCCCGACTCAGCGGAATGCTCCCAGCCTCGGCTTGCTCCGCGATGCGTTGGGGATTGGCGCTGCCCACGATCGGAATGATGCCGGCAGGATGCCGGAGTAGCCAGGCGAGGGCCAATCCGGCCGGAGTGACGCCTTTCGCCTGGGCCAACTGGTGCAGGCGGGTGAGCACTGCCCTCCGGCGGAGATCCAGTTCCGACGTGGGCGGTTGAACCAGCGCTCCGCGAGCCAGGGGACTCCACGCCATGGGGGTGACTCCTCGTTCCTGACATTGGTCCAAAGTCCCGTCCTCAAGGCAGTCCGGCCGGAATAGGCTGATTTCCACTTGGTTCACCACCAGGGGAAATGGGCAGGCTTGTTGCAGGGCCGCAAACTGGGAGGGTCGGAAGTTGCTGACCCCGAACTCGCGGACTTTCCCGGATTGTCGCAGGTCAGCAAACACTCCGGCGACTTCGGCGGGATCCATCAGGTAATCCGGTCGATGGAGCATCAACAGATCAATTTCCGTCAGACCCATGCGTTGGAGCGAACCCTCCACGGATTGGAGCAGATACGGGCGACTGAAGTCGTAGCGGTAGGGAGCGTCCGGATGATTGTCGCCAGGGCGCCGAATGCCGCACTTGGTGGCGATGATCAGGCGATTGCGGAGTCCGGGGGAGGCGCGGAGGGCCTCTCCGAAGATCGTTTCGCAGCGGCCACCGGCGTAGATGTCGGCGAAGTCAAAGAAGGTGAAACCGGCCTCGACCGCTGCGTGGAGGGCGCGGATGCCCGGTTCGTTACTGGTGGCGGCCGGACTGCCTTCCGACCCCGCGAGGCGCCACCCACCATAAGCGAGGGCGGATACGTGGAGGGGAGAACGACCCAGGGGGCGTGTGAGCATGGCGCGAGAGTGGTGGGGTCGACTGGATTCTGCCAAGGCTGGAGCCTTCGCGGTTCGGGTTGGGTGGGGTTCAGGTTCCCTGGAACTCGAGAGTTCCGTCCCCGAACAAACTGTGGCCGCAAAAAATCTGATGCAGCAGGTAGCCGTTGTCGAAGTAGGCGGCCTCCCGCAGGAACGCGATGGTTTCGTTAAGGCTGAACTGGAGGGCTCTTCCAATGCTTCCTTGGCGCGGCCACACATCCAGCCAGGGCGCAATGTTGTGAATCTCCTGATCGAACTGGTCGGTCAGCGGATCGTACTTGGCGGGCCGGCCGACAATTCCCCTCGCGAAATTCCAGGCGAGCAAGCATTGGGGAGCGATCACGGCCAGGGCGCCCCGTTCCAAAGACGTTTCGGCCAAACCCTTGATCATGGGCAACGCGGCATCGTCCATCCAGCGTCCGGTGGCGCAGGCGGCGAGTTCGACGAAGTCTGGCAGGGACGGAAGTTGCGGGGCGCCGTTGCGCATCCCGGGCAGGTTTTCCAGATTGGTGCTGTTGCCGTGATCGGTGACGGACAGGAACGTGGTGTTGGTCAGGTTCCGTTCCAGATACGAGAGCAGTTCTTCGGTGGGGAAATCCAGACCGCGAAAAGCGAAGCGGGCGTTTTGGGCCGCGGCCAACCAGGAATAACGCTGCCGCCAGCGCTCCTGAATGACGGGATCGTCGGAATTGGGGTCAGCGTTGACGATTAGGAGATTGTTGGTTTGCGGGGGTTGAGTGGTTCGCAGGTTTTCCAAGAAAGCGGCGTTAAAGCTGAAGACGCGACTCACCCATTGAGATTGTTGATAGGGTGCTGGGTCGGCCTTCAGGTGACGAGCCAGTTGGGCAGCCACCAAGGGCTCGTCGCTGGTGAATCCGGAGAAGTCGGTTCCGAACGGTAAATCCGAGAAGTCGGTCAGAGGGCCGCTATCGGAACGGGGTTCGAAGGCGAAGGGACAAATACCCCGGCCACTCAAGATCACTCCACCGATCTTCCCTGTCTTGACCTGCGGATGAGCCCGGATGCGCTTCCGCGCGGCGGCTGGTTCCGGGATGTCGATTTCCAGTTCGAGCACTTCATGGCCGTGCCCGGCCATGATGGCGACGTAGTCATCCAACCCGGGGTCGCGCTGACCGGCCGCATAGGCCACGAGGATTCGTTCCGCGGGAAGCGGCCCTCGAGTGGGTGAAACAAATCTGGCAGGTCGGGACGATCTCGGGGCACGCGGTTTTGGAGACTTTCGCGGGGCACGAGGGCGCCGGGAAGGGACGTGGGGCATGCAGTCAGTAGTCGTCTTTGTCCCGCGGCGTCAATCGCGGAAGAATTCGGACCTCGAAAAAGCCGGTTCGGAGAGCTGGCTGAACTGCCGAATTGAACCGGACTCAGACTTGACCGGTGATTTTGAAATGATATCACCAAGACATCGTTCAAATAGCTCCAAGTTCATGAACTCCACTCCTCAAGTCCCCAGTCAGGAACAACCCTTTACCACGTTGAGTGGAGCCTTGGTGCTCCCGCTGGTGCTGGCTCTGTTTGCTGGCGGCGTGGCGTTGATCATCAGCGCCTTCACTCAGCTTGCCCCCATTCGGATCATTCCTGGAATCATCACACTTTTTGTGGGTGGTTTGGGAGCTCGAGGCTTTTTTGCACCGCAGCCTAATGAAAGCCGAGTGATGGTGTTGTTTGGTAGTTATCGCGGCACGGTGCGCCGCAGCGGGTTTCACTGGGCCAATCCGTTCATGACCCGATTGAACGTCTCTCTTCGGGCGCGGAATCTGACCGGGGATAAACTTAAGGTGAACGACAAGCGGGGTAGTCCGATTGAGATCGCCGCCGTGGTGGTGTGGCGGGTGGAGGATACCGCCCAGGCCACCTTCGACGTGGACAACTTCGAGAACTATGTCCGGGTTCAAAGTGAGTCGGCGGTGCGGCATCTGGCCAACGCGTATCCGTACGATCACGGCGAGGACAGTGAGACGACCGAGATCACCCTCCGCAGTGGAATGGACGAGGTTTCAGCGGCGCTGCAGCGCGAATTGTCGGCTCGTTTGGCCAAAGCCGGGGTCGTGGTGGAGGAGGCGCGGCTGACTCATCTGGCGTACGCCCCGGAAATCGCCAGCGCCATGCTGCGGCGGCAACAGGCCGAGGCGGTCATTGCTGCCCGGAAGAAAATTGTTCACGGCGCGGTCAGCATGGTGGAAATGGCGCTGACGGAGCTGTCGGCGAAAGGCGTGGTGAACCTCGATGACGAACGCAAGGCGGCCATGGTCAGCAATCTGATGGTGGTCCTCTGCGGGGAGTCGGAGGTGCATCCGGTCGTCAACGCCGGGACTCTCTACACCTGAGCCATGGAACCGCGTGTTGAGTATTCCGCCCCGTGGGGACGATCCGTGCGTTGGATCACCGGACTCGTGACCGGCGGCATCCTGGTGCTGGGGGTCACGCTGTTGGTGTTGACCGATCGCCCGCAGAACCAGGTCGCGGTCGGTCTGACGTTTCTGTTCGTGGTCCTGATCTTTGGCGGCACGGCCGGCTTTGCGGTTCGCGGTTATCGGTTGGTGCCGGGTGGACTGGAGATACAGCGGCCGGGTTGGACGACGCGGATTTCGCTGGCGGGATTAAGTCAGGTGGAAAAAGCGCCGGGTATGTTTCAAGGATTTGGAATAAAGGTGGGGAATGGCGGATTCTTGGGTTTCGTGGGCTGGTTTTGGACCCATTCCGAGGGTTGGTTCCGCGCCTGGGTGACCGATCCGAAACGCGCGATCCGACTGCGGTTTCCGGATCGGGTGGTGGTGGTTTCCCCGGATGATCCGGACGCCTTTCTGGTGGCGCTTCAGAGACTGCGATCCTTTTCGGTCAATTCTGAGCGACTTCGTTGATCATGGCGTCCGAAGAACGAAAGGCCTTCCTTTTGCGGGTCGATCCGGAACTCTGGCGGGAGTTGGAGGCGTGGGCGCAGGAAGATCTGCGCAGCGTCAACGGGCAGATCGAATTCCTCCTCCGGGAAGCGGTGCGGCGGCGGCGTGGAGAACGATCCCGCAAGCGCGCCAGTGAGGAATGAGCCGAATCACGCCTCGCGCCGGAGGATTTCCAAGGGCGGTTGATCAGCAATGCCCCGGCTGGTGAGCAATCCCACCGAAACAGTGAGGGTCGTCACGGAGATGATGGCGACCGCCAGAGGGATCGGGGAGACGGCATAAGGCGCCTCGAAGGCGAAGCGGGCCAGAGCCCAGCTGCCTGCCACCGCCAGAACTGTGGCCGCCACCGAAGCAATCAGACCCAGCGCCGCATACTCCGCGAAAAGAATGCGGCGGATTTGCGCCCGGCTGGCTCCCAAAGTGCGCAGCAGAATGCTCTCCTGCACTCGTTGCCAACGTCCGGTCAGGACTGCGCCCGCGAGAACGATCAGCCCGGTCAACACGGTGAACAAGGCCATGAACCGAATCACAAAACCGACTTTGGAGAGCACCCCGTCCAGCGTCTTCAGCACCAGGGTCAGATCAATGGCGCTTACGTTGGGATACGCGGTGACCAGAGCCCGCTGCATTCGGGCCGACTGGGCGGAGTCGTTGACCCGGGTGGCCATGACCAGCATGGCTGGGGCGGCTTCCAGAGCGCCGTCGGGAAACACCACAAAAAAGTTAGGACGCACCTGCCGCCAATCCACCTGCCGCAGACTCGCGACATAGGTGGTCAGTGGAACTCCTTGAACGTCCCAGACTACTTCGTCGCCCAGGGTGAGTCCGAGATCCCGCGCAATTCCCTCCTCCACCGAAATTGGAATCACTGGTTCCCTGCCGGCCGGTTGACGCAAGGCCCCGGGATCGTTCACCGAGGAAAAGTAAGTACCGGCCGCCAGTCGCTCGGAACCATTCAGCGCGCTGCGCCAGGTGGAGCGGTATTCCCGCTTCAGGGTCCAGTCGGGAATGCCCTTGCGCTCCTGTTTCACCAGCTGGTCCACGGGAACGCCCTTCAGTGAACTGATGCGCATGGTCACGATGGGAGCCTCTTCCAGCACGGGTAGCTGTTGGCCGGCCAACACTTGAAGGACGCCTTCGCGCTGATCGGGTTGAATGTCGAAGAGCACGGCATTCGGCTGATTGGAGCCGGAATCCGGGAAGAGTTGGCGCAACAAGATGTCCCGGGTGAGGTGGAGGGTCAGCAACAGGAAGGTGCCGAGACCGATGGCGACGAGGAGCAAGGTGGTGCGATTGTAGGGGCGATGAAGGCTGGCCAGTCCCTGACGCCACGCGAAGGGCAGTCCCGCGGGAATCCAGCGTCGCGCCAGGAACATGGTCAGGCGTCCGGCTAAGGCCAGCAGCAGGAAGGCCACCACCAACCCGCCAGCGAATCCCAGTCCTTCCTGCCACCGCCGGGTTTGGCCGAGCGAAAAGGCGGTGACTCCCAACACAATGAGCAGGATCAGCACCCAGCGAACCAGATCCCGACCGAGGCCGGGTTCATAGGCGGAGCGAATGGCGGCCAGTGGCGAAACCCGACGGACCTCCAGCAACGGCAGCAACGTGAACAGAAAACAGATGGCGAACCCGGTCACGGCCGCGATCAAAGCGCCGATCCAGTCGAAGTGAGCCTCGAACGCGAAGGGCAGAAATCCCTTCACGAGTTCGGGGAGTTGTTGGGCCGCCACCCCACCCAGGGCGATGCCGACCAAAGTTCCGGTGGCTCCCAGGGCGATTCCCTGCGCGAGATAGACCCCAAAGGTGGCCGGCAGGGACGCACCCAAACAGCGAAGTACCGCCACATTGGCCAGCTTCTGGCGGATGTGGACCTGGATGGCGCTGGCAATGCCGACGGCGCCGAGAATGAGGGCGATGAGCGCCACCAGATTGAGAAACCGGTAGAGATTCTCCAGGGCATTGCCGAGATCCTGCTGACGTTCCTTCACGGTATCGTCCTGCAGGCGGAGTTCCTCCCAGCGGGGTTTTTCGCGGGTCACCAGCGCCTCCACGTCCACCGTGGGATCGAAGCGAAACAGCGCCTTGTACCGCGCCAGACTGCCGGCCTTCAGCAAACCGGTTTTGGGGAGATCAGCGGCGTCGAGATACACCCGGGGGGCCAATGTGGCGAAGGCCACGGAATCACCGGGAACGCGAAGCAGGGAGCCCAGAATTTCGAAGCTGGCGGATCCGAGCTTGACGGTATCGCCGGGGCGAAGGTTGAACTGCTGCAACACTCCTTCTTCAACCAGCACGCCTCCGCCTTGCTTGAGTCGGGCGGCGGCTTCGGGGGGGGCTGATTCGATTTGGCCGTAGAACGGAAAGTTTCCGGTCAAGGCGCGGGCGTTGACGAGACGGGTTCCTTCCGGAGCGACGATCATCGTCGAGAAACTGACCTCCCGGGCCACATCTCCCCCGAGCGAAGTGATCATGGCCTCCATTTCCGGAGTGAACGTGCTGCGGGAGGCCAGCACGAGATCGGCTCCGAGCAGGGATTTGGCCTGGTCATTGACCGCCTGCTGCAGGTTGCGGCCGAGCGATCCGATGGCCACCAGGGCGGCGATGCCCAGGGAAATACTGGAGGAAAACAACAGCAATCGCCGGCGGGAGGCGCGGGAATCCCGCCACGCCATTCGCCAGGTCCAACCGGAAAACAGAGCCATCAGCCAACGCACGGACGGCATCGTAGCGTGAACCGCTCCTTCTGGCATCGGGCTTCCCGAAGAATTGCGGCGAAGCGGGTTTCAGGAGGGCCCTGAGATCGTGTGGGGTCTCGACCCACGCACAATTCTGGCCCACTCTCGGCGGGTGGCCTCCGTAGATAAATCAACCTCCCCCGGGCGTCGCCGCTGGCTGCGCTGGGTCGCTGGTCTGGGAGTGGTGGGTTTGCTCTACACCGCACTGGGATTCTGGGCGGCACCGGCGCTGATTCGGTCCCAGTTGATAGCCCGAGTTCCGGAGCACCTCGGTCGGGTGGCGGAAGTGGGCAGTATTCGGGTCAATCCCTTCCGACTGACGCTGACGATTTCCAATCTGCTGATTCGGGAGACGAATGGTCCACGCTTGCTTTCCCTGGAACGGTTCCACGCCGATTTACAGGCGGCTTCGCTGTGGCGTCGGGCGTTGGTGCTGCGGGAGGTCGAGTTGATCGGACCGGTTGTCGAATTGCAGCGCCAAGCTGACGGCAGGTTGAGCATTGCCGATCTGTTTTCCATGGGAGCGGGATCCCCAGCCTCCACCAGCGGACCTCCGGCGGTGGAATTGGCCCGATTGGAAGTGCGGGGCGGAGAAGTGGTGCTGCGGGATGAAGCCATTCCGGGTGGCTATTCGAAGCGCCTGAGCGGCGTGGACGTGTGGTTCACCAATCTCACCACGCGGTTGGATCAGCGTTTTCCCGGAACGCTGAAGGTGGTGGGTGACACGGGAGAACGACTCACGTGGGAGGGGGATCTGGGGGTAAATCCCGTTGGATCGCGCGGGGAGGTCCGGATTGAACGATTCCCCCTGCCGCCGCAGCGGGTGTACTGGGCGTTGGCGATGGCGGCCGACGTGGCGGAGGGGGCGGTTTCGGTGGGTTTCGATTATGCCCTGACCGAGCGAGATTCCCAGTGGGCGGTGGATCTCACGGAAGGGTATGTGCGACTGACCAACTTTGGATTCAACCTCCCGCAGGCGACGACTCCCACGTTGATCTTGGCCCAGTTGGACGTGGAAAAGGTGGAGGCCAGTCTGGGGGAGCGCTGGGTTCGGGTGGGTGAAGTGGCGGTGCGCGATGGCCGGTTTTCGGCGAAGCGCGGTTCCGATGGATCGGTGGATGTGGCGCAGGCGATTCGGCCGGAGTTTGTGGAGCGCCTGGTGCAGGAATTCCATGACTGGTTCGACGGCTGGAAAATCGAGGTCCCGTCGGTGTTGGGAGAACGCTTGGAATTGCGTTGGGGCGACGAGGACTTGCGGGAGATCACAACGCCGGTGTCGGTGGTGGCTCAGGTGGATCAGATCCGATTGCAGGGGCTTTCCAATCAGAGCAATCAGCCGGTGAACCTGGAATTGCGGGGACAGTCGACCACCAGAGGGCAGTTGACCGTCCAAGCGGACGCCACCCTGTTGCCAGCGGCGGCGACGGTGAAGGCCCAATTTCAAAACGTGAAGCTGGCCAACGTGCAGCCCTACATTGGGTCTTTCCTCAACCTTCAGGTGGACCGCGGCGAACTCGATGGCCAATGGACCGTCCACTACAATCGGCCGGCGGGCGGGCCGCTCATCACCGCCGAGGGGCGATTGGCGGTCCGGGATTTTCTGGCGGTGGAGACCCAGGCGGGGCGTGATTTTCTGAAGTGGCAGGAACTGGATGTGCACAACGTGCAGGCTTCCTGGGAGCCCGCCCGGATTCACATCGAAGAAATCCGACTGCGGGAGCCAGCGACCAGTTTCGTCCTGATGACCAACGGGCAGCTCAATGTGCAGGCGTTGGTGAAGTCGACCCCGTCCGGCGCCCCGTCGCCAGCCACGGTGATTCCGGTCACGGTGGAGGTTGATCGACTGACTTTCACCAACGCGTCATTGTATGCCGGGGATCAGACCGTTCCGGGTCAGTTCTCGACCACGCTGGAACGTTTTTCAGGTTTTGTTTCCGAGATTGCGTGGCCGAACTACCGCAAATCCCAGGTCGAGCTGGCGGGTTACGTGGGCGCCCGGGCGCCGTTCTCCGTGAGCGGAACCATCCTGCCCGATCCGGCCCGGATGTTCCTCGACATGCACGTGACCACCACCAACGCGGAACTCCTTCCGTTCACGCCGTATATGATCAAGTTCGCGGGCTACCCGTTGCGGGAAGGTCGGGTCACGGCGGACGTTCGCTACCGGGTGGACGGACAGCAGGTGGTCGGCGAAAACATGATTCTCATTGATCGACTGACCTTGGGCCCGCGCTCAGAGGGCCGGCCGCTGCTGGATCTGCCGATCAAGTTGGGCATCGCCATTCTCAAGGATCGCAATGGTCGCATCACCCTCGACATTCCGGTCAAAGGCAGCTTGAACGACCCCGAGTTCGGCGTGGGCAAGGTGGTGTGGCAGGCGGTGAAGGGATTGTTTGTGAAGGTGGCGACGGCCCCGTTTCGGTTGCTTGGATCCTTGTTTGGCGGCAGCGAGGAGGAGGGACAGGCGTTGCAGTACGTCGAGTTCGCGGCCGGGACCTCCCAGCTGCCGGTCTCGGCCACCAATCAGTTGGAACGTTTGGTCAGCGCCTTGAATCAGCGGCCCGAACTTTACCTGGTCCTACGGGGAGGAGTGGCCGCCAAGGACGATGGCCAGGCATTGGCGCAGGAACGCATCAGCGGGGAGTTGCGGCGGCTGCGTCAGGGGGAGTTGAACAATCTGGCCGGCACTGCGCCCGCAACACCTCCGGCGGAAGGAGTGTCGCTGGACGAAGCCGACCGAGTGCGACTGCTGGGTCAGTTGTTCACCAACACCTTTCCGGTAGTGGTGGCGCCCACCAATTCGCCGCCGGTCGAATTGGCGGCGCCCTTGGAAGTGGCGGCCCCGGTCGCGCCAGTCGCCCCGGGGATCATGCAGCAGCGTCTGCTGGAACATTTCCAACCCGGGCCGGCCGATCTGGAGGCGCTGCGGGCGGCCCGGGTGGCAGCGGTGCGTTCCTGGTTGTTGGGATCCAACCGTCTGGCCGCGGAACGATTGGTGGGACCGGCGCCGGGAGCGACCAACGACGCGGCTCTGCCGCAACGGGTCGTGGAGTTTTCCTTGGAGTAGCGGGAAAAGGGTCGTCCTTTGAATAGCAGGAATCGCGGCGCAGACTTGTCCGGTTCGGTCGGAACGAGGCATGCTGACCCCATGATCTTCCGTTTGCACACGTGGCGGAGTGGCGTCTGCCTCGGCGCACTGCTGGTCGGACTGAATCTCGGGCAAGCTGCAGACGATCCGCGGTTGGTGCCCTTGTCCCGGCTGGTTCAGGATGACTCGCCCAAGGTCCGGTTGGAGGCGCTGCGTGCCTTGGCCAAGATTCCCACCGCGGAATCGGCCGCTCTAGCGTTGTCGGTGTTGGATCGGCCGATGGATCCCACCCTCGATTACGCCCTGTGGCTCACGGTGAATGATCTGGCGGAACCGTGGATCGCGGCGTTGCAGGCAGGCACTTGGAAACCCGAGGGACGGGAAAAGCAGTTGGAGTTTGCCCTCAAGGCGCTGAAGCCGGATCAGGCGAGTCGGGTGTTGAGCCAGGTTTTGGCGTCGCGTCCGCTGACCCGTGACGGGCAGGGACCCTGGATTGAATTGATCGGCGCCGCGGGTTCACCGCGGGAACTGCAGCAATTAATGGATCAGGCGGTGGCGGGTGGTTTTGATAATCCTGCGACCGGGCGAGCTCTCAAGGCCTTGGGAGAAGCGGCGCGACTGCGAAAGGCGCGCCCTGCCGGCGAAGCCCGGTCAGTGATTCCGTTGCTTCGTTCGCCCGACGAAACGATTCAGATCGAAGCCCTCCGGTTGGCGTCCCAATGGAAGGATCCGGCGTTGGTGACGGCGGTGGTCGAAGTTGTTAATGCCGCAGGGACGCGACCTTCCGTGCGCTCAACTGCATTGGAATCCTTGCGGTTGATGGGCGGCAAGGAGTCGCAGGCGGCCTTAGTGGGGCTGCTGCAATCCACGGATCCCTCGGTTCGGCGGTCGGCCGCGGCCGCGCTGTCGTATCTCGACTTGAACGCGGCCTTGCCCGCGTTGGTGGCGGTGACCCAAACGACCACCGATGAAGCGGCGGCCTTGGAATTCTGGCGCTCGGTGCTGGGAGTGAAGGGGGCGGGCAAACGGATCGCCGAAGCCCTGCCGGAACAAGGCATTACTCCGGCCGTGGCCCGGGCGGGACTGCGGGCCGGAAGGGAAGGTGGACGGAACGAACTCGACTTGGTGTTGGCGCTGACGAAAGGAGCTGGTTTGACCGGGGAATCCGGTGCCGCCGGGGCGGAGGTTATCAAGGACCTGGCGGCCAAAGCTCAGGCCAAAGGCGATCCGTATCGCGGGGAATGGATTTATCGGCGGGCGGACTTGGCGTGTGTGTCGTGCCACGCGATTGGCGGGGTGGGCGCGCGGGTTGGACCCGACATGACCTCCATCGGAGCGAGCGCGCCACCCGATTACCTAGTTGAAGCGGTCTTGCTGCCCAACGCCAAAATCAAAGAGGGCTACCACAGCCTGATTCTTACGACGAAGGATGGCACGGAATACACCGGAACCTTGGCGCGGGAGACCCCGCAGGAAGTGATCCTGCGAACTGCTGCCGGAACGGAACAAGCCGTGGCCAAGGCCGACCTGGAGAAACGGGAACAGGGAACGCTCTCCCTGATGCCGGGCGGACTGTTGGATCCTTTGAACGAACAGGAACAACTGGACCTGTTTGCCTTTCTCAGTCGGCTGGGCAAGCCCGGGGACTTCGACGCGGCCCAAGGGGGGGTAGCCCGCTACTGGCGTCTCGGGCAAACAGTACATACCGACGCCCAAGCGGGTCAGGAACAATGGCCTCTGACGGCGCCGTGGACCGACAAACGCTGGGCCGCGACCCCCGCTTTGGTCAAAGGGGTCCTGACCAAGGGACTGATTGATGAGGTGACCAAGGCCCAGGCTTGGACCGCTCGACTGGGGGTTTATGCAGGGACTGACCTGACGGTGCCGAAGGACGGTCCGGTGCGTCTGCGGCTCCTGGCTGGTCCGGGAGCGGAACTCTGGGTGGATGGACAGAAGTTGGGCGGTGCCGGGGAAAGCACGGCCCAATTGAAGGCGGGCTCGCATCGGATTTTGGTGAAATTGGATCCGAAACAGGTTCCGGCGGAACTCCGACTGGAGTCGCCGGATGGCAGCTTCAGCTTAAATTAGCTCGGGCTAGCAGGCATGGTTGGTTTCGTATCCCCAAAAACGGTGCAATAATCCCCCGTCGAGTTTCGTCGGAGGTCTTCGCGTGGGACGTCATGTTGCCATACTAGCCGCCTTGGTCATCGGAGTGATCGTCTCCGGGTATTTGGCCTATTCGCGTCGCTTTGCCGGCGCCGCCCAGCCGGGATTACCGCGGTTGGACCACGCCAAAGCCGAGGCCGAGTTTCATCAGAAGGTACTGCCGGTGCTCAGTCAGCATTGCTGGGACTGCCATGGCGACGGCACTAGCAAGGGTGATGTCACCTTGGACACCTACACCAATGTGGTGGCGGTGTTGAAGGATCGAAAACTTTGGGAACGGGTCCTGCACAATGTGGAATCCGGTGAAATGCCCCCCAAGAAGCGGAAGCCTCTGTCCGCCGAGGAGAAGCAAGTAGTCGCGACGTGGCTGGACCACACGCTTTATCCGGTCGATCCTAATCGGCCAGATCCCGGCCGCGTGACGCTTCGTCGGCTGAATCGCTCGGAGTACAATCACACGATCCGGGACTTGGTCGGGGTTAGCTTCCAACCGGCGGAGGACTTCCCGGAAGACGATGTCGGATACGGTTTCGACAACATTGGCGACGTGCTGACGCTTCCGCCCTTGCTGTTGGAGAAATATCTACAGGCGGCCGAAGAAATCCTGGACGAAGCTATTGTGGATGGGCCGCGACCGCCGCCAACCAAACGCATCGAAGCCGCGAAGTTCACGGGCGGAAATGATGCCGGGCCCGTTCGAGGATTGGCTTCCAACGGAGATCTTGAGGCGGAGTTGCACATCCCGCATCCGGGCAAATACGAACTGGCCTTGGTGGCTCATGGGGATCAGGCCGGACCCGACAGTGTGAAAATGGGGATTCGGGTGGATGGGCGGGAATTGCAGACCTTTGAGGTGGAGGCCAAATCCCGGGAGCCTGGGACCTATCGGCTGGAAACGGAGTTTGCCACGGCCGGCAAGCATCGGCTGACGGTGTCCTTCCTAAACGATTTCTATCAGGAGCGTTGGGTGGAGCGGGCGCGGGATGGCAAACCACCCAAGAAGGAAAAGGAGACCAAAGATCGCAATTTCTGGCTCCACTCGGCGGCGGTGACGGGTCCCCTGGGAGAAGATGTCCCCCTTCCCGAGTCGCATGTCCGGATTTTCTCGGTGCGAAAACCGGGGCAAACCGAGGACGTGGCGGCGCGAACGGTTATCGCCGAGTTTACCCGGCGTGCGTGGCGACGTCCGGTGACCGCGCCTGAACTCGATCGCCTGATGAAGCTGTATCAGGAAGGCCGGAAAGCCGGTGACAACCTGGAGGCCGGGGTGAAGCACGCGCTGACGGCCGTACTGGTCTCACCGCATTTTCTCTTTCGCGGCGAGCTTCAGCCGGAACCGGACAATCCGATGTCGGTACATCCGATTAACGAGTACGCGTTGGCATCGCGTTTGTCGTATTTCCTATGGAGTTCCCTGCCGGACGACGAGTTGTTCGCTCTGGCGGCAGAGCGAAAGCTACGGCGGAATCTGGTTTCGCAGGTCAAGCGCATGCTCAAGGATCCCAAGGCGGCGGCGTTGACCGAGAATTTCGCCGGCCAATGGTTGCAGCTTCGCACCTTGGGAATTCTCGAGCCGGATCGTGGGAAGTTCCCGAACTTCAACAACGACTTGCGGCGAGACTTGCGAACGGAAACGGAACGGTTCTTTCAGGCCATCGTTGCCGAGGATCGTCCAGTTATGGATTTCCTGTTGGCCGACTACACGTTTGTCAACGAGCGCCTCGCCAAGCACTACGGATTGCCGGGGGTGACCGGTGATGAGTTTGTCCGGGTCTCGCTGGTAGGCACCCCGCGCCAGGGTTTGTTGACCCAGGGTAGCATTCTCACCCTGACGTCGAATCCGACCCGGACTTCGCCCGTGAAGCGGGGTAAGTGGGTCTTGGAAAACTTGCTCGCAACGCCTCCTCCTCCTCCTCCTCCCAATGTTCCGGAGTTGGAAGCTGGGGAGAAGCTGACCGGTACCTTGCGGCAGCGAATGGAGAAGCACCGGGAAAACGCCATGTGCGCCAGTTGCCACGAGCGCATGGATCCCATCGGATTCGCTTTGGAACATTTTGACGGCATCGGGGGCTACCGGGAAAAAGATGGAAACGAAGTGGTCGAAACCGCGGGGGCGTTGTCGTCGGGGGAAGCGTTCCAGGATCACCGGGAACTCAACCAGGTCCTGGCAGCGGCCAAGCGTGATGACTTTCTCCGGTGTTTGACCGAGAAGATGCTGACCTACGCCTTGGGACGGGGACTCGAGTATTACGACAAGCCCGCGGTGCAGAAGATTGTGGGTCAGCTCAAGTCAGGCGAGGGGCGTTTTTCCACTCTGGTGCTTGGGGTGGTGGAGAGTGCGCCGTTTCAGATGCGACGCGGTGAGGGCGATCCCAATGAAGTGGCCGCTCGATAAGGTCTGATCTGTCTTCCCGCAGGGCCGGCTTCCGACCACGCTTGACGCATGGATCTGGACAGACACTCACGCTTGGGAACGGATGGTACTCTGGTGTTTCGCCGATCGGACTTCGATGATGGCGTTCCCCACGACATCCCGGATGACTTGCGGGAACGGCTTTCGGCCGTGCGGTTGATCCGCCAGGTGGAGGAATTGGTGGCGGGTAACACTGCCCTCCAGACCGCACCGGCGGAGGTGAAGGCTATGGCGGCGGTGCTGATTTGGTGTCTGGCGACGGGCCGGTTTGGTTCCTGGGATATGGAGGCCTTGTGCGAGGAGGAACCTTTATGCCGACATCTGGCCGGATCGTTCGCCTTGACCCATCAGGGATTCCATCAGGTACGGCGGCATCAGGAACCGTTGGTCGCGAGTCTGCTGGCTGAAATTATTCGAACGGCGGTGCCGAAGACCAAACCGGATGTGGTGGCGGCCGATGTCCAACGAAGGCTCGAGCGGGCCCGGGCGGCTGATCGGGAAGTTCTTTTCTGAAATCTGTGTAACCGGATTTCCGCTGTCCGGTCTCGATCGACGAACGCCATGTTGATCGTCGATTTCAAGCCTGGGACTCGGTCCTGGGAGTCGCTTGCGGAAGCAAGGGAGGAGTTTAGCGCTCCTGCCGACGGAGTGGCGTGGGTCCTCGCACCCCGGAGTTCCAGTCCGGTTCCCGTGTCAGGACTAAGGTCGGCAACCTCCGCCACTCGGTCCGAGCAGGTCCGACCCGGCGGGATCGACTCCGAGGTTTTGCCGGCGGTTTCTTTTTCCAGTTTTCAGCGACGCGTGGGCTCTGATCAGGGCGATGGGAGAGCTCGCTTCTGAGAGGAGCCTGCGCGACGCTGTGTATTTCTGTAGTCTCCCGTTCGGTTCAAGCCGCCTGAGCGCTTGTCCTGCCTCCTCTTCTCAAGTTCTCTCCTGACTCAACGACACCATGGCTGCATCCCGCAACAATCCCTGGCGCACGTGGCTGATTCTGGCCGTTGTGGCCGGAGCCGGCTACTGGGGCTATCGCCAATGGAAAGCCAAGTCTGCCAACCAATCGTCGGCGCCCACCGAATTCCGGACCAACCGGGTGACCCGGGGCGATATCACCCAAAGTGTGACCGCCAATGGGGCCCTGAACCCGGTCAAGATTGTGACTGTTGGCAGTCAGATTTCGGGCATCATCACGGAATTGGCCGTCGACTTTAATTCCCTGGTAAAAGAAGGCGAAGTGCTCGCCAAGATCGATCCCGCCACCTACGAGAGGCAATACGCCCGCGCCGAAGCGGACTTGGCCAGCGCCAAAGCCTCGCAGGCTCTGGCTCAGTTCAATCAAAAGCAGGCCCGGCAATTGTTTGACCAGCGCCTGATTTCCCAGACGGAGTTCGAGCAGTCGGACGTGGCCTTGCTCCAAGCCGACGCCACCGTGAAAATGCGAGAGGCCGCTCTGGCCGAAGCCAAGGTGGGATTGGACCGGACGGTGATTTACGCGCCCATCAGTGGCGTGGTCATTTCCCGGCGGGTGGAGGCCGGCCAGACGGTGGCCGCCAGTTTCAACACGCCGGAACTGTTCCAGATTGCCAATGACCTGACCCAAATGCAGATCGAGGCGGCCGTCTCGGAAGCCGATGTGGGTGGAGTTCAGGAAGGTCAACGCGTGACATTCCTGGTGGACGCCTTCCCCAACCGCCAGTTCAGCGGCAAGGTCCGGCAGGTTCGCTTTGCGCCGACCACCAATCAGAACGTGGTCAGTTATACGACTGTGGTGGATGTCAAAAACCTCGATCGAAAGCTGCGACCCGGTATGACGGCCAACGCCTCGATTATCACGGCCGAACGGACCAACGTGATTCGGGTGCCGAACAGCGCCCTACGCTTTCGTCCACCGGAAGGTGCGGTGATTGGTTCCACCAACGATGTGGTGGCAAAGTCCGCCGGTACCAATGCTCCGAGCAGTCGGCCGGAAGGTCTTCCGATTCCGCCCTGGGTGGCCGAAGGACGTCGGCCGACGGATGAAGAACGGAAGAAGTTTGATGAGACCCTGACGCCGGAGCAGCGCGAGCAGATGCGGGTGATGCGGGAACGAATGCGAGCCCAGATGTCCCAAGGGGGTGGTCCGGGTGGTGGCGGCGGAATGATGGCTTTTGGAGGCGGAGGGGCCGCCGCTTCCACGGCCGACAGCCCAGGCATTCGCACTGTGTATCTCATCGACTCGACCGCCTCACAACCCGGTAAACCGGTGCTTCAAGCGGTTTCCGTGCGAACCGGGATCAGCGACGGGGCGAACACGGAGATTGTTGAAGGCTTGAAGGAAGGCGAAGTGGTGGTGACCGGAGTGGTGGTGGCGGAGACAACGGCCACTGCGACTTCCACGACGGCTCGTCCGGGTTCCCCGTTGGGCGGCAGTCCGTTTGGTGGTCCTCGGATGCGGTAACTGGCTGGTTTCAGCCCTGTGCTCTCCTCGCATGACGCCGGTGATTCAACTGATCGACTTCCGCAAGAGCTACCTCACGGGTGAGGTGGAAGTGCCGGCGGTTCGCGGGGTTAACCTGACCATTCAGCCGGGTGAGTTTGTGGCAGTAATGGGGGCGAGTGGATCGGGCAAGAGCACGCTGATGAACACGGTGGGCTGCCTCGATCGACCGACTGGCGGCAAGTATTTACTCGATGGCACCGAGGTGAGCACCTTGAGCCGGGACGAGTTGGCGGACCTCCGGAATCAAAAAATCGGGTTTGTGTTCCAAGGATTCAATCTCCTCGCTCGGACGACGGCGCTGGAGAATGTCGAATTGCCCATGCTGTACAGCCGGGGCAAGCGCCATCCGAATCCACGGGAGCGCGCCTTGCAGTCGTTGGAAAAAGTGGGGTTGGGAAAACGGACGGATCACACGCCCAGCCAGCTTTCCGGCGGGCAGCAGCAGCGCGTGGCGATTGCTCGGGCGTTGGTGAATGATCCGACGCTGCTTCTGGCCGATGAGCCCACCGGCAATCTCGATTCCCGCACCAGCATCGAGATCATGGGCATCTTTCAAGAGTTGAACGCCGCTGGAATGACCATCGTGATGGTGACGCATGAGTTGGACATCGCGAGTTACTCCAGCCGAATGGTGGTGATGCGCGATGGCCGAGTGGTGACGGATCAGCCCGTGCTGCAACGCTTGAATGCCAAAGAGGAAATTGCCCGGCTGACGGCGGAGCAGGCCGCGGTCAAACTCGCTTAAGTCCCATGATTGTATTTGCCGCCCTCAGAATCGCGTTCACGGGAATTCGCCGGAACATGCTCCGGTCACTCCTCACCATGCTTGGCATTATCTTTGGCGTGGCGGCGGTGATCGCCGTGGTCAGTCTGGGCAATGGGGCGAAGGCTCAGGTGGAGAAGCAGATTTCGTCGCTCGGACAGAACGTGGTGATGGTATTGTCAGGAGCGGCCTCCCGGGGAGGCTTTCGCATGGCTTTTGGAACGTCGGGCACATTGACGGTGGGTGACTTTGAAGCAATCCGGCAAGAGGTGGAGGGAGTCGCTGGAGTGAGTCCGGAGGTGCGGAGTTTCGCCCAGGTCGCCGTGGGCAACCAGAATGCCAATCCGCAGGTCATGGGAGTGGGTTCCGACTACGCGAATATTCGGACTTGGCGGTTCGCGTCCGGAGACAACTTCACGGATGTGGATGTGCGGTCGGCCAACAAGGTGGCGCTCATCGGTAAGACGACCGCCACCCAGTTGTTTGGTGGGGACGATCCGGTGGGACAGATCATTCGCATCAAGAACGCTCCGTTTCGGGTGGTGGGATTGTTGGCGCCCAAGGGGGTCAATATGATGGGGAGTGATCAGGACGACGTGGTATTGGTGCCGTATACCAGTGCCATGAAACGACTGACCGGAGACACCACGTTCCGCTCGTTGTTGGTGCAGGCCGACAAGCCGACACTGCTGGTCTCCGTGCAACAACAAATCGCTGAACTGCTGCGGCAACGGCACAAGATTCAGCCCGGACGCGATGACGATTTCCTGGTGCGAACCCAGCAGGAAATCAGTGAATTCGCCACGGAAACGTCGCGGGTGCTGACCCTTTTGTTGGGCGGGGTGGCGGGTGTGTCCCTGGTGGTGGGAGGCATTGGTATCATGAACATCATGTTGGTGAGTGTGACCGAGCGAACCCGGGAGATTGGTTTGCGTCTGGCGGTGGGCGCGCGCGGTCGGGACATTCTGCTGCAGTTCCTGATTGAGGCACTGGCGTTGTCGGTGATTGGTGGGGTGTTGGGGATAGCGCTGGGTTGGTGGGCGTCGGATTGGTTGTCGGGCATGATGGAGAGTCCGACGCTGATTGCGGCCAACTCGGTCGTATTGGCATTTGGTTCTTCGGCGGCTATTGGAATTGTCTTTGGATTCTTCCCGGCGTTGAAGGCTTCCCAATTGGATCCGATTGAAGCCTTACGCTACGAATAGGGGAAGTTGGGCGAGGCAATTTGGGCCGGACTTCGCGGTCCTTGTAACCAAAGACGGTCCGGCGCGTCTTCCTGTGAGAACGCTATGAAACGGGCCCATGTTTTGATCCTGATCGCGGCCACCTTGGTGGTGGGTTATGCTGGCCGCCTGATGTGGCGGGCCCATCGGAACATTGTCTCCCTAGAGGTGAACAATCAACCGGTCCGGGAGGTGGTGAAGAGTCTGGAGTGGCAGTCCTGGGAATCGATTTTGGTGCACAAGGATTTGAACGGCCGGATCACGTTGCATGTGGAGAACCAACCTTTGGAAGGAGTTCTGGGACTGATCGCCGAGCAGTGTGAAGGCCGGTGGTCGGTGGCCTATCCCCTGTATACGACCGGAGCGAAACTCCAAGCGGTCAAGAAGCTGGCCATGGGCGAACTGGACACGCCTCCGCCGGGATGGACCAACTGGAATGCCCGACCCAATTTTGCGGCGATGATGGCGGCTCGGATGGCGGCAGTGGCCGCTGGTACCGAGACCAACGCCGTCCCAACCGGAACTGGCCCCGGAGGCCCCGGAGGCCCCGGAGGCCCCGGAGGTGGATTTGGCGGCTTTGGAGGGCCGGGTGGATTTGGTGGAGGTCCGTTTGGCGGTAATGACGGCCCGGCGGTAGCGACCGCAGTGACCGTCGAGTTCAAGGGGCAGCCGCCGCTGGAAGCGGCCAATACGCTGCGTCAGTTCGGCCGGGTCAAAGTAGTGCCCGAGGACGGCACGGTTCGTCCGGTCATTCTTAAGCTGGAAGCAGTGCCCATGGACACGGCGGTGGCGCAGATGGCCAAGTGGGTGAAGCGGAAGTGGGCGAAGTTTTATGCCTTGGAGGGACGGGGAGGGTTCCGACCAACCCAAGAGGACCGGGAGCAGTTTGCCCGCATGCCTCGTCCGGATCCTGAGCAGATGCGGCAGCGGATGGAGAATTTTCAGCCGTCGCCGGAAATGCAGCAGCGCGTCACGGACCGGGTCCTTTCCAACCTCAAGAATTCCACAGCCGAGCAGCGCGCGCAGCAGCGGCGGGATCGCGCCTCGCGCGGAGGACGAGGTGGGGGCGGGCGGGGCGGTGGTGGCCGGTAAGTTCGAGGATGGTTAACGACCCAGAGATTCTATGAAGTTTGCCCTAAGTATTTTTCCGCGGCGCTCCCGGGCGTTCACGTTGATCGAGCTGCTGGTCGTGATTGCGATCATCGCGATTCTCGCCGGCATGCTAATGCCAGCTCTGGGTCGGGCTCAGCGCAAGGCCAAGGACATCGCGTGCGTCAGCAATCTGCGCCAGCTGGGTATCGCCATTATTTCCTACGCCGGGGACAACCAGGATATCCTGCCTGCGGCGGAGTCGTTGCCGTCGTTTCCGGCGAATGCCACCAACGGTCTGCCCCGGATCGCCGATGTTCTCGCGCCTTCGTTGGGATACGCCTCCGGAACCAATCAACCCGGCAACAGCGTTTTCAAGTGTCCGCTGGATGTCCGGTACGACGACGATGGCAAGGCGAAACGATACGGGTACTTTTTGGCGGAGGGCACCAGCTATGAATGGAATCCCTTTTACAACGGCCGGAAGCTGGGCCGGACGAGCAGCCGGATGATCCTGCTGGAGCGGGTTCCGTTGATGTACGACTTTGCCAGCTGGCACAATGGGGGAAACAGCACCAAGGCGGGGACCAACGATGCGGTCACCACGGGGGTGCAGGTCATGGGCGTCAAGAATGCCGTCTACACCGACGGACATGTCGCTCCGCTGAGGTAAGTGGCGAGCCTGGGTGGGCCGGCCATTGATTGGCTGACCCTTGGATTGAACCCCAAGCAGGGGGTAGGCATGGTCGGGCGCAGTGAGTCTGCCGTTACCCTGGTTGCTGATGCTGCTCGTGGTGTTGGCGGCCGCCAGCTTCTTCTTTGCGGCGGCCGAGACGGCGTTCTTTTCCCTGGGAACTTGGCGAACCCGGCAGTTGACCCAGCAGGATCCCCGTCGCGGGCCCGTGGTGGCGGAATTGCTGGGGCGTCCAGATGACCTGCTGGCGACGTTGGTTCTCGGCAACAATACCGCCAACTTCTTCCTGGTCGCACTGGTCATCGTCAGCACCTTTGACGAAGGGTGGCAGCGGTTGGCGAGTTTGCTGGGGGTGCTGGTGTTTCTGGTGCTGGCCTGTGAGGTGATGCCCAAGGCCCTCGCGGTCCGATCTCCGGAAACCTGGGCGTTGCGACTGGCACGTCCTCTGGGCTGGCTGGTGCGGATCTGCCAGCCCGTGCGTCGGATGTCCCAGGGATTCGTCCAAGGCGTCCTCCGGCCCATTGTTAGCCATAGTATTCCCCTGCCGGCCGGGGTCTCCGATGAGGAATTTGCCGATCTCGTAGAGTTGGCCCACCAACACGGCGCCCTCGCGACGACTGAACGGGAGATCATTCTGCGAATCCTGGCTTTGGAGCAGCGAACGGCAGGCGATGCCATGAAGCCGCGGGCGGAAATGGTTGTGCTCCCGGACGACCTGCCCGTGGAGGAACTCATTCCTGCGGCCCGCCGGGCTCGACATCATCGGATCCCACTCTACGACGAAACGCCGGATAACATTGTGGCGATTCTCAACACCCGGAACCTCTTGTTGAACCCGGAGTCGGGCTTGGAGGAAGCCCTGGAGTTTCCGTCCTTTGTTCCCGAGAGCATGAACCTGCTTCAGCTCTTTCGCGCCCTGCAGCAGCAGCAGCGTGGTCTGGCCATTGTGCTCGATGAGTTTGGCAGCACGGCGGGCCTAGTGACCGTGGAGGACATTCTGGAAGCCGTCGTTGGGCCGATTCGCGGCGAGGGCGAGCCCGAGGGATTTGTTATGGAGCGTCTGGCGCCCGGGCGTTGGCGGACGAATGGGGCGATGCGCCTTGATGATTTCTCCCGAGAACACCCCGCGCTGGGGACCGATCCCGATGTTGATACCTTGGGCGGATTGGTGGTGAAGCTCAGCGAAGTGGTTCCTACGGTGGGAGAATCCGTTTCCTACCGGGGGCTGAAATTTACGGTGAGGGCGGCCGATGAACGTCGGGTTAGGGAACTGCTGGTGGAACGGGAGGCCAAGTCATGAGCTTCTCCACGCTCCAATGGGTGGCCATGACGATGGCGTTACTCTTGGCCGCCCTGCTTTCGGGTCAGGAAGCGGCGGCCATGGCGCTCAGCCGCCTGCGGATCCGCCAATGGGTTCGGGAAGGACGGGCTGGTGCCCGCGTTTTGCAGGAGTATCTGGATCGCCCAGAGAACTTCCTCTGGACGATCCTGGTCGGTAACACGATTGCCAATTTTGTGGTGGTGACCCTGGTGGTGGCCTGGCTGTCCGGGCAGTTCAGCCACCGGCCTTGGCTGTTTTGGCTCATACTGACCCTGACCGCCGTCGTGCTCCACATGGTGGCGGATCTATTGCCCAAAGCCTTGTGCCGGGCGTTTCCCAACCGGCTCGCCCTGCGCCTAGTCTGGCCCTTCCGGGTGATTCACGTCGTGCTCTCTCCGGTGGTCGCTTTAGTCGAAGCGTTCTCAGCGATCCTGCTGCGATGGACGGGCGGTCGCGGCTTGGCGGCCCAACTGTTCGGCAATCGGGATGACCTTCGGGCCCAGGTCATCGATTCCGGGGCGGGCTTGTCGTCCACAGAGCGGACCCTGATTCACCGCGTCATGGAGTTGCAGTACCGGACCGTGGGCCAGGTGGCTCGGCCGTTGTCGCTGGCCGATACCGTCAACGTGGACACGCCGGTTTCCGACCTGCTGCGACTGTGTCGGGAACGGGGACACACGCGGTTGCCGGTGTGGGATTCCGGGAAGGAGAAAGCCCGCATTGTCGGAGTGGTCAGTCTGAAAAACATCCTGTACGACGAACCGGATTCCGGACGGACCCGGGTCGGTGATTATCTGCGCCCGGCGTTGTTCATGGAGGAGACACTCCGCTTGGAGGATGCTCTGCGCCGGCTCCAGCGCAGTGGCATGCCGCTGGCGATTGTGGTGAACGGAGCGCGCCAGGAACGCGGCATTGTCACCTTGTCTGACGTGCTTGGGGGTGTGTTCGGGGAGGTGGTCCTGTGAGTGGAGATGTTCTGCTCCTGATCGCCAAGGCGCTGTTCGCCTTCCTGTTGGTCGCGATGAATGCGTTCTTCGTCGCTGCGGAGTTGGCCCTGGTAAAGATTCGCGAAACCCAGATCGACTCCCTGGCGACCCAGGGCAATCGCTCCGCGCAGATTGCCCGCCGGCTCAAGGCGAATATAAACTCGGCAATCAGCGCGGTTCAGATTGGCATTACGCTCGCGGGCCTGTTGTCCGGCTACTTCGTGGAACCGCTGGTTCAGTCCGCCCTCGAACCGGTGCTGCAGACTCTAGGCGTGGCGGACCTGAGTTGGGTTCGCCAGACGGTCTCCGTTCTTAGTTTCGTGGGCATGACATTCACGCTGATTGTGGTTGGGGAGATGGTGCCCAAGGCCATCGCGCTGAAGGAGACCCTGCCGGTGGTGCTGTTTATTGCCCGGCCCCTCGGATGGTTTTATCTGACGGCTTATCCGTTGATCCGGGCGATTGACGGTTCGTCTCGCTGGATTTTGCGTCGGCTGGGGGTCGATTCGCTCGATGAGGAAGCCCATACCTCGGAGGAATTACGCCTCATGTTTATGGCAGCCCACCAGCGGGAGCGAGGTTCGGAGTTGAGCCGGGAGATCATCCTGAATTCCCTGGATCTTCGCCGCCGCATTGTTTCGCAGGTGATGCGTCCCCGGCGGGAGATCACATTCTTCAGCACGGAAGAACCCATTGCCGTTTGTTTGGAACGGGCGGAACGCAGTCGGTATTCCCGGTTTCCGTTGTGCGAACGAGGTGATCTCGACCGCACCATTGGGTCAGTGCACTTCAAGGATCTCTTTAGCCTGCGCGACAAGGTCACCACGGGAAATGATCTGCGCAGTGTGGCGCGCACACTGATTTACATACCGGAGACGGCCCGGTTGGAGACGCTTCTGAAGCTGTTCCTCGACCGCCGATTGCACTTCGCCGTGGTGGTGGACGAGTATGGTGGAACCGTAGGCATGGTGACCTTGGAGAACGTCGTGGAAGAGCTCGTGGGACAGATTCAGGACGAGTTCGACCACGAGAAACCGCGAATGACCCGGCGAGGTGACCACGCGTGGGAGCTGGATGCGTCCCTGCCGCTGTTTGAGCTGACGGAATTGGTGGGCATGCCGATCGAGACCGAGGCGGCGACCACGGTGAACGGATGGATGACTGAGAAACTGGGACGGTTCCCCAAGCGGTCAGATCGGTTGAAGATTGGGGACTTCGAAGTTTCCGCCGAGGAATTGGACGGCATGAGGGTCAGCCGGGTTTTGGTCCAGCGGGTGCACTTTCCCGAGCCGGAGCCCACTGATGTGAATTCGCCGCTGGGCTGATCCTGCAGCTCAGAGATTCCTGCCGAGCAGCACGACGATCAGGACAAACAGAAGCACGCCCAGGACTGCGAACAGGATCTTCCAGAAACTCTTCGGATAGTTCCC
Organism: Verrucomicrobiota bacterium; assembly: GCA_017309115.1. Taxonomy (GTDB): domain Bacteria; phylum Verrucomicrobiota; class Verrucomicrobiia; order Limisphaerales; family UBA9464; genus UBA9464. Next base: position 87,065 of record JAFLEF010000006.1, on the reverse strand, counting down.
GGCGATGGCTCCGGTGTAGCCGTTGACCAGGACGTGGTAGGTGGTGCCGTGGAACTGATAGGTGAGCAGCCAGACGGGAACCAGGATGTGTTTGAACGTCTGCCCGGACCAATCCGCCGATACTTGGAGATTGCGGTGGGTGTCGCCCGGAACCTTGCGGGCGCACAGCTCGTTCAATTTGGCGGACATCACTTCGCGGCTGTGTTGGGCAGCGGCCACGAGATCAATCTGGTATCGCTCCACAATCCAGCCAGCGAGATAGTCGGGTCGGTAGGGTTTCAGTTCTTCCGTGGGGAAAGGCTCGATCTCTCCCACCAACTGGTGATCCACGCCCTTGGAGGCGCAGACGAGTTCGTCGTCAAAAAAGTGATCCAGACTCCCCGAACTCCACTGCCAGCGGATCCGGCGTACTTGTCGGGTTTGTCGGCGTCCGTCGGAATCGGTATACGATTCGGTCTCGTAGTAGTAGTACCCGCTTTCGGCCGTCCAATCGGCGTGCACCTGGGCATCGAAGGTCCAATACGGCAGATAGACGCCGTGCAGTTGATCAGTCATGGCCCGGGTACCGAGGGCATTCGGAGCGAACCAGCGTTGGCCGTACCATTCTCGAATAGCGTCCCGGACCTGGGTGTCGCTGATCTTGAATTGGAGCAGACTTTCCGGACGAAACGGCTGCTGGGTTTGCTCGTGGGGAACAAGGGCGGAGGAGCCGCAGAAATCGCAACGCTGACCGACCCGGGAGGGTTCGAAGACCGAGATGGCTTGGCAGCTTTGGCAGAGGACTTCGACCCGCTCTGTTTTCCAGCCCCGTTCCCCCTCGGGAATCGATTGCAACGCCGACGTCAGATCGTGCTCTTGAATTCCCAGAGGCGGGGGCGCATCGGCCGGAGGGGATGCCGGGGAAACCGTGCCGCAGTAGCCACAGACCAGGGCCTGTTTGGCGGGATTCCACGTGGCTTCAGCCCCGCAGGCGGGACAGGGAAACTTGTTTTGGGAAACGACTTCAGCCATGGCGGTAGGAGGGTGATCCGTCCGACCTGCGGCCGTTCCCGGCCTGAGGCGGCTGAAGCTGGGTGCCGACCCGTTTCGGAGTATCCCAGAAAGGATGGATCGGACTGTCGGACATGGACCATCAGCAGAGTGTCCAGGCCCGTGGCGGGGCGCGAGCGAAAAGGAGGGGCGACTGGGGAGCGACAGGGAGCGACGAATGCAGAGTCCCTCAGATTCCCGCGTCGAAATCGGGGGACGAGTGGACGGTGGCCGTTTCGGGTTGGAGCGCGTCCCCTTCCCGGGCCAGGACGCGGTAGTTTCGAATCTGAAAACTGACTAGGTCGCCTACGCCCACGTTGTGACGCCCGAACTCCTCTTTGCTGACCCGAGCCCGAATCACGAGTCCCTGGGGGGTCTCTAGTTCCACCCGCAGATTTACGCCGAGAAAGTAGATGTGTTTGATCTCCGCCCGGTGGCGGAACTCTCCGGGATTGCCGGAAATCTGGACCGCATAGGGACGAAACCCGACGCGCAGGATCTGGCCTTCACTGGCGCCGTGGGCCGGAAAGGCCAGTTCGTGAGTCCGGGCGAGGCCATCTTTCACTCGGAGTTCCAGCACGTTCATGACGCCGATGAAGCGGGCCACGAACTCATTGCCCGGCTGTTCGTAAACTTCCTGCGGCGTGCCCATCTGTTCGAGTCGACCACGGCTGAAGATCACGATCCGGCTGCAAACCTCCATGGCTTCTTCCTGGTCATGGGTGACGAACACCGTGGTGACGTGAAGTTCGTCGTGCAGGCGAACCAGCCATTCGCGCAATTCCTGGCGGATCTTGGCGTCCACAGCGCCGAAGGGTTCATCGAGCAGGAGCACGCTGGGTTTGGGCGCCAGGGATCGGGCAATGGCGACCCGCTGCCGCTGGCCGCCGGACAGTTGGTTGGGGAATCGTTTGTCGAGTCCGGTCAGGCCAAAGAGCTTCATCAATTCGGCGATGCGATCCTTGATGTCGTTCTTCGGCCACTTCTTGATCTTGAGTCCGAACGCGATGTTGTCGAAGACGGACATCGTCTTGAACAGGGCGTAGCCTTGGAAGACGAAGCCGATATTGCGTTCCTGGACGGTGAGGTCGTTGACCCGCTGACCGCGAATCAGGATGTCGCCGTCCGTGGGGTTCTCCAGACCGGCGATCATGCGGAGGACGGTTGTTTTGCCACCGCCGCTCGGACCCAACAGCCCGATCAGTCCGCCATCCGCCACGGTGAAGGAAACCTTGTCCACGGCGACCACGTCGCCGAATCGCTTGGTGATGTTTCGAAGTTCAATGCTCATGCGTCGTGGGACGAATGGTGTTCGCGTTCCGCGGGGACTTCCTGGGCGGCGGCCCGTTCATGTTCCTGTTTCATTTCCAGGTAAGTTTTGAGGACCAGAGTGACAAGGGCGAGCAGGGCCAGCAGACTGGCAATCGCGAAGGCGGCCGTTCCTTGGTACTCGTTGTAGAGCTTCTCCACTCGCAGCGGCATGGTGTCGGTTCGACCGGTGATGTGACCGCTCACGACGGAGACCGCGCCGAACTCACCCATCGCCCGTGAATTGCAGAGAATGATCCCGAACAGGAGCGCCCATTTGATGTTGGGCAGCGTGATATGCCAGAAAGTCTGCCAGCCGTTGGCGCCCAGGGTCAGGGCCGCTTGTTCTTGGTCGGATCCCTGAGCCTGCATCAACGGAATCAATTCCCGGGCGACGAAGGGAAGCGTGACGAACACCGTGGCAATCACGATGCCGGGTACCGCGAAAATGATCTGAATGTCGCGGTCATCCAGCCAGGGGCCGAGATATCCCTGAAGGCCGAAGAGAACTACGAACACCAAACCTGCCACCACGGGCGACACGGAGAACGGAAGGTCGATGAGGGTGGTGAGCAGAGTCTTGCCCTTGAACTCGAACTTGGTGATGGCCCAGGCCGCTGTGAGTCCAAACACGACGTTGAGCGGAACCGTGATCAACGCCACCAGGAAGGTCAGCCGAATAGCGGCAATGGAGTCCGGAGTGCTGAGCGCTCCCCAGTAGTGGCTCCAACCCTTGTTGAGCGCCTGGTAGAAGACGTTCGCCAGGGGCAGCAGCAGAAACACGGAACAAAACGCGAGGGCGATGCCAATCAGCGTCCACTTGACCAGGGGGGACTCTTCCGTGCTCCGTTCGGATTTCCGAGCGGAGGCCGACCAGCGGCGATTGGCGGATCCAGCCATAATTTATCGTTCGAAGCGGCTGGCCCAGCGTTCCAGCAGGTTGATGACGGCGAGGAGAACGAAGGAGATGACCAGCAGCACTACCGCCAGTGCCATCGCGCCCGTGTAGTCATATTCCTCCAGTCGCATGACGATCAGGTAGGGAGCGATCTCGGTTTTGAAAGGGAGGTTCCCGGAAATGAAGACCACGGATCCGTACTCCCCAATGGCCCGACCAAACGCGAGGGCGAATCCCGTAAGGATGGGAGGAAAGAGCATTGGCGCGATGACGCTCAGAAAGGTCCGGCCCCGTCCGGCACCGAGAGTCGCGGCGGCTTCCTCCAGTTCCTTCTCAATGTTTTCGATGACGGGCTGGAGGGTGCGCACCATGAAGGGCATGCCCGTAAAGGTCAGGGCGATCACCACGCCCAAGGGGGTGAAGGCCCCTTTGATTCCCAGCGGGACTAGGAATTGTCCCAGCCAGCCATTGGGCGAAAAGAGATCCGCCAGGGTGAGTCCGGCGACGGCAGTGGGCAGAGCGAAGGGAAAATCCACGAACGCATCCAGGAAGCGGCGACCGGGAAACGAGTACCGGGTCAGAACCCAGGCGAGCAGGGTACCAAAGATGGCGTTGAGGCCAGCGGCGATGAGGGACGCGCCGAAGGTGAGCCGATACGCGGCCAGCGCACGGTCGGTGGTGGCCAAACGCCAAAAATCCTCCCAGGTCAGGGAGGTGGTCCGCAAAGCCAGTGCCGCGAGCGGAATCAACACCACGGCGCTGAGATAAAAGAGCGTAAAACCGAGGGTGATGCCGAATCCCGGGAGCGGGTTGGGGCGTTTCAGGATCATGCAGAGTGCTGGGATTCGGTCGCCCGGAGTTCCGGTTCAACGCTATCCCGAATAGCGTGAGGAATTGGCTTTCTGGGTTGGTCGCGAATCCGAGCGTGAGGGAGGCGGCGGTTTAGATGTGGTTGGCGAAGGATTGGATCCGTCGGTACTCGGCCAGGATGGCTTCCAGTCCCTCCACCGTGGCGGAGACTTGGCGGTCCAGCGGAGCTTTCTGGGGAGTCTCCCAGGTAATTTCGAAGGGCCGGCGAGGGGTCTCGGGAGCCGACTGCAACATGCCGGGATAGCCGGAATGAATGATGCTTTCCCGGGCCGCGAAACCATCGATCTGGGGTCGGCGGTTGCGGGAAAGGAACCGGTTGCCCTGGCGGAGGGCGGGTTCCAGGAGGTGTTCGGACAAAACCGCGCCCCGAACGAATCCGTAAAGTCCGTCGCTGGTGTCGTCGCTGTGGAGACTGATGATTCCGTGAAAGGATTGGGACTGGATCTCGGACTCGAGGAACTGAACTTCGGGTTGGTGAGAGTTCCGCCAGAATTCGCGGTTCAGGTCCACGCCGGTCCGGGCTTCGCGTTGATGGTCTTCGAATCCGGTGGGATTGCAGAGAGGGTAAAGAAAGAGCCCGAATCCCTGGCCGAGGTCGGGAGATTCGGCCAGACGTTCGAGGAAACGGATCAGAGCTAAGGCGCCTTCGGGTTCGTCTCCGTGGAGTGTGGCGAACACACCCAACCGAATCATCTCCCCGCCGCCGGGGCGTCCGACGTAGACAAACCGCGGAAGCGAGTAGAGTTCTCCTGCGCTTTCGAAGTGACCGTGGTCGGTGGCGAGGATGCGACTGCAGGATTCCGTGATGGCGTCGAAGGATTCCAGCAAGCGCGCCCGATTGCGGCGCGGGTATCGGGGGGCGACAGGGGCCTGGGGAAGGACGGGAACGGAGGTCATGGGATTACTTGTTGCCGATCTTGGCGATGACTTTGTCGAACGTGCCGCCGTCGCCGAAGTGGATCTTCTGGGCCTGAGCCCAGCCGCCGAAGTCGCGATCGATGGTGACGAGTTCGATTTTTGGGAAGGTTGTGGCGTACTTTTGGGCAACCGACTCGAGGCGCGGCCGGTAATAGTGTTTGGCGGCAATTTCCTGGCCGGCCTCGGTGTAGAGGTACTCGAGGTAAGCCTTGGCTACGGCTTCGGTCCCCTTGCGTTTGGCCACGCGATCGACCACCGCCACGGACGGTTCGGCCAGAATGCTCAGGGACGGCGCCACCAGTTCAAACTGCCCCTGACCGAGTTCCTTTAGGCTGAGGAAGGCTTCGTTCTCCCAAGAGATCAGCACGTCCCCGATGCCGCGTTGGATGAAGGTGGTGGTCGCTCCCCGCGCCCCGGTGTCCAAAACGGGAACATTTTGAAAGAGCTTGGTCACGAACTCCAAGGCCTGAGCCTCGTTGGCGCCCTGCTTCTTTTGCGCATAGGCCCAGGCGGCCAGGTAATTCCAGCGAGCCCCGCCGGAGGTTTTGGGATTGGGCGTAATCACCGCCACGCCGGGCCGGATGAGATCGTTCCAGTCTTTGATCCCCTTCGGATTACCCTTCCGCACGAGGAACAGAATGGTTGAAGTGTAGGGGGCACTGTTGTCGGGCAACCGTTTTTGCCACTCCTTGGGCAGAAGTCGCGAGCGTTCCGCAATTGCGTCGATGTCGTAGGCCAAGGCCAGCGTGACCACGTCCGCCGCCAGACCATCAATCACCGCCCGAGCCTGCTTGCCCGAGCCGCCGTGGGACTGCTGCACCGTGAGGTCGGCACCGGTTTTTTCCTTCCAGTGACGGATGAAGGCGGTGTTGAAGTCGCTGTAGAATTCCCGAGTGGGATCGTAGGACACATTGAGCAGTTCCAGGTTCTTACCCTGGACCGTCCAACCCACCACCAGCGTCAGGAGGACAGCCCAGCGGGAGGGATTCAGTAGGGAGGTCAGTTTCACGGTGATTTCCTAAGTGGAGGCGAGGGGGAAGCGGGATCGTACTCGGTTGGCGATGAGGTGTTGGCCGTTGAGGCCTGTCGGGCTGGTCGGGTTCAGGAAGATGTTGAGCGCGGCGTCACCCAGGATCTGGGTTCGGAATCCAAGAAGATCCCTCGAATCCAGCGGCGTCGCCGTTGCGAGCAGATCAAACAGTTAAAACACGATAGAGTCAATAGAGTTTATACGCATTCTGAATTGCCCGGCTTTTGAGGGCGGTTTGGTGGATACTCGATGATTTTACGTGGGAATAGTGAAAAACTTGATAGTAACGATCGGGTTTTGAATTCTGACCCTCGATGAAGTTGTCCGTCCGTGGGAAGTATGCGCTCCGAGCGCTGACCGTTTTGGGCGAGAGTTATGGTCCGGAGGTGGTGCGAATTCAGGCGATCTCCGAACAGCAGAACATCCCCAAGCGGTTCCTCGAACAGATCCTGTTCGACCTAAAGTCCGCCGGTATCGTGGAGAGTCGGCGGGGGGTAGCGGGGGGGTATCGCTTGGCGGCGCCTCCCGACAAGATTCCTCTGGCGAAAGTGATTCGACATCTCGAAGGCGCGCTGGCTCCCGTCGGTTGTATCAGCGAACGCTTTTACGAGAAGTGTTCCTGTCCGGATGAACTCAAGTGTCCCCTTCGGTCCATCATGAAGGAAGTCCGCGATGCGATCGCGAACATTTTGGAACACAGCACGGTTGCCGATCTGGTAGCGCGCGCAGTCAAACTCCGAAACCAGCCGGATTTGCCCCTGGACTACGTGATTTGATGGGGATCCCTAGTTCCCTCAGAGTGGGAAGGGATTGGTCGCGGGGGGAGAGTGAGTGGGCGGGAAGCGGCCACGCGATCCTCAGATAGGGATCGTTCCACCGGCAGCCTCGAGCCAGTTCCGGTACGTAGAATTCCGACATCAGATAAGAAACTTCCGCCCCGGGCGTCAGGGCCTGGAATCCGTGGGCAAATCCCGCCGGCACGTACAGTTGTTGAAACGCGTCAGCCGAAAGCTCAAACGCCTGCCACTGACCGCAGGTGGGTGAGTCGGGGCGCAGATCCACCACCACATCCCAGATGGCGCCGTGGGAACAGCGAACCAACTTGATTTCGGGTTGGGGCTCGGCCTGCCAGTGAAGGCCGCGAACGGTGCCGGTGTGGAGAGTGCGGGTGAGGTTCGCCTGAGGCCAGTGCGTGTTGAGGCCATGAGCGGCGAATTCGCGTGTGCAGGCCGTGCGGACAAAGAGACCCCGTTCGTCCTGGCGGGGTTCGAGGTGAATCAACCAAACCCCGGTCAGTTGGGTGGGCTCAAAGGTCATTCCAGCGGAGTGTTCTCAGACAATCTTCACCGAAGGCAGGGGCAGAACGAAGCGGCCTCCCGCCTCCCGCCAGGCCTGCTGTTGTCGAAGGATTTCTTCCGCAAAGTTCCAGGTCAGCAGGAGTGCGTGTCGGGGCTTCCGCGACATCAACTCCTCCACCGGTAGAATCGGCAAATGACTTCCCGGGGTGAGCCGACCTTGTTTGGCACTGCTGCGATCCACCACAAAGTCGAGGTAATCCAGACCGTCGCGTCCCAGGCCGTAGTAGTTGAGCAGAGTGCTCCCCTTGGCGGAGGCCCCGTAAGCGCACAGGCGATGACCTTGGTCGCGGAGTTCCCGCAGCACCCGCAGCAATTCGTCCCGTAGACGCCGGACTTCCTTTCCGAAGTTCTCGTAATACGCCGTTCCGGCCACGCCTTTGCTGCGTTCCTCTTCGGCCAGGGCAGGGACGGAACCCTGCACCGGATGTGATTCCCGAGGGCCGACGAAGAGTCGCAGCGATCCGCCGTGAATGGGCAGCCGTTCCACGTGGAAGATTTCCAATCCATGCCGGGCAAAGAGCGGTTGAAGCGCAGTCAACGTGAAGTAAAACACGTGTTCGTGATAAATGGTGTCGAACTCCAGATGCTCCACCAGATCGCACGCGTAGGGGAATTCCAGGACGATCCGTCCGGTGGGCTTCACCAAGGCCGCCAGTCCGGCGACAAAGTCATTGGTGTCTGGAGCGTGGGCGAACACGTTGTTGCCCAGAATCAGATCGGCGCGACCGCGTTCGCGGGCGATCTGACGGGCGGTGGACTCTTGAAAAAACTGATTGAGGGTGGGGATTCCCCGGCCCTGGGCGACTTCGGCAATGTTGCGAGCTGGCTCGACCCCCAAACAGGGAACAGAGGCGGCCACGAAGTTCTTCAACAGATACCCATCATTGCTGGCCGCTTCCACGACCAGACTATTCGGCCCCAGATGGAACTCGCGCAGATAGCGCTCGGCGGCCAGTCGAGCGTGGGTTAGCAGAGCGTCGGAAACGGACGAAAAATAAAGGTACTCGTTGAAGAGCGTGACAGGCGGGACGGTTTCCGTGATTTGGACCAACCAACAGGACTGGCAAACGACGACTTCGAGGGGAAACCGGGGCTCCACTTGAGCGAGGTTCTCCGGGTGCAGAAGATTGTTGGCCAATGGCTGAAGACCGAGGTCGAGAACAGGGTACGCCTGGGTTGAGCCGCAGGAGCGACAGTGGAATTTGCTCATGACGTCCACCTCAGATCAGAGTTAAGGCGTCCTTGGTCCAAATGGCGACGCAAGGTCTGGAGGCGAATCAGCGGAGATTCCCGGAAAACGGGGTCGGAAAACCCCATACGTTCCAAGCCTCGTTTCAAACCAAGCACTGCCTCCGGAAGTTGAATCTGTGGCTGATGATGAGGAGCCAGTTGCCGGTAGCGGGAAAAATCGACCCGATAACTACGCCGGTCTGGGGCCGCGTGGGGGTTGATTGAGACCTCCACTCCGGGGAACGCCGCAGCGACGCCGGTGGCGAGGTCCTTGACCTGGTAATTCCAGCCATCGGACCCGGCATTGACCACGAGGTAATCACCACCTTCGGGCCCACGCTGGCAGGCCCATTCCAAAGCCCGGGCCATGTCAGCCACATGAATCAGGGGGCGCCACGGTGTGCCATCGCTTAAGATGGTGATTCGCCCGGCCGCCATCGCGCTGGCGACAAAGTCGTTCAAGACCAAATCCAGCCGCAGCCGGTCACTCCATCCGCAGGCGGTGGCGAAGCGCAGGCAAGTGACTCGAAAGCCAGGGCACGCCAAGTCTTGAAGATCCCGTTCGGTGGCCACTTTGCTGCGAGCGTACGCCGTTAATGGATCCACAGGTGAGCCTTCGTTTCGGGCACCATCCGCGGCAAATCCATAAACGCTGCAGCTGGACGCGAACACAAAAGTTCGAACCCCGGCCTGTCGGGCCGCCGCTGCCAAGGCCACTCCCGCCCGGTGGTTGATATCTTCGGTGACCGCCGCGAACTGATTTCCCATGGGATCGTTGGAAATCGCTGCGAGATTGATGACGGCGTCAACACCCTTGAGGAGCGGTATCGGAAAGTTGCGCAGATCTCCATAAAACTGGGCCGTCAGGTCCAGTTCCGGAGATCGGTCGGAACCGGTCAAACAATGAGCAAAGTAGCCGGTGTCGAATCCCCAAAGCTCCGCGTCCGGCCAACGGTTCCTGAGATGGGAAACCAAACCCGGACCGACGTAACCCAAATTGCCGGTAATCAGAATGCGCACGTCCGGGGAAACTGGCGAATCGGCGTGCGTCCTCAAAGTGCAAAACTGAGGGGTCGGTGCAGGGGGGGCATCGAATCGGTCGAGAAAGTTCGCTTCACCAAGGTCGCACCCTTGCGCCCAACGGGAGGACCGGCCTAGCTTTGGCTGTTCGTTTTCCTCACCATGAGAAAGCTGTTGTTCCTCGGTACCGCCTGGCTGGTTTTTGCTATGACCTCTGCTGTTCCTCTAAGCGCCAAAGGAAATCCGAAGCCGGCTGTAACGGAGAAATCCGCCAGAAAAGGCAAGCTGCAACACGTGGTCTCCTTCAAGTTCAAGGACACCGCATCCAAGGAGCAGGTCAAAGAGATCGAGGAGGCATTCCGAGCCCTTAAGACCAAGATTCCCCAAATTGAAAAGCTCCAATGGGGTCTGAACAACAGTCCGGAAGGCCTAAACAAAGGGTTTACCCACTGCTGGATTCTGACGTTCAGTTCAGAAGCCGATCGGGAGGCGTATCTGAAGCATCCGGATCATGTCGCGTTCGGCAAGTTGCTGCGCCCGGTGCTGGGAGACGTGTTCGTGATCGATTTTTGGGCCAAGGACTAGTCGCGCACCGCCGGGAGCGAACTTTCCCAGGAGAGTGCCTGAGTCCGATTGCTCTCGTCGGCCGGATTGAGGACCATTTGCAGGAGGCGGTCCAGGAACGGTTGCTGGGCCAGTTTCATGTGGTCGCGAGCGGCGGAGAGCGTGAAAAACGCTGCCTGATCAATTTCCGGCCACACCGACCATTCGCCTGAACCGGGCGGCCATTCGATTTCCACCAGAGAGGTTTGCAATGGATTGCGAGGGTCCCAGTCACCTTCAAAAGCCCAGGCATGCACCGTTTTGCCGCCGCGTTGTCGAATGGCGCCCAATTCCAACAGGGGCCCGGTGACCGGCAGTCCCACCTCCTCCTGAAACTCTCGAACTGCGGCGCCAATGAGGTTCTCCCCAGTTTCAACCTCCCCCTTGGGAATGGTCCAGATGTCGTGTTGTCGATGCGGAAACCATGGGCCGCCTGGACGCGCCAAGAACACCTCCAACTCCCCAGACAACCAGCGATACATCAGCAGGCCGGCACTCACCCGTCCGCGACGGGGAGCACGACTGTTGGAAGAGTACCGGGTCATGAGCTGAGAACTGCGGAATGGGTTTCCGTCGTTCGGGTTCTCATGGATAGGCCAAGCTCGTCCCGCTGGCAATCGAACAGTTTCCTGCGGGGTAACCGTTTACGAATGTTGGCGGCAAGCGTCTGAAGTTTGGAGATTCCCGCTCGCACTCCGGCGGCGGCCATTCCAGAATTCGCCATGATTCGGGTATTGTGGTTGAGCCTGCTTCTCTCCGTTTCGGCGTGTGCGCAGGAATGGAAAGAACTGTTCGATGGAAAAAGCCTCTCGGGCTGGATGAAGGCTCCGTTTGGCGGTTCGGGGGATGTCGAGGTTGACGGAGGTGTTCTAGTGCTGCACCAGGGGTTGTTGACGGGGGTCAACTACACCAATCCGACTCCGCTCCTCAATTACGAGGTCGAAATCGAAGCCCGGCGCGTGGTGGGAAATGACTTCTTCTGCGGGCTGACGTTCCCGGTGAAAGATTCCTTCGCCACCCTGATTCTTGGGGGTTGGGGTGGCAGTGTCATTGGCGTGTCGTCGTTGGACGGCAATGACGCCGCGCACAACGAGACAACGCAGCATCGGCGGTTCGAGGCGGGCCGCTGGTACCGGATTCGTCTGCAAGTGACGGCGGAAGCGCTCACCGTCTGGCTGGATGATGACCAACTGTTCAAGGCGGACATTCGAGGAAAGAAAATTTCCCTGCGACCGGGGGATATTGAGCTGTCGAAGCCCTTTGGCGTGGCGACGTACAGCACCACAGCCGAGTATCGGAAGATTCGGATTCGCGACCTCAAGCCGGCGCAACCGCCTCCCGGGGCGGGGGGTAAAACCAATGCCTACCAGGTTCCCGCCGAACTGAAGTCGCGGTTGGTGGCACTGGTGGCGGCCGCGACCAATTCCCCTGAGGGGTTTGAGCGATTGGCTTATCTCTGTGATGCCTTTGGTGCCCGGCCTACGGGATCCACCAACCTGCGGTCGGCGGTTGATTGGATCCTGGATCGCATGAGCGCGGACGGGCTATCTTCGGTTCGCGGGGAACCGGTGGAAGTGTCGCGGTGGATTCGTGGAGCGGAGGCCTGCGAGTTACGCCTGCCCCAGGTGGAGCGGCTGCCGATCCTGGGTTTGGGGGGCACGGTGCCGACTCCGGCGGGGGGACTGACCGCGCCAGTTTTGGTGGTGACCAATTTTTTGGAGTTACAGCAGCGGTCGGCTGAGGCCCACGGGCGCATCGTTGTGTTCAACAGTCCCTTCACGGGTTACGGCGACGCGGTGCGCTATCGGTGGTCGGGAGCGGTGGCGGCAGCGCAGGCCGGGGCGGTGGCCAGTCTGATTCGAAGTGTCACCCCGTTTTCCCTAAGAACTCCCCATACCGGAGCCATGAAATATGACGAATCAGTTCCCGCCATTCCGCACGCGGCGCTGGCGCCGGAGGATGCTGAGAGGTTGGCCCGCTGGCAGGCCCGTGGCGTCACGCCGGTTCTCCACTTGAACTTGGAGAATCAGCGTGACGCCTCGGGAAGGTGCCGAAACGTGTTGGCGGAATTGAAAGGTCGGGAATTCCCCGACGAAGTGATCGTTCTGGGTGGGCACGTCGATTCTTGGGATGTGGGTCAGGGAGCTCAGGATGATGCTGGCGGTTGTATCGCCGCCTGGGAGGCGGTTCGGTTGATGCAGCACCTCAAACTGCAACCCCGGCGAACGCTGCGGGTGGTTCTATGGACGAATGAGGAGTCTGGATTGGCGGGAGCGAAAGGGTATCGGGCTGCGCACCGTCACGAGCTCGCCCGCCATGTCGCGGCGATCGAGTCGGATAGTGGTACGTTTTCGCCAACCGGATTCGGGTTCACTGGCAGTGAGGCGGGTGGGGCCGTCATCCGGGGAATATTGGAGGTGTTGGAAGAAACTCTTGGGGCGGGCAAGTTTACTCTGGGCGCAGGGGAAGCCGACTTGGGCCCCTTGATGGAAGAGGGCGTTCCGGCCCTCGGTCTGCGGACGGCCGGCGACCGTTATTTTTGGGTTCATCATTCCGATGCCGATACGGTGGATAAAGTCTCCCCGGTGGACCTGGCGCGGTGCACGGCTTGCCTAGCAGTGATGGCCTTTGCACTCGCGGATCTCGATTTCCCGTTGCCTCGGTAGCGGATTTTCTCGCGACGCGGGAAACCTCGGGGAGGGGAGTTCAGGAGCTGGCTTATTCAACCCCCAAATCAGGTAAGGTAAATTGCTAATCCCGGCAGCTTGACGCCTTGGCGTCTCTGGTTAGGGTGCGACTGAACGAAGCGTCCGCGTGTCTGGCCGGGAATCATTCCGGTTCGAACACGCGGCAATTTTTCAGCCGAAAGACAATTCATGAGTGCAGTCGCAGAGGTTCCGGCATCGGCCGGTGGTCCGTCCAAATTCACCAAGATCAACGAAGCTGTCATCCGGATTGCTGGCAACTCTCAGGACGGCATTCAGGCCATCGGTGGGTTTCTGGCCCGCTTGGCCGGACGGAGTGAACAGGAGGTCATGACGTTTATGACCATTCCGTCCACGATCTCGGGTGGCCCCTCGATCTTCCAGGTGCGGATTGGTTCGGGTGAGGTTCTTTCGGCGGGAGACGAGGCCGATATGTTGCTGGCCTTCTACCAGCACAGCTATGAGGACCATATTCACTCCCTCAAGCTCGGCGGTGTGGTGCTTTACGATTCGGATCACGTGACGCCCAAGCCGGAATGGTCGGAACGGTATCGTCACGTCGGCGTGGCGATTTCGGGAAAAACGGTCGAAGCGATCGGCGGCACCGGCCGGGATAAGGGTAAGAACATTTTCGCACTCGGATTGTTGGCCCGAATTTACGACCTCGATGTGCCCAAACTGAAGAAGCTCATCGACGAGCGATTCGGCGGTAAGGACACCGCGATCCTTCAGAATGCGATCACCTGCTTTGAAGCGGGCTACAATCATCAGCTTCAGGATTTGCTGAAGCCTTACCAGTTCCAGCATGCGGAAATCCGCGGGGGACACCAGGTGGTCATGAACGGCAACGAAGCCCTGGCGTTCGGGTTGATTGCCGCCGGAGTGCGGTTCGGCGCCGGCTACCCGATTACCCCTTGGTCCGACATCATGGAATTGTTGCGCCGGGAACTGCCGAAATACGGTGGCATGTTTGTCCAGTGCGAAGATGAAATCGCCTCCATCTCCATGGCAATCGGGGGAAGTTACGGCGGACGTGTGGCGGTGACGGGTTCCTCGGGACCGGGAATTTCTCTCAAGACGGAAGCGCTTGGTTGGGCGATCATGGCGGAAATGCCGTTGGTCGTCGTGGATGTGCAGCGCGGTGGGCCCTCCACCGGAATGCCGACCAACATTGAACAGTCGGACCTGAATATCGCTTGCTTTGGTGGCCACGGAGACAGTCCTCGCGTGGTTATTGCCCCCAGCGGGGTGGAAGACTGCTTCTACACCGCAATCGAAGCGGTGAACATCGCCCGCAAGTACTCCACCCCGGTCATTATCTTGACCGACCAGGGCATCGCCACCCGGATTGAGGCGTTTGTCGAACCGGATTTGAAGAACATCTGCCAGGACCTGACTCCGGACCTGACGCCGGTGGCTGACCACAAACCGTACGATCTCAAGGCGGCCGATGGGGTCACGCGGCATCTTCCTCCCGGAACCCGGATCGCCAGCGGCAAGTATCCTGTAGTCACCGGGTTGGAGCATGATGAATTGGGTCATCCCAGCGGTTCTCCGAAGCTTCACATGGCCATGACCGCGAAGCGGCGGAACAAGCTGAAGAAACTCGCTGCGGAATTGCCGGCACCCCAGACCTATGGCCCCAATGAAGGACAGGTCCTGCTCATTGGCTGGGGCAGCACTCACGGCCCGATGCGTGAAGCGGTGGATCGCTTTCGCGGCCTGGGTGACGCGGTTTCCTGTGTCTCCCTCAAATACGTGCATCCCTTGCCGAATGGCTTGGACGAGATCATCAAGGGATTCCGCCATGTGTTCGTGGTCGAACTGAATGACGAAGGTTACTACGGCTACGGTCAGTTTGGCGCGATTCTGCGGGCTCGTTACTGCGACCCGAAAATCAAAGGTATCACGAAGGTTGACGGCTTAACCTGGAAGGTGAAGGAGATCATTGATAGCGTTCGGGCTCAGTTGTCCCAACCGGCGGGAAAAGCCTGAATCACCCCGAATCTCACACGACTTTTTGTAACTGACATGAGCGCCCTGAGTTTTCCCTTTGCGACCTTGCCTCGGACGACGGGTACGGCAGCGGAAGTGCCGCCGCTGGCCGATACCGACCGCAAGCCACTAACCAAGAAAGAAATCTCTGCCGACCATCCGACGTGGTGTCCAGGATGCGGTGATTTCTCGGTTCTAGCCCTCTATTTCAAGCTGATCGAACGTCGCAAGTTGTGGCACGAAAAGGTGACCACGGTGGCCGGCATCGGTTGCTCCTCCCGGTTCCCTTACTTCGTTCAGGCTCACGGCGCCCACTTCATTCACGGACGGGCGCTGCCCTTCGCGAGTGGTGTGTCGCTCAGCCGACCCGACATTCACGTGTTCGTCTTCGGTGGTGACGGCGATGCCTTCTCCATCGGTGGCAATCACTTCAGTCACACGGCGCGCAAGAACATCAAGATGACCTACGTGGTCATGGACAACTTCGTCTACGGCTTGACCAAGAAGCAGACCTCTCCGACGTCGCCCATCGGGTTCAAGTCCAAGACGGACATCTGGGGTTCCACCGATCGTCCGATCAACCCGATGAAGCAGGCGATCGCGGCCGGGGCAACATTTGTGGCGCGCACGACCCACACCAATCCGAACCACGTGCTCGAGATGATGGAAGCGGCCATGGACCATGATGGCTTTAGCTACATCGAGTGTCTGAGCGAGTGCGTCGAGTTTTACGCGGGTGCCTTTGATGCAGCCAATCCCCGTAAGGGTGGCAAGTTTGACCTGGTTCCCAAGGAACATGATGTCACGGACGAGTATGCCGCTTACAAGCTGGCAGACGCGGCGTGGCCAGGCCACTTCGGCATCTTCTACCGCAACCCGCGCGCAACCAAGAATGCCAATGAAGCCAAGTTGATCGCCGATCATCGGGCGAAGGTCCAAGGCATGTCGGACTGGCAGATTCTTCAGAAGAGCTTCGACCGCATGAAGTGATCGGGCGATCCAATCCCTGCGGGTAACAAAAAGCCCCGGCTTCGGCCGGGGCTTTTTTTGTTTTTGGGTGCTTTGAGGAGGACCGGTTTATTTATTTCGGAGTCGGGGCGTACGTCCGCAGTTGAAAGCCCGTGCTATCCCAGCCGCCGGCCGTCACCGAGATTCCGAAGTATTTGGCCATCTGCTCAAACGGCGGCAGGAGGCTGAAGTCGAGCCATTCGCCGGCGTCATCCGCCGCCTTCTTGCTCATGGTGGGAATCAGTTTGTCGATCCCGCCTCCGGTGCGGAGGGCCTCCCAAGTAGCCTGAACCGATTCCCGCTGGTTCTCGTAACCAAAGATCCCGGTGCTCAGTCCGCCCACTTCTTGGGCGGCTTCCGACAACCCAGGCAAATCCTTCAGCGGGCGCGCCGTGGTTTCACCGCTGCGCAAGAACTCCTCCAAAATGGCAGCGTCATTGGCGAAGGCGACATAACCACCCGAGGCGGCGATTTCCATGACTCGGGTGGCTTGATTCGGTCCCCCCGGCAGGGTGAGGGAGAAAATCTTTTTGCCGCTGACTTCGCGTTCCTTGAGGTCGTCCCCGCTAGGCAGTAATCCCGCCAGCATACGCAGGGTCGACAGCATTTCATTGGCGTTTACGGCGCCGAGGAGGCTCAGGGAAGGTCGATTCTCCAGTTCCGCCAACGTCTTGCCCCGGGCAGACTTTTCGAACGAGACATAGTCATCGCCGAGATTGCCAAAAAACTGTTTTCGGAAGTCGAAGTTCGGGTCCTTGTCCTTCCCAAGGCTCCCCAGGGACATGTTTAACAGCCCCCCGAGCTGCGGGGAAATCTGCTGCACCAGGGACTCCAGCCCCGTCCACACCTGCTGCCCGTTGATCCGGACGCGCTGAAACTTGACCACGTCGGCCGGAACAAATGCCGGCGGTGCCGTATCTTTGGCTTCAAAGCGGATGAGCTTCATCAGCCCAACCCGCTTCGTCTCGGGAACCACGATGAGAGTACGGCCGGCGAGTCCGGAGGAAGTCTGGCGAATCGAACCGGCGATGGATCGCAAGCCATCGAGTCCCAAGCCGGCAATGGCTTGCTTCGGTTCAATGCCAAACATGCCGCCCGCCTCGACCTCGCTGGTGCCCGCTTTGAGCGCTTCCAATAGTCCGCTGGCTTGCAGGTATACATAAGCGGCGGAGTCGCGGAATCCGGCCGCCGTTTCGGCGGTTTGAAAGTCGGTGGATTCACCCAGCACCGGGACGGAGCCTCCAGTCAAGCGGGCCACCACGCGGTCCAAGCCAGCCGTGGACGTCGCCACTACCAAGGCCGAATCCGCCTGCCCGAAGGTGAGCTCCAATTTATCGGGCTTCTGGTCGTCTGCCTCGTCCGGTTCCGCCGAGGAATCCGGGGGTGGTTCGATCACCACCGTCGTAAACTCGAGATCTCGAATCTTCTCCGTCCGAATGGGCTTCTTGGCTTCAGTGAGCTTTTGCCGCACTTCGGCCAGGCGCGTCTTCAACTGATCGCTCTTGTCCCGCGTATCGACGACGACGACGAAGGTCGGATTGGAATCTTCATCGCTGGGTTTCCAGTCGGCCTTGAGGGCTCCAAAGGAGATCTGGCCCTGGAACAGCGGCAGAAAATCCTGGGACTTGATGCCGAGGTCCTTTTCCAGGGTGCCGAGAAACTTCTCGCGGAACTGGGCCTCGAACTTATCCCGAAACGGGCGCATCGCAGGATCGGCCCACAACTGTCCCAACGGAGCAGAACCGAGGCTGCCCTGAGCGGCCGTCCAATCCGGAACGGTGGCCAGCAACAGGGTGTCCTGGGGGAACAGTTGAGCAGGGGGCGGAACGGCCGCGTGCAGTAATCCGGCGGCCAAAAGCCCGACCGACAGATGCCGAAACAGTTTCATCGGTCGGAACGTTGCCGGCAGCAGGGCCTTGGCAAGCTCATTTCCTGGGTTCCGGGCGGTTGAACTTCTCGGGCCCAGAGAGCGGGAGGCTACTTGGTGCCCGCTTTGGCCCAGGCATCCTTGAGGGTAATGGTCCGCGCGAACACTGGCTTTCCGGGCTGACTATCGAGCGGGTCGGGCCAGAAGTAGCCTAGGCGCTCAAACTGAAAGCGGGCGCCCAGCGCGGCCTCGGCCAGGGCCGGTTCCACTTTGGCGCGGCGGACCTCCAGCGAATGGGGATTTAACACCGACTTGAAACTCCGACCATCCGCCTCGGGTTCCTCTTCGGTAAACAGACGGTCATACAAGCGGACCTCGACCTCCGTCGCGTTGGCCGCACTCACCCAATGGATGGTGCCCTTCACCTTCTTGGCCGCATTCGGGCCGCCCGTTCGGGTGTCCAAATCAGCGGTGCCCCGCAGTTCCACCACCTGACCTGCCGCATCCTTGATCACTTCGTCGCAGCGAATGATGCAGGCGTACTTGAGGCGAACCTCGCCGCCCGGACGCAGGCGGAAATACTTCGGTGGCGGAATCTCCTGGAAGTCGTCCTCCTCGATGAACACCTCGCGGGTCAACGTGATGGGCCGGGTGCCGGCCGACGGGTCTTCCGGATTGTTCACCGCTTCGAACTGGTGAACTTCGCCCGGAGCCAAATTGGTCAGCACCAGTTTCAAGGGGCGAAGCACCGCCAAGCGCCGCAGGGCGGTGGCGTTCAGTTCCTCGCGGATCGCGAATTCCAACACGGCCACGTCGGTCAGGCCGTTGTACTTGGTGACCCCAATCCGTTGGGCAAAGGTCCGAACGGCCTTCGCGGGAACGCCGCGGCGTCGCAATCCCGAGACGGTCGGCATGCGCGGATCATCCCAGCCGCTGACCAGCCCCTCGTTCACCAGAGCCAGCAGCTTGCGCTTGCTCATGATGGTGTAACTGAGATTGAGGCGCGCGAACTCGTACTGATGCGGCAGGGGCCGGGGAAGATTGAGCTGGGTGAGAATCCAGTCGTAAAGCGGCCGATGGACCTCAAATTCGAGCGTGCAGATGGAGTGCGTGATGCCTTCCAAGTAATCGCTCAGGCAGTGGGCGTAATCGTAGAGCGGATAAAGGCACCACTGGGATCCCGTGTGATGGTGATCGGCGTGGCGAATCCGATAGATCAGCGGGTCGCGCAGCCAGATGTTGGGCGAGGCCATGTCGATCTTGGCGCGCAGCGTTCGGGCGCCATCCGGAAACTCGCCGGCCCGCATCCGGGCAAACAGGTCCAGATTCTCTTCGACCGTGCGGTCGCGAAACGGACTGTTCCGACCGGGACGGTCCGGGGCGCCGCGGTACGCCTCGGTCTCTTCGGGTGACAGGTCGCAAACGTACGCCTTGCCGAGACGAATCAACTGCACGGCGAATTGATAGAGCGCCTCAAAGTAGTCGGACGCGTGAAACGGTTCCAGTTCCGCCGCTGGCGCGGGGGGCAGGGTGGCGGGTATAAGGTAGTCCTTCTGACCGTTGGCCTCGCTCGCGGTCGGGGTTTCGCCCTTGCGCTTGAGTCCCAGACACTGGTCCGCCCAGCCTTCGATCAACCAACGAACGTCGGCGATGATCGAGTCGACATACTCGACGTCCTCCTTGGTCGGATTGGTGTCATCCATCCGGAGGTTGCAGATGCCGTTGAACTGGCGGGCGATTCCGAAATTGAGGCAGATCGACTTGGCATGGCCGATGTGCAGATAGCCGTTGGGTTCCGGCGGGAAGCGGGTGTGAATCCGGGCGTGGCGACCGGCGGCGACATCCGCAGCGACGATGTCGCGGATGAAGTCGCTGGGTTCCGGGGTGGAGGGCACGCTGGAGGCGGCGTTTTCCGACATAACAGGACCGGAGTGATAGGCGCGCCAAGGCCCCAAGTCGAGGTTCCGCTGTGGCCGCCCCGAATGGCGTGACGCGCCGGGGGTGGATTAGCCGCGAGTGAAATGGCGGATGTCCACGGCTTCCATGCCGGCGGCGCGGATCGCCTGCATACCCAAATCGGTGTCTTCGTAGCCCCGGCACAACTTCGGGTCCACGCCCAGTCGACGCGCGGCTTCGAGGAAGATGTCGGGCGCCGGCTTCTGGTTCACCACGTCTTCGTTGGTCACGACCGCTCCGAACCAATTCAAAATGTGCAGGTGACTCAGGACCTTGGTGATGGCCGGACGCGATCCGCCACTGGCAACGGCCATGGGAATCTTGCCCCGGTGCTCGCGGGCGATGGCCACGACTTCCTCGACCGGGCCAATGTGTTCGAAGCGCCGGAAGTAGGCTTCCTCCTTGTCCTTGGCGAAGCGCAGCGGGTCGATATCGGTCCGGCCCTGTTCCTCGGCCAGCATGCGAACGATGTCCCGGGTCGGCACTCCCCCGAGGGCGTAGAAGCGCTCCTCGGTGAAGTCGATCTGGTAGAGTGCGGTGACCTCCTGCCACGCCTCCCAATGGATGGGCATGGTGTCAGCCAGGGTGCCGTCGCAATCAAAGATCAGCGCCCGCGGAAACGGATGTTCGGACATGGTTGAAAGAAGCCGGTCGGCAAAAGCGCCGGACTTCGGGCAACATGGTCAAGCTGGGCTCCGGCTGCGAGTGGATTTCCCGGGCGTTCAGTGACCAGTCCGCTGGCGGGAGTCGATGGGCGGGAGCGAGCTTCAGACAGAAAGGGTTCATCTGCGTGACGAACCAGGGGCGGACACGACTAAAATGACCAACGCGCGAACCCACAATTGATTGACCGGCCTCGACCACTTCGGCGGCGGCGGCGGCTTCACCTTCGGAATGCAGCGCGCCATCCCGTTCGCGGAAGACTCGAAAATGGTTTACAGATGACAACATGAGGGCCAACGTTGGTGGGTATTCACGATTGCAAACATCCCCATGAAACGAGTCATTTCTTCTGCCGTACTTCGGTTGATCTCCGGACTGATCGCGCTCTTGGTGTTGGGAGCGTGTCCTTCCCGCGCTGCGAATCCGGGCGACCTGGACCTCTCCTTTTCGCCTCCGGCAAACTACCGTTGGTATTTTGGATCGCTGTCGGTGGTGGGCCCGCGGATGTATCCTTGGGCTTATCCGACGACGCCTTACCACCCGTTGTGGGAGGATGGGCGCATTGATTCGACTTGGAGCCTCTCGGACAATCTTACTCCGATGACGACCCTTGTCGGTACCGCCGCCGGCGAGATGTTGGCGGGACTTGTGGATTCGGGGCCTCACTGGCTTGGACCGGAGGGTCAACTGGTTCAGCGGGGAGGCGCGACGGGAAGGGATCCGATCCTGTTTCCCCGCGAAGACGGTTCCGTGGCGGTCCATTGGAAAGGCGGTTCCGCCCTGTGGAATTCCGAACGAAAGAAGGATCCGTGGTTCACGGAGTACTCAACCCTCGGGCCAATTGCGTCGGGCAACACTTGGGATACCCGCGCCGTCCAGGACAGCCGGAATCGTCTGATTTTGGTGGGAAACTTTCGCTCCATCGGGGGTGTGGGACGGCTGGGATTGGGCCGATTACTTCCGGATGGCCGCCCCGACCCCGCGTGGAATCCGAGTCCGCTACTGGGAACCGCCCTGACTAATGGAGGAACAGACTCTCAGCCGGACGAGCGATTGAATATCAAACCCGTCGACGTGACGCTGGGCACCAATGACACCGTATGGATCTCACTGGATGCATCGACGGACGGCTCGGGCAGGCCGCAGCGCATGGTGCAGATTGACGATCAGGGTGCGGTCATTCGGGAATTTGAGAGTCCATTTTCAGTCTATTCGATGGTGCGCTGTGTGCAGCCGGATGGACGACTCCTGGTGGGGGGAGTCCAAGATGGGCTGAACAATCGCTCGGCACTGATCCGGCTGAACCCGGACGGAACTGTGGATCCCACGTTCCAAGTCAGCTTCGCCCCCACCAATGCTCTCATTGGCGGAATGGAGTTGGATGTGCAGGGAAGGCTGTGGATTTGCGGGAGATTTTCTCAGGTCAACGGGGTGGCACGCCCGGGATATGCCCGCCTGTTTGCCTATGAGCCTGAGGTGAGTCCTCCGGTGGCTTCCATCACCGCGAGCCCGGCGAAGGTCGGATTCAACGAGTCGCTCTTCCTCACGGCCCGGGTGTCGGGATATCCGGTTCCGGCGTTGCAGTGGTACCGGGACGGCGTTCCACTGGTCGGTGAGACGAATCGCGGATTGCGGCTTCCCGTGGGCAATGGCGGCGCGCTCGGTCAGTTTCACTTGGTGGCGACGAGTCCCCTGGGAACCAACGAACTTCGCTTCCCGACTCCGATTTTGGCGGATCGTTCGCCGTTGCCGGGATCCGATCCCACCCTCTGGGCGGTCCTTCCCTTGAAGCTGGGGGCACCCTTGCAGATTTGCCCGTTGCCGAATGGTTTGGTCTGGGTGGGAGTTGGCCCGCTTCAGGAAGTTGAAGGAATCTTTCCGATGGTCCTTCGGTACCGAGCCGATGGAACCCTCGACCCCGCGTTTGGCGACGGCGGTGTGGTGACGGGAAACGGCACTGTTCGGAACCTGCGGCCACTCGCAACTGGTGGGGTTTTGGTGGCGGGAGACTTCACCGAACTCGCGGGGCAACCGGCCTACGGTTTGGCGGAACTGGATGCCACTGGCCGTCGCGTGGCTCGGAACTTTCCCGAACTGGATTATGCCGTCTTGACCTCGGTGCTGCCGTTGCCGGACGGGCGATACTTAATAGCCGGGACGTTCAACCAAGTCGCTGGCCGCGCGCAGTATCGCCTGGCCCGGCTGAAGGCGGACTTGTCCCCGGACCCGAGTTTCACCTCGCCCGTGGATCCATTCACGATGGTGCATCAGCTGGAGTTGGACTCCCAGGGACGGATCCTGGCGGCTGGGGGTGGGGGCTTTCCGTTTGGGCTGGCCCGACTCCTGGAAACGGGAGCCATTGATCCGTCCTTCGAGCGGTCTCGAGATCCAGTTTCGGCCTTCGTGATCGAACCCGACGGAACCTTGCTGACGGTGTCGCCCTTGAGCCGGCGGAGTGCCAATGGGCAAATTCTTCAGAACTTCGACAACCGGCCGCTCTCACCGTCCGGAATTCCCCCCTGGACGGATCAACGGCTGGTGGGATCACCGGATGGCGAAGCCTTGTACGTTTCCGACAGATTAGCTCTGCCTCAATTGATTCGCTGGTTGGGTGATGGCCGCGTCGATCTTGGCTTCCAATCGCCACCGCCTTCGCAGCCGAGTTTTAGAAGTCACCAGATTTCGGCGGTGGTGATGATGCCGGAGGGGTCGCTGCTTGTGGGCAGGACCGAAAGCGACGACGTGACCTCCCGGGCGGTCATTCAGCGATTGGTTCTCGATCCGGATCGCCAACTCCGGAATCCAACGGTTGAGAACGGAGTGTTGAGAGGTTCGCTGGCCACCCAAACCGGCACCCGATACCGGATCCAATCGAGGCCCGCCTTGAACGGCGCCCCGAGTGTTCCGGTGGAGACTCTGGAGGGCGATGGTTTCGAGCGTACGGTTGAACTTCCGGTGACAGGGAGCCGTGGATTCTTGGAAGTGATTCGCGAAGTGCGTCGAGACTGATGGTCGCGTACGTGAACCTCCAGAAAGGTTTCCCGCGGAGGACGCCGAGTTCGCGGAGGAGGGAGGACGCCATAGCTCGTGCCCTCGGAACTTCGACGGCGGAGTTGCGTTTAGTCGGACTTGGCTTGTAGCAATCCAGGAGCCGCATCGATGAATCTCCGACACAAGCCGACAACGGTGCAGCCCGTTTGCACGCATTCTTCGTGGGTCAGGTAACTCCAGGTCGTGTCACTGCTGATTCCCAACCACGAAAGAAATGAAAAATGGCTACTGCCGAAAATTGGCCGGTTAACCGGCAATCCTGCCATGGCGGAAAACCTAAAGACTCCATGCGTATAACTGAGAGCGCGGTCGGGCGATCCAAAGTCAAACCATGTCCAAATGAAAAACTGGCCGCAGGGGGTTTCGTACAAGAGATCCCCGGATCGGTCATTCAATCGGATTGGATAGCTATTATTCCCCAATGCCGCCTTGAACTGAGTCATGATGGTGTTTCGAAGATTTCGCCTCGAGACAAATAGCGATCTGCTAAACTTCTCCGGATGCTCATCATACTCCGAGAACGTGGAAGACCGGAACACTGCACAACGTCGGTCCAACGCAAGTGACTCTGGGGAAGGCTTCAGGTTCAGTACGCGACGGGCTTCAGGATGAAATCGAGCCAGCAAAGACTCCCCTAAAAGTAACTGCTCTTTCTCAGTCAATGTCCGCATGAACGCTCGAAATAGCCATCCGTTGTCACTCTTGAATGACTCCAGATCAGCGCAGTTAGACTTAACCAGCTTGATGTATTCCAATTGCGCCCACCGATAATACCGGACGGCAAATCCCTCCTCGTATTCTGTGAAGTCAGAAGTGTTCACGTTAATGCGTTAAAACCTAGCCGCTGACGTCAGTACTGCAGTAAGTCCGGTGCGTTGTTGCAATTCCAAAGTCGAGTGACGGGGAGATCGAGATTAGTAGCGGCTGCGGAACCGGACGATCCGCAAAAGTGAATCTAGCCGGGATTTGTGCCTGGAGTAGGATTTCAGTAATGAGCACTGCCCGAAAGTCCGACACCGTCTGGTTCACCACCAAGGGGCAGGTCGTTATTCCCATGTGGCTCCGGAAGCAGTTCCACCTCGAGGACGGCACCAAGGCCATCGTCGAGACCACGCCCGAGGGGATTCACCTCAAGCCGGTTACTCGCTGGGCCATTGAGAAGGGTCACGGTTTGCTGAAGCGCGAGCGCAAGCCGGGCGACAAGTCGTTTGCCGAGGAATGGGCCGAGCACAAGCGCGAGGAAATCGAACTGGAGGAGGCCAAATATGCCCGCAGCACAGGTTCTCGATAGCCACGCGCTGCCGATTGAATTTCATCCCGTCACCCGCGCGCTGGCCGATCAGGCCGCCCGCTACAAGGCCGCGCACAAGATGAGCCTTGCCGCCGCCTTCGCCGCCGCGTTGGCCAAGGAACGGAAGGCTGAACTCATCACCGGCGACCCCGAGTTCAAGCCACTCGAGAAGGAAATCAAAATCCGCTGGTTGAAATGACCAACGCGCCAACCCACAACCCCCCCGACTTCATTGCCAGTGGTCCCGGATTTCACCTCCAGCACTCCCTTGGGTTGAAAATCGAAGATTGAAAATTGAAAATTGATTTTCAATCTTCAAAACGTGATTGCTCGTACGCTCACAGCCTTGGTTCAAAGCCGGCTCGCCTTGTTTCCGGCGCTGACGCTGGTTGGGCCTCGGCAATGCGGCAAGACGACCCTCGCCAGTTCGCTGGCACGACGTTACTTCAACCTGGAAGACGCGGAAACCCGCACGCGTCTGGACGCTCGGTGGAACGAAGTGGTGGCCGACCCGTCGCCAGTGGTCTTCGATGAGGCCCAGAACTGGCCGGAGCTTTTCAATCGGCTGCGAGGGGTGATCGACGCGGACCGCAAGCGCAACGGACGGTTTCTCCTGCTGGGGTCCGTGTCGCCCGCGCTGATGCGGAAGGTCAGCGAATCGCTCGCCGGGCGAATGGCGGTGCTGGACTTGACGCCGTTTCAGCTTGGGGAGGTGCCGGACCTCGAACGGCTTTGGCAGTTGGGTGGGTTTCCGGACGGCGGCGTGCTGGGCCAGCCGGTTTATCCGGCGTGGCAGGAAAGCTACCTCCGCGTCATGGCAGAACGGGACTTGCCTACCTGGGGACTGCCGGCAGCGCCCGTGCTCACCCAACGGCTCTTCCGAATGCTCGCAGCCGAACAAGGCGCGATTCTAAACCTTTCGAAACTCGGCCAGAGCCTCGGACTGTCGCATCCGACAGTGCAGAGTTACCTGGAGTATCTTGAAGGCGCTTTTCTGATCCGACGCTTGCCTCCCTTTGAGGCGAATCTGCGCAAGCGACTGGTGAAGTCGCCCCGAATGTATTGGCGCGATTCCGGCCTGTTGCACGCCTTGTTGCGCTTCCCCTCGGACGACGATCTGTTCGCTCAGCCGTGGGTCGGCGCGAGCTGGGAAGGGTTTGTCATTGAGCAGATCCTCTCCGTCCGACAAGCGCGGGGCGAGTCGTTCGACGCCTACTTCTTCCGCAGTCATGATGGGTTTGAGGCCGACCTCGTGTTGGATTTTGGCCGCCGCCGCGAAGTGATCGAGATCAAGCTGACCTCCGGACCTTCGCCCGAGGATTTATCCCGTTTGGGCAAGGTCGCGGAACTCATCAAGGGCACCCGCCAGGTGCTACTCTGTCGCGTGGCGCAATCGGTCACCACGGGTGACCGCTGGGTAACCAGCCTCGAGGACTATTTGGCAGCCTGTTCTTCATAGACTCTTGGTAGTGCCGCTTTGGTCCAAGTTACCGAACTGGTCCTTTACCTGAGCCTTGGCAACTTCGAGGGCGGAGTTGGGTTTAGTCGGACTCGGCTCGCAGTAACTCAGGAGCTGCATCGATGAATCTCCGACACAAGCCGACAACGGTGCAGCCCGTTTGCACGCATTCTTCGTGGGTCAGGTAACTCCAGGTCGTTTCACTGCTGATTCCCAACCACGAAAGAAACGAGAAACGGCTACTGCCGAAAATCGGCCGGTTAACCGGTAGTTCTGCCCTGGCGGAAAACCTAAAGACTCCGTGCCGATAACTCAGAACGCGGTCGGGCGATCCAAAGTCAAACCAGGTCCAAATGAAGAACTGGCCGCAGGGAGTTTCGTACAAGAGATCGCCGGATCGGTCATTGACTCGAATTGGATAGCTATTATTCCCCAATGCCGCCTTGAACTGGGTTGTGATGGTGTTTCGAAGGTCTCGCCTCGAGACGAAAAGCGTTCTGCTAAACTTCTCCGGATGCTCATCATATTCCGAGAACGTGGAAGACCGGAACACTTCACGACGTCGGTCCAACGCGAGTGATTCCGGGGATGGCTTCAGGTTCAGCACGCGACGGGCTTCAGGGTGAAATCGAGCCAGTAAAGACTCTCCTAAGAGCAACTGCTCTTTCTCAGTCAATGTCCGCATGAACGCTCGAAACCGCCATCCGTTGCCGCTCTTGAATGACTCCAAATCAGCGCAGTTAGACTTAACCAGGTTGATGTATTCCAGTTGCGCCCACCGATAATACCGTACGGCAAATCCCTCTTCGTATTCTGTGAAGTCAGAAGTGTTCATGGAAAGGCGCAAAAGCCCTGTCGCTGAGGGCAACATTGCTGGAAGTCTGGTGCGGTGTTGCAATTCCAAAGTCGAGTGCCGGGAAAATCGAGATTAGTAGGAGCTGTGGAATCGGACATTGATCTTTGGCTCCGATTGACGGGGCGGGCGGAGTCGCCTGGAGAGACTTCGCCCTTCCGCAAAGCGTGCGGTTCTGTTTTCTTTCCGCAGTGAAGATGTTGACTACTGAAGCGGAAGTAGACGCCCAAGGATGGCTGAACATCCACGTGCCCGCACCTCCTGGTACCGCTCCCGGAAAGGTGGAAGCCGTGGTCGTGTTGTCTCCGCCGAATCATCCAACGACTACTCCGGCGCGACCTCGAGCCGGCACGTTGTCTGGTCGGATTGAACTGGCGCCCGACTTCCACGCTCCGGCGGAGGACTTTCAGGACTACACTGAATGACGCTGTTGCTGGATACCCACGCGCTGCTGTGGTTCCTTACCAACGATCCAAGCCTCAGCGAGCGGGCACGTCGTTCGGTTGAAGATCAAGCCAATGTGACGTTCGTGAGTGCCGCCAACCTTTGGGAAGTTGCGATCAAACTCTCACTGGGGAAGTTGAAGTTGCCTGCACCCTTCGCAGACATCTTCCCACGCCAGCTTGAGCTTAACGGTTTCGCCTTGCTGCCCCTCACTCCCACGCATTGCGCCACGTTACTGACTCTACCGTTTCATCATCGCGATCCGTTCGACCGTGTGCTGTTGGCTCAGGCGAAATCCGAGCGCATGACACTCGTCACAAACGATGGGCAATTTGGAGCGTACGGAATCCCGTTGCTTTGGTGATTGGCGAGGGGGTCCGGCGAATCAATCGCCAACTCTTGCCGGGCCGGACAAACGTTTACGCT
Source organism: Verrucomicrobiota bacterium (assembly GCA_017309115.1). Classification (GTDB taxonomy): domain Bacteria; phylum Verrucomicrobiota; class Verrucomicrobiia; order Limisphaerales; family UBA9464; genus UBA9464. The sequence continues at coordinate 59,083 of JAFLEF010000006.1, read as the reverse complement.
AGGCTCCGGTTCCAACGGGGGAGAAATCGGCCGGTGCGTTGGCGGTACTCCTCATACTCAGTTCCAAACTGGCGCTCGGCGTCCGCTTCTTCCGCTCGGGCCAGGCGAATGTAAACGAAGAGCAGTAGCGGAAACATCAAGAGGGTGAGGGCGGTGGGCCAGTTAATCAGGCTGCCGATCAGGAAGCAGAAAAACCCGGTGTACTGGGGGTGACGGATGGATCGGTACAGTCCGTCGCGGACCAACCCGCCGCGCGCCGCATGGACCTGTCGCCACCCCAGTACCGCCAGCACCGCCCCGAGAACGATGGCGGCGTTGCCGACGATCGTCAGGACGATGGCGCCGGTCTCGCCCCAACCGAAAATGTAGGCCCAGGCGTGGCCGCGAAAGTGATCCTGGCTCCATTCTGACTGGCCCGTGAAGAGCGCCAAACCATAGGCGGTGAGTGGGAGCCCATACATTTCAGCGTACAACGCGACAACAAAGGCCTGCGCCAGTCCGAGGGAGCGCCATTCCCGCCGGCTTCGCGGTTGCAGGAGGCCGTAGACGAAGCCGCCCACGAGCACAAGGTAGGCGGCGACCAGCCAGCCATTGTGGTAGTCGATGCGAAAGACCTCGGTGAGGCGTTCCATGCCCTTCCAGCTTATGGTCAAACCCGCAATCGCCAAGGGCGCGGTTCTTTAGTTTGGTGCCCTCCTGCTACCCGCGAACCAGCTGAGAGCTGAGAGGTAAATCCTGGGAATCAGAACGTAAGAAGTGCGGGCGGGTTTGCGGTCCAAAGGTACATCCGTTTCCACAGCTTTGGCTTCTCTCAACGGGCCCAAAAACGGCAGAGGGCTGCCGTACTCCAAACGCTTCGCGCACCCCGTCTTACCGCTTACCGCTTACCGCTTACCTCTCAGCTCTCAGCTGATCGCCGGGCTATTTCGTGCTCGGCCGAACCGACAATTCCAAAATGCGCCCGGGCAGCCAACCCACCTGGTCCTTGAAGTTGGTGGGACGGGTGTATTCCAACACGAGCAGTTTGCCGGGGCCGGATTGATACACGTCCAAGGGTCGCGCCAACGGGGCCAGCAGGGTTTTGACGGTTGCTTCCCAGGTGCCGTCGGGACGGGCCTGCGGACGGACGAGCAGCAAATCAAACCCGGCATCGGCGGCGCCGTCGGTCTTGATGAGATTGCCAAACCGACCCACCACGAACGACTGACGAGCCCACTCCGGGAATTCGTCGCCGAGCCAGACCAAGCCCGCCGGGGAACTGTGCGGATCAAACGTTGAACCCGGCTTCGTCCCGGCCCAGCCGTCCGGGCCCAGATTGGCCACCGGCTGAACAAAGCTCAGTCCGGCCGGCGCGTCGGGTGTGTGCGGATACCACTTCTCCGCAGCCGGCCGCAGTCCCAGCTGATACGGGAAGCCATGATGTCGCGGTGGTTGGCCGGGTTCAGGCGGCAGAATCACGTCCATTTCTTCGCCGGCGTGGGCATCCGGCCCGTTGCTCACGGTGAACAGGCGGCCGGCGCGATCCCAGTTGAAGCTGTAGGCATTGCGAATTCCCCGGGCAATCACTTCGATCGTCGGCTGGGAGGACTTGGGATCCAGCCGCCAGAGGGCGGCGGTCAGTTCAGTTTCCCCCATGGTTCCCAGGTTCGGATCGGTGCCGCGTTCCCCGCCGTCGGTCCGGGAGCCGCTGCTGACATAGAGAAGCCCATCCGGGCCGAACCGGATTTCCGAGATGCCGTGATTGTACGGTCCAATGCCGTACGGATAACTGGTGCGAAACCACAAGCGCGGGGCGATCGGATCCCGGTTGGTGGAATGGGCCGAGGTCCGGTAAATCGAGACCACGTTGGAGACCAGCGGGCCGCCTTCCACGCGCTGGTTCATGGTGATCCACAGGTGTTGATCCGGGCCCAGCGTGAACCCCAGTGTGCCCACGTCGCCGGAGGCCAGGTCGGGATAGTCGGCAGCGCTGAAGAGCGGGGTCAGTTTGCGCAGGTTGAGATCCAGGCGGGACACCGACCCGCCTTGGCCCAGCACGTAGATTCGGTCGCTGCGGCCGTCGCCGGTCAGACGGGTAGCGAATTCGGTCAGGCGAACCAATTCCCGGAGCTGAAATCCCTCCGGAGCCGGGGGCAATGGTTTGTAGGCGTTCGCCGCGGAAAGCGCTTCGAAGGTGGGAAAGGCCGAACGGGAACGGAGCTGCTTCACTTCCTCGGGCGTGACCACGCCTCCCGGATTGTTCCAGGAGTTGAGCACGAAGTTCATCACGTCAGCGACCTGGGTGTCGTTCAGTACCACGGCGGGCATCTGGCCCCGATACTTCTGGCCGTTGACGGTGATCTCCCGGTTTAGGCCTTCGAGCAGCGCCCGAATCGATTCGGAGCGGTGATCCTTCAGGAAGTCGGATCCCGCCAGCGGAGGATAGGTCCCGGGAACGCCGCGTCCGGTGACCTGATGACACATGGAGCAGTTGGCCAGGTACAGGATCCGGCCCCGGTTCAGGGAATCAGCCGGGGGCGAGTCCGCCCGGCACCAAGTACCGCAGACAGCAAGAAGCAACCAAAGCCACCGTGGGGTCATTGGCGGGAACCGTAGAGCGGGTGCCCTGGGCCGAGGCAAGGGGGAAGGCGCTGAAGCCTAGGTGAAAGGTGAACAGTTGAACTCGGAGGGATTTGGAGTTGAATCCCGGAGCCCGGTTCTCGTCCTATCACCTTCGCCATGATGTCCCCCACGTCCACCCTGACCCGCCGCGGGTTTACGTTGATCGAACTGCTGGTCGTGATCGCCATCATCGCCATCTTGGCGGGCATGCTTCTGCCGGCGTTGGGCAAGGCCAAGACCAAGGCGCAGGGAATTGCCTGCCTGAGTAACCTGAAGCAGTTGCAGTTGGCGCACCTGATGTATCCCAACGACAACAACGACCGCCTGACCGCTCCCGGCAATTCCCGAGACGAGCCGCATCAATGGGTTGGGGGCTGGCTGGGCTGGCCGGGGCCGTTTCCCAGCGACAACACCAACGTCCAGATGATCATGGACTCCCGGAACTCCAAGTTCGCTCCCTACCTGGGTTCGGCTGGCGTGTACAAGTGCCCGGCCGATATCACGCTGATCAAGTTGGGCACGGGAAGTTTTCCGCGCGTTCGCAGTATGGGCATGAGCCAGGCGATGGGCGGTCCCGGGGAGTGGCTACCTGAAAACGCATCCATGACGCCCGGCCAAAAGAAGTACAAAACGTTCTACAAGTATTCCGACATCGCGGCGGTGGGGGCCAGCCGCCTCTGGGTGCTACTCGATGAACACCCGGATAGCATTAACGCGGGCGGCTTTGCCAACATGATGGCGGAGAATCCGGGACAGGTGCGGATCATTGATTATCCGGCCAGCTACCACAATCGGGCGGCCGGCATCTCCTTTGCCGATGGTCACGCCGAGATTCGCAAATGGGTGGATCCTCGGACCGTAAAGCCCGTAAGAAAAACCGACATGGCCCTCAACGTGGCCTCCCCCAACAATCAGGACATGGTCTGGTTGGCCGAGCGGACCTCAGTGAGGAATTAAGTCACCCCGCGGGACTTTTTCAGAACCGGTAGATCAAGGGCATCTCCATGGCGTTCACGTTCACCACCGCCTCCCGACCTTCACCAGGAGTCTCCCTGTGACCTCGGGCTGGCTCGCGTTGCTGGATGATTTGGCCAGCCTGACCAAGGTGGCCGCCTCCTCGCTGGACGACGCCGCCGGGCAGGCGGCCAAGGCGGGCAGTAAGGCAGCTGGGATCGTGATTGACGATGCCGCCGTCACGCCCCGCTATGTCGTTGGCCTCGCGGCGGACCGCGAATTGCCGATTATCGCCAAGATCGCGGTTGGGTCGCTGAAGAACAAACTGCTCTTCCTCCTGCCTGGCGCCTTGGTGCTGAGCTATTTTGTACCTTGGGCCATCACCCCGTTGCTCATGATCGGTGGCGCCTTCCTGTGCTTGGAAGGATACCACAAGGTGATGGACCTCGTGCGTCCCGGGCACGGCGATTCCCAAACAGCTCCAGTGGCACAATCGGCAGCGGAGTTGGAACAGCAGCGGGTGACCAGCGCTATCCGAACAGACTTCATTCTCTCGGCGGAGATCATGGCCATCACTCTGGCCTCGGTGGCCACGTCGCCGGTCTGGTTGCAGACCGTGGTGCTCGCCATCGTAGGCGTGGCCATGTCGGTACTCGTGTACGGTGCAGTGGCCCTCATCGTGAAGGCGGATGACGCCGGAATGGCTCTGGCCCGGTCCTCCCAAGGCGCCGTGCGCGCTTTTGGTCGTGGGATCGTCCTAGGCATGCCCATCTTTCTCAAGGTACTCAGCCTGGTGGGCATGCTGGCCATGCTCTGGGTGGGGGGTGGCATTCTCCTGCACGGCCTTCATGAACTCGGTGTCCACGCCCCGGAAGCACTCGTTCATCACGCTGCGGAGCGGGTCGCGGGCCTGATTCCGTCGGTGAAGTCCTTTCTTGCATGGCTGGTCGGCGCGAGCATCGCCGGAGTGCTCGGACTGCTCGTCGGCGCGGTGGTTGATCCGCTGACCAACCACGTGCTCATTCCCGCCTTCCAGAGTCTTAGGAAACGCGTCCGCCGTTCCCCCGCCGCGTGACCACGTTGGCCCGCTCGCGGTCCGCTCCGGGCAATTGTCGGAACGGCCATCGGTGAGGCATTCGCGCACCCTTGGTCACTCGTGGCGCAGAGCCTCGATTGGATCCAATTGGGCCGCTGACTTGGCCGGGTACAATCCAAAGATCACGCCGATGGCGCCGGAGATTCCGAACGCCAAGAGCACGGACCAGGGCGTGACGATCGTCTTCATGGTGGTGAGTTGAGAAACCACCATTGGTGTGATGACTCCGACCACGACCCCGATCAGCCCTCCGCCAAACGACAAAACCACGGTCTCCACCAGGAATTGCAGGGTGATGTCCTTGCGCTTGGCGCCCAAGGCACGACGAACCCCGATTTCCCGGGTTCGTTCGGTAACCGTAGCGAGCATGATGTTCATGATGCCAATGCCGCCGACGAGCAGGGAGATCGCGGCGATCGAACCCAGAACAATATTGAAGATGCGCTTGGTCTCCTCGGCCTGCCGCAGCAATTGGAGCGGCACAATGACCTCGTAGTCGTTGCGGGAGTGAAACCGGTTTAGCAGCGCCTTGATCTGGGGATCAGCGCTCTCCACTGCCGCCGTGTCCTCCATCTGAATCGTCAGTTGGTGAAGTTCCACCTGCTCCATTTCGAAGCTGCCGGCGGAGCGGCGAATCAGGACTTCGCCGAAGCGGGCGCGGGCCGTGCTTAAGGGCACATAGACATTGTTGTCGAGCGGTTCGCCTTCCATTCGACCGGACTGCGGGCGTTGTTCCGCCTGACTTTTCTCCCGGACCAATCCCACCACCTGATAATAGAACGAATCGATCTTCACTGAGTGCGACAGCGGGTCCTGATAAGGGAACAGGCGTTGGGCGAGGCCAACCGTCAGCACGCAGACATTTGCCTGATTTCGTTCGTCCGTTTCGGTCAGGAAGCGCCCGCGAGGCAGGTCGAGTCCCGCCATTTCGGAGTAGAGGGGCAACGTGCCGAGGATCTGGCAGGCTACTTCATTTTGGGCGAAGCGGACGTTTTCCCGAATGATTCGGATGGGCAGCACCCGGCGAACGCCGGGAATGGTGGACTGAACGCGGGCGCCATCGTCGTAGGTCAGTCCGTACTCAATGGCCGAGGGACGGCCGCTGCCACCGGCACCTTGGGCCCGGGTGTCCTCGGGCGGTTTCAGGCTGCGCAGGATTATGTTGTCGCTGCCCAGGCGTTTGATGGATTCCTGGGCCTCGTACGACGCACCTTCGCCAATGGCCAGCATCGCAATGACCGAGCAGACACCGAAAATGATGCCCAGCATGGTCAGCGCCGAACGCAGCTTGTGCAGCAGCAGGCTCTTTACTCCCAACCGCAGCGTGCTCAGAAACTGAAAGCTGAAGAGCTTCATGCGGGCAGAGGTTCGGGAGGCGGGGATTGTCGAACCCGATTGACCACTTCCCGTTCGATTTGGCCGTCGCGCATGTGAATGACCCGTTGAGCCCGGGCGGCCACCTTTTCGTCATGGGTGACGAGCACGATGGTTTTGCCCTCGGAATTTAGCTTGTCGATGAGGTCCAGCACTTCCAGGCCGGTGCGGGAATCGAGGTTTCCGGTGGGTTCGTCGGCGAGGATCATCAGCGGGTCATTCACCAGCGACCGAGCGATCGCGACGCGTTGTTGTTGACCGCCGGAAAGCTGATTGGGCCGGTGGGTCAGGCGCTGGGCGAGACCGACCAAGGAGGCCAGTCTGACGCAATGATCGTGAAAATGGCGGACGTCGTGTCCCTGGTAGAGCAGGGGAACCTGGATGTTCTCTATGACGGTTAGTTGCGCGATCAGGTTGTAGGACTGGAAAATGAATCCGATCATTTTCCCTCGGGCCGCGGATAGGTCGTCGTCGGGCATCACGGCCACATTGGTTCCGCCCAGGAAGTAGTCCCCGGCGGTGGGTCGATCGAGGCAACCCAGGATGTTGAGCATGGTCGATTTGCCCGACCCGGAGGGTCCCATGATCGCCACGTAGTCGCCGCGATAGATGGATAGATCCACGCCCCGCAACGCGCGCACCACAACTTCCTCGCCGAGCGTGTAACGCTTCTCGATGCCGACAAGTTGGATGATGACTTCGGGCGTCGCCATGAACCGGAGCGGAAGGAAGCGTCAACGTTCGGGGTCGGCTTCCGACTTGGAGGGCGCGGTGTTTCGTCGTTCCCGTCCGGGACGGTTGCTTTGGGGGGCGCGTTTCGGTTCGCCGAGCGGGCTGCCGTTGTCCGTGTCGAATTGTGGGACTCCATTTCCCGTCGCGGATGCACCGACTGGGCTACTGGGTGATCCGGACTCGGTACCGGTGGATTCGCTTCGGGGAGAGCGCTCGGAGCCGTCCCGCCCGGCGGGAGTTGTGGGCCGCGGATTGGAGCGACGTTCCTCGTTGGGAGTGACGGGGGCGGGTCGATTAGTCGGGATGGGATCCCCCTGGCCGATGATTCCTCCGCCCAGATCCTTTTCCTCGGTGTCGAAGGGTGGAGATAGCAACACCCGGTCGCCGGGATCTAGGCCGCGGGTGACTTCGATGAACTTGGTGTTGTACAGGCCCACCTCCACGGGCACGGGTTGCGTGGGATTGGACGCCAAAAAGACGACTTGTTTGCCCTTTCGAGTGGTCACTGACTGGATGGGAACGGTCACGACCGAGGGAAGATTGGTGACAATGATTTCGGCGCGGGCGGAGACGCCGGGTTTGGTGTCGGGCAGGGGATCGGTAATGAGGATTTCGGTGGCATAGACCTTGAGGTTGGGATTCCCCCAACGGCTACTGCTGTCGGGTAGCGGCGCCACCTTGGACACATGGCCCGCGAACCGCCGGTCCGGCAGGGAATCCAGCACCACGAATGCCGCCTGACCTCGGCGCACGTTGTTGATGTGGGATTCGTGGATCTTCACCTGGAGCTTCATGGCGGAGATGTCCGGAAGCTTAATGAGTTCCTGTCGATTTCGGACCACCGCACCTTCTTCGATGAGTGATTCGTTGCTAAACCGGTTGCCGCCGGTGGCGTAGACGACCAAGCCACCCTGGGGAGCGAGAATCTTGGCGGCCAGGAGCTGCTTTTGATCCCGCTCCAGTTTCTTCTGACTCAGCTCTAGTGTGCGTTTCTGGGAGGCGACATCAGCGGTGAACTGGGAGAGGCGCCGCTCGCCCTGGAGCTTTACCCGATCGAGGTTGTCCTTGGCCTCTTGCAGGGCGGCCTGAAGGGTTCGCAGCTTTTTTGGATGATCGAAGACCTCCAGCATGCGGAGCTCTTCCTGGGCCTGTTCGAGATTCATGCGGGCCTGGGTCACTGCAAGGCTGTCCCGATCCAGGTTGCCTTTGGTTTCGAATCCCTTCTCGAAAAGCTTCTTTGACCACTCCAGGCGTTCCTCCGAGATCTTCAGGTTCTCAAAGACCGTATTGGTCTGCATCTGCGCGTTTCGGAGCAGTTGCCGGGCCTCGCCCTTCTCGTACTTATCCAAATCGGTTTGGGCGAATTCGACTTTGAGTTCAGCCGCCTGAACCTCGCTCTCCACGGTGCTCTTTTGGATGGCCAGTTGTTGTTCGGCCTGGACCAGTGCAAACTGGGCCTTTTCCACGGCAATGAGCTGCTGATTCACGCTGTCCTGAGCCGCGGAGGAATCGAGTTCGACCAGCAGTTCCCCTTTCTTCACGTAACTGCCCTCGGGAATGATGTAAATAATCCGGGCCGTGCCCTCGACTTCGCTGCGGATCACCACTTCGTTCAAAGCCTCCACGGTTCCTCCTTCGACGAGGGAAATCAGGAAATCGCCCCGCTTCACCTCGTAGAAGGACAGTTCCTTCGTTTCGCCGGATGGACGAAGGAGCAGTCCGACCAACAGGATCAAGGTGACAGCCCCGCCGGCCATGGCGAGGCGCGGGTTCTGCCGGAAATAAACCCACCGGCGGGTGATGTGTTGGACGAACGGATTCATTCCTTGAAGAAGACGGCCGGTGCCGGAACCGGCTGGTTGGTCGCAGAGATAAAAATGTTGGTCATGGGCACGGCGGGCAGGTAGTCGGTCAAATGGTCTCGGAGCCAGAATTGACTTTGACTCGTGTTGAGGATGCCCAAATTCAGCATCAATTGCAGTCGAACTTCCTGGTAGTCCACCAAGGCCACGGTCACGGCGTTTTGCGAGGCGATCTGGGAATCCTGGGCGTCCACCAGGTCCCGCACCTCGGCCCGACCCGCCTGCAACAATAATTCGGTGCTCTCCACCCGCCGATTGGCCAGAGCAAGCGCGTTCTTCTGAATCTCGTAGTTTTGGCGGCGCTGTTCGAGCGTTCGCATGCCGCGGTTGATCTCCTCGCGCAGTTGATCCAAGGCCAGCGTGAGACTGCGCAGTTCTGATTCGAAGGCGATCAGACTTGCCCGATAGTTGTTTCGCTCCCGAACCCGGTTGAGTGGGAGGTCCAACTCAATACCCACCCCGGCCTGATAATCGTTGGGATTGAAGTTGAGGTAGTCCGTCGGTCGCTCGGAATCGAGTGACACGTCGGCGAAGATGTCCAAGCCGGGGCGGAGTCGGTCGGCGGCGATTCGGACGTCCCGTTGACTGTCCTCAAACTGGTCAATGTCGTTGAGCAGCGGAAGGTATTGTTTCACGCCCAGTTGATAGGCCGCGATCGGGTCGAGGGAAACGGGCACCAGTCCGACCTGTTCTACGGCACGGAGTTCGTCGTCATCCAGAGCGAGATCGTCGCCGATGGTCAGGCCTAGTTTGATTTTGAATTCGTCGAGCGTGTTTTTGTAGAGGGCGAGAGCGTTGATGTAATTGTTTTCGGAGGTCAGTTGCGCCTGGCGGGCGGTATCCACATCAGCCAGTCGTTCCCGGTCCATGGCGCGGGCCTCAAGACGTTCGGTGGACTGTACCCGGCCGAGATAGTTGGTATACCGATTGCGGATGATCTCCTTTTGGGCGAGCAGCCCGAAGTAGTCCCGCACGATTTCCAAGGCGAACTGATTTTGGAAAAAGGAGTAGCTGCGCAGGGCGTACACGACGTTGCGCTCGGCTTGGGTGAGGGCCTCGACTGCGGGATTGTTTTTGCCCAATCCCCGGAGCAACGGCTGTGCGATGTTGACCGAAATGACGGACACCACGGACTGTCGTGGGTCGCCTGTGTAGTACCGCAGGAAGTCGTTCGCGAGGGTCAGACCGAGGGAACCGCCGGTCTTCAGAAGCTGGGCGACCCCAAACTGGGCCCCGCCCGTGCTGAAGGATTCGCCGTTGCTATTCCGACTGACGCCGCCATCCAGCACACCAAAGAAGTTCGGACTGAACTCCTGTCGTTGTCCGGTGAGGGTGAGGGCCGTCAGGTACAGTTGTTCCTTCTGAGTCTGGTAGGTGCGGCTGTTGGTCACCGCCAAAGCCAGAACTTCGTCGAGAGTGAGTCGGAGTTCAGCGTGTTCCAGTCGGTTGGAAATGAGTTCGCCGGGCCGGATCTCCGAGGGCTTCCGATCGGAGTAGGGTGTATTGATGGTAAACGTATTCGTACGGCCAAAAATTTGCGCCTCCGTTTGCTGAATGATGCCGTACACGTCCCGGTCGGCGGTGCGACGATAGTGGGCCGCCGAACAGCCCGCGATAATCATCGCCAGCAAAACCGTCCCCAGCCGCACCAGACTGGAGTGTCCGGCCCCGGGCCGGGAAGAGTCCTGATTTTGGTAATCCTTCAACACGCAACACTGTGGTGACGGCCCGCCCGACGGCCGGGTTACACGGAACATTCAAGCGAGGTGAATTCGGCCGCCGAACGCTGAAGCGGACGCGGGCAGAATCTCGCGTGCTGAGCGAAGGAATCTGTTGCCAGGGATTAGATCCGCTGACTCATGCGTTGGCCCAGCCTCCGCAGGGTCTCGCTGCCGTCCTCGCGGGACGTGTGAACATGAATCAGACTCGGCCCGGAGGTGTCGGCCCAGGCCTTCGTCAAAGCGCGGTCGAATTCCCCTTCAGTCCGCACTTCGTAGCCGGTTCCTCCGCGATAGACCTCGGTCAGACGGCTGTAGTTCCAGCCATGAATCTCGTTGAACTTCCAGTCGCCCGGATGCAACGCGCGTTCGGTGCCGTAGCCGCTGTTATCATTGACGATGACGATCGGGGCGAAGCCATGGCGAACGAGCGAGGAAAACTCCTGCCCGGTCATTTGAAACGCGCCGTCGCCGCAGATCACCACCGCGCGGCGGCTGGGTTGGGCAAAATGCACGCCCAAGGCGGCCGGGACCGAGAAGCCCATCGAAGTGTAGTAGGCGGGACTCAGAAATTCGGTCCGACGACTCATCACCAAATCGGTGGCGGCGAACAGCGAATCGCCCACGTCGGCAATCACCACGCAAGTGTCGTCCAGTTGCTCGTTCAACCGGGCCATGAGCCGGGAAATGGTCAGGGGCGCCTCGGATTGGAGCACATAGGGCGGATTGCGCGGCGGGAGTCCGGCGGGCAAGGGACGCGGCGCCGTGGCGGGTTGGCGGCGGATCAATTCTTCGAGGAAGTCACTGAGAATCACGCCTTGAAAATGATGATGACGGATCCGTAGTTGTTCGCTGGTGGCGTACAGGCAACGACCCGGGTCCAGATTGGCCGTGTAAATGCCGAGATTGATGTCGGTCATGAACGCACCCAGAACGAGCACGCAATCGCTCTCCTCGACGAACTGGGTCACGGCGGCGTGGCCCATCGCGCCTTCGTAGAGCCCGGCATAGAGCGGATGCGTCTCCCGGATGACGCTCTTCCCGAGCAGCGTCGAAACGATCGGAATTCCGGACTGCTCCGCCAGAGCCAGCAAACGGTCCTGCAACCCGAACCGATGAATTTCCACCCCGGCGAGAATGATCGGTTTGCGGGCTTGGGTGAGCAGTCTCTCCGCTTCCTCGCCGGCTTCCTGGAGGACGAGGGGATCACTGGTGGTGTCGGGCTTCTGATAGCTGTAGGACACGGTCGGCACGACGTTCACCAGGTCGCGCGGCAGATCGATGTAGCCGGGGCGTTTGAACCGCGCCACGGCATCGAGTACCCGGTCGATTTCCCGGAAGGCGGTGGAAGGATCGGTGAGCTCAGTGGCCGCGACGCAGATCTTCTCGAACACTTCGAGTTGGGTGCGGAAGTCCCGGACCTTGTGATGGAGCAGCGGGCTGTTCACGCGTTCGCGAAGTCCGGGTGACCCGGTGATCACCACCACCGGCGATTTCTCGGCGAAGGCTCCGGCGATGGAATTGCACACGCTCAGTCCGCCCACGCAGTAGGTCACGCAGACCGCGCCCATGCCGTTGCAGCGGGCATAGGCGTCGGCGGCAAATCCGGCGCAGTCTTCCCGGGTGCAACCAATCGTCTGAATCGGGCTCCGCTCCAGCTGAGTGTAAAATCCCAGGATGTAATCCCCGGGAATGCCGAACACATGGCGAATGCCGTAGTCCTGGAGCCGGCGGATGAGGTACTGGGCGAGGGTGAGTCCGCTGGGGGTCGGGGCCGGACCGGGAGAAGAACTGGAGGCCGGGTTCATCGTGAGGGAACCATTGGGCCACTGGTTCCAAGCGGCAAGGGAGAAGCCAAGTGACGGTAGGGCCGGACCGCCGGACCGTCCCCGGTGGCCCAACGAAGTTCGGCCACCGGCATTTGCTGGTCAGGGTGCCGGAACGATTCAGACTCATCGCGAAGGGACACGAATGGTCGCCAACAGGAAACGGGAGGAATTCGAAGAGATTAGCGGATTTGAAGACGCATCGTTCGGTGTGGCCGAGTGCATCAGACGTAAACCGCAGATTAAGCACAGATGAACGCAGATTTTTTCCGGCAGAAAGACCGTCCCATTTTGTCCCCCAACCGCTCAGCGAGCACTTCGCTACGACCCCAAACTCACCAAAACCAAAACAAGAAATCTGCGTTAATCGGCGTCCAATCTGCGGTTCCAATTGCCTCGTTCCGGTTAAGAGGTCTCCCACGCAAGCCCAGTGCTGAAAAGGCTACCCTTGATGGCGGCCTTGCCTGGCAACGCCTTCTGCCAGGTCCGGGGCTTCGCGACTAGGAAGACAAACTCTTCCGTCCCTGAAGTGACAATGATGGTCTCTCCCGCTTTGGCCTTGGCCTTCATGCGGGCGAAGCTCCTTTGGAAATTTCGCGAGCTCACCTTCACTTCGAACAGCGTGGAGGAAGTGCCACCTACGATCAATCACCCAACCTGCCCCCGCAGCGTTCCCTGCGGGATCCACAGCTTTCCCTCGCCGACCGCTGCCGTTTCGGTTTTTCTCGCCCATGATTCTGAACGACCGGCAGATCACCGAATTGGCGAAGAAGGGTCTCATCAAGCCGTTTGTTCCCGACCTGATCCGGCAGACCGAGGCGGACCGCCCGGTGCTGTCCTACGGACTCTCCAGTTTTGGCTACGATCTCCGGTTGTCGGCCCGGGAATTCCGGATCTTTCGCCACGTCCCGGGAACCGTGCTGGACCCTAAGGCCATCAGTCCGCGCAATCTGGAGTCCGCACCGTTGCACGAAGATGCCCACGGACGTTTCTTCATCCTGCCGGCCCGAAGTTATGGTCTGGGCGTCGCGGTGGAACGACTGCACCTCCCCGGGAACCTGACGGCCATCTGTCTCGGCAAGAGCACCTATGCGCGCTGCGGGATCATTGCCAACGTGACGCCGGCGGAAGCGGGCTGGCGGGGGCACTTGACCCTGGAGTTCAGCAACAGCAGCGCCGCCGATTGCCGGTTGTACGCCGACGAAGGCATTGTGCAGATCGTGTTCCTGGAGGGCGAGCCCTGCACCACGTCCTACGCCACGCGCCGCGGGAAGTATCAGGACCAACGCCAACGCATCACGTTGCCGAAGCGGTGATACGGAGTCAGGTCATCGCCGATCGAGGTCATCCGCCTCCGACAGCAGACCTTCTCCGAGGTCTGATGCGTTGACATCAAAAACGACGAGCACCAGGCTTCAACCGTGAGAACAACGTTGACGCTGGATGCTGATGTCGCCCGGACGTTGAAGGTCACGGTTCGCCGCCGGCGAGTAACTCTCAAGGAGGCGGTGAACGAGGCCTTGCGGGTCGGGCTCGGAATGGGAGTTGCCCGTGGGTCGCGACCCGCCTTCGTCGTTAAGCCGCACAATGGCGGGTTCGCGCCTGGGATAGATCCGCACAAACTCAACCAGTTAGCGGGCGAACTGGAGGATGAAGCCGTCTTGGCCCGGATCAAACGTCGATGATTCTTGTCGACGTCAACCTGCTGTTGAATGCGTACAACCGCGATTTCCCAGATCATGTGGTTACGCGCGGGTGGTGGGAAGGAGTGGTGAATGGGCAGGAACCCATCGGACTCGCCTGGGTGACCATTCTTGGATTCATTCGTATCATGACCAATCCCCGGGCAATGCCGAATCCAATGACGGTTGGAGAAGCTGTGTCTTCTGTGGAGTCTTGGCTTGAGTTTCCCACGGTTGACCTAATCGAACCGGGGCCGCGTCACCCTGAAATTCTATTCCGTCTGTTGAGGCAGGTTGGGGTGGCCGGCAATCTCACGACCGATGCGCACTTAGCCGCACTCGCCATCGAGCATCAGGCTCGATTGGCCTCCACGGACGCCGACTTTGCGCGCTTCCCTGGGCTGCGTTGGGTTAATCCTTTGGCGAAGCGTTCCGCTAATCATTAACGGCCGTGCTTCGGCGACGGGTGGCAGTGGGCAAGTTTGCGAAGCTCTGATACGGTTGGCTTTTCGTTGCCGTCATGACTATCCGTTCCGCCACCTTTGCGATCAGTGCCCACACCTTTGCCCAGTGTCCGGAATCGGAGCTTCCCGAGTTCGCGTTCATCGGGCGATCCAACGTGGGCAAGTCGTCCTTGCTGAACCGGATCGCCGGCAAGGGACCGCTGGCCAAGGTGTCCGCCACTCCCGGGCACACCAAGATGATCAACTTCTACACGATCAACGGCGAATGGAGTCTGGTCGATCTGCCCGGCTATGGATTCGCCCAAAAGGATCTGGCCGACCGGGAACGGTTCCAGCAGCTGATTCTCGATTATCTGGGAGGGCGCGAGAATTTGGTCTCGGTCTTCGTGCTGATCGATTCCCGGCATCCGCCTCAGAAGCTGGATCTGGAATTCACGCGCTGGCTGCTGATGGAGGATGTGCCCTTTGTGCTGGTCTTCACCAAGACGGACAAGCCGTCGGCGAGTGAAGTGAAGAAGAACGTTCAGTTGTTCACGGACACCTTCGCCGAGTTGGGCATCTCGCCGCCTCGGATGTTCCTGACGTCGTCCGAGACCGGTGCCGGTCGAATCGAATTGCTGAAGTTCATTCAGGACGAGTTGGCGGCGCTGGAGGAGGAGTGAGGCCGACCGCGGAGGTTCATCCGCAGATGGGCGCAGATGAACGCAGATTTTGGGGAGTGAGGCGGTGGACTCTCCCGAGCCGCAGATTGGGCAGACTTGGTGTTTACGAGGGAGGGCGAAGGTCGGCCGCTCTGCCGGGAATCGGGATCGACGTCGCTCGGAAGACCGCTCTAGCCTGTTGCCATGTCGTCCTCAGATCGACGCGGTTCCCGGGCGAAATGGATAGGGCTTGGGCTGGTTATCCTGCTTCTGGTTGTCGTTGCGGGGTGGTGGCGGTGGCCGGAATCCCAGGTGGCCACACTGCGGGCTCAGGGACATCCGGTGACTCCGGAAGATCTCGAGCGCGGACTCGGACCCGAGGCGGAACGAGGACGTTCGAATGCGCTGCAATTGATGGCGGCAGTGGGTGACCTTCGCCTGGATCGAGAACGGGACATTTCGCAGCGATCCGCTCCGGACACCCTAAACGATCAGGCCTGGGCGGAAGCGGTGCTGGGTGGGGAGAATGACGGCTCGGCGAAGTTTCTCGTCGGGATCGAGGACTTGACCTTGGCTTTGGCTACGGAGTCAGTGGCGGCAGCGATTCGCAGGGATTCCGCGCGGGCAGGGACCGCGCTCAACACTGCGGCGCGCGTGGGTCCGATGGTCGGAGGGGGAGGCGTGTTGATTGATTTTTTGATGGGTGTGGCCTGCGAACGGGTGGCCATCGCGACCGCGGAAACCGTGTTTTCCCTGATCCCACTGAGTGATTCCAATTATGCCACCTTGCAGCAGACCTTTCGGGCGGTGGAAGGAACCAATGTGCTGGCGGACGTCCTGATTCGGGACCGAGCTCTCGGATTGGAGACGTTTCGCATGTCGCCGGATCAGATGGCGTCGTCAGGACTCGCCGTGAACAGCTTCGCTCCGAACCCCGGACTCGTGAATTGGTCGGTCCAACTTTACTGGGTTCTGCTGCGGGGCATGGATCAGCGATTCTATCTCGATCAGATGGAACGTCTCATTTTGGCGGCGCGTCAGGAGGGACCGGGCCGGATTCAAGGGGTCGGCGCGGTGGAGGAACGTTTCACCCAGGATCGGTTGGCCTGGGCTCATCGGGTCGCCCGGGGCCAGTTTGTGACATTCGTTTCCGCCGTGGCCATCGACTCACGTCTCCTGAATCTCCTGCGCAGTGCCCAGACGGCCTGTGCGGTAGAGCGATTTCGGCTGAAGCACCAGCGATTGCCGGAACGACTCGAAGACTTGGTGCCGGAGTTTATGAGCACCGTTCCCTTGGATGCAGTGAGCGGCCAGCCACTGAAGTATCGGATTCGAGACAAGGGCTACGTGGTTTACGGAGTCGGTGAGGACGGCGAGGATCAGGGTGGGGCGGAAAAGCCACGGGGTTCGCCCCCGGCCAACGCGTCGTGGGATCATACCTTCGTGGTGGACCGATGAAGGATCGACGCGGGCTCTCGTGATTCTCAGGCTGGTGCCATGCGCTCTTCAGATCACGGAAAACTAAATGAGCCGTGAGCAGTCGGGATCGACGTGGTCTAAGTCTGCCGGTAAGACTTCGTTCATGAACACTTCAGATCGACCGCGGGTTCGTTGGTGGCCGTGGGTGTTGCTGACGTTGGTGGCGGCTGTCGGCATCGGGTTGCTGTTCCTCCGCCGCAGTCCGGATTCCCAGTTGGCTCGACTGCGGGCTCAAGGACATCCGGTGAGTCTGGAGGATCTGGAACGGAGGCTGGGTCCGGACGCGGCCCAGGGGCGAAAGAACGGACTGCGTCTGATCCAAGCCGGCGAGAATATCCGGCTTGACCGCTCACGGCCGGTGCCGAGTCGGTCCAAGACCGTCGAGGCGGACGACCGGGCCTGGGCGGAGGCCAACCTGGGGGGAGAGCGACGTGCCGCTTGGGAACAACTGCATGCGGAACTGAAGAAGGGGCCGTGGTGTTTTGCCGATTACACCGGGGGTCTGTTCAAGGGGAGCCTCACGGGTTTGTCGGGCGTGAAAGGGCTGGCCAACGCGCTGCAAACGGAAGCGATCGCGGCAGCGATTTTTGGCGATTCGGCCCGGGCGGGAGCCGCGCTGAACGAAGGGGTCCGGGTCGGACGCCTAGTGGAGTCGGGGGTTCTCATGGATTACCTGGTGCGGGTCGCGTGTGACGCCATTGCGGCGCGTTCGGCGGAGTTTGTCTTCACGACAGTGTCGTTGGACGACGCGACCCTGGCCGAGTTGCAACGCGGCTTCCGAGCGGCTGAAGGCACCAATGCGCTAGCCCGCAGTCTCATTGCCGAACGAGCCTTTGCCTTGTCGCAGTTCCAGATGTCGCTGGCCCAACTGGCCAGTGCTGCCAACGCCGCCGCCGGTCTGCCACCAGGCACTGCCACCCCCTCTTCCACCGGTCAGGATCTGGCCATGACGGTGTACCAAGTGTTTCTGCGGAACTCCGATCAACGCCATTACCTTTCCCAGATGGAACGCTTGATTCAGTCCCTGAACCACGTCGGTCCGGCGAGCGTGAAGACGGTCGGCGACCTCGAAAACGAATTGCGCCAGGATCGTTTCCCGTGGGGTCGTATGCTGTCCCGCATGACCCTACCGAGTCTCTACAAGGCGGCCGCCAAGGAATTCCGGCACGTCACGGTCATGCGCTGCGCCCAGACCGCCTGCGCCGTGGAACGGTATCAGCTGAAGCATCAGAAACTGCCGACCACTTTGGACGCCTTGGTGCCGGAGTTCCTCGAATCGGTTCCGGAGGATCCAATGACCGGCGAGCCATTGAAGTACTTGATCCGAGGTGAGGGCTATGTGGTTTACGGCGTTGGCGAAGATGGAACGGATGACCGAGGGCAGGAGCCTCAGAAAAAGCCAGCCGGTTGGGACTACACCTTCGTGGTGGAATAACGTTTCGGGGGGGCTTTTACCAACAACGTGGTGTCGAGGATCGACGTAAATTGAGGGGAGAGGGTATCCGCAGATTCACACAGATTGACGCAGATTTCGGGAGAAGACGGTTCGAACGGGCGGGTGTCTCCGAGGACGGGAGCGGTCGCCTATCGCCGGGTCGGTCTTGTGGCTCTACTTCCCAGAGATGAATCTGTGAGAATCGGTATGAATCTGCGGATAACCCGCCTGGGAACCGCTGCTCGACGGCAGGACTTCCCGGGGGCTATTCGGCTACTTCCCAGAGAACGTCCAGGTGTAGGTGCCGGCCGGAAGCAGGCCGCCGGTGGAGTTGGTCAGATAGGTGTTCAGCGCCAGGATGCCGAGTTGATTGTCGCCCAATTGAGCCACCCGGACGGTGCCCTTGGCGAGCACTCCCGGGCCTGACACCAGAGCTCCGGTGAAGCCCGCCTGACGGTCATCGCCCTTCAGTTTCCAATACACGTTCAGGGCATCCACGCCGGAGATGTACGGCAGGGGACCGCGCGACCAGCGGCCGCCGCTGGTGTAGTCTCCATTGCCGGTGGATCCCACCAGTTCGAAGGTGTCCGGGGTGGCGTTGGCCACAACCCAGGTTCCATTGGCCGCCGTGTTGCCCTCCACCTGATCAATGTAAACCGTTTCGCCATTGGCCAGATCATGCTTCGGCGCGGTGATAACTATCGGCGCGGTGTTCGAAGCATTGGTGACCACATCGTAGAAGCTCACCGTCTTGGTGGGATCCCAGACGCCGCTTCCCGTGACCGGACCGTACACTGCCTGGATGGTCCACTCGTTGGTGTTCAGAAGTCCGCTGTAATCGCCGATCGTTACTTGCAGTTGGGTCGCCTCGCCAGCGCCCACGTCGGCCGTGTCGTCGTCCAGCGAGAAGCCGTATCCGGAGAAGCCCAGGGGCACGTGCACAAACCAGACGAAGGGATCGAGGTTGTAGGCGTTGAAGGTCAGGCCTCCCCGCGGGGCACTGGGCGTCGGATACCAATTCCGTGTACCGTCGGCGCTGAACTCCGGATACTGGGTGAAGTCGGTCACGCCGCGCAGGATGGACTTGATGATGTCCCGAATGCGCGCGGAGATGGCCAGACCGTCCACCGAGAATCGCCGGTCATCGGTGTCGAAAATGAATCCCATGTTGCCGCCGATGATGTTGTTCATGAGTTCCAACACGTGCGGGGTGACGACTTTGGGATCGGGATTCTTGGGAATTTGCGCCATGGAGCCCATAGCCAGATACACCTTCTTGGCGAACTCCGCCGGATCGCGTCCCGCTTCCACCGGATCCTGCGAGAAGTCGAAGGTGTAGAGGTTCGTGGGGGTTACGGGAAGGGGCTGGGGCGGGACCAAGGTGTATTGTTGCCCCTCACTCAACGGGTGGTTTTCGCGGGCCAGTTGGCTGAGAATGACCGACCGCTGATTGGCGGCGATGGAGAGGATAATGACGCCTCCCTTTTCGCGGGTTGGGTCCGGAGCGTCGAGTCCTGGGCCGGTCACCCTCATGCCTTCCACCAGACCCGCAATCGGACTGGCGAAGCGCAGCGTGGCGCTATTGGTCTCCACCGCACCCACCACTGTCTGGGAGGGGACGCTCTGAGTGAGGTCCAGGTACCGTTGCGCCCACGAGTACCAGAGTCGGATCATGGCCTCTGAGGCGTAGTCGGACACCGGCCGGAAGAAGTCGAAGTTGCAGCCGTCCTGGGTGGCAATCAGCGGCAGGCTCAACTCGATCTGACTCGGATCGCCGGGGCCGGTGCTGACATGAAGGATCTGGGTGATCTGGGTCCCGGGCTGGATCGGATTCTGCTGCCCGGCGGGCGGATAGCCCACCACGGTGAATCCGGGGCCCAACTCGAGGATTTTCGCAAGGGGTTCGTTGGGACTGAGGGTCAGAACGGTGCCGCTCGAAGCAGTGCCCTGGCCGCCGATGTTGACCTTGATGGGTCCGGTGCCACCGCTCGACAGCATGAAGTGATTGTTCAGGACGTCATAGCTGGACAACGCGCCAGCCAGCGGACTCTGGGCAAAGATGTTCTGGCCGGCGGGAATCTTTCGTTCGCCCGCGGGGTCGGGCGGCATGTTGTAAACCGGCCAACCATTGGTGCCGAAGTAGGAACCCAGTAGGGAATTACTCGGGCTGGTGAAGGCGAGGATCTGGCTCTGCAGCAGACTCGGTGGGTTGGTGGAACCGATCCATCCGTACGGACCGCGATTCTGATTGAACGGAACGGGCGGCGCGGGCACGGGAACGTCGAGGGCCTCCATGGCCACCGGGAGAAACATGTTGTCCACGTACGACACGTCGTAGTTGATCAACGTGTTCTTCTCGCTGTCGGGAATTTCGCCATTGGTGCGCCGGTTGATGTCCGCATTGCTCAGGTAGTCCCGATCCCGAATGGTCCATTCGAGGAGCTGGTCGGGTGAATCCAAGGCCGGTGCTACCAGCGCGGCGCGATACCACATGACCACGCCGTTGGTTAGGGCATTGGGCGTGTTCGGGCCGGTGGATTCCGCGGCGGCGATGACCCGTTGGGCATTGGGATCATACTCGAGCGGATTGGGCTGACCGGTCGGAGGGACCAAATACTGGCCGTCCGTGACGATCCCCATGCGGGCGCCGTTCCAGAAGACCAAGGGAACCCGGACCGTGACCGTCTGTCCGCTCTGCAATCCGAAGTAGTATTGGCCATCGGTTCCCTGGTAGCCGATGTAGCCGCGATACTCGGTCTCCACGGGGTCGTAGGGATCGTAGAGACCCACGGCGGCGTTCGTCTTCGTGGCGGCTTCGTTGCCGTCGCGCATCACGGGATAGACGGTGAAGGGGGCGTTGTTCTTGATGGAAATGGTCTTGAGCGGGATGGCGTTTCCATCGATGTCGAAGGCGTACATCATCAGCTTTTGAACAAGGGAAACCGCCGGATTGGTCGGATTGGGATCAAACGGGGTGTTCACGGTGGGCATCGGTACCGCGACGGTTCCCGGGGCCACGTCAAAGACCAGCGGATCCGTCCCGGAGCGGTACTCGTCCAAGGTTACTCGGCGATCCCCATCCGGATCCAACGCGGCATCGGTGGCAGTCAAGGGATTCAAGGTCGGTCGGCGCACCAGTTCATACACGTCGTCCACACCATCGTGGTCGTGGTCCCGTGGCGCGCTGACGGGATGCTGGGTGACGCGGTAGAAGCGGAATTCGCGGCCGGCAGGCGACTCGGGGTCGAGCAATTCGAGGGGAAATTCCCCGGGACTGTTGCCCTCGATCTCCACCGCGACCGGAGTCTGCACCGAGAGCAAATCGTTGCCGCGATACAACACGGAGTACGTGTTGGGCGTGGCGGCGACGCGAATGGCAATTTGGCCGGCGGGGTTGAGGGAGATTTGAGAGGCGAGGGGAGTCTCCTGGGCGGTCAGGCGAAGGAGAGAGCTCAGGAAACACCCGAGGAGCAGACGATAGTTGAATGCGTCGTGAATCTTCATGAGGGAACGAGGGATGGTCAAAAAGGGGTGGCGGTGAGACCTTGAACGCCCAGGAAAAACTGAACGAGCCAGGGTGTTTTGTCAGATGGTTTTGAGTCGGGAGTGTCAGGGACCTTCCAGCCAAACGCGGGCGCGGAAGTACGGGGGCTGGGTTTCGTCGGCCGACTGCTCCAGTTCGACCCACTGATTGTTTCCGGGAATGCGGCTGAAGTTTACCAACGGTTGCCAGGAGCCCTCGACCAGGTTGGTCCGGGACTCGAGAACATAGAAGCGACGGCGCCCTTCGTATCCCGGGCCCACTGGACTCAGCGCGCGGAACCCGACGCGGATCTTGCCTGGCTCCGGGTTCTGCACGGCCAAGCGAAAGACATCCGCCGACTGCAAGGGATGCGTGCCCGCGAGGTATTCGTCGCCGTCACTGGCGCCGTCTCCGTCCGAGTCCGATTTCAGATTGGCGCTGAGACCGCCCAGAAAGGTTTGCTCCCAACCATCCGGAATTCCGTCTCCTTCGGTGTCCACGCTGATCCCGAAGTCGAGACGAAGCGCGACGCCGGGTTCGTTGAGTCGATGGATGGTTCGATACAGTTCGCCGCTGGAGTCCTTGACCAGGATGAAGAGCGTTTCGCCGGGTTCCGCCAGCGCGTCGGAGTTTCGGGGAGTGTCCTGCAAGGGAATGCGCAGTTCGTAGAAGAAGTCGCCCAGGCGCGCTGCCGATCCCATGCGATAGGTCGCCAGTGCGGGGCCGTTGAGCGATCGGCGGGCTTCCACCGTCACGTCGGTTCGTTGACGAGTCACGGCCAAGTTTTTCTGGGAGATGGTTCCGTAGAGAACGTGGTCTGGAAGAGGCAGACCGGCGCTGAGGGTGAGCGGCAGCCAGGCCAGAAGCCGGAACAAGGAGGAGAGGTTCATGGAATTAATGGAGGTCCCGGAGGCGGGAGGATTTTTAGTTCCCGCTGGCACTGGTGGTTTGGAAATACAGTTTGATGTCGGTGACGGAATCGATGAAGCGGGTGAGTCCCAGATTGGAATCACCGAGCAGATAGGCGCCCGGGATGATCAGTACCCATTCGGTGTTCCAGACCGACCGTCCGACCAACCGGCTGCTTTCGTTGAACTCGTTGAGATCGAATGTCGCGTCCTGATAGGCACGAAACGCGGAGTGCCGGCGAATGTCGGAGAAGCTGCCATCCAAGGCCGGGACCGTGGGGAGCGCACTGACGGAGTCGAGGTCAGCTTCCGTGATGGGAAAGGGTACGGGAATGCGCTGATCCAGGACCTGCCAGTTATGGATGGTGAAGTCGTCAGCGGCGGAGGCGCGCAGTCGGTCGGCGCCGGCGGGTACGAGATACACGCGCGGCTTCGAGGCGAGTCCAGCGGCGTCATAGTCACTCAACCAAACGGCCACGGATTTAATGCGCGTCGAATATTCCGAGGGATCGTAGCTGGAATCCAAGGGAAGCAGTGGCCAGCCGAAAAAGTTCTGGCCGGCGGCGATGGTGGTGCTGAAGCGCAGGACAATTCCCGGCTGAGGCCCGGCGGATTCCGGAGCGAAGGAGCGGCAGTAGCGGCGGAACTCCGGGACATCCCACAGGTTCGAGACCGTCGACTGTTGCAGGAACGCTCGCCAGGGGAGGTTGGGATCGGCGTTGGTGCTGACCGGCAGAATGCGGAAGGCTTCCGTGCGCAGGGAGAACCGAGAGTTCTCCGGCCGATCATTGTTCAGGCCCAGTTGACCCTTGAGGACGGCGAAGTTCTGGCGCATCTGACCCAGGATGCTGGCCAGGCCCACTCGTCCCACGATGGGCTCGCCTTCCGCGAGTTCGCCGAGGTTGCGCTCCCGTACGATTTGCGCTCCCAGCACGCTGCCGGCTCCGGACTGATCGCCCAGGTTGAGCTCGTAATCATAGGCGGCGGCGGCGAGGTGCACGTAGCGGGCGGCCAGTTGGAACTGGGTGTCATACTTCTCGAGCGCGTCGTTGCGGAAGATGCGCAACCCCAGGTCGCGGTAACGGTCGGCTTGGACCGTGCCAGCCGTCGCCTGGCGGAAGGCGGTTCGCTGGGTCAGGATGCGCTGTCCCTCGGCCAACGACGCCTCCAGGGTGCGGGCCGCCTGCACGAGACTCTGCTGGGCCTGGAACAGAATGAGTCGAAGCCCGGGTTCCTGGCGCAGATTCACCTCCAGATCCTTAACCTGTTCCCGGACGTCGTAGGTCTGGGAATTGACCTCGGTCTGATAGTCGAGCCCGAGTTCGGTCTCGCTCTTGGCGAATTCGAGAATGGTTTGGGAGATGTCCGAAACTCCGACGATTGCTTCCGGCACTCCGGCACCGTAGTTGCCGGCGAGGTAGAGCAGTCCGCGAATGAATGCGAAGCCGTCATCGGAAAGCCCCTCCACTCCCGGGACCGCGGCCATCAGGGCGAAGGTCGCTTCGTCGATGTCATCCTTGACTCCACTGGCGGCGGTGGAGGCGATTTTCAGCGCTTGAATGAGCCCGTCGAAGGTGCCGACGACGACCTTGTGATCGAGGAGCAGGTTCAGTTGGTCCTGCTTGAGTTGATAGCGCACGGCCAGGAAATCAGCCTGGGCGGCCAGATCGGTCACAAAGGTCTGGTACGCCTGCAAGTTCTCCCGAAGTTGGGCCTGGGCGAGAACGAGGGCGCGAACGTTGGCCTGAAGGTCCCCTTCGGTCCGACGCGTGCCCCAGGTGGGAGGCGCCTGAAAGGCGTAGTCGCCGGCATAAATCGGATAGGTCACCGCCATCATCCGGTTGGTGGAGGAGTCGAGCAGGTCCCAGGTGCCTGCGGAGAACTGCGCTCCCCAGTCGGTCTTGAGCGTGGTGAAGTTGGACCACAGGTCGAGGAAGTCGGCCCCGCGAGGGTTGTTGGACGACGTCACATCCAATGTGTCCACATAGTTCCAATAGAGGAGATCGGGACCGTCGTAGCCGCTCGGGTAGGGCTGGCCGGCGCCGATGGTTCCGGAGTACGGCGTACCGAAGAGCTGAATCAATTGATTGCGGTAGTCGCTCTCCTGATTGGCCACCGCCACGGAATAGTCCGAGACGGAGTTTTGTTGCTGGCGCAGTTCACTGCTGAGTTGCGTGGCCCGATTGAAGACCGTCTCGGCGTTTTGCAGGGCTCTTACTGCGCGATCGTAGATCTGTTCGAAATGGGTCTCGCGACTGAATCCGGTGCGCAGCAGGTCGGGATCGAGGTCGAAGGTCACCACGCCGCGGGCGAGTCCGGAGGGATTGAGCCCGGTGTCGGCTTGATCGAGCACCGTGGTAACGGCCGCCGTCTCGGTCACGATTTGGGCGAGTTCGACCACGGTCGTTCGGTCGACGCGCTGGATGCCGGTGTTGACGGTGTCGACCGGAGGCAGGATGGCGTTGCCCGCGACCCAGTCGAAGTAGGCGCCCTGCGCGGCTCGGCGACCCCAGTCGGTAGTGCTCCAGGCCCGCGTCGGATTGACATCGAAATCGCCACGAAACTGCACCACGGGGTCTCCGGAGTAATTCAGGCGCCAGGTTCGATCCATGATCTCCGCGCCGGTCCGGGCTTTCGCCGCGGCGGCGGAGGCGAACCGCCGTTCGTCCTGATAGTTCACTTGTACCGGAACGCCCGCGACCAGGGTGGATTGCGTGTTGTTGGTCCAGGTGAAGTTGGGATGCCGCAGCAGATCGTAATACGTGGTGAGGGCGGTGAGGTAGTGACCCCAGGCATCGCCGTGTCCCTGCGGATACAGGAGCTTGGCATCCACAGCCGTAATGAAGCCGTCCCCGTTTTGATCAGGAATGCCGTACTTGGCGACGTAAGCTGTCTCCCCGTCACCGCCGGTGAAATTCCAGTACAGGCGGTTGTAGACCGGGTCGGCTCCTACGCCGGCGCTGCTGTCGTCGCGTCCGCGCAACATGGCCAGTTCTTCCTCGAGCAGCGAACCAACCTGGTTCTGGAAGGCAAACACGGAGGAGGCGATGCTACCCATCTCGGTGGAATCCGTGGTCAATCCGATGGTGGGATCCGCGGCGTCGGCAAAGGCTTCGTTGGCGTGGAGCAGGTACAGTTCGGCAATGTTGCCGGCCGCCAGGAGCAGAGCGGAATTGGCCGGCGGATAGTCCACGGCCGGGGTACCGTCGATGCTGAGCGATCGGCCGCGATTCAGAATGGTCTGGTAAATGGCGATCAGACCGAAGTTGTCGAGAACGTTGGGGTTGAGGGCGACATCGCCGATGTACCGGGGGCCGGCTTCGGCAATGGTGCTGGCCAACACATTGACCGTGTTGTCCTCGAAGTCACTGGTGCGCTGGGCGAACAAATTGATTCCCTCCAGGACCCGTTTGATCCATCCCGGCACCAACATTGCCCGGGGTGCACTGGCGGTTCCGGAAGGATCTCCCACCCATCCACTCCACAGGGTCGTGCCGTCCTTTTGGGTGAAGCCGTAGCGCATAATCCACCAGGTATCCGACAAGACCAGCAGGCCGGATTGATCCTGGGATCCGAGGGTGACGTCGTTAATGCCTGCTCCTTGATCCGGATACGAAATCCAAAACCCCACATTGGTGACCGAACCATCCGGAGCGATGGAGGGCAACAGAGTGGCATCAAACCCGGGGCTATCCGCTTGGTAGTACCATTCGAAAACGAAACTCTCCGGCTGACCGGCGAAATCAGCGGAATGCCGCAGGGTGACCCGCTGATCCAACACATCGTCCGACTCGATCACCGCCAGCGCGCCCCGGGCAAGGGATTCGTCGATGCGGATCACGTGCAAGTCCACCGGCAGGCCGGCGAGGGAAGCGTCATTGTTTTCGGCGATGACCACGAAATGGTCCCCGGGGTCGTGGGGCGGGGCGTTGGTGGTCCACGTGTAGCCGCCCACCAGCGTGCCGGGCTGCGATTCCACCGTGGCATTGCTCGCGGTATTGCCTTCGCCGTCATCGATTCGCCAGAGACCCGCGAGGCCCGCTTCGGCGCCCGTGAGACGGCGGAATCGGTTGGCGGCGATGTCGTCGGCCGACCGGTTGTAATTCCAAATCCGGAGGTCGGAAATGCTCCCCGGGAAGGGACCGTAATTCCCGCTGTTGGAGTTGCTGGTGGAGACATCGGCGGACGGATGAAGAATTTCAGTCATTCCCAGACCGACCCGCGCGAGCGAGCCATCCACGTACAGCACCGGGCGGGCGCCCTCCACCACCACGGCGAGGTGATGCCACCCCGTCAGATTGGTGGCGTACACGAGCGCGGAAGTCAGGATATTGTCCCCATGAAAGAACACAGAGACGCCATTGGTTCCGACGGACACACCGGTCCCCAAATGTCCGCTCCCATAGTTCGCCGAGCCCTGGGTGGGGTAGATGGCAAAGAGCTGTCCGGAAAGGCCGTTAACCACCACATCGGACTCGACGGTTTCGAGGCGGGCTGCCTCCGGTCGAACCCAGAACTCAATCGTAAAGTCATTCGTGACGGCGGAGAAAATGGCGCCGATCTCCAGGCCTCCCGTGGTTCCGTTCAAAGTTACGGCCGCCGAGGGCGGTGCGATTAATGGCGAAAGGGGCTGCCCCACGGTGAGCGCCTTTGGTCCCTGCAGAGTCTCGGCGACAATGAGGTTGGTCACTCCGTTGAGGTTGGTGACGGTCTGGGTGGTCAATCCAATCAGGAGGCCGTCGTCGGGCAGACCATTGGCGTCCTGATCAATGTCGTTCGGGTTGCGCGTCTTTTGATAGAGTTGGCGGAGAGCGTTCTGGTAGGAGGCGCTGCCGGTGGTGTCCAGGTTGAGAATAACCTGCTGCTCCCGTTTGTTCATGACGTTGAGGAGTGTGATGGGGGCGCCTCCGTCAGCGGGCGTGTGGATGAATCCGCGGAATCCGAGTTGGCGATTTCGGGGGTCATGAAACAGGCGGACGCGGAGGAAGTAGGGGAGATCAGTGAAAACCTCGAACCCCGTGGCGGGATCGACAGTTCGTTGAATGGAAGTCGGGAACTGGAAGGATGGATCGAGGGCAATCACGCGGGGGCTAAGGGGGTCATAGAGCCGGGCCGCGGCCGTGATCGGGGAATCTCCGCGAGGATCCTGACTGTCGAAAATGATCTGAGCGGCGGCCATATCCAGAATGTCCGGAAGTCCTCCCGTGGCAGTGGTCAAGCTTTGGCCGACCTGGAGGGCAGGGGATTGCACCGGCCACTCCACTTTGTAGAGGACTTGGATGGGTGTGCCGGCGACCTGACCGGGCAACTGGTCGAGCCAGGGCACGGCGTCGCCAACTTGATACGCGGGTTGTCCATTTCGAGTGAGGTCGTAGTAGAATCCGGGTTGCAGGGGGTAGTAGTACTGCATGACCACGGTGTCCGAGCCACCATCCGCGCCGGCTGCTCGGGCGTAGATCTGGCCGGTCACATTCGTCCAGGCGGGGCCGGACAGGAAGCGATTGCGGGCCGACAGCGGCAGGAGGGAGATGGGTGCCGGAGGCTGGATTAGATTCCCCGCGAGGGCGGAATAACGAAACGGTAACTCTGGAGTCTGGGCCACGACGGCATACACCTGCATTCGCCATTCGCCGCTCACCGGATCCAGATACTTGAGCAGGGAGAAGGGCTCCGAGGCCTGGGGCGAAATCTTGTGGTTGAGGTCGCTGCGCAGGGCGTAGAGCACCCCACCGGAGATCAGGGCGTGTTCCTCATTGGGGTTGAAGCCGGGCAAGGTGGGGTCGGACTGTTCGTAAACCATCGTCTGATTGCCCCGATTGGCCGGGAGCAGACCGGAGCCTTGCCCGCTGGCGATGACAATGGTGGGAGCGTTGGTGGGCCACTGCGGGAGGTATTGATACGGGTAACCCGACCAGGAGACCCCCAGGCGATTCTGACGGTACCAAACCACCACGAAGTTGCTGGGTGCCGAGTTGGTGTTGACCGCCAGAATTGTTCCCTGGCGGGTGGTGCGGTCATAGGCGGCATTCGGTCCGGCGCCGTCATAGGGCGCATTGGTGAAGAGCACGTATCCGTTGAGTCCGGGATAATCGTCGTGCAGCGCGTTGGTCAGCGGAACCCCGATGGTCCAGCTCACATTGCTCACCAGAACGAGGGGATCGTTCCACCGAACCGATCGGGTTACTTGGAAGGCGTCCGATTGCAGTTGGGGATTGAGGGGTTGTCCTCCGGTCTTCAGGTAGTGCAGCACGCTGAATCCGGTCCCGGTGCTGGTGAAGGTTTTGGTGGACGGCTCCACCTGGGCCCGGTCGGCCGTGGTGTAGGCGATCTCCACAAAGCCGTATTCGAAGCCGGGTTCGTTGGGTTGGAGTTGGACCGGGGTATCAACCACATGAAGATCTGGAGTGGTGGGCCAGACATTGAACGACAGCGTGGAGATCAACACCTCATTGGTGGCCTTCTGGCGGATCACGTTGTCCCCAAACTCCGTCAGATTCGTAATGACGACGTAGGTGCCCGTTCGCCAGCGGATCTCGGCGACCACAGGACGGAGGGCGAACAACTTTTGGTCCACCGTGCTCCAGTGGAAGGAGTTCTTTTTGTCGTCGCCGCCATTGCCCTTGAGGATGGTGATGTCGGGGAGCAGTGGCAGGGTGCCCTCGGGCCGGAAGACGCGGCGGCCGATTTCCGTGGCCGGGAACAGCAGCAGAGCTTGGGGCGGTCCATTCGAAATGCTACCGGTGGCGGCGATCTGGCTCAGATCGTTAATCGCCACGGCGTTGATCAACGTCCAGGGACTGTCACTGGCTTGACGGGCGTTGAGGTCGTAGGCCTGACCTTCGGTGTACAGGACCGCGTGCCAGACTCCGTTCGTGAGGGAGCGTCCCACCACCTGCCCGTACCGATTGGCGCCCAAGACCTCGGTCTTTCCCCCGTTGAGAAAGTCGCCGAGGACAGTCCATTGCCCGGAGTCCCATTTCACCGCGCGGGTAACTGAATCGGCAAATACGGCCTGACCATACACGGTTCCCTCATCGGTGAGGGTGGTGGCCACGACGTGCAGCGCGTTGGTGGGTTGGCCCAGGTCCACGAACTCACCCAGCGAATAGAGGAAGGCATTCGTGGTTCCCGCAGCATCAAGATTGTATCCGGCAATCTGGCCAGATGAATTGACGGTCGTGGCCCATTGGCTGACGACGTTGGTCCCCAAGGGAAGCGCCGTCATGGGACCGGTGCCGGCGGTGAACGCCCGATACGTGCCGTCGGGGGCCTGGGCGTAACCGACAATCTGTCCGGAATCGTTGATGGCGGTGGCCACGCTTTCGGTTCCACCGAGGAGCGTCCCCAGATCGGTGGGTTGGGTGTCCTGACCGGGTTGGATCTGAAACGCGTGAAGGTTCCCTTGGGCGTCTGCGGCGGCGCCGACCATGATTCCGGAATTGTTGAGATCGAAGGCGCCACCGATGGAACCGCCCAGATTCAAGGTGATGAAGGTGGCGGAGGAATCGTTGTAGCCGGAGTAGAAGAAAGGCTGGCTGTTGGTCGCGCTGGCGACACCGGCCACCCAACCCGCCAGTTGACCCTGGTCGTTCAGCGAGGTGGCGAAGCTGGACGGTTGGTCGGTGGTTTCGCCCACGTTGACCGCCACATAGATCAGCCGGGGATTGACGCGAACGTTGAATTGGGACTTGGCACTGAGGCTGCCGTTGCTGACCTCCAGTTCCACGGAGCTGGTCCCGATCTCTCCGTCCACCGGGTTCAACGTTACCGTCCGCTGAGTGCCGGAACCGCTGAGAACGATGCTGGAGAGCGGCAGCAGGGATTCGTTGGAGGAACGGACAACCACGGTCAGGCTGTTTCCCGAGGGATCGTCCACGTCGCCCACGGTGAAGTTAACGGTGGGGGAAGGGTCCTCTTCCTCCAGTTCGAGATCCCGAATGCTGCTGATCGTGGGAGGGATGAACCCTTTGTCCACGTTCAGTGTGATGGTGTACGGCTGGGATACCTTGCCTCCGGCCGTCACGGTATAGGTCACCGGATCGGCACCCGTGAAATTGGTGTTCGGAATGTAGGTGTAGCGGCCGATCCCGGTGGCAATCAGGCGTCCGTTTTGCGGGGTGGGCGAAATGATCTGATAGGTCAACGGGTCCCGTTCGAAATCGAATCCGGGCAGGTACACGGTGGTTCCCGGACTGTTTCGCGGAATCGGGATCTGGAGGAAGTTGGTGATTCCCGGGACCCAGGCGACGGGGTCCAAGAGTGTGGCGTCCAGCGACACATTGCCGGTCTTGGGGGCACTGGAGTCGTAGGCGACCAGGCCGTTGCCTTCGTCGAGCCGGTAGTAGATCAGCAGGTCATCCTCGGTTCCGGTCAGGGGCACGCCGTTGTTGGCGGCGAGATCTTCCGGACTGACCACGCGCTTCCAGAGCCGCACTTCATCCACGGTGCCGGTGAACTGGGAGCCGGCGGCACCGGCCAGCGAACCCAGGAAGAATTTGACGTTGGTGACACCGAAGGTTCCGGGACCGTAATTGGTGGCACTGAGGCTGGTGGCGTCGCGGAAGAGTTCCACGCGATTGCTCCGGGCATCGAACGTGACGGCCCAATGATGCCAGTTGGTATCAAGCAGGGGTACCTGGCTGATCAGCGGCGGCGGACTGGGCTGGTCGCCGCCCTGACCGGTGAGCACGACCCCAACTCGTCCGTCGGGTTGCCACGCCAGTTGGATGCTGGCGGAGGGAGCGGAATCCTGGAGGGACCAGAGGGTTTGGGTTTGGTTGCTGACCGGAGGCGTAGAGGAGGCTCGTCGGGCCCAGAGTTCCACGGTGAAGGACTGACCTGTGAGGTTGAAGTTGTCCTGCGAAACGACGCCCGCGGAGCTGCCGTCAAGTTCGAGGCCAAACTGCGAACCGGCGACCGGAGCATCATCCTTGTTGACGATGTTCAGGTTCAGCAGGACTGGGGCGGAGACGAGCGGTCCGTTGGTGGCGAAATAGCCATAGGTGTCGGTTCCCACCAGATTGGCGCTTGGTTGGTAGAGGAGGAAACCGTTGGAGACGGTTCCCGATCCGTTCCGGGGGTTGATGAGGGTCTGGATGGCGAGGGGCTGGCCCGGGCTTGGAGTCCCGACGGGTTGAATGCGGTAGGCTGGAATCGGGAGTTCGACTAACCCGCTGGGCAGGGTCCAACGGACGGACAAGTGCGGACGCCCGTTGACGCCACTGTCGGCTTGGTGACGGACTTCGAAGTAGTAGCGCTGTCCGGCGATCAGATTCCGGCTGCCCTGCTGCAGGCTGGGATTCACGTCAAAGCGGCGGAAGCCCACACCGTTCGCGGGCGAACTCGCCACGGCCACCAGGTTGTTGGTGGACTCATCCGTGCTGATCCACAGCTGACCTTCCTGGGCGCTGGCGATGGCGAACTGATAGGAGCCGGTCTCCGGAGGCAACAGGAAGCCCTTGTACCGTTGTCCGACGCTGGCTTGAAGCTGGACGGGCATCTCCAGCCCGGTTCCGAGGGCGAGGACGACGTCCGGTCGGTCGGGCCAGCCTGGACTCCGCAGGAGACCCGAACTGATCAGGCTGCTCAGGGGACCGAAGAAGAGTTCCCGGGTGAGGCCGGCAGTGCCGGATACCGTGTTTCCGTTGACCAGGGCGCCCAGTCCCAGACGGGTGGTTTGGTCTTCCGGAAGGTTGACGGTTGAGACCTCCGAAGCGCCCGGGACGAAAGAAGGATGTCCGACCAGACGCGCTGACCGGGAATGGATGCTGGAATCCACGATGACGTCGCCGCCCAGGACCTGACCTTTCCAGAAATCCGGATTGGCCCCGTCGAAGTGAGAGAATCCCTCCTCGAAGCGGTAATAGCGAAGCAGGTTGGGAGCGTCGGAAGCGACTGGGGATTGGTAGTTCGCGAGAATCTCCCCATTGGACCGGGCCTCACTCCAGATCCGCACATTGTCGATGAATCCGGAAAACGGCCGGCGGATTCCATTCGGGTCGAGGTCCCCGATATAGATGGATCCGGATTCCATATTCAGGGGGGCGGGGAGGGTTCCCGAGGCCGAGACTTGGCCGTCCACGAAGAGGGTGACCGCCTGGCCGGAAACCACGGCGGCGACATGATGCCATTCGTTCGTCCGGATTCGGTAGGCCGGATCGTCGGGGACGAAGTTGTTTGCGCCGCCGAAGAGCGCCGGGGTTCCGTTCCCGGTGAAACCCAGGTTGATGCCCGTGCCTGGGGCTCCCAGACACACCAGGGCGTTGAACGAGGAATTGAAAAACTGGGTCGCCCAGACCCACGCTTCGACGGTGACGGTTCCTCCCACGACGTCCGAGGCGCCTGCCTCGGCGACGTATTGGTCGGGAACGGGAAGGTCGAGCGGGAAGGTGCTGAACACGGGAAACAGATTCACCGCCAGCGCGGATCCGGCGCCCAGGGTGACGGGAGGCAACGGCACCGGCGCATTGGTGAGGGTGAAGCTGCTGGTGGCGGTGAGGCCCGCCCCATCGATGACCTGGACCGACACCGTTCCCGAGGCCGAACTCGAGTTCGGGGTGAAGACCAGATTGTAGTTGTTTCCGGAAGCGTCCAGCGGTTCGGCAAACAGACTGTAGGACTGAATCAGGCCGGGGTCCGCGGACAGGTTCAGCCGCAGATGTTCCGAACTCCACTGCTCACTGCCGATCGTAAACGGAATGACCCGGGTGATGCCAAAAGGCTGAGTGAACGGACCGCCCAGAGACGAGACGGACGGCGGCGTGTTGGGTTTGACGGTGAGCGCGTAGGAAACGGTACCCGTGGGTAGTCCCCCGCCGGATTCCAATCGGACAGTGAGGGTGGCGACTCCGGTTTTCCCCGGGGCCGGAGCGACCAGGAGAGTTCGGGAGTTGGCGGAGTCGGTTTGGACTGAAAGGTTGCCCGGGGGAAGCAGGTCGGGATCCGAAGACTCCAAGGTCACCGCGATGTTGGCAGGTGAAACGTTTTCCAACGAGTCGACCGTCAAGGGCACGTCATCGAAGGAATCCTGCCAAATCGCGCGATCTCCCAGGGGGCTGGAGATGAACGGCGCGGTGTAGCCGGTGATCTCCACCTCGGCCGCGTCGACACTCCCATCAAGCATGCCAGACGCAAAGGACAGGCCGAATCTCCAGGAGGCATCGGGAAGCCATGTCAGCGGCAGGTCCTGGACCGCGGTGATGTTGGTGGACTCGTTGAGCGGAGAAAGGACGACGTTTAGAACTTGGTTGGAGACGGTCACCTGACACCAGCCGCTGAACACGAGGTCGGAGGCGGCAGGGAAATTGGACGAAACCAACACCTGATTGTTCCAGAGGACCTGCAGCTGCTTCTGGTCGGAGAGGATCGAGCGTTGTCGGCTGATGACCACGCGCAACCCTTCGCTGGTGGCGTTGGTTCCGTCGCCGGCGAGGGGGTTTCCGTAATGGAAGGTGAGCGAGGTTCGGTTGTCCGCTCCGCCCGACACCAGTCCGAACTGGTACTTGGCGAGAAACTCTGGAACCGGCTGGGCGGGGCGAGTTGAGTCGGGAAAATCAAAGATCACCACTCCGTTCGTCGCGTTGGACAGGGCATAGCTCCCATCCAGGGTGTCCACAGTCAGCGGGGGAAGGATTCGGGCGTTGGGGGGCACTCCACCGGTGGGCGAGGAAAATTCGAGGGCCAGGACGCGGACGGAGATCCAGGCCATCCACAGGATCGTCCAGGACGGAAGGTGTCGTTGTGAGAGAAGAAGGCGGCCAGTCATGGGAGAAGTGGGGTCAGGGGTTGGCGGCATTCAGTTGGCCCAGTGTGGAGATGCGTTGGAGTTGCACCGAGCCGGAGGCGAGGAGGGGCAGCTTGTGAAGGCCGGTGATCGTTTCCTGAAAGGTGCCGGTCAGCACGTCATCAAGTGTGTCGTTGCCGGAGGTTCCTCCGGTCTCCAGAGACAGGGTCAGGTCCCGAGTGAGGCCGTAGGCGTTGGTGCCGTGGTCCGGATGATACCGATGCAGGAACGGGTTGGTCGGGAGGTCTGGCGGGATGCTGAGAGTTCCCGTCACCGTGTTGCCGGCGGCGAAGACGCCCTGGAGCGGCAGCGTGAACTGGCCGTTGGACCGGGCGAAATCGAAGTGGGGCGCGGTGATTCGCCGACCGCTGACCAGTCCGTTTTGGAGATCGGCGGCAGAGTAGCGGATCAGCCAGGCGGGATCCGTCACCAGTTGGGTCAGTTGCCGAATCCCCAGAACCGAGGCGCCATTGGTCACCGCCACGGAATTGGTCTGGGTGTAAACGAGGGTGACTTCGCGCAGCAGGGAAGCCTGTCCTGCGGAATCGACGTGGAGCAGCAGTCGCAGAGGGAAACCCACCGCCACTGGGCCGGGAGCCGGGGCCGCGTTGGTGGACGGCAGGACGGAAGAGACGTTGGTGACCACGACCGTTCCGAGCCATAGCCCCGTGTAATCCAGTGGATCTCCCACTTCCGCGTCCACGCCCACTTGAAACAACGTCCCTTCACCATCGGACACCGACCACAGGGTAGCGTGACGTCCGGTCGCCGGATCGGTTCCCGCCGAGGACGGGAGTCGGGTTCGGTCCAAACCGAGACGCAGGCGAACGGAGGAACCGGCCGGAACGGTTTGAACATGTCCGGCGAGGGAACGAGGGCCGTTGGTTGACAGCGCCGGATTGGTGGGGAGCAGTAACAGGGAAGAGCCATCGTCGGTGAGTGGGGTGAGTTGCACACTCTTGGCCAGCGAATGGCGGTTATGGAGGGTGAGATCTACCCGGCGATCCGACCGGTCAAAGTTGATGGTCTCCCCCGAGTTCAGCGAAAGTTGAAAGGGGGCCACGAAATCGGAGGCTCCCTTCGTGTAGACCCAGTACGCTTCTCCCCTTCGCATCCGATCGCCGCCGGACGCCTTCGTCCACTGCCCGTCGGCATTCAGTCGATAAATGGTCTGGAGCGTGGCGGAGCGAGGTTCGAAATGGGCCGGCGAAGATCGAAAGAACTGTTGAAACGTCGGAGGAAGAGTTGGGTCCACGGGAAATCCGCGAAGGTTAAATCGGTCGGGAACCCAGCCGGGCGTCACCCAGGTGGGTCGCCCCGACAACGTCCAGCGCACTGTGTTGGTTCCGGCCAGTCGAAGCAGGTAGGCCCGCTGGGGTAGAATGGCGAAGAGATTGGCCAGCCGCGCTTCCGGGCTGTCGGGAGGGAAGTAGCCCAGCCATAATGCCCGGTTCCAGCCGCTGGTCTCCGGACTCTGAATGAAATCGGTGGCGCTGATTCGCTCGGAGAAGGTCCACACACTGTGGAGCGGCAACTGGGCAAAAACGACCGCTGGATCGCGATCCGGAGGATCCACTTCCAGCCAGACCGCATTCCAGCCGGGTTGGAGGTCGAAGGTCTGGGTGAGCGATTGCGCGTGACTGATTCCCAGCCAGACGCCCAGCAAGAGACCGGGGAACGACCAGCGGGCAAACCAGCGTAGGACAAGGGGGAGTCGAAACATGGCGGAGAAGGGAAGGAACAGCCTTAGGGCAATCGCGGAGGTCGAACGGCGACTGCCGGAGCCGGAGGAGTCAGTTCGGCCAGACGCTCGGGATGGACTTGGATCGGATGAAGGGAGCGCAAGTGCGCCACGCGTTGCTGTTCCGCCAACTGGCGCTGCTGACGGCGCAGGGAGTAGGCAATGGCGTCGCGAACGGCGTCGTATGGCTTGGGGTTTCCCGGCCGGACTTCCATCAGCTTCAGCACGAAGATTCCTTCCGAAGTCGGGATCGGGGCACTCACCTCGCCTGGGGTGTTCAAGGCGAAGAGCGCCGTCACTACCTCCGAGGGAAAGGCCAGATCCGCCTGAGCTAGGGTCAGCCAACCGAGGTCCCCGCCGTTCTGACGACTGCTGGGATGGAACGAATGGGTCGCGAGCGGTCCAAAGTGGACGGTGTCCGCCGCCGTGCGGATCGCCTCGGTGCGAATTTCCTGAACTCGGGCGCCGGGGAGAGTGGCTGGAAGTTGAATCAGAGCGATCCGCCGTTGAGGGGCCGAGGTGTAACGTTCGGGATGGTTCGCATACTCCGATCGGATTTCATCCTCGCTGAGCGGCGTGATGTCGTCCCGCGCTTCAAGGGACTCCCGATACCGCTGCGAGACCAGATTCTTCCAAGCCGCCTTTAGCTCCGGGGACTGATCGAAACCGGTTCGGCTCGCTTCTGCGAAGAGCAGTTCCCGTTGAAGGAGTCGGTCCAGTAATTCCGAATTCGATTCGGTCGTGCTCGCCCGGGCGCGTTCGGCGAGGAAGGCGTCCGCGGTAATGATTTGGGAGCCGACGCGGGCCAGTTCCTGGTCGGACGGGGCCTCGGCGGTCAGGTCCCGTTTCGCCGGCTGGCAGGAGGTCAGCAACCCACAACTCAGCAGCGCCGTGCATGCGGACTGGCAGACCGACCGGGCGAGGCGGTGTCCGTTCCTGAGGGAGGTTGGAGTGAGCATGTGTGGCGGACGCGCCCAAGGCGTCGTCAACCAGCCCTACCCGGAAATCCGCGAAACGTTACCGAGGGTGCGAACTATTTTTTGCGCGGGTCTCCCCAGCCCTCCACAGGTGCCAGCGCTCGAGCAGTTCGGGAGCGCTCAGTGTCGAGGCTCCAGAGTTGGGATTGAGTTTCTGCGAGGACAGAAGTTCAGCCTGGAGGCGCAGGCGTTCGATGGATTCCCCGGTCGGTGACACATCAAAAATGCGGGCCGGATTGGACCAGCCTCCGGTGATGATCTCGCGGCCGTCCGGACTCCAATCGATCCAGTCTACCGCGTCGGAATGTTCCAACGGAGGGGCCAGAGGTTCTCCGGTCTCGGCTTCCCAGATCCGGACGGTCTGATCCTCGCCCGCGGTCGCTACCATCTGTCCGTCGGGACTGAACCTAGCCACCAAGACCAGCGACCGATGGCGCAATGGCGGAGTTAACGGTTCTCCGGTGGTCGCATCCCAGACCCGGGCGGAATTGTCTTCGGCCGCCGTTACGACTCGGCGGCCGTCGGGACTGAATTCGGCCCAAGTCACACCATCCAGATGAGTGAGCGGATTCACGACCCGCTCGCCGGACTCGGCGTCCCAAATCTGGGCGGCGGTGGGCTGCTGTCCGGTATCGGCTCCGGCGGTCACAATTCGGCGACCATCGGGGCTATACCGCGCGGCGCGGACCGGCATTCCGATTTCCAAACGCAGGGGGCGGGGGGATCCGGTGGCGAGGTCCCATTCTTGAACTTGGCCGGTAAGGTTGCCCACCAGGACGCGGTCGCCCTGGGGGCGGAAGGAGACCTGGGTGATTTGGCTGCCTGCGTTGAGTTCCGGGAGAACGGGTTGGCCGGATTCGGAGCTCCAGATTCGCACCGTGGTTCCGCCCCAAGTGGCGAACTGTTGGCCGGAGGGGTGAAAGTCGATCCCGACTACGGGACTTCCGTGGTTAACCGGCGGAAACCGAGGTTCGCCGGTGGCGACCTCCCACAGGCCAGCGGTACTATCATCACCGCCGGCGAGCACCCAGTGGCCGTCGGGGCTGAATCGGGCGTCGTTCAGCCCGTGTTGATGCTTTCGGGTCAGTCGGATCGCCCCGGTGGCCCGATCCCTTATGCTGAGAGTACCATCGCCGCCGGCGATCGCGACCCAGCGGGAATCCGGGCTGAACCGGGGATGGTGGATCCATTGGCTGTGGTCGAAGGTGCGTCGGAACGGTGAAGCCGGAGGCAGTTGCCAAAGTCGCACGAGTGAATCCTGGCAGCCGGTTACCACCCGCTTCCCCGAGGTGCCGACCTCCATGCTGATCACGAAGCTACCATGACGCAGGGTCGAACCGTGAGGGCGTCCCGAGGCGGTCTCCCAAAATCGAACTGTGGTGTCCCAACTGCAGGACACCAGGGTCTGCCCCTCCGGCAGGTATCGCACGGCCCGTACCCCGCCTCCGTGGGGCAAGGGTGGACCCAGACGGAGGAGAGTTTGGGAATCCCACTGACTCGCCGTTCCCGCCCATTCCGCCGTCGCCAGTCGGCGTCCGTCCGGACTGTAGTCGAAGTCATAGACTTGGGATTCCGAGTGATGAACCGGGGCGGCCGGAGCGCCGGTGGCGACCTCCCATTGTCGGACTTGGTAACGATCCACCACGGCGGCGAATCGGCGCCCGTCCCGACTCATCCGGAAAACAAAAACCGGGCCGCCCGCCGGGACGACCCATCTGGGGCTAGTCGATTTCTGCGGCTCCCAACCCACGAAGACATTGGACCGAGGGCTGAAGCCGATCAGCCATTGGTTTCCGGGGGAATAGCGCAGGGCGCTGATGGATTCGAGCGAGGTCAGGGGTGGTCTGGCCTGCCGGGTGGAAAGGTCATATTGAGTGACCCCGCTCCGATCAACGTGGGCGAGGAGGTTTCCGTCGCTGTTGAACACGGCCGGGACATTGCGCATGGAGGGCCAACCCGGGAGGAGGACGCCTTGCTGATTCCAAAGTTGATTCCCCTGCCGCAGACTGAAGGTGCGGAGGAATCGCGAATCAGCGCTGAAGTCGATTACGTGCGACACGGGCAGTTGGGCGACTGCAAGGCCTTCCTTAACGTCCCAGAGAAATCCAGGCTTCTCGTCCGCGATGGTGGCGACGCGGCTTTCGTCCGGACTGAGTTGGGCGTCCCAGACGGCGGTGCCCTGGGACCAGAGTTGTTCCAGACGCGGAGCCTGCCGCAGCAGGATACCTAAGCGGCGTCGGTGAGTTTCCTCCTGGAACTGATCCCGGCGCTCCAGGGCCAGTGCCTCCACAAACCACCCGAAGGCGGCCAAGGGGTCGTGGTCGCTTACCAAGCGATTGCCACTTTGGACGTTGAGTCGCACCAACCGTTGTCGGCTGGCTTCGGCTTCTTGGGCCGTGCGCTCGTTGGCCCGACGAATCCGTACGTTGGCCACGGCCAGCGTGGTCAGCAATCCCAACACGGCCACGACCGTGGCCAGCAGGAGAACAGTGACACGTGGATTCCGGCGACTCCATTTCCAGACTCGTTCCGGGACCGACACCGGGCGGGCGTGAATGGGTTCGTGGCGCAACCAACGGCCAAGATCATCGGCCAAGTCCCGGGCGCTGGGATAACGGGCCGAGGGAGACTTCTCGAGGCAGCGCAAACAGATGGTTTCGAGATCGGGCGGGAGCGCCGGATTCAGCCGACGGAGGCTTACGGGTTCGGAATCCCGGATGCGGACCAGAGTATCCTGAAGGGATTGGGCGAGGAACGGCGGACGGCCTGTGAGCAGTTCGTAAAGCATCGCTCCCAGCGAATAGACGTCGCTGGCGGGACTGGCGGCTTCCTGGCCGGCGGACACGCATTCCGGGGCGAGGTAATTCGGGGAGCCGATCAGGCGTCCGGTCTCGGTGAGGTCAGCACTGCCATCCAACGGCTTGGCCAAGCCGAAGTCGGTGAGTCGGGGCTGACCGAAGGCGTCGATCAGCACATTGGAGGGCTTGAGATCCCGGTGCAGGATGCCTTGGGAATGGGCGAATTCCACTGCTTGGGCGACAGTCTGAAGGCATTCGGCGGCGGGTCGGGCTGCCAGTGGACCCCGGCGGAGGCGCTGGGCGAGATCCTCTCCTTCAATGTACTCCATCGAGAAGTAGTGCTGACCGTCGGCCTCGCCCACTTCGAAAATGGAGACAATGTTGGGATGTCGGAGGGAGGCCACCGCCCGGGCTTCTCGTTGAAATCGCCGAATGCTTTCGGGGCTCGAATGACGTCCCAGCAGCAACAGCTTCACCGCTACCGTTCGGCCCAGGTTGAGTTGGCGGGCACGATAGACCACGCCCATGCCGCCATGTCCGAGCTTTTCCTCGAGTTGATAGTTTCCCAGGCGCAGATCCACGGGGTCATCGGCTAGCGCGGGACTGGTTTCCCGGGAATTGAGGGGAGAATCCGGAACCGCGGCCAAGTTCAACATGCACCGGGGACACGCACTGCCGGGGAAACCGGTTCGCAGGGGCGCCCCGCACTTTCCGCAGGCACGGCGGGTGGATCCTGTGGTGGGCGCTTGACTCATGCGTTCAAACCGATGCGAGTACCTGGCGGAGATGCCGCAGTTCGTCGTTGGCGTCGCGGGGATCACCCACCGTCTCGGCAATCTCTGTCAGCAACAGGTCGTGGAACCGCTGCCGCAAGCGGTGCAAGGTCACGCGCACCGCGACCACCGTCATTCCTAGGGACTGCGCGATCGCGCCGTGAGCGGTGCTGGCTTCGTCGCCCCACAGGTGGGGTTCCAGTTGTTGAAACAACTCCAGACGACCGCTAGTGGTGAATTCCACCCGCAACCGTTCCAGAACCCGTTCCAACAAGGTGCAGGCCCACTGTCGCTCGAAAACCGCGGCCGGAGACAGCTGTTCTGCGGGCTCTTCCGCATAACGTTCCTCGGCCTGGATCACCTCGAACGAAACCCGTT
This sequence comes from Verrucomicrobiota bacterium, assembly GCA_017309115.1. Lineage (GTDB taxonomy): Bacteria > Verrucomicrobiota > Verrucomicrobiia > Limisphaerales > UBA9464 > UBA9464. The sequence continues at coordinate 18,339 of JAFLEF010000006.1, read as the reverse complement.
CCCGGCCGCCACCTCGTTTGAGGGCTTGCTGATCCCGATGCTGATTGCGCAGGAAGTTTTCCAGGGATCGCAACAGGAAGGTGCGGAACCGGCCTCGTTCGGGGTCGGCCCGGGACACCTGGTTTCCCGACAGCATCTTCGCAAAGAAGGCCTGGGTTAGATCCTGCGCCTCCTCCGGGGGGTATCCGTGGCGTCGGACGCAGCAGTAGAGCGGAAACCAGTAGGTCTGGCAGAGGGTTCCGAGGGAGGCCGTGGCGGCGGGCGACGCGGCGTCCCCGGCTGCCAGGACCACGCTCCAATGCGTCGTCCGAAACAAAGCCGGATCATCGGGAATATTCCGAACGTTGGGATTGGTGGGGTCCACAGCTACGGACGGACGCTACGCGATTCGGTCGGTCTGAAAAGTCACGAGTCGGGACCGTGCGGGTGACGCGTCAGGGAACCGCCCCAGATCACTTCTGCCCGCAGGTTGAAGATGGGGGTAAACCGCTATGGATTAGACCGGTGGGGTGGGATTTCACCGGAAGTAAGGGACCATGGATTCAGTGGTCGCCAGCCGCGGAAGATTCGCCTTGAGAGGTTGCTGGATAGTGGGGAGTTTCGGAGGAGAGGTTCATAATTCGGATCTTCTTCCGGATCTCCATGCACACTGGTACTCAAGTCCATGACTGCCCTCTTTACTTTTGAGTCCGGCGCCCGGGTTCGACGCTGTGCCGTCAACCGTTCGACTTCGGTTGCGGGGTCGGTGGTTTCTTCCGTTTGCGTTCGTTGGAGCCGCTTACTGCTGTTGCTGGGGGTAGTCGGGTGGTTCAGTGGGCGTGCTCAAACGCTCGGGCCGATCGTAACGATCCCCATCGAGAAGGTGCGGGAGCATTACTACCATCCTGCCGAAGACGGTACCGGCAAGAGTTGCGGCGTACGGTTGTATGGGGAATGGACCGCCTATCGCAACTACACCAACCGGTCTTCCTACCGCATTTTCACTCCGGGACTCCAATCCATCCCGGGTCCCCAGGCTTTCGTCGAACCCGGCGGGCGCTTTCGCTTCTACTGTTACTTCAATGGGATCTCCACGCCGTTTAATGACTCGGTGTGTCCGGACAAGATCGGTGAGAGTCTGCCCGATTGGTATGTGGAGGTTCAGCGCCGTGGTCCCAGCGCCAACTTTAGCTCGCGGACGCTCCCTCCGGATCCCGGCCAGTTCGAATTCAAGTCGAACTCCACGGATCCCGAGGGCGAGTCCGTGGTCGAGAGTTGGAACTTCGGTGACGGATCCTCCGGGGCTGGAGTTAGTCCGGTCCATCGCTTTACCAAGCCGGGTCCGTTCTTGGTTTCCCTGACCGTGACGGACACCGATGCCCTTACCAATCGGACCCAGCGGACGATCACGGTGCCGGCGCCCAAACCCTCGGTGTCGATCCAACTCCTCAACAAGCATTCCCGGAATCGGCTCGAACTGGGTGAGGAGTTTCGGGTGCGGGTCGGGGTGGAGGCTGGCACGACTGGAGTGGGTGAGTTGACGGGGCTCGCCTTTGCCGCAGCCCCGTTGTCGATTCCCGAAATCTTCACAGTGGTGAGCGCACCTGCGCAGACCGAGATCGGCACACTGCAGCCGGGCGAGCGTCGGGAATTTTTCTGGACCCTCCGGGCCGACCGGGCCGGGGAGTTTGCCCTCACAGCGTCCGGAGTTTTCGGCAAGGACGCCATTGGTCGGTTGGTCTCCGCCGCCCCGGCCTCGACCCGTGGCGAAGTGACCTCGCTGATCATCGGCATCGTTCAACGTCCCGCGAAGGTGGTCCTCGGAGGAGACAACAATCAGGACGGCGAGACCAATTCGCTGGACCGCCGCGTCGAACTCATCGTGGGCATCACCAACGTGTCGCAACAGGACGTCACGGGCGTCCGTGCGCTGATCGTTGAGGATCCCATTCAACTGACCAGTCTTGCCGAAGATCTGAATATCTGGCTGGAGCCGCGGGAGGTGCCGTTGGGTGAGTTTGGCACGATCCGACCGGGGGCGGCCAATGCCGTCCTGCGGACCAACGTGTACGAAGCCACCGACCGGACGTATGCCGAGGCGTCCATCGTCGTTCAGGGCAAGGTGGGCGAGGCTGGCGTCCAAACCCGGGGCGAAGGTTTGGTGGATATCGGCGGTGAAACGCTCATTGAAGCGCGCTTCGATTTGGAGGATCGCGAGTACCGGTCGGGTCAGGTGGTCCGGGTCTTCGGCAAGATCAAGAACGTCTCTCGCTTTAAGAACAGCCGGGGCGAGGTGATTGACGAGGGCAAGACCGTGGGCGTCGTCGTTTATCCCACTACGGAAGGAAACGGAATTGGGGGCTATCCCTTCGTGAAGGATTCCGGTGGGCGGACTCCGGAAGGTCCCACGGCCTTTTTATTGGCACCCGATGAAGAGATTGAGATTGGTGCCATCATTCCGACGGCCGAGGTGAACACCAATTCCACGGTGGCGATTACCTATCAGGTGGCTGGGTTCGTTCACGGCGAAGGATCCAAACCCCGCCGCGCTCGCCCGAGTGAGATTGAAGTGGTGGAACGGGTCACCGAAGGGTGGTCGGCGCGACATCAGGTGGACTTGGCGGCGGTCGTGGAAACCACCGACCCGTGGCTGATCTGTCCCACGGACCTTTCGTTTGCCGGGTTCGTTTCCTGTCGGTTCACCGAGGGGTTGGGTAATGCTGGCGGGGGGTTGGTGGGTCTGGCCTTGTTGACCGGCAGTGGACTGAAGGAAATCGGCCTGGGATCGGTGCGGTTGATTGGGTGGAGTCTCTGGGCGATGGAGCAGACGTTGGATGGTCTGAAGGATCCGGCGGCTCGGGCCCGCCTGGCCGCGGAGGTGGCGATTGATCTGCAGGCGCTTCAGGACGTCGGAGTGGAGTCGCTGCAAGGCATCCAGCTGGCGGCGGCGGGAATTGGTCCGGCCATTGAGCGGGCAATCATCGACACCGGTCGTACGCTGGAATCAGGCGACCTCAAGCAGATCGCTGGCGGCTTGGCCCGCGTCACAGGTGAGAACATTGATTTGCCCCTGGAAGCGTTGGTGGCCGCCCGGGCCCTGCGCAAGGCCATGCTGGTGCGCGAAGGTGCGGAATCGGCCGCCAAGCAGGCGTTGGAGGAAAGCTTTGAGCGTCAGGCTCGGGAACTCGGCACCACGGTTGATGATTATGCCGCCCGAGGTGACCTTGCCAAATTACCGGATAGTGACGATCTGCCCACCGGCCTCAACGTGGTCAACGAGCCCCGCGTGTACCGCGATGCATACGGAGCCCGGACTGAAGATGTGAAAGGTTTCCTTCAGGTCGCCAAGGAAGAAGGGGTCATTCTCGCCTTTCGGTCGCGTTCGCCCCGGGCCGCGGCGTTGCTGGACGCGGTTCCGCTCAAACACCTGCTGAAACCCCATGGCGTCTCGATCAAGACGGTCAGCGAAATTGACGTCAAATACCTGAACTATCCGCCCCAACTCGAAGCGGAATGCGCCTTGGTGGAACCGCCCTTCGACTGGGTGAATCCCTGGGCGGACAAGAAGAACGGCGTGGTCAACCCGGATTTCGACGCTCTCGCCAACAACTATCTCTCGCGGTATCCGGAGCTGAACACCGGTACTGAACAGGCTCAGGCGCTGCGGGCCCAGGTGTATGAACGCCTGAAATTCCAAATGGAGGAGTATCCGAAGCAGGCCGGAAACTTCCTCAAGTACAGCCGGGAAGGAATCGACGTGAACTTCCATGCGCAAAAGCAAAACCTGGGCTTTGGAAAATTCCTGCTGCCGAACAAGGAAGCCAAACGCGCCGCGCGTCTGGAGCCGCATCACTTCACTGACCCTTACACCGGCCAGCCGCGGGTCGCCTACCGCCTGCTCATGGATGATGGGGCCGGCTCGTTCAAAGCCATCACGGGTGATGTGGATTTCCTGGGCATCTTTAACCCGGACGGCTCGCAGCCCAGTCTGCTGAAGCGTATTCGGGTTTATCGCAAGATGATTGCCCTGGGTATGCAGCACGGGGAGTCCTTCACGTTCTTTGCGAAGGATCTTCGCGAGAAGTTTCTGCGCTGCTGCACTCCCACGGCCAGCGGCGGCGAAGGCGAGAAGATGCTGGCGGCCACGCCGTATGGTGAACTGCTGACCACCCAGTTTCGGGATCAGCTTTCCGTGATCGAAGGCGGTCCCAATGCCGCGCTGAAAGTGGGGAAGGGCGAGTTCGCATTCCTCGATGGCGCGATGTCGGAGGTCAATACGCTGGAGCGCGCGGCGTCGGACGCCCTGCCGCAGGCGCTTCGAAACGATGTGGCTCCCTTGGTCACGGTCAGCGCTCTGGAGCGTCTGGGTGAGGAATTGAAGGCGGAAGCAGCGCGCAATGGCGGCCAGGCCGTGCGCCTGGGGCCGGATGGGCAGCCGGAAATCTACGACGAGCAACCGGACGGGAATTCGCCGTCGCCGTCGGTCTTGTCTTCCCATCGCCGAACGGGGTCCGTGTTTCCGGGAAATTCGGTGCGTCCAGCTTCGGAAACGGTGGAGGACGAACTTCTCGGCATTTTGGACGGCTTGGTCGAAGCCGGTTGGGTCAACGCGCGGGAACCGGGAACTACGGGTGCCTCCGGGGGGCGGTGGCGCCCGGCGACGGTGGACGAGCTCCACGGCGGTCCGACGGGCAAGAGTCTCAAGCTCTCGCCCTACACTTACCTCACCAACGATGTGGCCGCCGGCATGGCCGTCCTGCCCGTCTTGCCTGCTTCCGACGTCGGCTGGCCGGCTGGCCAACCGATCTTCGCGGTGGGCGATCGCGTGGTGATCGATCCGGGTGGCCCGGCGGAGGAGTTTGCCAGTGTGGCCAGCATATTCCCGTTCACGTTGAGCCGACCGTTGCAGAACGGACAGGAGGCCGGTGCCATGGTGCTGTTCCTTGCCGGGGTGACGGAGTCGGCGAAGGTCCCGGGGGCGTTGCCCGCCCGGGAGAATCTGCTGGTCTGGCTGCGGGCCGACGCCGGCTTGGAATTGGACGGCACCAATGTGGTCTCCTGGACCGACCAGTCGCCGAACAGATTTGTCTTTCGTCCCTCGGCGGTGACGACCCGGCCCGCGTGGGTGGCTAACTCCACCTCGGGCGTCCCGGCCTTGCGCTTCAATAGCTCCAGCACACCGCGCCTCCACGGTAACCTCGGTCGCACGCTGACCAATGCCACGATCTTCACCCTGGCCCGCTACCTCAACAACAGCAGTGGCGGTCGCTACATCTATGCCTTTGGCACCATCAATTTTTCCGGGCTAATGATGACCCTGGGTCGCGTTGGGGGCGATGATACCTATCACTATGATGGCGCCGCCGAGCGATCGGCGCCGGGCACGATTCCGGGGACCGGATTCCGCGTGTTCTCACAGGTTTTCGGCGAGGACGGTCCGGACCGCCACCGATTGGCCGTGGATGGTCGCACGGTGATTGAATCGCGAACGACCGTGGGTCGGGCTTACTCGGCCGTGGCGACCAATGTGGTGCTCGGCAAATACGTCACTGCGACCTTTGGGTTCACGGGGGATCTGACGGAGTGGATTGTGTACGATCGGGTGTTGACTCCGGCCGAACGTTTCGAAGTGGAAGAGTACCTGCGCCAGCGGGCGGCGTTGGCCCCGTTTGTTCCCCCGGGAAGTCGGGACCTGTCGCAGTCGGATCTGCTTTCCCTGGCAGTTCCACCGGTGGCCGGCGCGGCGTGGAAACTGGATGCGGCCAACCGTGAGGCGATTCCGAACCAAGTGACCGGGCCGTCGCTCCTGCTGACCGGTCCCGGAATATCCAATCAAGTTGTCCGCACTCATGTGCGTCCGGCCCCGGGCGACGGCACTTTTGGGGTGGTCTTTGGTCAGCAGGATGCCGGCTGGTTCCAGCTCCTGGATTGGCGCGCGGTGGCGACCAACGATCCGGTCCTGGGTCCCCTCGGGCCGGGAATGACGTTGCGGACCGTGCACCTACCGGAAGGCGAGGCGGTTGTCGGCGCCGATTTGGGCGCCACGCCGGATCCCTCGCGCGCCACGATTTGGCGCACCAATGCCATTCCCTGGATCGCGGGGCGGGACTACGAGGTGGTCTTGAATTTGCGGACAAGTGAGTTGGTTCTCGAGGTGAACCATGCCGGAACCAATTTGGTGACCTGGACTGTACCGGAGTTGGCGGGAGTGAACGGCCGAGTGGGGCACTATGCTGTGGCGGCTCCCAATGCGCGCTTTGGGCCGCTGGATCTGCCCGCGGCCGGCCCGGTGATCACTCACTTGGGATCGCTGCCGGACGGAAGGTGGCGGTTGGATTGGGTCGATGGCGAGGGACCCTACGTGATTGAAAGCCGACCTCATCTGGGGACCAGCGATTGGTTGCCGGTGGGACCCGCCACGGTGAACCAGAATGTGCTTTTGCCAGGCGTTGAGGATTCCGCGTTGTTTCGGGTTCGCAGTCCCGAGAACACGCCACCGTGACCGTGGGTGAGTCGGCGGGGTGGCCAAGATGCGGTGGGTTTCCGCCAAAATCCGGGCCGAATTCATTGATGGGGAATCCCCAATCTTTCGTCCGACACTTCGGGTCGGCCGTGGACACTTGGTGAACCCTCGGCATACTCGTTTTCGTACACTCTCCGTTTCCATGCCTGTGCCGATCTTCCTTGCCCGCCATCTTTCCCAACGGGCTGCCTTGATCCTCGCCTCCGCGGTGGTGGCCGGTCCGGTCACCGCGGCCGAGCTGCAGTTCAATCGCGACATCCGCCCCCTGCTTTCCGACAACTGTCTGGCGTGTCACGGGCCCGATCCTGGGTCGCGCAAGGCCGGGCTGCGGCTCGATACGCGCGAGAGTCTGTTCGGGGGCACCAAGAAGGAAGGTCAGGTGGTGGTGCCCGGTAAGCCGGAGGACAGCGCCTTGTGGAAGCGCCTCGTGCACACCGATCCGGATGAGCTCATGCCGCCGCCGGAGTCGCACAAGGAACTGAAGTCCGAGCAGAAGGAACTGATTCGTCAGTGGATCCTTCAGGGCGCTCCCTGGCAGCCGCACTGGTCTTTTCTGAAGCCCGAGCGGGCGCCGGTCCCGGGCGCGGATCAGCCGGGGGCCGCCAAACGGAATCCGATTGATGCCTTCGTCTCGGCGAAGCTGGCTCAGAAGGGACTCACGATGAATCCCGAGGCGGATCGACGAACCCTCGCGCGACGGTTGTCGCTGGATCTCACCGGTCTGCCGCCGCTGCCGGGCGACGTGGAAGCCTTCGTGGCGGATACCGCGCCGGACTATTTCGAGAAGTATGTTCGCCGCTTGATGGATTCGCCGCAGTGGGGGGAGCATCGCGGCCGGTACTGGCTGGATGCCGCCCGCTATGCCGACACTCATGGTCTGCACTTCGACAACTACCGGGAAATGTGGCCGTACCGGGACTGGGTGATCCAGGCCTTCAACCGGAATCAGCCGTTCGACCAGTTCGTCGTGGAGCAGCTTGCTGGGGATCTGCTGCCGGATCCGACGCAGGATCAAATGGTCGCGACCGGCTTTCAGCGCTGCAACGTGACCACCAACGAAGGCGGCACGATCGAGGAAGAGAACCTGGCGATCTACGCGAACGACCGGGTCACGACCACGGGTTGGGTGTTTCTGGGGCTGACCACCAACTGCAGCGCGTGCCACGATCACAAGTTCGACCCGTTCTCGATGCGGGACTTCTATTCGATGGCGGCGTTCTTCCGGAACACCCAGCAGTCCGGATTCGATGGCAACGTCAAGGACGGCGCCAACGCCAGCATGGTGGTGATCAGTGACGCGCAGGACTTGAGTCGATGGAAGGCGTTGCCGGGAGCCGTGGACGCCGCCAAACAGGCGATGCAGCAGCGGCGAACGGAAGCCGATCAGGCGTTTGTGAACTGGGTCTCCAGTCTGGATGCCGCGACCTTGGATCGGGAACTGGCGTTGCCGGGGCAGGTGTTTCGCGCGCCGCTGAACGACGGCCAGACCAATTCGTGGACGGTGACGGTGGGGAACGGTTCCGCCCAAGCGGTTCCCACGGCGGGCATCACCGTGACCACCAACGCCTACTTCGGACCCGCGCCGGTGTTCGGCAAGGGAGCCACCGCTCAGTTTCCCGAGGTGGGGGCCTTCGAGCACGGTCAGCCGTTCTCCTTTGGCGGCTGGGTGTTCGTGCCGAATGCGGATCCCACCGCAGCCATTTTTGCCCGGATGGATCCGGAGTCGGCGAGTTACCGGGGTTGGGACTTGTGGATTCAGCAGGGTCAGTTTGCCACGCACATCGTGAACCAGTGGCCGGACAACGCCCTCAAGGTTCGCACCCAAAAGCGGATGGCGAAGAAGGGCCAGTGGCAGCATGTCTGGGTGACCTATGACGGGTCCGGCAAGCCCGAGGGCGTGAAGCTGTTTGTCGATGGCGAAGCCGCCGCGACCGAGGTCGAGAATGGCAAAGGCGTCACCGGCAGTATTCGCGCGGAGGCTCCCTTCACGTTGGCGCAGCGGTCGGGCGGCAGTCACCTCGATGGCGTGGGATTGCAGGACGTTCGGTTGTATTCCCGGGTGCTGACCCCGGAAGAAGTGCGGGCCTTGGCTCAGAATTCCCTGCTGCGAACAATGGTCGGGGTGCCGCAGGCGCAGTGGCCGCCGGACGCCCGCAAAGATGCCTTCGAAAGCTACCTGGCCACCCGGGATCAACCGTTCCAAGCGGCTCAGGCCGCCGTGGCCAAGCTCGAGTCAGAACGGGAATCCCTGCGGCAAAAGTATCCCGTGACGCACATCCAACGGGAGAAGACCAATTCGCCTCCGATGGCGGCGATCCTGTTCCGCGGTCAGTACGATCAGCCCAAGGACAAGGTGGAGGCCAACGTTCCGGTCGCCTTGAACCCGTTGCCGCCCGGAGCCCCGCGCAATCGGTTGGGACTCGCCCAGTGGCTCGTGGCGGCGGACAACCCGCTCATGGCCCGGGTGACGGTGAACCGGTTCTGGCAGGAGTTGTTCGGAACCGGCCTGGTCAAGACCACGGAGGATTTCGGGATCATGGGCGAGACGCCGGTGAATCAGGACTTGCTCGATTGGTTGGCGGTGGAGTTTCGCGAGAGCGGCTGGGATGTGAAGCACCTGTTCCGGCTGATGGTGACGTCCCAGGCGTATCGGCAGGATGCGCGGGTCACGCCCGAGAAGTTGGAGAAGGATCCGGCCAACCGCCTGCTCAGCCGGGGGCCGCGCTTCCGCATGGATGCCGAGATGGTCCGCGATTATGCGCTCGCGGCGAGCGGACTGCTGGCGCCCAAGCTGGGAGGCCCGAGCGTGAAGCCGTATCAGCCGGACGGCGTGTGGGAGGCAGTCGCCATGCCGGAGAGCAACACCAAGAAGTATCAGCGTGATTCCGGGGAATCCCTGTACCGGCGTTCGCTGTACACGTTTTGGAAACGGGCGGCGCCGCCGGCGTCAATGGACATCTTTAATGCCCCGAGCCGCGAAGTGTCCTGCACCCGCCGGGAACGCACCAACACGCCGCTACAAGCGCTGGCGACGTTGAATGATCTGCAGTTTATCGAAGCGGCTCGGCACCTGGCGGAGATGGCCTGGAAACAATCCGGCGGGAAGTCGCCCGAGGCGATCGAGGTGGTCGCCGAGCGGTTGTTGGCGCGTCCGTTGCGCGCGGATGAACGGGCCATCGTGCAACAGTCGCTGCAGGAGTTCACTGGCTTCTACGGCCGTCAGCCGGAGGAAGCCACCCGCCTAATCTCCCTGGGAGACTCCAAACCGGCGTCCGACATTCCGCCCACCCAGTTGGCGGCGCTGACTCTGGTGGCCAATCAGTTGATGAATCTGGATGAAGTTTTGAACAAGTGAGCCAGAAACCGTAGATTTGCCTAATGAGTTCTATCTTGGAAGAACCCTCGGTCCGCCGCGCCGTGTTTCCGGTGAGCGTCGAGTTTTACCATGAACTGGGACGACAGGGACTGATCGATCGGTCGGTGGAACTCTTGGAAGGGGTGATTGTTCAGAAAATGTCCAAGTCTCCGTTGCATGCCTCCATGGTTCGCCGACTGGCCCGAATGATTGAGGCGGTTCTCAAGCCGGGTCATCTCTTGCTCCGGGAGGACCCGCTGACGATCGGACGGTCTGAGCCCGAGCCTGACCTGGCTGTGGTGGAGGGGCGGGAAGATCAGTTTTTTCAGCATCATCCCGGCTCGGCGCTTTGGGTTTTGGAAGTAACGATCAGTTCCGCGGAATTGGACCGGCGAAAGGCGGAGATCTATGCCTCGGGCGGGGTCCGAGAGTATTGGTTGGTGGAACCTGAAGTCCGGCGGATCAGTGTCTTTCGCCGCCCCGAGAATGGGCGATATGGGTTTCAACAGAGTTTTGAGGGCTCCGGCACGCTGGTTTGCGAGGCCCTGCCCGAGTTTCAATTGAACCTTGATGAAGTGTTTGTTCCCTAACGTTCCGAGGCTCCGATGAATCCGTACACCGAATACGCCCGACTCGAGACCCGCCGCCACTTCTTTGGTCGCGGTCGTCACGTCCTGGGCACCGCTGCCCTTTCCACCTTGCTCGGCGAACGGCTTAAGGCCTGGGCACAGGAAGGCGCACCGGCGCCCAATCTCCTTCCGCATTTCGCTCCCAAGGCCAAGCGAGTGATTTATCTGCACATGGTGGGCGGTCCGTCGCAGATGGATCTGTGGGACTACAAGCCGAAGATGGCTGAGTGGTACGACAAGGACCTGCCGGACTCGATTCGCCAGGGCCAGCGGCTCACGACCATGACTTCGGGACAAAGCCGATTCCCGATCGCGCCTTCGAAATACAAGTTCAGCCAAGCCGGCTCCAACGGGCTCTGGATGAACACCGAGCTGATGCCCTACACGGCCCGGGTGGTGGATGATCTGTGCGTGATCAAGTCCATGCACACCGAGGCGATCAATCATGAGCCGGCGATCTGCTTCATGCAGACCGGCAACATGAACACCGGTCGTCCGTGTATCGGATCCTGGGTGAGCTACGGGCTCGGTTCACTGAATCAGAATCTGCCCACGTTTGTGGTGTTGGTCGCCGAGCCCACCAACAAGGAACAGATTCAGGCCATCAGTGCTCGGTTGTGGTCCAGCGGATTCCTGCCCGGCGAACATGCCGGAGTTTCCTTCCGCAGCGGCGGCGAACCCATCCTGTTCATCAACAATCCGGCCGGCATCACGCCCGACCTGCGCCGGTATCAGCTCGACGGTTTGCGGCAGTTGAACGAGCTGAACTTCCAGCAACTAGGCGACCCGGAAACGCAGACGCGCATCCAGCAGTACGAGATGGCGTTCCGCATGCAGTCCAGCGTTCCTGAGCTGACGCAGGTGAGCAAGGAGCCGGAGTCCACGTATGAATTGTACGGGGAATCCGCCCGCAAGCCGGGGAGCTTCGGTTACTCCGCCCTGCTGGCGCGGCGTCTGGTGGAGCGGGGTGTGCGCTTCGTGCAGGTGTATCTCAACAACTGGGATCATCACGGCAATGTGGCCGGTCGCTTGCCGTCCCAGTGCAAGGATGTGGACCAACCGATCTACGGCCTGATCCAGGACTTGAAGTCCCGCGGCATGTTCGACGACACGCTGATCATCTGGGGCGGGGAGTTTGGCCGGACGATCTACAGTCAGGGCGGACTCACGAAGGACAACTACGGACGCGATCATCATCCGCGCTGTTTCACCATGTGGATGGCGGGTGGCGGCGCGAAGGGCGGCGTGGTGTATGGCGAGACGGACGACTTCTCGTACAACATTGTGGAGAACCCAGTTCACGTCCGGGACTTCCACGCGACGATCCTGCATCTACTGGGCATCAAGCACGATCGGTTCGGCTACAAGTACCAGGGACTCGATATGCGGCTGACGGGTGTGGAGGAAGCCAACGTGGTGAAGAGCTTGTTGGCGTGATGCTGGATCTAAGTTGAGAGTTGAAGGTTGAGAGTTGAGAGGAGCGAAAACCGGTGAACCGGATCTGCATGGTGTCCACAAACCGGTCGTCACTTCTAACGTGCTGATTTCCAGGATTTACCTCTCAGCTCTCAGCTCTCAGCTCTCAGCTCTCAACTGGTTTGTGGGTAGCTGAGAGGTAGAGGCGTCGAACCGGTAGGGATGGACCGCTGGGCCGTCCCCGAGCTTCCGAGCGGAGCGAAGGAACTCGGCGTTCGCTGGTCAGTGGAAGTGCGAAACTCGCCTCGCTTTCGCGTGACGGGGAGTGGTTCCCGCGGGTTTGCGGGGAAAAGCAGAACGCAGGTATCCGCAGATTAACGCCGATTCCCGCAGATTCTTGGAAGAACGAGGGCCTCGTTGATCCGAATGTCTGCTTCTACTGCGCATTCGGAGGAAATGGGGTGCTTCTACCCGCTTGATGCTCCGCAATTGCGCTGGCCGCAATCGCATCCAGCCTTCCGCGAGCGGCATCTTCCTCGAATTGCGTGTCCCATTGCTCGTCGAAGCGCTTCTGGACGTGTTGTCGCAGCAGCAGGAACTGCTCCGGGGGCAGTGTGTCAATTGCGGCCTCGATTTCTTGGATGCTGCTCATGTTGGAATGTTACCGGGAGCCCATTGGTACTCAAGCTCGAGACTGGGGAAGTGGCTCCCGCGGAGAACGCGGAGGAGGGTAGGGATGGACCGCTGGGCCGTCCCCGAGCTTCCGAGCGGAGCGAAGGAACTCGGCGTTCGCTGGTCAGTGGAAGTGCGAAACTCGCCTCGCCTTCGCATGACAGGAAGTGGCTCCCGCGGAGGACGCAGGGAACGTGGAGGAGGGGATGGTTCAAACTGTTCGGAGTCCCGCCTTCAGGCGGTGGAGCGGCTGGCTGCCGAAGGGCTTCAGAATACCTGGCGTCCATCGACTCGCCTCGAAACGGGCTACCGATCTCCCTGAAATCTGCGCGAATCGGCGCCAATCTGCGGATACCCCTCACTCCGGGCCCGTTCAACGCAGGGGTCGCTGCCCGAATCGCGTTGGCTAGACCCTGGTCGGTTCACTGTCCGGCCGAACTGACGGCCACTGGAAGCAGACCCCGTAGCCGTCAGGATCCTTGAGGGACAATTGTTTCATGCCGTAGGGCCTCACCACCGGAGGATCGATCTCGATCTCGCAGGTTCGAAGATACTCATACATGGCGTCGACGTCCGGTGCTCCGAGATACAGCGTGGTGTCGCCGTGGGCGGTAATTCGCGCCGGGTCTGGCGTCTGAGGGCGCGCATCCGCCTCGTACATCGTGTTCAGCATCAGTTCAGCACCTTCGCGAGCGAGCCAAGCCCATTCACATCGATCTCCTGGCGGAGCCTGCTGGACCATCTCGAATCCCAGCAAATCGCAATAGAAGGCCAGGGACGCCGGCATATCGAACACCTGGATCAGGGGGCAAAGTCCTCGGACTTTAGGCGGCTTCATGCTTTGGAATGTTGTCCGACGTCCGACGAACGGCCCGGTTCGCCGACCTCCGCCGGGATCGAGCACTGGCGGTGCCAAATGCCCAATGGGCAGACGAACCTTGCGCTAGGTTTTTTGACTTTTCTAGCCACGAATCGCTGCCTCGATGACGGTGATGTCGATCTTCATCTGCTTCATCATCGCGGCCATGGCCTTGGTCGATACATCCCGGTCGGCGCTCGTCGTCAACTCCGTCAAACGCTTTGGGTAAACCTGCCACGATACCCCGAAGCGGTCCTTCAACCATCCGCAATGGCTTTCCTCGCCGCCATTCGCCGTCAGCGCCGCCCATAGGCGGTCTGTCTCGGCCTGATCTTCGGTCGCAACTGAAATCGACACCGCCTCGGTCAGTGTGAACATCGGTCCGGCGTCGAGAATTTGGTAGGGCACTCCGCCCAACGAGAAGTCGATCACGGAGAAGGCGCCATATCCGGCGTCGCCCTGAAAGGTCCTCTCGATCCGACTCTCTGGAATCAGGGAGCAGTAGAAATCAGCAGCTTCCCGACCGCGCCCGTCGCGGAACCAGAGGCAGGTACGGATGGAACATTTCATGGCGGTGCTGGGTTGGCGTTTCGTTTGGCGCGTTGGCGGTGATACATCTCATGGTCGGTGTAGGTGTAGGTGACATCGAGGCGATTGGTGGACGAAAGCGAGAGACGATAACGCGCAAACCGTCCGGTGGACTTCCAATGTGTGGCGAAGGACAACACCTCGCCATCCCAAGCGGTGTCGAAAACCTCTGACTCCTCACCGTCGTAGCCGTCGCGCAGCCGAATGGCATAAGAGTCGCCGGAACGAGTGATTGTGAACTCGACCTCGCTCGCCCACTCACTGCCGTTCAGCCAAGTGCCGACAAGCAAGTCGCGCTTCGGTTTCTGTTTTGGTTTGCGCCTGGCTTTCACGAGCGGTGTGCGGAAACGCTCCGGATCAGAGACCCGGCGCCAGAGGCTTTCGATTGTCAACGGGAGCGCCACCGCCGGATTCTCTGCATCCGGTTTGTTGGACGGGGAGTTGCTGGCGCCGGGCTGTCCACCATCCGATGCAACTGACAGCGAATAGGAGCGCAGCCAAAACAAGGCACTGAGACTGGAGCCTGCCGGTCACGCCCGCCAATCTGTAACCGTCCAGAACCGATTCTCGGTATGCCTTCGCAAACCTCTCCGGCTGCGCTGATACGTCAGCCTCGCTAAGCTCCCACCATGACGGGGAAATATCCCGCCATCCGCTGTCATAAAGCAGAAAGTAGCGTGTCGCGTAGTGGTTGTGCGCGCTTCCGGCTACCGAGGTCCAAACGGAATAGAAGCCAAGCATGATCGACAACAAAGCTGAGAAGGTGAAAAACGCTTTCACGGTGTCATGGCGTAAGCTCAGCCCAACGCTCCAGATCAGTGACCCGGCGCCTCTGATCCTCAATTGTCAATCGGAGTGCGATCGACGGGTTCACTGCATCTTGCTTGTTGGGCGGTGTTGTTGTCATTGATGGTCTCGTCTCTGGAAGCACGAGTAACGGGAAACACCGTGCTTGTCGTAAAAATCTCTATCGCCTGCGCGAACGAAAACCCAGCCGCCCTTGTACTCCAAAACATCCAACGTTTTCAGGTGGCCCTTCATCATGTCTCGTTCCGTTTTCGGTATAAGCGCTATCTGCTTGTCGGACAGCTTCCAGCTTCCCGAGGCATCTCCATACTTGCCGAGGCAACCGTGCCACTCGGCGGAGTACGTGCCGTTCTCCTTCAGTGTGAGTGTCACGTTGTAGCCAAGACCGTCGCCGCAGTAATAGCTGCCGGCAACTGCCTTCGCGTTCGGCGGGGCTGCTGGCTTGCCCATTTCAATGTCCCTGGCCTGTACCCCCGCGACTGTGATGAACAGGGATGCGATCGCAATGATGCCTTGAGTTTTCATAGCGCGTTCGATTGTTACCCAACGAAAAGCTGATCGACTGCCGCGGGAAACGCAAGGTAGCGCGTGAACGGCGCATCCGAACTGCCAACGCGGATCGAGCGGAGAGGCGGGGCGGCAGTTCGCCTCCAGCGGCTTGTTGGACGTTCCTGGCGCGCTCATCCGGGAATTACTGAGCTTCTGCGGTGAAGGCGCTCGTAACCGAAGGATGCGAGCAGAGTGACAGCCGCCATGGCCCCAAATCCTATGATCGAAAACTCCCAGCGTACCAACTCGTTCAAACGCCTCTGCCGATCCATTTCTGCTTTTGCTTCGGGGGTAGCGCTTTGCCGCGAGGCGAAAAATGCCCGATCGAAATCATGTCGGCGCAGAAAGCCAACTTGGCTTAGGACTGCGGCGATCAAGAGCTCGAAAACGAGTGCAATGACGGGCCAGCGCTTCGTGTGTATGAGGTTACGTCCAACGATCAGGATCACCGACCGCCGCCGTAAACGGGCACTGGCTGCGAATCCAGCGTTCGAAAAACCTTGCGCGTCGAGACTGAAACGCTTGGCGGCGGTTCGTGTGCATCCGCTTAGCCGTCGATGCCATGACCAGCTCCCAAAATGATCGGGCGATAGGCAAGCGCAGCGTCAACAACCTGCTCGGCTGTCATGGGCAGCTTCGGCCAGAAGATGAGATCGGACACATGGGGACATCCTGTGCTCCTCACCAGCAAGTCCATGATCGTGACCATCTCCTCGTCGGTATATCCCACGTCCATGACGCGTTGAACCACTGCAACCAGTTCCTGCCTGTCTGTGATGCGGGGTAACATTGATGCGAGCTTCCAGTGCCGGCTAACGATAAGCTGAGCGATGCCGACGCAGCGAAGCGGAGTCGGCATTCGTCTCCAGCGTCTGGTTCGCCGGATTCATGATCTCAAGAGCGCGACAAGCCGCTCGTAATGCTCCCGTGACTCCCCCTGGCAGCGGCAGTGCCTGTTACTGTCCCGGGAGAAACTGTGAGCGCCCCACCCTTCGTCCACATAGGTCGGACAGGTGAAATGCTCGAACACGGTTTCGGTGCGGTGTCTGGAATCGGGGTGGCAACAAAGGCCGTAGTCCTCGTTGAAGGGCCCGAAAAATGAGCAACCACCACACTGCCCGCCAGATTCGTGCACCCGACGAGCCTCGGGGTCCGTCGCGAAATTTGAATCGAATAGAGCAGCAGACTCCGCTGAAGAAAAACCGTTCGTCTTAATTTGGTTTGTGTTCACGCGCGGTTGAGACTTGGCGAACGACAGAGCTGACCGACACGGGTGGGCTGTGGCGTCCGAATTGCCACCTGACGCGGCCCGTCCGCGTTCGGTCCAGTGATCTGGTTCGGCATTGCCTGCGTCATGGTCCCCTCCAAGTCAGAAGTGCTCTCTGCTCCTCTGGCAACAGTGTGAACAACTCGCGGATCAGGGCAAGATGACTCTCGTAGTGTGGCGACGACCTGCAATGGTCGCAGAACATCCTAGCCTGCGTGTTCAGGAAGTAAGCGTCGTGGTCCACAAACTGCGGCTCCAGAATCGACTGCGGCAGGTTGTGAATGAACTCCGCCTCGTAATAGCACGCCTTGCCTCGCCGGAGAGGATGCCACCACCGCCAAGTCTGCACGTTGCGAATCCAAGGCAACGACCAGAACAAGAACTCCCGGTAGATTTCCTGCTTACGCGATGCTGCCATCGTCGTGGGATGTCGCCGAACGTCAGAGGTCACCGACCGCCGCCGTAAGCGGGCACTGGCAGCGAATCCAGCGTCCGATGAACCGATGTGCCCGGGCTCGGATCGGGCTGCGGCGGTTCGTGTGTAGCGATCTTGTTGGGCTCTTCCTTGAATCGGATGGAGCTAACCATTGCCTCGCAATCAGCGAGTTCGGCAGGCACATGAGTCGCTGCCACATAAGAAGCGAAAACAAAGCTGCGGCCGTTGGTGACATACCAGATGCGAATGAAATCTTCTCCCACAAAGCTTCCGCCGGCAAAACTCACATCTCCAAGACGGGTCGTCATCTTGGATGGCGGATCAAAACCCTTTTCTTTTCCGAACAGGGCCAGCATCTCGACAAGCTCACCGATGTCCGCATTTGGCATCCGCCCGCACTGGTAAATGGCGGCGGAGAGCTGAAACGCGCCGACGCCGTCACTTCTAGCCAAGGTGAAGGGTGAGCCAGGTGGAAGATCGTCGGATACATCAAGCCAGCCGTCAGCAAGCTCTAGCGAAATGCCAAGTGGCAAAAATACGCGCATGTTGTTCGCCCAACGCACCGGCTCACCGACGCCGGGCCAATGGTGTTCGATTGTCAACCGAGACGCGATCCCGGCGTTCGGTGCAGTCGGTTTGTTGGGCGCCGGTTTCGGCATACTCAATACGAATCAAAATGTGTCCGATGAATCACCGCACGATCAAGAATTACAACTGGTAAGAAGAACCAGGCGGAAGGGCGCAATGAGCACTTCTGTCGGCCTCCTCGCGACCAGTAGGTCTCGCCACAATAGGCCGGATACCAAACCCGTCGATTGTCACTCCCGCCAAAATTACCTTCAAGGTAGACTCCACACCAAGACAACACGCCGTAAACAATGACGTATGCCGCAATCCACACTGCCGTGTAAATGGGCCGTCTGAGCCACAAAAGGATTGGAATCGTGATGGCTACAGCGAGAGCAAGTATCGCGATCAATAATTCTGCAATGGGAACGCCATTGAACACAACAGGGAGAGCCAAGCCTACGACGATTGAAGCTATGGCAATCCAAAAGAGGATTTTGAGCAGTCCGCTACTCGTCTTTGTCTTCTCCATGGCTTCAACTTCACCAAACAGCTAGCGCCGCCCAACGCCAGAACTGACCGACGTGGGCGGCCAGTGGCGTTGGAATTGGAAACTGGCGTGGCCCGCCCGCGTTCGGTCCAGTGATCTTGTTGGGCCTCAGGTTCCTGATGTTGTCCTTTTCCTCGCCCGT